>NZ_JBYPZJ010000021.1:0-2500 GCF_057815135.1 Chryseobacterium sp. II3a | reverse complement strand
ATCTATTCCTGTTGTATTCGTATTAGATCTCCTGTAAGGATTTCAAGAACTAATTCTTTACAATAGACTTTCATTATTATCTAAACAAATAGAAGTCCATCAATAGTAGTGGGCTTTAGCCACACTCAAATAAAATAGGTCCTTCCCATTGGCTTTAGCCAAAACCTATTTATCTCAATCATGTCTATAATAATATCTTCTATACCTTATTCTATAATTCTATTCTTATCAATCTATATTAATTTATCCATTATTATCTTCAACCCATATAATCTCCAAAATATTATTTAAAAATCCCAGGTTTCTGGTTCCAGTTATCATTTGTATTGATAACCTGTCACTCGAATTTTTTAGAAAAAATAGCAGATTTATAGATTAGTTCAACCTTTGTTATTGTATTCAGGGTTGTCTATACTAATTGTGGATAAGTATAAAATAGTATATAAATATAAATAAACCAATATGTTATCTATAATACTTATCCACAAATGTAATACTGATGTAAACTTTATGTTAAATAAAGTTGCGGGGGATGTAAGAAGTCTCTATCTTTGCCCCACTGAAAACGAGAGTATCAGTAAGCGCAGAAGGGCCTTTAGATGGGCAGAAACAGTAAGATCTACTAAGATAACAAACGAAAAAAAAACTTTTAATTTTTATCCAATAAAAGTTGTGAGTTAAAAAAGAGTTTGTATCTTTGCAGTCCCAATTAAGGGAGCGCAGGAGTAGAGAGATTGAGGGTTATGAAAGAGGTTAAGGTTACTTAAAAAACTTTAAAATTTTCTTTCAAAACATTTGGTCATTACAAAATAAAGTTTTACTTTTGCACTCGCAAATACGGAGCGACACTGACAGAAAGATTGCTTCGTTACAAAGCGGAAGATATAAAGATCATTGACATACAATATAACAACCAAGTAAGGAAAAACTAAAGCGTTAAAAACTTTGAGTGAGTCAGACAAACATACAATGGAGAGTTTGATCCTGGCTCAGGATGAACGCTAGCGGGAGGCCTAACACATGCAAGCCGAGCGGTATTTGTTCTTCGGAACAGAGAGAGCGGCGCACGGGTGCGGAACACGTGTGCAACCTGCCTTTATCTGGGGGATAGCCTTTCGAAAGGAAGATTAATACCCCATAATATGTTGAATGGCATCATTCGATATTGAAAACTCCGGTGGATAGAGATGGGCACGCGCAAGATTAGATAGTTGGTGAGGTAACGGCTCACCAAGTCTGCGATCTTTAGGGGGCCTGAGAGGGTGATCCCCCACACTGGTACTGAGACACGGACCAGACTCCTACGGGAGGCAGCAGTGAGGAATATTGGACAATGGGTGAGAGCCTGATCCAGCCATCCCGCGTGAAGGACGACGGCCCTATGGGTTGTAAACTTCTTTTGTATAGGGATAAACCTACTCTCGTGAGAGTAGCTGAAGGTACTATACGAATAAGCACCGGCTAACTCCGTGCCAGCAGCCGCGGTAATACGGAGGGTGCAAGCGTTATCCGGATTTATTGGGTTTAAAGGGTCCGTAGGCGGATTTGTAAGTCAGTGGTGAAATCTCACAGCTTAACTGTGAAACTGCCATTGATACTGCAAGTCTTGAGTGTTGTTGAAGTAGCTGGAATAAGTAGTGTAGCGGTGAAATGCATAGATATTACTTAGAACACCAATTGCGAAGGCAGGTTACTAAGCAACAACTGACGCTGATGGACGAAAGCGTGGGGAGCGAACAGGATTAGATACCCTGGTAGTCCACGCCGTAAACGATGCTAACTCGTTTTTGGGACGTAAGTTTCAGAGACTAAGCGAAAGTGATAAGTTAGCCACCTGGGGAGTACGAACGCAAGTTTGAAACTCAAAGGAATTGACGGGGGCCCGCACAAGCGGTGGATTATGTGGTTTAATTCGATGATACGCGAGGAACCTTACCAAGGCTTAAATGGGAAATGACAGGTTTAGAAATAGACTTTTCTTCGGACATTTTTCAAGGTGCTGCATGGTTGTCGTCAGCTCGTGCCGTGAGGTGTTAGGTTAAGTCCTGCAACGAGCGCAACCCCTGTCACTAGTTGCCATCATTAAGTTGGGGACTCTAGTGAGACTGCCTACGCAAGTAGAGAGGAAGGTGGGGATGACGTCAAATCATCACGGCCCTTACGCCTTGGGCCACACACGTAATACAATGGCCGGTACAGAGGGCAGCTACACAGCGATGTGATGCAAATCTCGAAAGCCGGTCTCAGTTCGGATTGGAGTCTGCAACTCGACTCTATGAAGCTGGAATCGCTAGTAATCGCGCATCAGCCATGGCGCGGTGAATACGTTCCCGGGCCTTGTACACACCGCCCGTCAAGCCATGGAAGTCTGGGGTACCTGAAGTCGGTGACCGTAACAGGAGCTGCCTAGGGTAAAACAGGTAACTAGGGCTAAGTCGTAACAAGGTAGCCGTACCGGAAGGTGCGGCTGGAACATCTCATTTTAGAGCGTCATTAGACG
>NZ_JBYPZJ010000020.1:0-20003 GCF_057815135.1 Chryseobacterium sp. II3a | reverse complement strand
GGAAGTGTAGGGAATTTGTTTTCTATGGTAGAGCAGTTGAAAAAAGCTGGATGGGATGATCCAATTAATACTAAGGCGAAATATAATGATAAAGATGCCCTACTTAAAAAAGTTCCAGCATTAGCTGAGATATTTGCAATAACAGGAGCTGGTTTTAAGGAGGATTCTACGATTAATTCTCCTGGGGTTACAAGAGGAAAAGAGGTTCTAATAAATATGAATAACATTTCAAATATACTTAGTTATGCTTTTACACTGGGGCATGAAATGTATGGTCATGTTTTTGCAAACTTATTTTTTAGAGATACTTTTAATCGTGTAACTCGTACTCCAGAGAAAAGTACTAGGGCATTTGATTTTTTTCAAGAGACTATGGGGTTGGATTGGGAACTTAGGATGGGAAGTACAAAGTGGTGTGGCTTTTCAGGTCTTGAAGCAGCTTCGTTTTATTATAACGTGAAAAATTTAGGATCAGGATATGATCAATCAATTATTGATAAAGTAAGTATTTACTATAATCGATTAAAGTTCGAGTGGAATAATATTTATAATCAAAAATTAATACAACTCAAGAAATAATGAAAACTACATTTTTTATAATATTTTCCTTTTGTGGGAATTATCTTTTTTCGCAGATAAAACTAGAACTCAAGCTAGATTTCGATGATAAGATTGCAGATATTACTATAGTTAATAATTCTTCTGAAAACTACGCTTTTCCATTGGATAAAAGCTTTTTACGGCCATATGAACCTGAATGTTTTAATTATCAGGAATATGAAGGAGATTTCCCTTTTTTAGCATTAATGTTAATGATAGAAAAGCAAAATAATAACGAATTATTAACATATTATGTAGAGGACTACGTAGATCCTGTTAAGTTTGATTCAATAACTAGAGAATATCAAAAGGAGAAAAAAAAATATGATAATTTAATTGAGAATTGGAGAATTATAAACAAGATTAAGAAAATGAAAGATGCTAAAATAAATTATAGTATTATGAATAGTTTTGTTTATTTAAAACCAAATGAAAAAATAAATTATAAAGTCAGAATAAATATTAATAATATAACCAATCAAAAGTTTAAGTTTTACTCATACTCTTATGATTCTTTTCAAACATATAAGTATTATTTAGAATATTGTGATGTATCAAAGGCGTATGAGTATTTAACAAAAAAACAAAAGAAAGAAATAAAAGAAAAAGGCTATACATTATTCTCTAATAAAATAATTTCTAATTTTTATATAGATAAGAGGTAAAAAGATTTAATGGATTATTCAAATCCAAACTGCGCATTCTATGATAAAAAGCAAGTAAAAAGTATTTAAATTTAAGATGCAAATTTATAAGTATTAACAAATGGAGTATTACGTGCTATTACAGCAAATGCTACTGATTATTTTGCATTTCATGTTATTTATTACTAAGAGGGAATGTTTTCCCCTAGCTGCCGCACGAATCCTTTCGTGTGGCATTTTTATTAACAATTATCTATATTTATGAGTACAAAGACCACCTTGGAAATACCAGGGTAAGCTTTACCAAAAACAGCGCAGGCGTTATTAAGTTACAGATAACAACCACTATTATCCTTTTGGGTTAAACCATATTGGAAGCTTTTTTTGAACATACCTGATCTGGGAAGATGGGGAGTTGTAGCTGCTCTTGCAGAGGTAATGAGAAGACATTCTCCTTATAACTATTCATTTAATAATCCTGTCAACTATATAGATCCGGATGGAAACTCTCCAAGAAGTACATATGGCGAACATTCAGCTTTCAATGGTGATTATGATCCTAATACATCTCTATCCGGGTATAATGGAATGGTGGGAGCTCACGGGATGTATTTTGCCAGTGATGGCGGAGGTAGTTTTGGATGGGAGCAAAAAGGAAGTAGTCCTATTACTGGGGATTATTCTTTATTAAATGATTTGATATCAATGTGGGAAGCAAGGGGAATTCAAGCCAGTATTTCTCCTAGTGGTTATTTAACATATTGGACAGGTTCTTCAACTCAAAATTCTTATAGAAAAGATGGGGAGTTGCATGTAGATGCTGATCTTGGGATAATGCATAGGATAGAACTAAATAATACTCCAGTAGATGCATATAAAAATTGGATAGATTGGGGAGCTACTACAATAGGTGGTGGATTTGACTATCTTGCTAAGCGAAGAACAGCTCTTTACAATAATGGATATTGGATTGATAATCTTGGGCAAATGAGAAGTATTGCCTATGCAGGAAGAGCCAGAGGATCTTTAATAGGATTAAGAAGCGACTATGTAAGAGCTACTGCAATGTATGGAAAATATGCTAAAAGAGCAGGCTATGTAGGTTATGCTATTAGTGCAGGACAAATAGGTTATGGAGTTTACCAGGATGAGGGAAAATTTGGTGTTAGAGCTCAAGTGGCAACAGCAAATGTTGCTGGAGGTATGGCTGGAGCTTGGGTAGGAGCTGAAGCTGGTTCTTGGATGGGTATGAAAGCAGGAGCTGCTATTGGTGTTTGGTTTGAAGGAATTGGAGCAATACCTGGTGGAGCAATTGGTGGAGCAATTGGAGGAATAATAGGAGGAATTGTAGGAGGAGTATATGGAGGAGACTATGCGGAAGAATGGGCCAGTGGTAAGTTAAATAAAGCTACTCCTATAAAACAATAAACAAGAAGAATTTAAGATAGAAAACCTATGGAAAGGATTTGGAACTATATACATTATTTTATTTTTCAATTCGAGATCAAAGCAACATATTTTTTTAGAAATATTTTAAACTTTATTTTTAGTCCTATCACTAAAATTAAAGTTTTTAAAAAAGGTTTAGAAAAAAAAAATAGTTCGTTTAAGCATATTGATGATATTGCCTTAAATTTATCTAATAACCCCTTATATGGTAAAAGTATAGCATTTGCAGGTATTCATACTGGAGGGTTAATAATCCTTATAGAGTATGGGTTATTCAATATTCTACAAACAATATTAGGGAAAGCATTTATGCAATTCGTTTGGGGACCAGGCAATTCATATAAATGGATTTTTGTTATAGGATTATTGGCTATCCCATGGATTATTAATGAGAAATTACTTTTTAAGAATGATAAATATTTAAAATATTTCGATGAATTCGATAAAGAACCCAAAGAAGTAAGACGTAAATGGGCATGGATAAGTTTTGGAATTATTATTGGAATTATTACTTTTTTTGTTTTAAGTTTTATTCTATTATCAAAAATATATTAATTAAAAGAATCTTCTGTTGGTAAGAGATTTCCTCCGCTGACGCGAGTATCATGCTCGTGCCCTGCTGCGCAAAGTCTCATGACTTTGAGCTGATAAATAAAAGAGGCAGTCCTTTTGAGACGGCCTCTTTTCATAATCTACTGTGAAAATGACCATATTTGTCAGTAAGAATCACTTATGTAATAAGGTAAGCTTTACCCAAAACAACTCAGGCGTTCTTGAAGTTATAGATACCAACAATTATTTATTCTGCCTCCAGAAGAGGACCTGGAGGAGTGATTTTAAAACAAACTTTTCCTATGTCAAGATTATCTTTTTATGATAGGCATGGTGAAGGTGAAGTTCAAGTTTTTGGACCTGTTCACGTTGCTCAAGTTATTAATCCTTGGGGTTCTGGAACTTGGACGCCATATTTAAAATAAAAAATTATGGAAGACAAAATAATACAAGAATTATATAGTATAAGAAATTACCTAGATCAAGTTGAATATTATATCAATAATATTAAAGATAAAATAATTATGGATTCTTTTGTTCAAACAAGAGAACATCTATATAATATTTATAATGATAGATTGGGTGTGGGTGTTCATTTAGGTAACTATTTTGAAGGCCATCGTGAGGTGGTAAAAGAAATGGAAAATTCAAATTTAGAAAATGTAAGATTATCTTATATTGATGGAGAGAAAAAAAGCTGTTCCATTTTTAGTAGTGAAGACTATAATATCATTCTAGGTATTATATTTTATGATAATTAAATGATCCAATATATTGGGGATGAGGTGTTTGTAGTACAAGATCTATTACTTCAAATGATAAAATATAAACCCAAGCTGCCACATGAATCCTTTCGTGTGGCATTTTTATTAACAATTATCTATATTTACTAGTATAAAGATCATTTAGGAAATACCAGGGTAAGCTTTACCAAAAACAGCGCAGGCGTTCTTGAAGTTACCGATACCAACAATTATTATCCTTTTGGGCTAAACCATATTGGAAACTCTTTCCTATCTAGTTTAGGAAGCTATAATGCCTACAAGTATAATGGCAAAGAGGTACAGGAAACTGGGATGTATGATTATGGCGCAAGAATGTATATGCCTGATCTGGGAAGATGGGGTGTTGTAGATGCTTATGCAGAGATAATGAGGAGATATTCTCCTTATAATTATGCATTTAATAATCCTGTCAACTATATAGATCCGGATGGGAATGCTCCTTACAATCCAAGAGATATTCACGGAGATCATTCAGCATTTAATGGAGATTTTGATCCTAATAGCTCTTTATCCGGCTATAATGGAATGTCTGGCTCTTTAGGAATGTATTTTGCAAATGATGCTGGTGCTGGCGGCTATTCTTGGGGTATACATGTAAAGGGAAATGGAGAGACATCAGCCAACAATAGCAGTGGTAAATATTCTTTATTAGATGATTTACGAGCCATGTGGGAAGCAAAAGGAATATATTCAAGTATTTCTCCTAATGGTTATTTGACATACTGGACAGGTGGAGCTGCAGGAAATGCTAATACAGCACAGGAAATGGTTGCTAATATGTTTAAAATTACTGAAAATTTAGGTAATACTCTTCAGAATAATTTTACTGATGTTGCAAATAATCGTTATTTTGTTTCAGGGCATGTAATAACAAGTGAATCGGTTGCTCGCTTTGGAGCTTATGCTTTAGATAAAGCATTAAGGCCTGACTATTCAGTAAATTACACTGTACTGAATAACAATGCCAAACCATACAGGGTGACAACGATAGCAGGTATTAAAATGCAACCTTCCACAGCTGCAACCTTAAGTAAAGTTGCTAAATACGGAGGATATGCTTTAGCTGCTGTCTCATTGGTAGCTACAGAGGCTCAATATTCAAGTGGAAGTATTGGAAATACTGAGAGAGTTATGAACCATATGATGACGGGAGTCGGCTTAGTACCTACCCCATGGACTATGGGTATTGCTTTGGGATATGGTATTGTTACAGGGGGGTATCAGGCTATAACTGGCAGAAGTATTTTCAATGATTTAGGATTAGGACCGCAACAATAATTAGAAGATGATAAAATATATAGATTATTTAATTTTCCATTTGGATTGTTTATATAAAAGGATGGATAAATTTAAATACAAAGATCGAGGAACAGAAAAATTTTGGCTAGTAGTAATAATTTCAAGTTTTATTAATTTAAACCTTTCAAGTATTGATAATATTTTTTTTGGAAGTTATTTTAGCCTTCAATATAAATATATTTTCTTTTTATTAATACCAATTATTATGTTTATAGTTAATTTACTATTTATAAAGCACGAAAGATTTTTAGATTATGATTTTAAAGAGAGTTATAAAGGATATGTAGGATTGTTAATATTGTTTATAATAATGATAATACTCATGGCAATGGTACAGCCAATAAAACAATAAATTATAATAAGTTTTTTGCAAAATCTATGGCTTTCAGGTTATATATAAACCGTTACAATTGTAATGGTTTATATATTTTGAAGAAGAAACATCAGGGTCAATTTTGCTAAAAACAGTGCAGGCGTTCTTGAAGTTACAGATACCAATAACTATTATCCTTTTGGATTAAACCATATCGGGAACTCTTTCCTGTCTAGTTTAGGAAGCTATAATGCCTACAAGTACAATGGCAAAGAGGTGCAGGAAACGGGGATGTATGATTATGGCGCAAGAATGTACATGCCTGATCTGGGAAGATGGGGTGTTGTAGATGCTTATGCAGAAAAGATGAGAAGACACTCGCCTTATAATTACGCATTTAATAACCCTGTTAATTTTATAGACCCGGATGGGAATACTCCTAGAGGTACCTATGGAGAACATTCAGCTTTTAATTGCGATTACGATCCTAATAGTTCTTTATCCGGTTATAATGGAATGGGGGGAGCCCATGGGATGTATTTTGCGAATAATGACGGAGGTGGTTTTGCTACAGAAAATAAAGCGGTAAATATTATTCTTAATTTTATAAGAAATGATAAAGAAGGTCTTGGTAATTTTGTAAATAGTGATTTTGAACAATATGGATGGCATGTAATTGATGCTACTAGCCTTATAGATGCTTTAGCTAAATTATCTTCGTATTTAGGGGATAGTATGGCTAATAACATCTTTATAAACACACATGGATTAATAAGTGAGCGATATGTTTACGATGGAAACGGACAATTGATTTCTGACCTAAGTATTAGTGGTAGAAATGGATATAAAGTAGCAGGAGATACTGGATTTTATACAACTAAGGATCAGATTTTAGGGAGTCATTTACAGCAATATATTACGGATAAAAGTAAATTATCTTCTGTTACATTAAAAAGCATAGATAGTTTTATTGATGTGGCTAATTATGTAAAAAAAGATAAAAATTTGATTATGGGTTCATGTAAATCTGCTCAATATGATGACCTTTTTGGTAATGGAATATCATCACTTGTAAAGTCCAGAGATATTTTTGTAAATAGAGATTATTCAAGTTTGTGGCCTATAGGCGGAAAAATAAGGTTCCAAGATTTTACTGGTTTTAATCAAACTTCTAACAAAAATTATATAAAAGGATGGGTACAATATAGAGATGATGCCACTGTTCAAGAAAATTTTAACATAATAATGACCAAATATGGAGTCAAAACAATTAAATAAAATAATACTATTATTAGCTTTAGGTTTTTCAATCAATTTGTTTTCTCAACTACAAATGGCAGATATAGATGGGGAAAAGTTGACAATTAATTTAAAATCACAAAAATCAAACTTTGTAAAAATAATTGAAAATAAAGATTTCGATGTATTCTATATTTTAGATAAAGAAAGATTTATTTTTGATAAAAGACACAAAAATGTAGATTTGGTAAACTTGATGTTTTTTTCTAAAAAATATAATAAAGGAATTCTTGCTATATTTAAGCAAAGTATTGAATATAAAAAGAAATCTGATTATAATATAACTTTACATACAAATTTTCACAATCAATATATGTTTCAACCATCGATGATTATAGTCGATAACGATTTTAATTATGAGTATCTTATGAAATATTATTATATGCCTTTACCATATGATAAAAATGTATACACTTCAGGTGTTAAAATACAGGATAATAAAAATAGATGTAATACAGTTGAATTTAATATAAAGGGAAATATGATCTATGAGAACATAGATGATATTTTGAGTAATATCTCTAAAATATCTAAAAGTGATTCTAATAAGAAATGTGATCCTATTATTGCTGAAATTGATCTTAGAGTTTTTTTTCAAAAAATTATTAAATAATATTTTCCAAGCTACCCCCAAGCTGCCGCACGAATCCTTTCGTGTGGCATTTTTATTAACAATTAGCTAAAATTACCAGCATAAGACCACTTAAAATACTAGCCTAAACTTTCTCAAAAACAGCACATACCTTTCTGAATTGAGAGATAAGACAATTTTCAATAACAACTATTAACATCATCTTTTCTTAATAAAAGAAATTTATATTCTTTAACTTTGTCTTTTTCAGTAGCTAACACTTCTTAGCATTGAAATTCATACCAACCCAAAAATAAAATTATGTCAATTACCAACGGTGAAGAGCTAATCGGAATGCAAAAAGTGAGTGAAGCAGTGGCTTATACCCTGAAAGAGATGAGGCAATATGCTCAGCCAGGGATGACTACAAAAGAACTTGATGCGTATGGAGCTAAAATTCTTGCTGATTTCGGAGCCAAGTCCGCACCTTACCTTACGTATGGATTTCCCGGATGGACTTGCATAAGTGTAGATAACGAATTTTGCCATGGGATTCCTACAGATCAAAGGGTTTTACAAGAAGGAGACCTTATCAACATTGATGTTTCTGCTGAACTTAACGGATATTGGGCTGATAACGGAGGTTCTTTCATTGTTGGAAAAGATGTGAATGACCATCAAAAATTGGTGGATGCTTCCCGGGATATTCTTCAAAAAGCTATTGATACTATCAAAGGAGGGGTAAAAATAGCCGATATTGGATTCTTAATGGAAACCGAGGCGAAGAAAAGAGGCTTTAAAGTCATTAAAAATCTTGGCGGACATGGAGTAGGAAGAAGTTTACATGAACAGCCTGATGAATTGTTAAATTATAAAAACCGTTTTGATACCAGACGTTTTAAGAAAAATTCTGTGGTGGCTATTGAAACATTTATTTCCACATCTTCAAATCTTGCTGTAGAATTAAAAGACGGCTGGACAATGGTAGGAAACAAAGGCGGCTATATGGCACAGCATGAACATACCATTTTAATCACCGATGGAAAACCTGTCATTTTAACTGAAATGAATGGAATATTGAATTAATATCCTCCGTTTATTAAGATTTTATCTCCACTTCTGAATATATTTTAATGATTAATCTTGTTTATCCGGTAAATGGATGAAAGGAGATGTTGGGTCTCTAATATTAAAGTTATTCAATTAAAAGCATATAAAATGATCAGTGAAAAGAATCTGAAGATTATTGAAAACTTCATGTATTTATTTGATAGCCATATCTATCGGAAAAAGGAGATCGTGATGGATATTGATCAGGTTCATCGTGACTTATTTTATATTAAAAAAGGAGTTGCCAGGATCTTTTATTATGATGAAAAAGCACAGGATCATACCCATTGGATCAGCTCAGATCAGAGTTTTATAGCGCTTTTTTCGAGTGTACTGTCCGGAAAAGCAGTTCCATTTGGAATTGAAGTGATAGAAGATCACAGCGAAATATTCAGATTACCTTACCGCCAACTTCTGAAGCTCAAATCAGAGAATCCCGAAATACAGCAGTTTATGGAAGATTTGTTTGCTGAAAGTTTGATCACAATGGGAAGCCGGCTGATGGATCTCCAGGTCAAAACTACAGATCAGCGTTATGATGATTTTGTAGCAGCCCATCCGGATTGGCTTCAGAGAATTAATCTTGGATATATTGCAGGATATCTGGGAATGACCCAGCAGCAATTGAGCAAAGTAAGAGCTCAGCAGAAATAATCCTTTTTTAATCCAGGTGAAAAGAAAAGCTAAACGTAAAAACTAATTTCGAAAAAAGTTTAGCTCATAAGGTATTGCTGAAAGATAAAAGCATACCATTTTTTCACCAAAATAGAAACATAATGAAAAAAGGAACGTATCAATTGCATGATGAAGCCAATTTTAATTTTCAACTGAACAGAACCTTAATGTGGGGGGATGGAGATCTGGAAGAAATCAGAACGATAGCATCAAGGATCAATACCACAGAAGATTGGGTCAGGGAAATGAGTTCTCTTGCTAAAGAAGCCGAAGCCGAAAAACAGATTCCCAAAGCCATTGGGTATTATAGAATGGCCGAGTTTTTTGAAGCAGATGGAACCCCGGAAAAATCGAGATTATATTCCAAATCAAAATCTCTATTTTATGACTATCACAAAGCTATTTTTGAACAGGAAATCAGACGGGATGAGGTAGACTATGAAAATGGAAAATTACCCGTTTGGATCTGCCTTCCTAAACAGGAAATAAAAGATACCGTGATGATTCATGGAGGAAATGACTCTTATATGGAAGAATTTTTACCGGTCGTTCAACGCTTAGTATCCGAAGGCATTGCAGTATATATTTTTGATGGCCCGGGACAGGGAGGTGCTTTAAGAGAATCCGGAATTTATTATACCTATGAATGGGAAAAGCCCGTTAAGGCTATTTTAGATGCCCATAATTTGGAGAATATAACTTTAATTGGACTGTCTTTAGGAGGAATGTTGGCACCAAGAGCTGCAGCATTTGAAAATCGTATCAAAAGGGTAGTGGCCTGGGGAATTATGCCTAGTTTTTATGATGTTATATTAACCAAAGTTCCTCAGGAATTAAGAATGTTGATGGAGGCAGAAGAAAAAGAAAAGGTAAATGAGCTTGTTCAAAAGAAAATGGAAGTTGACCCTCTGGTAAAATGGGCGATGCAGCACGGAATGTTCAGTATGAATGTGGAAACACCTTACGATTATATCAAAAAGGCCCAACGTTTTGAAATGGAAAGTATTGGATCACAGATTACCCAGGACTTTTTACTTCTAGGCTCTAATGAAGATCACTTTATCCCTGTTGAATTATACAAAAGAGTGATAGATGCTTTGCCTAATGTAAAATCTCTTACCTACAAAATGTACACAAAGAACGATCACGCTGAAAACCATTGTAATTTTGGAAATACAGAACTTGTTTTGAGTGATATTATCCATTGGATATTTTGGGCTGGAAGTAAGTAAAAGTATATTTTTTATTTAAAAATTAAGGTTGTTTCTGAGGAAGCAGCCTTTTTTATAGGATAATAGTTGAAACCTTGAGCTTTAAAATTGTTAATCAGCAAATACTTTCCTATCTTTAAAGAACCAAACCATTCAGAAACTATTCACTATGAAAAAAGTTCTTTTAACCATTCTTGGAATTGTTGTTATTCTTGCTGCTGTAGTCTTGATTAAAACTTATACATATCCTTTTAAAAAAAATCTTTCAGGAGCAGGGGAAGGCTGGAAGCCAGCAAAAAATGATTCTGCTGTGTCAAGATTTTCAGGAGGAATAAAGATTCCTACTGTTTCTACAGGAAGTCTGGGTGAATTTAATTACGAGCCTTTTGATCGGTTTAAAGAATACTTAAAGGCCACCTATCCATTGGTATATCAAAATACCGAAAATGTAGAAGTCAATAAATTTGGTCTGGTTTTCAGGCTAAAAGGGAGTAACCCCCAATTAGAACCGATATTGTTCCTATCTCATATGGATGTAGTCCCGCCTGGAGATGCAGATATTAAAAATACCGCTGAAAATGTTTTCAGACCGGATGATAAACCGGCAGAACCAGTGGCTAAAGTTGCTGAAGATTGGGATTTTCCCCCTTTTTCAGGGGCTGTAGCTAACGGGAGAATTTATGGAAGAGGAGCGATAGATATGAAAGGAATGCTTTTCTCCTTGATGGAGTCTATGAATAATCTTATTAAGAGCAAACAGATTCCTCAAAGAGATATTTATTTAGCTTTTGGTTTTGATGAAGAAGTGGGCGGAAAGAATGGAGCCATTCAGATTGCCAATTATTTTAAGCAAAAAGGACTGAAATTCGATGCTGTATATGATGAAGGCGGATTGATCATGCGAAAAGGCAATGTGGCCGGAGTGGATGCTGACGTTGCAGTAGTAGGATGTGCTGAAAAAGGGTTCCTTTCTGCCAAAATAAAAGTAAAAGGGCTGGGCGGTCATTCATCCATGCCGCCTATGGAAAGTGCCATCGGAAAAGCTGCTGTCATTATGCAAAGGCTGGAAGATGATCAGATGAAACCTGTTATCACTCCATTAGTAAAAGAATTTTTTGATAATATTGGTGGAGCTATGCCTTTTACAACAAGGCTGGCTTTGGCTAATCAATGGCTTTTAAAACCGGTATTAATCTCTCAACTTACCAAAAGCAATACAACCAATGCATTGGTAAGAACTACAACGGCATTAACAATGATGAAAGGAAGTGACGGAACCAATGTACTTTCTCCCGAAGTGGAATTTGTTGTTAATTTCAGGCTCCTTCCCGGAAATACGGTAAAAGATGTTCGGGATCATATTGCCAAGGCAACCAAAGGTTTTGATGTTGAAGTAGAAGAAATAGACAATACAAGAGAAGCTTCTGCCATATCTTCATCCAATACCAAAGCGTTCAAGCTGATTGAAGCTGGAGTAAAAGAAATTTATCCGGAGGCGATTGTTTCCCCATATCTTACAATGGCCGGAACAGACGCCGGGAAATATGAGATTGTAAGCAAAAATGTCTACAGATTCATGCCAATCAGAATCAACAGTGCAGAACAGCAGAGTATTCACAGTACCAACGAATATCTAAGCATCGAAAACTATCTGAAGATGATCCACTATTTTGAGTTTATGATGAAGAATTATGATAAGTAGAGAAGAGATAATTCAACAGTGAATGGTCAATACGCTTCGCTTGTCAGTTTTTGGAGATAAAGGAGATTCAGCATAGATGTTTAAAGTTCAAGGTTCAATGTTTAAAGTTTAATGTTGTCTGTTGAGGGAATAGTCGGCTGCTATTCACCATTCACTTGCGCAGCAAAATTCACCATTGACATTCAATGGCTCAGGATTTCTGGTTGCAGATTACGGTCCATCATCACATCTCTCTATTCTCTTTTTTTAAATAAAAATATAATGCGTCAAGTTTTGTCGCTTTACGGCAATAGCTTTGTCATATCAAAATTACAGAGCTATGGAATTGCCACTTTACTTACACTTTACCGACTTTGAAGACCATTATTATGATCATCTTGAAAAATGGTTTGAAGAATATCATAATGCTAGTGAGGCAGACTATCTGAAAGCTTTAGCAGCGATGTATAGCCCTTATCTCTACTACAATTTTGCTGATGACAGCCTGCAGGCAGATGCTACTATTGAAATCAAAGAATGTTTCTTTCCTTATCATGAAAAGATTGGGCTCTCTTTCTGCACAGGCTGTGAGAATGGAGTATCATCCAAAAAAGGAATGAACCATGTTTTTGAATGGAAAAGCATTTCTATGATGGAATATGCTCAACATATTCTGGATAAGATCAACAGGTATTGCACAAAAAATAAAGAAGCCCTGAGCGGCAATAAAAATATCCTGGATTACATCAATGATTATGATATTGTAACTTCCAGAGAAGGTATTGGATATTGTATTAGTTATAACAGACATCAGATGACCATTCCTTTCCTTAAAGCCTATCTTCCTTATTTTGGACAAACTGTAGATATGGCCTTGTACAGAGATTTTATCTTTTCCGTAGTACAGATCGCAGCATTTATTGATCAGAAATTGAAAACAATTCAGGCTTTTGAGCATACTATTTATGCGCATTCCAAAGCCGAAGCAAAATTCAAAGTGCAGATGAGCCGTCAGTTTCTGACCCTGTGCAACTAAAATTTCACACCACATTCATACTTAATTATATTGCGGAGAATCCTATATTTTCCAACGAAAATCCCAGCTGGTAATAGGCTGGGATTTTTAATTTATTTTAATCAAGGTGGTCCTGATCCGTCGTATCTCTCTTTTTGTAAGGAATATTCCAGATGAGGTCTGCCGCAATATAATGAACTCCGCCATGATGAATACTTTGGCTGCCTCTGATGAGATCATCCATATAACCGATATCTACAGTAAAAGGAGAATTGGGAATATTGAACATATAATAAGCTGCCAATCGCAGTTCCCGGTATCCAAAAGAATTCCAGTGTTGATCATGTTCATTAAGATGGCTGATAGAAAATAGCGCTTCTGCACTCAATGCCAGTTTCTGATTATTCTTAGGAGATAAATTATAAGTCAACTGGCTTTTGATACGAGTTCGCAGTTGAAAGTCTTCATCCACTTTATGAAAGTCAGCGTCAAAAAACTTTCTGAATTCCTGGCGGACCGTATTTTTAAGCTTTAGTTTTTTTCCAAGATCAAAAGTATAAGCATACCTTCCATACACTCTGAACTCTTGTTCTATACCTTCCTTGTCGTAAGGGGCTTCTTTTTCATATTCAGGTTGTCGCCGGTAGCTGAGTGCATAGCTGTATTGCTGGTGAGGAGCAAAAGAATGATAAAACTCGTGGTTTAATACAAAAATAGCCTGCTTCGCAAACAGATTATTGTTATCCGGACTGCTTTTACGTCCTATGGCAATATAGCTCATGGTTTGCTTCTTCCCTAAAGAATCCAAATTTCGTTTTACTCCAAATGCTGACCAGAATGCGGTGTTGGCATCTCCAAGTCCCGGTGGACTGATCTGAGCTTTTGCCAGATTTCCAAAACAACCTGTTATACCTAATAGGAAAAGAATTTTTTTAATATCAAACCTCATGAGAACTGCTTTAAAATTAATGTTAAAACCTGCGAAATCATAAGATTAAATAAAAAATAAGTGATACGCAGAGAATGTATTTTGTCAAAACAAATGTATGAGACCTTATGAATAAAATGTTTATTCAAAAATCTTAAATACTGTTTAAAAACATGACAAAATAAGTGCTTGATTTAGGAAAGATTTGGGAATAGCAATAATTAATAAGATTTGATTTTAGATTATTCAATTCCGATTTTTCCCTTTGAACAGTCAATATAGATTTTGTGATTTAAAAATACTTTATTGCCCAGCATTCCAGACATCCCGGAAAATTTCATCAGCATATATTGCCCCTGGGAAAATCCTTCCACGTAAGTTACCTCATTTAAGGGAAGACTTTTATTTTTAAAACGGATGATATCACGAGTCTTTGTAGTATATGTTGTTAAAATATTGGGTCGTGATTGAGCTTTTTCTACCATCACTTTTGATTGTGGTATCTTTAAACTTTCCCAGTTCTCTTTATTTGTCAGCATCTCATAAGCACTGGTGCCAGAATCATATAAGAATTTCTCATCCTTCCCCTTCAGGAAACCATGAATAATGACCTTTCTTTTCTTAAACGTAAAGTCAAAAAGATTGTTTTGAAATGTATTGGGTGTTTTGTATAGATTGAAAACAATATAATGGTCCTTGAAATTAATTAAAGTTTTTCGATCTTCAAGGACATCAGCACCAAGAGTACCAATGATTTTAATAGGATTTGTTTGCTCTAAAGGTTTTCCCGTATTGGATATTTTAATCTGATTGGAAGTGACTTTCGTTTTACCAATATAGAAAGAAGTCGCTCCCCGCTCATTTTTGATGGTGATTCCCTTTAATTGTTCTATCGATTTGCCATAAAATTCGGTATAAATGGCTCCTGTATCAAACTGGAGATAATAAGTAACGGTGTCATGGGCAAAATGAATCGGAACCAGCAGGGCATTTTTATTTTCTCCAACCCATTTGATAGGAACAACTCCACTTTCATTGTCTATGCTTAAGTAATTCTTTTCAGGAGTAAACTTTTGGTCAAAATAAATGGATCCGCCTAACCCTGCAATGATGATTACAATTAAAAAGGTGAGAATAATTCGCTTTATCATTTTCATGCTGATTTTTTATGCAAGATTCGGGAATCCTTGATTATTTTGGCATGAAAACAATACGACAATTTTACGACATTTTTCTGTATTTGTTTATAAGAAGTTGGTTTTCAGCTTAATACTTAAATCATGGTTTTTATTTAAACTGATCCCATTGCTAATGACGATGAATAATTTCAACCCTAAAAATAGGAGTAAAAGAATGATAAAAAGTGGAAATTTAATTGATAATAGCTTTTGTATAAACGGGCTGATAATCATTAAGACCGAAAAAATTACTGATATAATAATCTGTATGCAGAGGATGCTTTTTCCCAGTTCCTTGTTTTTTAAATCCTTTGTCTGATAGGTTAAAATAGCAGGAATAATAATCCCTCCATACGGAATAACAAGCCCGGCCAAAGCGGAAAAATTGATCTTTTTAGCTCTTTGGATATTAGTTTGTTCTTTGGGTATAATAAGATCTTCCGGCGGAACATTCAAAGCATGGGCAAGTGCTTTTAAGGTAAACCCTTTTAGAATATTCCCAGCCTCAATCCTCTGAACGGTCCGGAGAGAAAGTCCGGATCTTTCAGCAAGCTCATTTTGAGTCATATTCATTTTTTCTCTCAAAATTTTAACCTCGTTTTCCATAATTTGTTAATTATAATGGTCATGCTAATTTAAAAAAAGGAATAAAATAGGGATACCAATGAGCTTCTTAGTTTTAAAATTAATTGTGGATAACTTGTTAATAAAATATTAGTAAAATGTGGAAAAGTACATATTCTTATTTTATAAATGCCATGAATAAGCTTGTAGAATACAATTAATATGATTAATGAAATTTGAAGCATGAATAATTTAATGTGGCTAAGAAAATGAAGAATGATGATTTTTATCTTTTATTTAGAATAATTCAAATTAGTGTTGTGTGAAAAATTGTTTATCCTTTATTTTGCACTTTTATTTATAATTAGTTTAAATAAGGCTGAAAAATGATACGATCAAGTGAATGTGAACTTCTGAAGAAGTTGCTGCCCCATGTTTATGAAGCAGAGCATGATGATGTTTTAACAGATAAAATAATACAATGGTCTAGGCCATTTTTCATTTTCTTCTTTTCCCTGATAAGTTTAACTCAATTATATGCACAAGATCTACAAGGTGGAATATCCGGTAAGATCAATATGGTAGATGGACAGCCTTTAAGATCAATATCTGTTTCATTATTGGAGGCAGATCGTCAAACCCTGACAGATGATGATGGGAATTATCGGTTCACCAGTATAAATGCCGGATCCTATACCATAAAACTACAAATCTTAGGGTCCAGGGAAATACGTATTCCTGTTCAGGTAAAAGCAGGTGAAAATACAGCGCTAGACTATCAGCTGACCGAAGAAAATATCCAGGCGATACAGGAAGTGGTCATCATGAAAAATGTCAACAGGTTTTCTAAAAAAGAAAGTGGATTTGTGGCAAGGCTTCCTCTAAAGAATCTGGAAAATCCGCAGGTATACAATACGGTAACAAAAGAACTTTTTCAGGAGCAGGTAGCTGTAGATCTTGGAAGTATTTCTAAAAATGTACCGGGAGCCGGAGTTCCTATGATTGCAAATCAGGGAAGAGTGACATTCCGTTCAAGAGGGTTTGAAACAGAGCCTAATGCAAGAAATGGAGTTGCTGGAGCTGCTTTTTCAGTGATAGACCCTGTAAACCTGGAACGTATTGAAGCCATAAAAGGGCCTTCTGCTACTTTATTCGGAAAGAGTGTAGCAAGCAGCTATGGCGGTGTGTACAACCGTGTGACAAAAAAACCTTACAATAAGTTTGGGGGCGAAGTAGGATATGTTGGCGGAAGCTGGGATTATAACCGGTTGACAGTAGATGTGAATACTCCTGTGAATAAAGACAGAACAGCACTTTTCCGTCTTAATGGTGCCGGAACGTTTGAAAAAAGCTTTCAGGACTTAGGGTTTACAAATTCATTAGCAATTGCTCCAAGTTTTTCTTATCAGATCAACGACAGGATGTCGCTTCTTCTGGATGTAGAATTTAACCAGGCAAAAGGAACCTCAGTGGTGCGTTTTAATCCTTATACAGGAAGCAA
This sequence comes from Chryseobacterium sp. II3a, assembly GCF_057815135.1. Taxonomy (NCBI): domain Bacteria; kingdom Pseudomonadati; phylum Bacteroidota; class Flavobacteriia; order Flavobacteriales; family Weeksellaceae; genus Chryseobacterium; species Chryseobacterium sp. II3a. The sequence goes on along the minus strand of NZ_JBYPZJ010000020.1, from coordinate 2,628 downwards.
CAAAACACAGTCTATAGCAGATATGAAGTTCCCTTATTATAAAAACTTTCTGGGGGATGATCTTGCTTATGAAACGCAGATGATGAATATCTTTGCTCAGCTGAACTATAAAGTTTCAGAAAACTGGACTTCCCAGACCATCATGTCCCGTGCAAGATCTACGATCAATGGCTACATTTCCGCCATTAACGGAAAAACAGATTCTACAGCAAGTGCACAGGTGATGGTAGGAACTACTTCATTTATTGCGACAAATATCCAACAAAACTTTATCGGAGACTTTCATATCGGACGTTTCAGAAACAGAATGGTCATAGGATTGGATTACTATAACAATTCAAATCATTTTGACCGTTATCACACCAATACAAAAGTTTTTAATTTTGTTAATCCATCAGCCGATTTCAGAGTAAACCGTAACACCATCGATGCTCTTACCACAACTTCGGTCATGCGAAAAGAAAATAACAGCGATAATACCTATGCGGCTTATGTATCGAATGTTTTCAATGTAACAGATCAGTTAATGGTAATGACCAGTTTGAGGGTAGACAGATTCCAGTTTAAGGGAGTTTACGACATTACCACAGGTCAGATAAAAGGAGGTTTAAGTAACAGTGGAACACAGGCGGGGCCTTATGGACAGACTGCACTTTCTCCTAAATTAGGGTTGGTTTATGAAGTATTGAAAAACAAAGTTTCGGTGTTTGGAAATTATATGAATGGTTTCAATAACGTAAGTGGAGTAGATATTAATGGAAACTCATTCAAACCAGAATATGCCAATCAGTTAGAGTTTGGGGTAAAAGGAGATCTTTTCAATCACAGGCTGGTGGGAACATTGAGTTATTATAACATCCGTGTTGATAATATATTAAGAACCAATCCGGATGATATCAATTATTCTATACAGGATGGAACTCAATTGAGCAAAGGATTTGAAGCAGAATTAACCGCTAACCCATTTGATGGACTGAATATCGTAGCAGGATACGCCTACAATGACAGTAAGTTCACGAATGCCAATCCTTCTGTTAATGGTTTGAGACCTGCGTTATCAGGTCCTGCGAATATGTTTAATTTCTGGATCAGCTACAGAGTTCCGCAAGGAAAATTAAAAGGCCTTGGAATTGGAGGAGGTGGAAATATGGGGTCTTCTTCCTATCAAACCAATACCCAAACAGCTAAAGTAATTATTCCTTCTTATACCATGTTTGATCTTGGGATTTTCTATGATCAGCCAAAATATAGAGTAGGATTGAAATTTGATAATATTACCAATGAAAAAGCATGGTCGGTACGTTTAACACCGCAGGCTCCAGCACGTTTCTTAGGAAGTGTTTCCTTGAAATTCTAAAAGAAGATTTTAATAATTGATAACAAAAAAGTCCCGGATGCATAGATCTAGGACTTTTTTGTATCATAATTCTGGAGAAAAAAGCTTAAAAACCAAAACCGCGATATTAAAAAATACCGCAGTAGAATTGATTATAATGATTGATTTTTTGAAATCCTGCTATATTCTTATGCTCCTGTTCTGCACATCGCATCCCAGGTAGTCCAGAAATGAGCATTAATAGCACCGATAGGAGGGTTGGTACTGTCAGCAACAATTCCCACCATAGAAGCACAGTTGGAATTACAGCCAATTTCATTATGGCTTCCAGTCTGAGGAGGAATTTGTCTCCATGTGCCAGTTGAACCACTTAATAATTCAACTTTAATCTCGAAAATACCTGAAAGATTAGGTGTTTGGATTTGTTTTGTCGGATTGTCGCTTGAAATAGAATCGCTCCAATTTCCCTGTGAAAATGTTACACGCCATTTGGTAATCATTTTAGAAGTTTCATGTTGAGGGGAAAGATATACCCAGAACTGTGCTCCGCCTCCCAGTTGTAACTGGCCGGATGAATTGGCATTTACGCTTGTTGATGTCATATTAAATTGATTTTTGTGGTTATTGTATAGACCAAAGTAACGAAGAATAAAACTGATGATGTAGAGTAGAAATAACCAATTACATAGTCGAGTAGAAATACTTAGATGAATGGAAAATGGAAAAATAATTTGACCTCTTTTTATTAACGCGATGCCCGCAAAGCTCTATCATGAGGTTATATGATTCTTTAAGGAAAGGTGCTTCATTCAGCAATGAGTGCCTTTTTTAGCTAGTATTATCTTCCTTTGCTGAATGCAATGCCCTTGCGAACAAAAAATATAAAGTTTAATGTTATTTTTTGCGAACTTGGCGTTTAAATTATAATAGAGAAGAGTTTACGTCAAATTAATCCGCAAATTATTGGATCAGTCTCAAAAGTTGGGGGAAATGTTAAGTTGATGTATCTTTGAATTATGTTAAGCGATCACGAACTTCTCAAATTATTACTTCCAGAATTTTTAGTTGAATACTTTGACATCCTCAAAGCAGAAGACCACAATGGTGAACTTCATATCTATTTTGAAGAAAAAAACAGTATTCCACAAGAGTTTAAAGAACGGCAGTTGGAATCAAAGGGTTTTCTGTCTGAGATTGTTGTGGATGATTATCCATTAAGGGGTAAAATCGTAAAACTCCATGTGAAAAGAAGAAGATGGACAGATAAGTCATCAGGAGAAATTCTTCAAAGA
>NZ_JBYPZJ010000002.1:0-834176 GCF_057815135.1 Chryseobacterium sp. II3a | reverse complement strand
TATTGGATAAAAATTAAAAGTTTTTTTTTCGTTTGTTATCTTAGTAGATCTTACTGTTTCTGCCCATCTAAAGGCCCTTCTGCGCTTACTGATACTCTCGTTTTCAGTGGGGCAAAGATAGAGACTTTATACCACGCAAAACAAATAAACTTAACATAAATTTCATATTCATGTAATATTTTACACCTAACACACTGATACCTTGAGAGAAAAATTTTAAACATTTGTTTGGCGAGAGACAGTGGAGGGTTAGAGGGTATGGGTGTGGGAGGGAAATGGACGTTATTATAGATGAGTAATGAGTAATGAGTAATGAGTAATGGAAGATATACATATTGTAATACATGTGGGATTTTCAAAAAAAATGAAAATAGGTTTTGGCTAAAGCCAATGGATGAAGAAGATTTGTTTATGTAAACGGGCTTCCTTCGGCTAAGCCCAATCCTATTGATGAACTTCTATTTGTTGGACGATAATGATAGAGTACAGCATTGTTTAGATCCTTACAGATGACAAAGATTGCATAAAGAGAATAAAGAATAAGAGAGAGATGGGAAATAAAGAGACTATATTATATATATAAGGAGAAGGATTATTATGATAGATTATAAACATGACTGAAGGGAAGTGTTTTTTTATTTCCCCACAGAGGACACGGATTTTCACAGAGGACTGAGAATAATGAATATTGGAAAGTTACCACCCCGTCAAAAATCTTTTGAATTTTTGACACCCCTCCAAAGGATGGGAATGATGGAAGCCGACCCATATGGATAATCGTGATCATATTAATTAATGCCAACCTATTACCTATTACCTATTACTTATTACTCATCATTTATAAATTCATCCCCTACCCTAGCCCCGATAGGAACGGTTACCCCGCAACAAGAGTTGGAGAGTGGGAGGGTTTGAGGGCGGCCAGCTCAGTGTGAGGAGTATGAGTGGATAGCGGGATCAAGCTCCTGAAAAGTTTTGAGAGATGAAGATCGCGATTTCGAAGAATGTGAATGGAAGGAAGATTGATAGCCCACTCTCTTAATATATGTATGTACATTGCATCATAAAGTGTTTTGTAAATCCTAACGATTATCCTTTCTACTATAATAAGATGCAAGGCTTTGGATCTATTGAGAGAATTAAAATAAAAATCTAATTTGAAAGAATTCATTTTTTTGCCAAAGTCATTAAAGACTTTCTATTTTACTCTTTCTTAAAAAAAGGATTTGGATGTATATAAATCATAAATACAATAATTTTTCACCTTGTCATTAATTAATTGATCCTTATCTACTAAGGTAAAAAACATAGTATTCATTTTTTCTTAAATGATAGTACTATTTTTGTTAAATTTGCCGTTTTACATAAAAGCGTAGAAATATTTTATTTTTTTGTATATTTTTTAAAAAACTGCATACTTTTTGTTTGTGCTAATTGCCTGAAGAAACGAATGATGTTAAATAACAATTCCAAAAAACACTATTTTTTATTTTTTTTCCTGACCATTGCCAGCTTTGTATATGCTCAAAACAGGGCCAGCGGAAAGATTGTTGATGCTAAAAACAAAGAAGTGAGCAAAGTTGATATTTTTATCAACGATAATACAACTCCATCTCTTACCACAACTTCTGGAAGCTTTAGCGTTCAGTCTGACAGCATTATCCAAAGATTAAAGTTTGTTCGAAAGAATTATACTACAGAAACTTTTGATGTTACGCCCGAAAATGCAGAAAATATTTTTGTACAGCTTTCCCAAGCCAAAGTGAGCAATATCCAGGAAGTGGTGATCCAGGCAGGAAAACCTAAATACAAAAGCAAAAAGGAAAACCCAGCTTATGCTATCATGCAAAAAGTGTGGGCTCAAAAAAGAAATAACGGTCTCGAAAAATTTGATACTTATTCTTACAAGGAATATGAAAAGACTCAATTTGACCTCAATAATATAGACAGTGCTTTTATGAAGAAGAAAATCTTCAATAAGCTAGACTTTATTTTTAATTATGCAGATTCTACAGCCAGTGGCAGACTCGGTCTTCCTATTTTCCTGAATGAAGCCGTTTATGAAAATTATGGTAAAAACAGACCGGATAAAGATAGCAAAAGAACATTGGTAGCTCAAAAAACGTCAGGTTTTCAAGACAATCAGGTCATTACTGTTTCTGCCAAAAATCTTTACAGAGACATTAATATTTACGATAATACTTTAAATTATTTTGATATTGGATTTCAGAGCCCTGCAGGAAGTGATGGATTCGGGACTTATGATTACAGTCTTGTAGATACTATTTCTATTCACGGAGAGAAAGCTTTTCAAATAAGATATCAGCCTAAACGTAAAGATGTACTGGCATTTCAGGGAAATCTTTATATAGATACAGACAGTTATGCTGTTCTGGGAGCTACTTTAAGATCAACACAAAAAATAAATGTCAATTTTGTCAATAGTGTTTATACTCAGCTGGAGTATGACAATCCGGATGAAACAACATTTCTTCCAAAGAAGTTGATTACTGAAGTTGAGATGAGTCCTTTTTCAAAAAAGAAAGGATCTAAGAGTATTATTGCCAGAAAATCTGTTGATTATTCAGATTATCAATTCAACATATCTCTTGATCCTAAAGTTTTTAAAAGAAAGGAGGAGGAATACGAAGACAAATTCACGGATAAAGATGATGCTTACTGGGTAAAAGCAAGGCCAGATACTTTATCTAAATCTGAACAGGGTGTATATAAAATGTTAGACCAATTACAGCAGACGCCCAAGTTCAATCGTATGGTAAAATTGTTTGAAACCCTTGGCTCCCGCTATTACAATGCCTTTAAAGGGGTAGACTTCGGACCTATTTTCTCAGTATACGGAAGAAATGAAGTAGAAGGAGACCGAATAAGATTGGGAGCAAGAACCTATTTTGGATTGAATGATCCATGGAGAGTTCAATTTTATACTGCTTATGGATTTAAAGATCAGCAGGTAAAATACGGTGCTGAAGCACGATATATGTTCAATAGGCTTAACCGATTTATGATTGGAGCTGGAACCAGCAGAGATATTGTTCAGCTAGGAGGACAGCTTACATCCGGAGACGGAGTGGCATCACGTTCTTTATCTTCAAGTACATTTTTTGCAAGAGGTGAGAATATTTCTTTAAGTTCTGTAAACCAAACGAGTGTTTTTGCTGCTATTGAACCGTGGAAAAACATACAAATACGTGTTGACGGAGTCATGCAAAGTATCAAATCTGCTATTCCGGAAAAATTTAACCTGATGTATTATCAGCCGGATGGGCAGTTAAGAAAAACCGTAAATGATTCTCACGTTACAATTAGTTTGATCGCAAAACCTGGAGCTCGTTTTTCCCAAACAGGAATTGACCGATATCAAGCAAAAAACCTGGCTCCTACGATTGTATTAAGATATACGAGAGGTATTGAAGGATTATTCAATGCTGATTTTAACTATGATAAGCTTCAGTTTATGTTCTACAAACCATTTTTGATTGGAACATTAGGGAAAACGGTGGTAAGTTTTGAAGCGGGTAAAAATTTCAATACAGTTCCATTGGCTTTGCAGAATATTATTCCTGCTAACCTTTCTTATGGCTTAGTTCCTAATACATTCTCTCAGCTTAATTATTATGAATTTGTAGCTGATGCCTATACCACTCTTCATCTGGAACATCATTTTAACGGTAAAATATTGTCTTACATCCCTTTAATTAAGAAGTTAAAGTTTAGAGAGGTTGCTTTTATAAGAGCAGCATACGGAACTTTGAGTGATGCATCCAAAGCTATCAATGTAGAAGGGTTTAAGTATTCAGCACCAAGTGATCATATTTACTATGAATATGGATTCGGAATTGAAAATATTGGTATCGGAAATCTAAGGCTTTTCAGAGTAGATTTCAACTGGAGAGGGAATTATCTTGACAGACCAGATATTTCAAAATTTGGTGTTAAAGCTGGTATTCAAGTAGGGTTTTAAAGTAAAACGAGCACAATACACAAATCGGGCGGCTTCTTCGAAGCCGCCCGATTTTATTATAAACTTTACTAAGAGCAGTTACAAGACTCTACTAAAGTATTCAGACAATATTGTTGTTGCCAGGAACTTAGTACACACCATTGCACACATGTCTTTATTATGAAATCCGGGCATGTATAATCATTACCACCTCCAATTGATTTTAATTGCTTTTTAGTAATCTTTTTATAATTTCTCATGTTCTGCAATAGTTTATTAAATACATTCACAAGGCTCTTCAAAGATATTACTCGGGCAATGTAACTTCTGCCATGGAGTCCAGCGACACCATGAATTACAAGAACTTGCTACTGGAGGACAGTTCCCCGCCCCGCCATTAATTTCTTTCAGATTTTTTTTTGATAATTTTTTCAGATTTTTCATAGTATTTAGTTTTAATTCGTTGTTTTACTCTCTATATTTTTGGCATCCGCAACTTATTTAGAGTTTATTGGAGCAAATAAATTATTTTCTTTTATTTATTCATCGCAAGGCATACAAAGTATTTCAAGTAAACAACGTTGTCTCTGGCGTGGCGTCCATCTGCACCAATTGAAGCAATCATCTGTTACAGGAGGACAATTTTCTGAGCCTCCACTAATATTTTTCAGGCTCTTTTTTGTAAGTCTATTCAAATTCTTCATAAATCCTATGTTAATTTATTGACTGTTTATAAGAAATAGACTAGCAGTCACAAGGCATATCAATAACTGCATTGGCACAATGAGCTTTTTGCCATGCGCTCCATCCACACCACTCGCTGCACCATGAAGCTGGAATTGGACATCTCTCACCACCAGCAATTGTTTTTAGCTGCCTTTTTGATAGTTTTTTTAGGTTTTTCATAGTATTTAGTTTTAATTTTTTGCCTACTCTGTATGCTTTTCGGCTACCGCAACTGATTTGTTATTTGATATATAACAAATATATAAATATTTCACAATCTGTAGAATATTTATAAAAATTTTAACTTTTGGATATAGAAACAAAAAAAAGCCTCAGCAAAAATGCCGAGGCTTTAATCTTTATAAAACGCTTACGATTATGCGTTTGGTTCTACAGATACGAAAGATCTGTTGTTTGCTTTCTTTCTGAAAACTACTTTACCATCTACTAATGCAAACAAAGTGTGGTCTTTACCGATACCAACGTTATCACCTGGGTGGTGTTGAGTACCTCTTTGTCTAACAATAATATTTCCGGCAATAGCTGCTTGTCCTCCGAAAATCTTCACACCTAATCTTTTAGAGTGAGACTCTCTACCGTTCTTGGAACTACCGACTCCTTTCTTGTGTGCCATTTTATTACTGGATTATTTGTTAAGTGCTTTAAATTGATCAATATTCTTAATGATAGCAGCATCTACTTCTTCATGAGTAAGAATATTCTTTTCTAATTCAACTTTAACTGCTTTACCTAAAGTAATTAAAGTTTCTCTGTTCTCTTTAGATTGAGACAAGTTATTTTTCTTTAAGTGATAGTTCAACTCGTGATCTTCGCTAAAGTTAACAGTTGCGTTGTCAGAAAGAACCTCAGACTTTACAGTTTCTTTTTTAGCAGCTTTTTTAGCTCCTGCTTCAAATCCTGTAATACCAGTGATTACGATTTGAGTTAAAGATTGTCTGTGACCGTTTTTCACTTTGTAACCCTTTCTTCTTTTCTTTTTGAAAACGATTACTTTATCAGCTTTTACATGGTCTAGGATCTCTGCCTCCACAGTGATACCGCTTACAGCTGGGGCGCCTACAGTGATTGCTCCGTTTACAGTAAGAAGAACTTTATCGAAAGAAACTTTTCCTCCTTTATCTCCTTTTAAACGGTTCACAAACAACTTCTGGTCTTGCTCAACTTTGTATTGAAGCCCTGCTATTTCTACAATTGCAAACATTGTTTATAAATTTTTAGTTATTTCGAGGTGCAAATATACAAAGAAATTTCTAAACACCTTACAATCAAAGCAATGTTTTTTATAAAAATAATGTATTCACTATGTTTTGAATAATTTTTCATAGTAAAGTACTCATACATAAAAGATAATTTCTTACCTTCGTTTCACCAACTAAATAATTATATGAAAAGAAACTTTAATCTCTGCTTTATAGCAGGCGCTATTGCTGCAACATTCCTGACAGCATGTAGTGATGACAAAATGGAAGAGACTGTTCTTCCTCAACAGGAAAACCTTAGTGCAAAAATAGAACAACCAGGAGCCACAGAAAAAAACTGCTCTTATGTAGACAACTACTGGAGTTCCAGTTCTGTTTTAGTTACCGGACTTCAAAACTCCACAGACACCAATTTTATGAATGCTCAGATGACTAAAATTGCAAGTTTATGGGGAAGAAGTAATCCTACTCTGCGATTCGTAAACGATCCATCCAATTTCAATTCAACGTACAATGCTATTTCCTATTCTACAGGAAAAATCTATTATGGATATGCTATCTATTATGATGCAAAAGCAAAAGGCGGTGATATTGTGAATGCAATGATCCTCGCTCATGAGTATGGACATCAGTTACAATATATATTCGGACTTCCTTCAGTAAACGAAAACACAGCAAGACCCAACGAGCTTGAGGCAGATGGTTTTGCAGGATATTATCTGAGAAGACCTAATGGGTATAACAAAACCAATTTCTCTGAAATTGCTGCAGCTTATGAGTTTGCACAAAGTATTGGAGATTATCAAACATCAGATCCAGGACACCATGGAACGCCTGCACAAAGAAGATCAGCAGTTCGTTTAGGTTTCCTTTTAGGGCAGTATGACCTAAATGCCTCTAATTTTGATTACAATTTCTTCTATTATTATCAAGGTGTTCTTAACGGAACTTATAAAATGGCTAAAAACACTGTAAACCCAGAAATTGACGCTTACATGAGCCAATATATAGATGAGTTAAGAAAAATTCAATCTGGAGAAATCTCAGCAGAAGAATTTAAACATCTTCAATAACGAAACATTCATTTTTAGCATATTTAAGAAAGGAGGCGGACGATTGAGTTCTGCCTCTTTTTATTGGACTTGAAAAATAACGGAAGTTTATTTACTTTTGATCCCACATTCAATAATAATGAACAGAGATCTCTATATTGACTTCGCCAAAGGATTGGCTACCCTATCCATTATCTTTATCCATACTGCTTTTTGGTCGGGGCAGTTCTATATTCCTGCGGAGGTAAGGGTCTTTTCACTTGTTTTTGATGTTGCCTTATTCTATGCATTAAGCGGAATCACATCAGGCACTAATATTGAGAAAACTTTTTACAGATTGCTCAAATTACAGATCACTTACATGATCTTTGTGACTTTTCTGTTCTTTTTAGATTATTTTTTTAAAGTATTTGGCCTTACCTTCTTTTCTTTGGAATGGCTTCAGAGTTTTTATTCCACATTTGGGTCTAAATACTCCACAACCAGTATTTCTACAATACCTCAATGGCAAAATCTGGGAAATTGGTATCTTCATCAATATACCAATGCTGATACTTTTCCAGTAGTAATGGGAAGCTTTTGGTATTTGAAGGTCTATTATATTCTTACTGTTTTAGGGGTATTAATTTTAAGGTTTTTTCCAAAACACATCAATTGGTTCATTGGTGTTTGTATTGGTCTCACTCTGTTATTCAATATCTTTCCGGAATATTATCCGACAGGACAGGTAGGTTATGTTGCCTTTTATATGGCAGTATTTTTAATCGGGAACAGAATGCGTGGTAACAAGATCCCTACGAAGTTTATCCCTGTTTTATATGCACTTGTAGGAATTGCTTTAGCATGGATGTTCTGGTATTATGGAAATGAAATTTTCTACAAAATCAATAAGAATAAATTTCCGCCCCAAATCCCTTATATCATTTGGGCACAGTTCTCATTGGTTACCTTATTTATTCTTTATAACAGATTAAAAATAACCAAAGATAATATCATAACTTATATTGGTAAAAATGCCATTTTCTTCTATTTTGCACAGGGAATTAGCTCATCATTGGTTTATTTCCTTGTAGTTCCTTTGAAGGAAAACATGCCTTGGTGGATTTTGATGTTAATTATTTATGGAATTAATATTATTTTAGCCTTCATTATTTCTGCAGGATTGAAAAAAGTAGATACATTAGGATGGAATATCCTTGAATTTTTAGGAAAGAAAACAGCTATTAAAGACTGATCTTCTTACTAAAACTTTCTGAAAGATCAATTCTAAGACCTAAAGCGAAAACACTCTTTTCTCTTTCTCCCGTTGATGTTTTCCCATAGAAAATCTTTGTTCACTATAAATTTGTGCAAATTTAAAAGGGAAATAAGAAAGACCTATAATAATATCATTCTTTTTAAATCCTGAATCAAGAGCATATTGCGCTGAAACTTCATCTATAGATTTTGTTTCAAGAAGATATAGATTATATCCTGCTAAAACAGAAAACTTCTGGAACTTATATTTCCCGAAAACTTCTAATCCTTTAGCATTGAAGACTGTTGTAAAAGGCAATGATCGAATGATTATCTGATTATTAGTTTCGTTACTAGACAGAAATGTAAGAAAAAATATAATAATCTAAGGGTACAAGTATTTATAAATACTGCACAAAACAAGCTCCTCATTAAACAAAACCCAACAGAATAGAAATTCTAATCCGTCAAAAGCACCGAATATGCCTAATTTGTTTTAAATTTACAAAAATTTAAAACATGTTTAAGTTGAAACTCCCAACCGATCCAAGGTGGGCAAACATTGCAGAAGGAAACATCGAAGAAATTTTAACAGACCATGCCTGGTGTGAGCAAAAAGCAGCTACCAACGCCATTGGCCTGATCACCATGCTTCCTGAATATCCGGAGATCGTTACCGAGCTTCTTGCTATTGCTCAGGAAGAACTGGATCATTTCAATCAAGTTCATGAAATCATTAAAAAGAGAGGCTATAAGTTTGGAAGAGCCAGAAAAGATGATTATGTGAATGAGCTGGCCAAATTTATTATTCAGGGAAGCAGAGAAGATCTGATTGTAGACAAAATGCTTTTTGCTGCTATGATTGAGGCCAGAAGCTGTGAAAGATTCAAGGTTCTTACTGAAAACATCAAAGATGAAGAACTTAAAGTCTTCTACAGGGAACTTATGATCTCTGAAGCCAACCATTATACAACTTTTATAGGGTTTGCCAGAGAACTTGGAGATCCTGAAAAAGTAAATGAACGATGGGAAGCATGGCTGGAATATGAGGCCAATATCATTAAATCCTATGGAAATAAAGAATCCATTCATGGTTAAAATATAAAACAGTAAAGAAATAACGTTGAAGAAACCAAGCTTTGAAAGTATTGCGAATCTATTCCTGAAAAACTTTTTTCAGGGACTAGTTATTATTGGACCAATCGGACTGACAATTTTTGTAATCTGGTATATTGTAAGTGCAATAGACAATCTTGTACCTTCACTTGCAAAGCAGATTCCTGGGCTTGTTTTCGTTTCAATCATATTACTTACTGCTATTTTAGGCTATCTGGGTAATAAATTTGTGGTAGGGAGATTCTTTTTCGATACCATGGATAGCTTACTGGAAAAAACGCCAGGAGTAAAACATATTTATACTCCTACCAAGGACGTGATGTCCTCTTTTGTGGGCGACAAGAAAAAATTCAATGATCCTGTATGGGTAAAAACCAATGAAAATCCGGAAATCTGGAGGATCGGCTTTTTAACTCAAAAAGAAATGTCGGACGTTGACAAGCATAATTACGTTGCGGTATATTTACCCCACTCCTATGCAATTTCAGGCTGGGTAATTGTTACTGAAGAAAAAAACATCAAACCTGTAGTGGGGATGACTGCTGCTTCTGCCATGAAGTTTGCGGTAAGCGGCGGTGTAGCCGGATTCCATTCTGATGAAAATATATTTAAAGCTCCGGAATAATCCTTATTCTATTTTAAATGTACATTGATGAATTTGAAAATATTTTCAAACTGATTTTTCTTTTATACACAATTTAAAAACATACCAACCCATGAATTTACCGTACGCGGAACCTTACCGCATTAAAATGGTGGAAGAAATCTACCAATCTACAAGAGCTGAAAGAGAACAATGGCTTAAAGAAGCGAATTATAACCTCTTCAACTTAAAATCTTCACATGTTTATATCGATCTTTTAACAGATTCCGGAACCGGAGCCATGTCTGACAGACAATGGGCAGCATTGATGACTGGAGATGAAAGCTATGCAGGATCCCGTTCTTTTGAACAGCTGCAAAACAATGTTGAAAAAATTACAGGATTCAAATACCTGTTACCTACCCACCAGGGAAGAGCTGCTGAAAATGTTCTTTTCTCGGTGTTGGTAAAAGAGGGAGATGTGGTTCCGGGGAACTCACATTTTGATACTACAAAAGGACATATTGAGTTCAGAAAGGCACATGCCATTGACTGTACTATTGACGAAGCATTTGATATCAATAATCTTCATCCTTTCAAAGGAAATATCAACCTTGAAAAGCTGGAAGAAGTTTATAAGAGCCACCCTAAAGAAAATATTCCTTTCTGCCTGATTACTATTACCTGTAACTCTTCCGGAGGACAGCCTGTTTCTCTTGAAAATATGAAAGCCGTAAAGGCTCTTTCCGATCAATATGGAATCCCCGTATTCTTTGATTCCGCAAGGTTTGCAGAAAATGCTTACTTCATTAAAAAAAGAGAACAAGGTCAGGAAAACAGAAGCATCAAAGAGATCTGTAAAGAAATTTTCTCTTACGGTGAAGGAATGACAATGAGTTCTAAAAAAGATGGGTTAGTCAACATTGGAGGTTTTATCGCTTTAAACAACGAAGAAATTTTCAGAAAAGCTTCTAACTTTACCATTATCTATGAAGGATTTATTACTTATGGAGGAATGGCTGGAAGAGATATGGCTGCATTAGCGGTTGGCCTTGATGAAGCTACAGAATTTGCTTATCTGGAAAGCAGAATCTCTCAGGTAGAATATCTTGGAAATAAACTGATTGAATATGGAATTCCTGTTCAGAAACCAATCGGAGGACATGCTGTTTTCATTGATTCTTTACATTTCCTTCCTAATGTTTCCCGAGAAGAATACCCGGCACAGACTTTAGGGCTTGAAATCTACAAAGAAGCAGGAATCAGAACCGTAGAAATTGGAACGTTACTGGCAGACAGAGATCCTGAAACAAGACAAAACCGTTATCCAAAACTGGAACTGGTACGTCTTGCCATCCCTAGAAGAACCTATACCAATAACCATATGGATTATATTGCAGCAGCAATAAAGAATGTATATGAAAGACGTGAAGAAATTGCTAAAGGCTATAAAATCACCTGGGAACCAGAAATATTAAGACACTTTACTGTTCAACTTGAAAAAGCATAAGCATAAAAATAAAAGCCGGAATTTATTTCCGGTTTTTTTATGCTATCTATATATTCGCTAAATATTTTGCTCAATACCGTACCTTTTGACTGCTATAGTTCTTATGCTTTTCATCTGATTTTTCAGGAATTCAGAATCAATTTAATTTATTTTTTAAAAATAATGAATGATTTTAATTTACTTTTGTATCTATAAAAAACAGACCGAAAAGTATTTAAACACCAACCTGAAAAAATCCATTATTCCGAACATGAACAAAATTGCTGTCGTGGGCGCTGGTATTTCCGGCTTAAGCATGGCGAATTATCTCGAAAAACACAAAATTGATTACCACATTTATGAAAGAAGAAATAAAGAAGATCTGGCAGGCCATGGCTTTCTTATTCCACAGGAAGGCATTAAGTACCTTACACAGATCATAGACCCTCCCCTTCTGTTCAAACATGGAGGTTTTCTGAAAAAATACATCCAGTATTCCCATACAGGAAAAAAAATTGCAGAAAAAGACCTCAGCAATGTGTTTGCTATTTCAAGACATGCCCTTATACAGCTTTTATCAGCAAATATTTCTCCTGAAAATATTTCGTACAATACAACAGTAATTCCTTCTGAGATAGAAAAAGGAAAACTAAGACATACTGACGGGACTTCTATAGATGTTGATATTGTCATTGTTTCAGACGGTTCTAAAAGCCGCATCAGAAAATATTTATTCAAGGACGAAAAGATGAGACAAGTCAGAGAAAATGAAGTGGTTAATATCATTAAAAATGAAGATATTGCTGCCTCTGTGGAAAATGACTTTATGAAGTTTCATCACGATCAGGGTGGACTTACTTTTGGAATCCTTAAGCTTTCTCATGACACAATTCTTTGGTACTCTCAGTTTGATAATGAAAAATATAAAATCAATGAGTGCTCCTCAGACAATCTTAAGACCTATATGCTTGAAGTTTTTGCCGGCTGGGATCCTTTAGTCTCTTCAATTATCCAGCAATCTAGCTATGAAAATGTTCATTTGTGGTGTGTTTATGAACTGGAAGAACTCAATCCTTTTTATAAAGATAATATTGTATTCATAGGCGATGCAGCACATCCGCTCATCCCTTTTACAAGCCAGGGAGTTACCTCAGCGTTGAAAGATTCCTATACACTAACTAAATATCTAGTTGAAAAACCCAATTTCACAGAAGCTTTTCGTAAATATGAAGCGGATAGAAAACCTGAAATAGAAACCCATATCAATAATGGCAGAATATTATTGAATCAGTTTCTTCTCCCGATTGACCAACAGACAGATCGTATTTTACCTATATCTTATAAATAAAAAAATGTTCACCAATAACGATATCAACTTTGAAGCCTTAAAAAGAAAAGCCTATAATGGTAGATGGGCTACACTGGAAGACGGAATTATCCCTTTAACCGCTGCTGACCCAGATTTCAGAACAGCTCCTGAAATAGAACAGGGAATTATTGAATATATAAAAGACGGCTACCTGAGCTACGGTCCCTTTTCCGGACTTCCTGAATTTAAGAAAAGCGTAGCTGATCATTTCAATCAGGAAAAGCATGGCCGCTTCACTGCTGAAAATATACTGGCCGTAAACAGTGCTGCACAGGGAATGTTCCTGATCGCCAAATATGTTTTAAAACCTGGAGATGAAGCCATCATTCTGGATCCTGTAGATTTTTTATTTAAGAAATCTGTTGAAACAGCTGGTGGAACAGTAAGATTATGTCCTGTAAACACCCAAACAGGGGAAATTGATTTTGAAAAATTGGTTTCTTTAATCAATACCCATACAAAACTGATCAGTATCTGTAACCCACACAATCCTCTTGGAAAAGTTTATTCTAAAGCAGTACTGAAAAAGATTTCAGAGATTGCTTCAGCTCATGATTTATGGGTTATGAGTGATGAAATCTGGAGTGATATTATCTATGACAACAGAGATTATTATACCTATTCATCTGTTTCCGAAGAGGCCAAAATAAAAAGCTTTACCGTATATGGATTTTCAAAATCATTTGGAATTGCAGGGTTGAGAATTGGAGCCGTTCTATGCAATGACCAGGAAATTCTGGAGGACTTTACAGAAAAATCAGGTTTCAACTCTACCATAGAAGGGGTCTCCACTCTATCCCAGATTGCAGGCAGTGTAGCATTGGAAAAAGCTAAACCTTGGTACAAAGAGTTTTTAAATCATTTACAACAGAATAGAGATCTGGCTTTCCAACTTCTGAGCGGATCGGGTCTTGTTACTCCTAATCTTCCCGAAGCCACTTTTGTATTATTTCCGAAGATTGAAAACGGAATGTCCAGTGACCAATTTGCACAGCATGTTCTTCAGCAAGGAAAAGTCGCTATTGTTCCTGGATCAGAAAGATGGTTCGGGAAAGGAGCTGAAGGACATATCAGAATATGTTTTTCCACTTCTCGGGAAATTCTGGAAGAGGGTCTTAAGAGAATCATTATCAGCTTTTAATATTAAAAAATTTCGTTAAATTCTATATTTTAACTATTATTTTACATTTATTTACTATAAACAATATTAAATTAAGACATTCATAACAAATAATCAATTTAATTGTTGATTTAAAAATAAATATTGATAATTTTGAGTTAACCATCACTCAAAATTATCAATATGAAGATAAAATACATAAGCATTATTTTTCTTACGGCATCTTCACTATCCTATGCCCAACAGGTAAAAGATACCTTAACAAAGGAATCCAAAATAGACGAAGTAGCCATTACCGGAAGCCGGAACAAAAAAAGAACTGTCATCAACACTCCTGTTCCCATTGATGTTATCGATATCAAACAGGTAAGCCAGTCTACAGGCCAGGTGGAGGTAAACCAACTTTTACAGTTCTCCGCACCTTCCTTTAACTCCAACAAACAATCAGGGTCGGACGGTGCTGATGCCGTAGATCCGGCAACTTTGAGGGGGCTCGGTCCGGATCAAACTCTGTTGCTCCTTAATGGAAAAAGATACCACCAGTCTTCATTGATTAACCTTTTCGGAACTAAAGGAAGAGGGAATACTGGATATGATATGAATACCATCCCTATCGGAGCCATTAAACGGGTTGAAGTGCTGCGCGATGGGGCCTCAGCTCAATATGGTTCGGATGCTATTGCTGGGGTCATTAATGTTATTTTGAATGACAGGGATAAGGGTTTTGAAGGAAATGCCTTCTATGGAATGAATCTTTTTAAAAGCCCTGGAAATAATGATGTGGTTTCTGATCATAAAGTTGATGGAAATACCTTTAATTTTAATGGGAACCTGGGAACAAAAATAGGAAACAAAGGAGGCTTTGGTAATTTCACGGCAGAGTTTATCAATAAAGATTACGCCATCAGAAATGCCAACCCGGAAATGTATAGTGCACCAAGGCAGCGCTTCGGAGACGCCAAAGCTCAAAATGTGTATTTCTTTGGAAATATTGAGCTTCCTTTAACGGATGGACTAAAGTTCTATTCCCGACAGGGCTTTTCACACAGAAATACCAAAGCTTATGCTTGGACAAGAACTCCTAAAGCCAATGGCAATATCCCTGAAATCTATCCTATGGGGTTTGATCCTATTGAAGATACCAGCATCAGTGATTTCACCTTTGATAATGGTTTAAAATTTAAGGTTGCCAACTGGGATGTAGATTTTTATAATGCTTTTGGAAATAATAGGTTTACTTATGATATCACTAATACCGTTAATGCAACTCTAGGTAGTAAATCACCGACTCAATTTTACGCTGGCGGACATTCATTGCTTCAAAACACAACAGGATTTAATGCTGTAAGACAGTTTAAGGTCCTTGAAGGATTGAATATTGCCTTCGGATCAGAATTCAGATATGAAAAATTCAATATCATTAAAGGAGAAGAGGCTTCCTATACGATGTATGATATCAATGGAAATCCTGTAACCCCAAACACTCCGGACAATTTATTGGTCACTAATCCTATTGCTGATGATCCTGAAGACAATATAAGACCAGGAGGATCACAAGGATTTCCAGGTTATTCTACAGATATTGGTAAAAGCAGAAATAATTTTGCTGCTTATGTAGATACCGAGCTTGACATTACCAAAAAATGGATGATCAGTATTGCTGGAAGATTTGAAAATTATAATGACTTTGGAAGTACATTGAATGGAAAATTTGCTACAAGATATGCTATTACTCCACAACTTGCTTTCAGGGGATCGGTCTCTACGGGCTTCAGAGCACCTTCTCTAGCACAAAAATACTACAGTCAACAGTTCACCAATTTTCAGGGTGGTAAATTGGTTACCATTCAACTTGCATCAAATGACAGTGATTTAGCCAGCAGAGTAGGTATAGAACAGTTAAAACAGGAAACTTCAGTCAACGGAAGTGCCGGCTTCACTTTTAATACAGGTAAATTTACGGCAACGGTTGATGGTTATTATATTACTGTAAAAAATAGGATTGTTCTTACTGGTAATTTCTCAAGAGATGACTTACCTACAGATGTTCAAACTGATTATCCCTATATTGACCAAGCTCAGTTTTTTTCTAACGCCATTGATACCCGGACTAAAGGTATCGATGTCATCTTAAGTTATAGTGAAAGTTTAGGCTCTGGAAAGTTAACAGCTACTTTAGCCGGCAACTATAATGATATGGAGATCACAAAAATTAATACTTCAAAACAATTGGCAGGGAAAGAAGATATTTATTTAAGCCGAAGAGAAAGAGGCTTTATTCTCGCTTCCGCTCCAAAGACAAAAATAAACCTTAACCTCAACTATAAGATCAATAAATTCAATGCAAATCTTCAGTTGGTAAGATTTGATAAGGTTACATTAATCGGGTATGATGATGCAGAACAAGTCTACAATCCAAAAGTAACAACTGATATTTCTTTTGGATATGAATTTACAAAGAACCTCAACTTTACCTTAGGGAGCAAAAATATTTTCAATAGATATCCAACTTTGCAAAGAACACATGTGAGTGATGGAAATACAGAAGGAGGTGGAATTTTTGATCCGGTACAGATGGGATTTGCAGGAAGACAGGTTTTTGCCAGACTTAATTTTAAGTTTTAAAAAGAATAGAAGCTGGAAGAGGGAAACTGAAAGCTCCTAGTTATCCTACACCACTTAAAATCAATTCCTAAAAAATTAGAATTTCACTTATCATAACTATTAGAGCTTCTCTTTTTCCACTCTTCTGCTTCATTACCAAAACGCCAGCTAAAAAATATTCAGCTGGCGTTTTTTATTTCTTCGAAATTCTATATAGTTTTCCGCTGTCTGTTACTGCATAGAGATTACCATCTATCCCATTCAACACATCACGGAAACGCTCACCCTGATCTGCAAGAAGACGTTCTTCTCCTACAACTTTCTTATCCTTCATCACAATTCTGTTGATATGTTCACCACTCAGACATCCGATAAAAAGATTTCCTTTCCATTCATCTATATTCCCGGTATAAAAAGTAACTCCACTTGGAGAAATTACAGGATCCCAATAATAAACTGGTTGTTCTGTACCGTCTTTCTGGGTAATTCCAGCACCTACTTTAGCTCCAGAATATTCTATACCATAGGTTACATCTCCCCAGCCATAATTTTTCCCCGGTTGAATAAGATTGATTTCATCACCTCCTCTTGGTCCCATTTCCACATCCCAAAGATTTCCATCTGGATCAAGAGCCAATCCCTGAGGATTACGGACTCCGTAGGCATAAATTTCAGGTTTATAACCTTGCTTCCCTATAAATGGATTTCCAGGAGAAGGCAGCCCATCCTTGGTAATTTTTATTATTTTACCTAAATAATTGTCTGTTTTCTGAGCGTAGACCCTCGTTTCCTTATCAGACCTTTCTCCTGTACTTATGAATAAGTTTTTATCTTTATCAAAAACCAAACGGCTGCCATAATGTTTATCGCCATCATAAGAAGGTTCTGCTCTGAAGATAACTTTTACTTCAGAAAGGGTTTTGAGGTCTCCTGATAACTTTCCTTTAGCAACAGAAGTCAGATTTCCTTTTCCAAATGGTTCAGAAAAACTGAAATAAATAACAGAATTAGTTTTAAAATCAGGATCCAATGCTACATCCAGCATTCCACCCTGCCCTTTGGAATCTACTTTTGGAAAACCATCTATCTTAGAAATCTGTTTTCCATCTTTTGAAACCACATTCATATATCCTCTTTTATCTGTAATGAGGAATTTTCCATCCGGCAAATTAATAATTCCCCAAGGCTTTCCAAGCTCTTTATTCAATATTTCTATACTATACGGGGTATTTGTTCTTACTGCCTTAATCCTTGTTTGCCCCTTAAATGCAGGCTGATAGTCAGAATTAGGTTTTTCAGTCTCTACACTACTATTGTTTCCGGTCTGTTGTGCATTCGCATAATTTTTTTTACACGAAGATAAAGTCAGAAAAAGACTTAGCAAAGAGATGTAAAATTGATTGATTTTCATACTATTATGATTATGTGTTTAAAAATGAATGGAAAAATAATGCCATAAAGTTTGTGTAATTAAATTTTTATTCTACATTTGTAGAACAAATTACAACATTGTAGAATGAAAGAGATTAAACTTACTGATTCTGAAAAAGTTCTTATGGATATTCTTTGGGAGAGAAAGAAAATTTTCATGAAGGACATTCTGGAAGCTTATCCGGAACCTAAACCCGCTGCCACTACCATAGCAACTTTATTGAAAAGAATGCAAAATAAAGAGCTTGTAGGCTATACATTATATGGAAATTCTCGTGAATACTATCCTATGGTAGAGAAAGGAGAATATTTCAAGGAAGAAATGACTTCTATGATTGACCGTTTTTTCAACAGCTCTGTAGCACAGTTTGCCTCATTTTTTACCTCCAATGCTAAGCTTAGCCAAAAGCAATTGAAAGAACTTCGTGATATTATTGACGATCAGATAAAAGAATAGCTATGGTACCAATTATTCTAAAAATAATTCTGTGTTCAGCACTTTTCATTGCAGTATATTATTTGTTTTTGGAAAAAGAGAAAATGTATAGATTCAATCGTGTCTATCTGTTAAGCTCCCTGCTCCTTTCATATGTAATTCCATTTATTACGTTTACAGTACAGGCTCCAAAAGCAACTCATCCACAGCTGATTATTGAAGAAGCGACACAACTTGTTACCTTGGCGCAGCCTGAACAGGAAAGCTTTAATTGGATCAATTTGATATGGGCAATCTATGCCGCTGTCACTTTTTTCATGCTGATTAAAGGTATCCTAGCCATAATAAGCATTAAAAGAGTACGAGGAGAAAAGTGTAAGTACCAAAATTACAATATTATAATTACTCAAAAGAGTCTCTCTCCATTTAGCTTTTGGAACACTATCTATATGGGAAAAGAATATGTAAAAAACGGCATTATCGATCCAAGAATATTTCTTCATGAGAAAAGCCACCTTGATCAAAAACATAGTATAGATCTCTTCATTATACACTTTGTGAAAATTTTCACGTGGTTCAACCCTGCTCTTTTCCTCTATAAAAAAGCAATTATTACCAATCATGAATTTTTAGCGGATGAGGCTGTATTGAATAATGAGTTCAACCTTAAGGAATACCAGAACCTAATCCTGGATGAGCTCATGGGCAGCCAGAATATGCCATTTACTCATTCACTTAATTTTAATAACACAAAAAAACGATTTATTATGATGAAAGCTCAAAAAACAAAATTCAGCTTATTGCGGAAGACCGTAGGGATCACGGCACTTGTAGCAGCTACAGCATTACTTTCGGAAAGAACGTATGCCAACAACTCTGTTAAGACTGAGAACAATACAGAGTTCAAACCTGCTTTTGCACCTATCAAAAATCTAAATACAGAAACAACAAAGGTTGTACAGTATTCAATGAAAAATCTTCCAGAAGATATTTTGAAGGAAGAAAGCCCTGTAGCTCCCAAAGCTTTAAAAACTGTCACTGACACAATTTCTCCGAAAAAAGACGAAGAAGGTAAGAACACAAACATTCAGGAAGACAAAAACTTTGTCAGTGCAGAATATCTGGGCAGCATGCGAGATCTTAGAGTCAAGATAGGTCAAACTATGGATTTAAGTGAACTACAACCTGTGGCAGGAGTCATAAAGGGAATGGCGTATGTTCATATAGACCAAACAGGAAAGGTAACCAACGTGACAACTTCAGGGGATAACGATATTTTCAATAAGGAATTCCTTAAAACGATGACAGCCATCAGCAACGAAACAAGCTGGAAACCTGCAATGAAAGATGGACAACCCATCGCATCAGTGTTAAAGATTCCGGCAACCATGACTTTCACAAAACCATGAGAACGAAGCGCTTTTTAAAGCGCTTTTTTTGTATATGATCCTGCCATTTTTACTCAAAAGTTATTTCCTAAAAGAACCGAAAAGCTAAATGAACATCAGCTTAAGTTTTATAATCAAAATATTCATCATCAAAACCTTATCATGCCTAATAATTTCTTTTGTACTTTTGTTCTATACATTCTTTTCTTATGGATTTTAAGCTTCAATCAGAATATAAACCCACTGGGGATCAACCCCAAGCCATTGATAAATTAACTGCAGGAATAGAGATTGGTGAAAAATACCAGACTCTTCTTGGGGTAACAGGGTCCGGTAAAACCTTTACAGTTGCTAATCTTGTTCAAAACGTTCAACGTCCTACTCTGGTTCTGGCCCATAATAAAACACTGGCAGCACAGCTTTTTATGGAGTTTAAAGAATTCTTCCCCGAAAACGCTGTAGAATACTTTGTCAGCTACTATGATTACTATCAGCCGGAGGCTTATATTGCCACAACCGGAACTTATATTGAAAAGGATCTGAGCATTAATGAAGAAGTTGAAAAATTACGTCTTTCAGCTACAGCAAGCCTTCTCTCCGGAAGAAGAGATGTGTTGATTGTGGCTTCTGTTTCGTGTATTTATGGTATCGGAAACCCAACAGAATTCCACAAGTCATTAATTTCCATTGCTATTGGAGAAAAAGTAACGAGAACAGCATTGCTCCATTCTTTAGTGAATGCTTTATATGCGAGAACATTAAATGAATTCCAAAGAGGAACATTCCGTGTAAAGGGAGATGTTATTGATGTTTTCCCTGCCTATACCGATAATGCCATCAGAATTCAATTTTTTGGAGATGAAATTGAAAAAATTCAAAGCTTCGATCCAGTGAGTGGAAATGTAGAGGATAATTTTGACCAAATTCAGATCTATCCGGCAAACCTTTTTGTAACATCAAAGGAAACACTCAACGGAGCCATCAAAGATATTCAGGACGATATGGTAAAGCAGGTAGACTTCTTCAGTTCTATCGGAAAACCTTTGGAAGCTAAACGACTTCAGGAAAGAACAGAACTGGATCTGGAAATGATCAAAGAGCTTGGATATTGTTCTGGAATTGAGAACTATTCCAGATACCTTGATGGCAGACTTCCCGGAACAAGACCTTTCTGCCTGATTGATTATTTCCCCAAGGACTTCTTAATGGTTATTGATGAAAGCCACGTAACCGTTCCACAGGTTCATGCCATGTATGGTGGAGATAGAAGCAGAAAAGAAGCATTAGTAGAATATGGGTTCAGGCTTCCTGCAGCAATGGATAACAGACCTTTAAAATTTGAAGAATTTGAAGCTATTCAGAATCAGGTTATCTATGTTTCTGCCACTCCCGCTGATTATGAGCTGGAAAAAACAGGTGGAGCTTATATAGAGCAGATCATACGCCCAACAGGGCTTCTTGATCCCATTATTGAGGTGAGACCAAGTTTAAATCAGATTGATGATTTAATGGAAGAAATTCAAAAAAGAGCTGATGCTGATGAAAGAGTTCTGGTAACGACCTTAACCAAGAAAATGGCGGAGGAATTAACAAAATACTTCACAAAATTCGGAATCAGAACAAGATATATTCACTCTGATGTAGAAACGCTGGAGCGTATTCAGATTATGCAGGATCTTCGTTTAGGGCTTTTTGATGTTTTGATTGGAGTCAACTTATTAAGAGAGGGATTGGACTTACCGGAAGTTTCATTGGTAGCAATTTTAGATGCTGATAAAGAAGGAATGCTGAGAAGCAGACGATCCATGATCCAAACAGTAGGACGTGCAGCAAGAAATATCAATGGTAAAGCGATTATGTATGCTGATAAGATCACCAAATCTATGCAGGCAACATTAGATGAAACCGAATACCGCCGAGCCAAGCAGATGAAGTATAACGAGGATAATGGTTTGGTACCAAAAGCTCTTAATAAAAAGATATCTGAAAATCTCGTAGGAAGAAGTAAAGACTTCCCGGATGAAAAATATACTCAAAAAGAAATTCTTCAAAAAGTGGCTGAAGTTAAATCTACCTATGCCAGTGAAGATGTAGAGAAAATGATCGAACAGAAGCAAAAAGAAATGGAAGCGGCGGCTAAAAATCTTGATTTTATTAAAGCAGCTAAACTTAGGGATGAAATTGCAGCACTTAAAGCTTAAAATATCTTAGACAAAATAATTTGGGCGGCTTCTTCGAAGCCGCCCAAATTATATCATAAAACAGAACTTCTTACAATCCGTTTCTTACAGAAGCTCTGATTGGTGTTAACAGGTCCATCAATCC
This sequence comes from Chryseobacterium sp. II3a, assembly GCF_057815135.1. Lineage (NCBI taxonomy): Bacteria > Pseudomonadati > Bacteroidota > Flavobacteriia > Flavobacteriales > Weeksellaceae > Chryseobacterium > Chryseobacterium sp. II3a. The sequence goes on along the minus strand of NZ_JBYPZJ010000002.1, from coordinate 812,120 downwards.
GTTTAATTTAATTTCATAAACAGTCGACAGCTGCATTCCCAATTTACCTTTAGGCATTCCATTTTTATTGAACCATTCCAGATAGCTTATCGGAAGGTCAATCAATACTGTTCCTTCATATTTGCCAAATGGCATTTTAAAAACACAGATTTCTTTTAATATTTCCGTATTGAGTTCCTCCACTTTTTATATAATTAAATCAATTTATCTTCTATTTCACCCTGATTGGGTAATTCCAGGTCAGGAGGAGCATTTTCATCCGCGAACTCGTTTCTGTACACTTGTATCAAAAGAAGAGTAAGCGAGATCAGGATAGGCCCGAAAATAAGCCCCATAAAGCCAAACAGATTCATTCCCATAATGATTCCAAAAACGGTATTCAGAGGGTGAATATTTTCAAGTTTCTTTAAAAGCGTAAAACGAAGCAGGTTATCAGTAAGCCCTACTACCACTACACAATAAATGGCTAGTCCCAGCCCTTGTCCAGTATTCCCTTCTGCAATCATAAAGATACAGACAGGAACATACACAATAGCCGTTCCTACTACTGGAATAACAGAAGAAGCGGCTGTAAGAGCAAATAATAATACTGCTCCCGGAGCTCCAAATATAAGATATCCTATCAAAGAAACAATCCCCTGGCCAATAGCAACTACAGGAATACCAATAGCATTGGCCATAATTAACTTCCTTAGCTTTTCTCCGATCAACGAAATATTGGCTCTCTTTAGAGGTGCTGAATTCGTCAGAATTCTTTCAAACAGCCTTGGCTTTTCTAGCATAAAATACAGAATAAAGTACATGGACATTATTACTGTAAGCGTATTGAATGTTCCACTCAATGCTGAAGTAGAAAACTTACCTACAAAGCTTTTCAGTTTGTTCATATTCTCCTGGCTCAGAATATCAAAACTTGTTTTGGTTTGGATATAGGAATGTATTTTGTCTAAAAACACATTGAATTTGTCCATATAAGCCTGTGCATTCCCTAATTTATCAATTATCAGATCGGCAATGAAATAAATAGGCAGGATCAGAACGATAAGACTTGCCAACATTAATACAAAAGCTGCAAGCGAAGGTTTCCACTTCTTTTCTTCCTGAAGATAAAAATTATACTTTCTACAGACCACATAAATGGTAATCGCTCCTAAAACCGATGGAATAAACAATGCAAGATTAAAGCAGATCAAACCTGCCAGCACCAAAATAATGGCGAGCAAAGAAATCTGCTTTATGGCAACACTGCTTATTTGATTGTCTTTATTCATCAATTGTTATTTATTTTTATTGTTTTGTATACGTGATTTGTCTTGGCTTTCCTGCAAAAGCACAATATGCAGAATACATTACAACCATAATGAATGGTGCCGTCAAAATAAACCCGATTCCACATAAAATAATCCCTGCCATTGAGATTAAAAGCCCAAGGAAACTTACTCCTAAAAGTGTTCCGTAATTCTCTTTTGCAATATTGAATGACTTACTTAAAGCATCAATAGCTGATGAGTTTTCAAATAATAAGATAGGATATCCTAGCAATAGAAACGGATAAATAAAAATAAACGGAAGAAAGCAAAGCGTCAGCGCAACAGAAGAAATAATCCCAGAAATGAAACTGTAGATCAATATATTAACAAAGTTCTGGCGGTATCCGATGAAGAGATCAGAAAACTCAATTGGATTTTTGGTATTGAATTTATTCACCATATAGATCAAACCTACATACAGCGGAGTTAATAACAATAAAAAAAGACTGGAAAAAGTCATATACATTGAGAATCCAGGAGTTTCCCAATATCTAAAATTTCCATAATCACCTGAGGTTCTCATTTCTTCCATGATCGCTGCAGAATTGAAACCGGTAAGACTTTGGATAATAATTCCTCCAACGATATAAATTATCATGGCAACAATAGCGTACCCAAAAACCCCTTTATACATTTCAAAGGCATGAGAAATGATTGATCCCGTTTCCCTGTTGGGAACAGAACCTTGCTGATCAAATTCGTTAAATTCAGACATAGTTTAAATATTTTAATGATTTTACCAAATTTAACTTTTTTTGATAAAAAAACATATTAAACCTGATTGAATTTTAGCCTTTCTCTGAAAATATTGTTTTATATAAAGAATAAATCATAGCATTCCAGAAAGGAAAAGTAAAAAGACCACCAATTAAAAACAAACTGAATCCCAGACATTTAAACAAAACCGCAACAAATACACACACCATGATTTCTACAAAATACATTTTAAGAGCTTTAAAATTTAAAGAAATCGCCTCAAATATCCTTTTATTGGTGAAGAACATTAATGGAGCTACAAATACGGTCACTGCTACCCATACAATTGCTAGAAGAATCGTAGGCATAGTAAACCTGTAGATCATAAACCAAAACAGATAGTACCCAACGTATTTAAAAAAATTTATTCCATTATAGCCTACGAATAAATCTCCCAATTCAATCTTTTCGTTCAGATCCAGTTTTCTGAAGATCTGAAACATTCCTAGATTCAGAGGATACAGAAACGCTGTTGTTGCCCAGATGGAGAGTATAAACATCTGATAATTTTCCGTTGCACTTAGTTGGGCTATCTTTTCCATATAAGCTTTTGTCCCCTCTTTTAAGGCATCTGTTAATACCTGATTCTGCTCCCATATTCCATATCTTTCTCCAAAGAAGAACAAAGAGGTAAGAAAGATTCCAAAAAATATCATTGAAAACATCAACTGAAAAACCAGTGTTTTATTCCAATAGAAAAAAGCCTGCTTCAATATAAAATCTATTCCTGGTTTCTGAGGATATTTACTCTGCATCATAAAAATTTTATGCAAAAGTAAACATCAATAAGTATTTTTGCCGAATGTTTTCAGTGAATCATCAAAAATTTATGGAAATGGATGAACTTTCCCTTCAGAAAGTTCCCTATTTCTTTGTTATCGACTTTCTTTCAGAGAATGTTGAAATCTATCAGGAAAACGAAATTGAAAAATCAGGCTTACTCATTGATTTTCAACTATTTTCAAACACAAAAAAAGAACACAAGCTTGATAAAAAAGTAGAATGGAAATTCTTTTCGGAAACCCTGGAAAGCTTTAAAATAGGATTTGATAAGGTTCAAAAAAATATTCGTCTCGGAAATTCTTACCTGGTAAATTATACCCGAAAAACTGAAATTGAGACCAATTTAAGTTTAGAAGAAATTTTTTATCACTCAGAAGCCAAGTACAAGGTTTTTTATAAAGATTTTTTTGTATTTTTTTCTCCTGAAACTTTTGTAAAGATTATTGACGGAAAAATTCTGACTTATCCTATGAAAGGTACTATTGATGCCTCCATAGAAAATGCAGCCGAAATTCTGAAGAATGATCCTAAGGAAAAAGCTGAGCATTACACAGTCGTGGACCTACTCCGCAATGACCTGAGCATGGTAGCAGATAATGTACGTGTAGACCAGTTTCAGCATATCGACTTCCTCAAAACCCGGCAAAAGGACTTATATGCCATGAGTTCTGAAATTTCAGGAGCATTAAAACCTGAATTTGACGGAAAAGTTGGAAGTATTATGCAAAAATTGCTCCCTGCAGGTTCTATTTTAGGAGCTCCAAAACCTAAAACTTTGGAAATAATTCTGGAGGCTGAAGGCTATAACCGAGGATACTACACGGGAGTGTGCGGCTGGTTTGATGGAAAAAATGTTGACAGCTGTGTAATGATACGTTTTATTGAAAAAGAAGGCGATAAGCTTTATTTCAAAAGCGGAGGCGGTATAACGCACATGAGTAAATTAGAAGACGAATATCAGGAAATGAAAAATAAAATCTATGTCCCAATTCATTGAAAGCATTAAGGTAGAAGATAAGGAGGTTTTTCTATTAGATCTCCATCAAAAACGTGTCAATCAAACATTCTCTCACTTTGGAAAAGAGGGATCTATTGATCTGGCCAAAATCTATAAAAACCTGCAGCATGATGAAGATGGACTTTTCAAGTTAAGAATCTCTTATGACCTTGACAAGAGAATTAGAACCCAGATGATTCCGTATGCAATTCCTGAGATTCAGGATTTCCAGCTGGTAGAAAATAACAGTTTTGACTATTCTTTTAAGTTTGAAGACCGTAAGGAATTAGATAAAATGAAGATGAAATCCAAAGCTGAGGAAATCATCATTGTTAAAAATAATCATATCACCGATACGTCTTTTTCTAATCTCTTATTTTTAAAGGGTAAAGACTGGTTTACTCCCAACTCTTTTCTTTTGAATGGGGTACAAAGACAACATCTTTTAAAACATAAAAAAATAAAAGAGGCTGAAATTACTTTACAGAATATAAAGCAGTTCAGCCACTTTCAACTCATCAACGCTTTAAACGATTTTGATGATATGTTTATCTACCCTATTGACAGAATTATGAATCTACCGGGAAGTGAAGAATATTTAGATCTTTAGCTTTCTTTCATAAAGTTAAAGTAAGCTTTCTGAACATCAGCACTGTTTTTCCCATAGGTGTTTACTTCCAGAATTTTTGGTTGTGCATCCGGCTTGAAGAAATTCTCCAACACCCTGTCCAGCGTCAATTCATCTTCCACTTTGATGTAAGAGAATCCAAAATGTTTCGCCAGATGTTCCGCATTTTTACGGTGTTTGGTGGCAATAAACTCATCCAGGGTATTAGGATTGGCATTGCCTGGTCCAGGAATGATTTTAAAGATATTCCCTTCTCCGTTGTTGAAGATCATAATTCTTACAAATGGCGGAATATACTGGTTCCAAAGACCATTGATGTCATAAAAAAAGCTTAGATCTCCGGTAATCAATAAAGTAGGATTGGCATTTTTGATTGCAAATCCCATTGCTGTAGACGTTGAACCATCAATTCCGCTGGTTCCTCTGTTACAGTACATTTTTCTTTTCCCAAAATCAAACAACTGTGCATACCTGATTCCTGAAGAGTTACTGAAATGGATATTATAGTTTTCAGGAACGGTTTGTGCTGCCTTATTGAAAAAATAAAAATCCGAGAACTCAACTGTATTTAAAAACTGTTGGTGCTTCGCATCTTTTTTATCTCTCAAAACATCCCAAAGGTTGAAATAAGGTCTTGGTTCCAAATTAATAAACTTTAATAATTTAGAAAAGAACACCTCCGGCTTTACCTCTATTTTCTCTGTTAATGAGAAATAAGTATCAGGCTGCCAAACTTCATCCAGATGCCAGTGCTGTTTTGGTCTTGCACTTCTCAGAAACTGTTTCACTTTTTTGGAAACCACATTCTGTCCTACCGTAATTAATAAATCTGGCGCATAGGTTTTATAGTCTTCTTCTGTAAAATTGAAGATATAACGGTCTATATGTCTGAAAAACTTCTCATGGTAAAGGTTAGAGTTCGCTTCACTCAATACTACTACAGAATGATTTTTAACCAATTGCGTCAACTGATTTTCCAATTCCGGACTATAATCTCTTGTCCCTACCAACAGCATAATTCTCTGAGAGGTATGCCAATCTGCAATCAGGTTGGATGGGATCTCATAGTCTTTATGCTTGATCGTTTTTTCAACGGTAGGGAAAGTAGGAAGTTCTGAAACCAACTCATACAGTGGCTCTTCCAAAGGAATATTAATATGTACTGGGCCCTGCTTTTCAAAGCAAAGTTCAATTGCCTTTTTAATGATATCAAAATTTATATCTTCTGCATTCTCAACACTGTCTTCCAGCAACTGGAAGTCTCCATAAGAGTGCTGATGAAAAACATCCTTCTGCCTGATGGTCTGTCCATCAAAAATATCAACAAAATCTGTTGGCCTGTCGGCAGTTAGCACCAAAAGTGGAATATTCTGATAAAAAGCTTCTGTAACTGCAGGATAATAATTGACAACTGCAGACCCGCTGGTACAAGTGATAGCTACAGGTTTTTTCTCACTTTTAGCCATTCCCATTGCTACAAAAGCGGCACTTCTCTCGTCTACAATGCTGTAGCAGTTGAAACTGTCTATTTCTGAAAAATGAATCGCCAAAGGAGCATTTCTCGATCCCGGGGAAATGACAACGTCTGCAATTCCGTACTGCTGAAGAAGATGTGCAAGTATTTGGATACTTCTCTTAGAAGAATATTTTTTCATACAGCAAATTTAACTTATAAATAATGATTTTAAAATCATTTAATTTAAAAAAAATGTAATTTTGCTATTCGTAAATTTCTAAAAATGGATAAAATACCTAGTGTAGACCTGCGTGATTTCCTTTCGGGTAACCCGGAACGCAAACAGAAATTTGTAAATGAAATCGGAAAAGCTTATGAAGAAATTGGTTTTGTTGCCTTAAAAGGCCACTTTCTTGATGACAACCTTGTAGAAGATTTATATGGAGAGGTAAAAAATTTTTTTGACCAGCCAGTGGAAACGAAACAGAAGTATGAGATTCCAGGAATTGGCGGCCAAAGAGGGTATGTAGGATTCGGTAAAGAAACTGCAAAAGGTTTCAAAAAAGGAGACTTAAAAGAGTTTTGGCACTTTGGACAATACTTGTCTGATGATTCAAAATACAAAACAGAGTATCCAGACAATGTCATCGTTGATGAACTTCCAAAATTCAACGAAGTAGGTAAAGAGGCATTCCAGATGCTTGAAAAAACAGGACAGTATGTTTTAAGAGCATTAGCTTTACACCTTGGTTTAGATGAGTTTTATTTTGACGATAAAATTGCTGAAGGAAACTCAATCCTAAGACCTATTCACTATCCGCCAATCACTGAAGAACCGGATGATGCGGTAAGAGCAGCTGCTCACGGAGACATTAACCTTATCACTCTTCTAATGGGAGCACAAGGAAAAGGTCTTCAGGTTCAGAACCACAACGGAGAATGGATCGATGCGATCGCAGAACCAGATGAATTGATGATTAATGTTGGAGATATGTTATCAAGACATACCAACAATAAATTGAAATCTACGATTCACAGAGTGGTAAACCCGCCGAGAGAATTATGGAGTACTTCAAGATATTCAATTCCTTTCTTTATGCACCCTATCAGTGGTATGTCATTAAATGCTCTTGACAATTGTGTAGACGAAAACAATCCAAAGTTATACGAAGACACTACAGCAGGAGAGTTCTTGCACGAGAGATTAATCGAATTGGGATTGATTAAAAAATAAAAAAGAAAGCCAGTAAATTTAAATTTACTGGCTTTTATTTATCCTGTTATACAGTAAAACTCTGGACATGGAGTAGATTGTGTAAAAGTTCCCCATGGACAAATGCAGGTATAAGTATCTCCACCTCCACCAGTTCCACCACCACCTCCAGGGTCACCTACATAAGGTACACATTTTCCTCCAGAGCAGATATATCCAGGTGCACAACCACCTGTCCCAGGTGCTTCACCGTCAAAACAATATGCAGGACCTATATCTCCCGCAATCATTTTCTTTTGTTCATCTCTTGATAGCTTTTTGAAATTTTTCATATTTTTTGGGTATTTAGTTTTTCCTACTCTATAAGCTTTTCGGATATCGCTTTTCTAAAATTAATTTTTATTTCATTAATAATCAAATATTTGCATACAAAATTACATGATAAAGATTTTTTTGAATAAATTTTCATTTTTCTCACCTTATAACTTATATAATTGAAAATATTTTATATAATTTTGTTATACTATCAAATTTTTAATTAAAACAATATGAAAAATCTAAAAAAACTAAGAAAAGACCAATTGAAAGGTATTTCTGGCGGAGCTAATTTCCCAGGTGTTGAATACTGTTTGTATGCTTGTAATGGCACCGTCATTTGTGCCGCTTGCAGCGATGACTTTCAATGCCCTGTTACGGGAGGGGAAATAATGTAAGGACAGCCTTCAAAATGTAATCATACCGTTTCTTCTGAAACGGTATTCTATTTTCCACTATCAAGCATTAAAACGAAATAAAAAACTCATTAACAGCTACTTGAAATTATTTTCATATCTTTATTTAATACCAAAATCAAACAATATGAAAAACTTAAAAAAATTAAGCAAAGGTAAGCTGAAAGTAATCTCTGGAGGGATAAGTTATCCTTTTCCCGGCGACTGTTTCTATGTGTGCAGTGATGGAATTCAGTATAAAGCACTATGCAGAATGGAATTCATTTGCCCTGACGGCGAACAGCCTATTATTTACTAAAATAACAAAAATGCTCCGGTTGGAGCATTTTTCCTCTATTAATCAAACAGTCTTAACTGCTGGTCTTTTGTTCCTGTAAAATTGGCCGTTGACAGTTTAGGAAATTCTTTTCCTTCAAAAAATTTTTTCCGTCCTATTTTGAAAGTAGTATGGATCATTTCTGCAATATTCCCTTCTCCTCTCTGTCTTTCAAAATATCTTTTATCGCCCAGTTTTCCGCCACGCATAGAGCGTATAAGATTCAATACTTTCTGGGCTCTATCCGGAAAATGTGATTCGATCCAATTGACAAAAACAGGTTCTACAGTATCATTCAATCTAACCAATGTATACCCGAATCCCATAGCACCGGCATCAGAAATAGATTTCAGAATATTTAAAGGCTCATCGCTATTCAATCCGGGAATAATAGGGGCCACCATTACATGAACCGGAATTTTATTTTCGGAGAGGATTTCAATAGCTTTTAATTTATTGGGAGCAGAACTTGTCCTGGGTTCCATTTTTCTTCTCAAATCCTCATTGATGGTAGGAATACTCAGGGAAACTGAAACAAGATTCTGCTCAGCCATTGGTTTTAAAATATCCAAATCCCTCAGTACCAATGCGTTTTTTGTCAAAACATTGACAGGATGTCTGTAATCCAGACAAACCTGCAGCAATTTTCGTGTAATTTCAAATTGTCTTTCAGCAGGCTGGTAACAATCGGTATTTCCGGAGAGCAGAATAGGAGCCGCTTTATACCCTCTTTTCTGAAAAAATTTCTCCAGCAATTCCGGGGCATTTTTTTTCACCATGATCTTTCTTTCAAAATCAATCCCCGCACTATACCCCCAATATTCGTGGGTGGGTCTGGCAAAACAGTAAGAACAGCCATGCTCACAACCCTGATAAGGATTCATAGAATATTCCATGGGGAGATCTTCGCTTTTCACCTGATTCACAATGGTTTTCGGAAAAACTTCTGTAAAAGAGGTCTTTACAGTCTCGAACTCTTCATCTTCCGGCTCATAGGTATACCTGTCGAAACGGTTGATAACGTTTCGCTGAGCTCCCTGACCTTTTATGAAATTTTCGTTTGACATTCTGATGTAAAATTAGAATGGATTTTTTATAAAATAATGAACTTTAACATTTAAGTTTTCCACAAAAAAAATCCAACACTTTCAAAAGCGTTGGATTTAAACATAATTTAATATATTTTTTTACTACTTCAGCGCGTAAAATTCCACTCCGTGCGTTTCATCGTCGTGGCTCTTTTCATCAAAGTGTCTGTGATAGTCTGAATAACTATCACTATATTTTTTATCTTTTTTAGTCAATATTTTTTTGATACTTATTAAACTCAATACTGCCAAAAGACCAACTCCTCCTGCCAGTAAAACTCCAACTTCTTTTTTCATATTTTCTTTGATTTATTGTTTTGGATATTGCAAAAAGTGTACCTATTTTATTTTTCTGAATTATAAATTTTGTTAACATTAAACTCTATTTTTAAGAAATTTATAATCCTTTATTTTTCTTATCTTTAGAAAAGCTATGGTTTAATTATTGTACTAACCAAGAAAAATATTATTATGGAAAATCCAGAAAACATTGATCAAATGACCACCTTAAGTCAGGTAATGAAAAAGCTCTCTGAGAGAGGGATACAGAGAGAATTCAGAATGAATGAAAACTGCGAGATGAAATTCGAAAATTCTGATAAGATTTATACTCCCTCTGAACTGACTATTTTAAAGACATACCGCTTTGAAGGTGACAGTAATCCTGATGACAATGCCGTATTATATGTTGTGAAGGATGATGCAGGAAACCGTGGGATGATTATAGATTCTTACGGAGCAGACAGTAATTATCCCGGGGCTGAATTTGATGCATTTCTGAGAGATATCGCTATTCTCGAAAGTGATGAATTCAATTTTTAATGATTACTTCTCAATATTGATTTTTTAAACCATTAAGGATATTTAAATTCAATTGATTTCCGCCAGTCGCAAAAAATCAACTCATTATTTTCCCTTTAATGGTTTAAAAAATTACTTTTCCTCTGCATTCTCTTTCTTTTTAAAAATACCATTTAAAAAACCTTTTTTCTCCTTTTTCTCTTCCTGAGGTGGCGTTATATTCTTTTTCTGTTTTATTTCTTCTTTAATATCCTTTACAGACTTCTTCATTTCTTTCACTGAAGAAACTGCATTTTTTACTTTCTGTTCTGTTTTTTCAACATTTTTTCCAATGAGAGTCTTCTTCAATCCCTGTTCAATCCCTTTCCAGAAAAGATTAAAGAATGATTTCGTAGGATCACGCTCCACATTCTCCACTGTTACTGATTCCGGATAACTTCCAGAGTCTGATTTCAGGAAAACATTTGCTACAGCGGTCAAAAAACCTTTTTTCTCGTGATTGTTTTTATTCAAAACAGCAATCTTCAGGTCTTTATGCTTTAAATTAAATGTTCCATGCAATCCTCCTGGATTTCCTTTAAAATTAAACAGCATTTCCTGAATTGTCCCCGCAGTAGCTGTTACATGCAGATAAGGTCTGATGAATGGGTTAATTCCGTTGGCGGGAAGATTAGATGTCTTTCCAGAAATGGCAAATCTATCTTGTTGATCAGCAACATCAAAGCTCCAATTCACAGACAGCGGCGATAAATTCATGAATGAACAATGAATATTGATATCAACTTTCGTTGGTTTTCCTTTTGCTTTTGCTGAGTTCAGGTTTTTGACATTCATATTAAAATTACTGAATGTAAGCTTACCCGGCCCCATACTTTCCGGTGTATCTTCTTCATATACCAAAACAGAGTTCTTCAGATCCAGAGTATTGATATTCATAGGGATTTTAATAGAACGAAGCATTTTGGAATATAATGCTTTAATTTTTGGGTCATCTTTTGGAATTTTGCTTCTGAAAATATTAGCATCAGCTGATTGAATTACAACGCGAGAGGCATTAATAGACTTATGCTCTGAAAAAAGATCCCAATCACCCTCAGCTGTTATTTGGCCAGCCTTCAGATCATACAGATCTCTTTCTACAGGTATCATTTTGATAAATTGACTTCTCGAAACGAGAGGCTTCATTGCAAAATTATTGATCTGAACCTTATTTTTGTTCAGCTTTAAAAGCCCAACACTGAGGTTGTAGAATTGAGTTTTGTATGCAAAATTGCGGGTTGTCAGAAAATAATCTTTGATCTTAAAGGAAAGTTCTTCGCTATTTAATTTAGGACTTATTTCAATACCGTTTACAGTAGCATTCAGATCATGAAAAGCCAGTGGTTCTTTTCCTTTATCGTAAGTAAGATTTGAATTCTTTAAGGACACTTTTCTTACAATGACAGACTGTATAATACTAGGATTGGCATTTTTCTTTGGCTTATTTTCTCCAGCATTTATAACTCCGTTTGCATTTTCAACCAGAACATCTTTGACATCCAGGTTCAACTTTTTATTAATAAATTCCAGCTTATTAATATTAAAAGCAATATGACTGGTATTCAGATCCATTGTCGTCTTTCCGGAAGATTGAGGGCTTGGAGTAAATGAAAGATCTAAAATTTCCCCGTTCGTTGGCTTTAAGGCAATACTTCTAATGGCAATATTCTGATGATCAGCATACACAATATCTTTTCCAGAGAATGTAAAATCTTTGTAACCAACCGGAACTAATTGCTCAGAAGTCTCTTTATTGAACACAAGCTGATTGATATTCAGGTTCAGATTTCCAGCAGACAAAAGCTTATTTCCATCGGGTTTGTTAATTTGAGCAACAGCATTTTTAAGTTTTATATTTTCCAAATTAACTTCAAAATCAGAGCCCTTCTTTTCTTTCTTAGCCTTTTTTACTCCAGTATTATAGACTGTAAAAACAGGATTCTGAAATACAGCATCGGCAAGAGAAACCTTATTTTTCTGCAAAACCACATCTTTAAATTCCATTTTTGGAATAGCGAATTCAAATAGCTGCCCCTTTTGAGGATAAAACTTTTTAAACTGAATAAAAGAAAGCAAAGGAATCAGCTTAAAATTTTCAACAGCCATCTGTCCATCTATAGTAGTAATGGAACGAATAGTAATGGCATATACATTATCCGGTCTAAAGAAAAAGTTTTGCCCTTTAATATTGTATCGGTCAAAAGTAACAGGTAGTTTATCTTCTACAGACTCTTCTGTCATCTGCAGGTTTTCTACAAACAGGTCAAGCTGTTCTACAGATAAAAATTTCTGTTTGGTATGCTTGAAAATAGCTACTTTCCCCTCATTGATCCTGATATTTTCAAATAAAAGAGGATTTCGTTTCTTTCCCGTTTTCTGATCAATGGGTTTTGCTAAAATGACATTCAGATTCGGTTTTGCCAATAACAAATCGGAAGAGCTTATTGTTTTATTAAAAACAGCATCATAGATTCCAAAACGACTGATCTTCAATGTATCAATAGTTCCTTGAAGCCCAATAACATTAATATTTTGCGGGTTCTTTGAGTTGACGGAAATTCCGGTAGCTAAAATATTTCCTGTGCTAAGATCTACATCCAGACTTTTATAGGAAACCTTATAGTCTGTATTTTTTTTGATGTACTCGGGAAGTTGGGTTTTAAGCCAGAAATTCAGTCCGAAATTCGCAGCAAGAAGAAGTCCCGCCAGGATTCCGAAGCTGATTAATAATCTTTTAACCCATTTATTCATATTTGTGATTTGGTTATATATTTCTCGATACTATTAATTTTTAATTTCCAGTTCTATCACATACCCTTCATGTCCTCTTACATTGATAAAGCTTCCGCCTTCAAATCCCAGGTATTGTCCTTTGATCCCTGTAAGTCTTCCTGTAAATTCCGGTTTTTTATCTAAAGTAAATGATGTTACTTTTTCCGGTTTTTCAAAAGGATAATCAAATGCCCAAAGTTCTTCTCCATCGCTGTAAAACTTCTGGAAATCTTCTGGGAAATGTTCTTTGATCTTTTGTCTGAAATCTGCAAGGTCTACCTCTCCTTCAAAATCATCCTGAAGCATCTTTCTCCAGTTTGTTTTATCCGCAAGGTGTTCTTTTAAGGCAACCTCTATCATACCCGCTTCATAACGGTTTTCTGTTCTTGCGATTGGCAGTGCAAAAGTGGCTCCCTGATCGATCCATCTTGTAGGAATCTGAGTATTTCTGGTCACCCCAACTTTTACATCTCCGGTATAGGCCAGATACACTGTATGAGGCTGAAGCTGAATTTCTTTTTCTACTTCCAGATCACGTTCTGCCACCCCTAGATGAGCTGTAGAAAGTTCCGGACGGATAATTGTATCACTGGCATAAGGACTTTCAAAAAAACAGTTTTTACAGAAACCCATTCTATAGATAGGTTTATTCTCACCACAGTTTACACATTGAAACCCTACATGCTTAATGCTTAATTCCTTTCCCAACAACTCATTGATATGAATCAAATCTCCTGAAAGATTCAGATAATATTGGATAGGTTTAGCATCGTAGCTTATCATTTTTAAAATTTGCCCTTGAAACTGCATATTATATTTATATTACTTTTTTACGTAAATTTAATGATTATATTTTTCAAAAAGTAAAATTTATATTTTTGTATTCATAAAAAACCATTGATGATTTATCTTGTAACAGGCGGTAGCGGGTTCATCGGTTCCCATTTAATTGAACAATTATTAAGAAATGGACATTCTGTCATAAACGTTGACAATTTTGATGATTTCTATAGCTATCAGATCAAAATTAAAAATACTTTAGAGTCTATTGATAGAATTTCGGATTTTGAATTCTCTGATAAGGAGGCAGATATTCAACGGCTGATTTCCCTCTCTCAGTCTGATCAATATTCCCTTTACTATCAGGATATCAGAGACAAAAAAGGTCTTGAAAACATTTTCAGAAATCACTCGATTGATATGGTGATTCATCTTGCGGCATTAGCAGGTGTTCGCCCTTCTATTGAAAGGCCTTTGGAATATGAAGAAGTAAATGTTCGTGGAACAATGAATTTATGGGAACTCTGCAAAGAATTCAATATTAAAAAATTCATTTGTGCTTCTTCATCAAGTGTTTATGGAAACAACGAGAAGATCCCTTTTGCAGAAACAGACAATGTAGACAATCCTATTTCTCCTTATGCCGCAACAAAAAAGTGCGGAGAGATTCTGGGCCATGTATATCATAACCTTTACCATATTGATATGATCCACCTTAGATTCTTCACGGTATATGGACCGAGACAGCGCCCAGACCTTGCCATCCATAAGTTTACCAAGCTTATTTCAGAAGGTAAGGAAATCCCATTCTATGGCGATGGTACAACGGCAAGAGATTATACTTATATTGATGATATCATTGATGGAATCTTAAAATCTGTCCTGTACTTGGAAAACAATTCAAACGTCTACGAAATTCTTAATTTAGGAGAAAATGAAGTTGTAACCTTAACGGAAATGGTTGCTACAATAGAAAAGGCTCTGAGCATGACAGCTTTCCGAAAAATTCTGCCAATGCAACCGGGAGATGTCACAAAAACCAATGCAGACATCACCAAAGCGAAGACTTTGCTAGGGTATAAACCTGACACAGACTTCCAAAATGGCATAAAAAAATTTGTGGAATGGTTTTTGAGAAAACGACAATAGTAAATTACTGACATGGCTGTCATGCAGTTGGTGACAGTGATTTATAAGAAAATATTATAAAAAGAATTGAAAATCAAGTATAAAAAAGTTTATTATACAACCTATTTTTATACTTTTGCAAAAAATTAGAAAATTATGTACTGGACATTAGAATTAGCATCATATCTAAGTGACGCACCTTGGCCAATGACAAAAGCAGAGCTTATTGACTACGCAATCAGAACTGGTGCACCTATGGAAGTAGTAGAAAACCTTCAGGCTATCGAAGACGAAGGAGAAATTTATGAATCTATCGAAGAAGTGTGGAGCGATTATCCAACTGACGAGGATTTCCTTTGGAACGAGGACGAATATTAATAAAGCGATAAGCTTTAGGCTGCCGGCTTAGAGCTTTTTTGCCCTTTTTTATATATTAACTTACACGATAAGCGTGTCATTAAAACGCTTAAAGCATCTTGCATTAAGCATAAAGCAAAAAATTTATGAGTTTTTTAAACAAAGTTCTTAAAGGGTTTTTGGGAGACAAAAAAGCGCAGGACCTAAAAGAAGTAAAAAAAGTTGTAACAAAAATCAAAGCTGTAGAACCTAACATCCAACAATTGTCGGATGATGGTTTGAGACAAAAAACTGCTGAGTTTAAAGCAAGTATTAAAGATGCTACCAGCAAGATCACAGCTCAAATAGAACAGATTAAAGAGCAGATAAAGAACTCAACAAACGTTGACGAGAAAGAAGCTCTTTTCTCAAAAATTGAGTCTTTAAAGAAAGAATCATACGAAATTGAAGAGAAAGTCCTGGTTCAGGTTCTTCCGGAAGCTTTTGCATTGATCAAAGAAACCGCAAGAAGATGGGCTCAGAACGGAGAAATTCGTGTAACGGCAAGTGACTGGGACAGAGAACTGGTTGCTGCTGGGAAAGATTTCGTTTCTATTCAGGGAGACCAAGCTGTTTGGAAAAACTCATGGGACGCTGCCGGAACTCCTGTAGTTTGGGATATGGTCCACTATGATGTTCAGTTTATCGGAGGTATTATTCTTCACAGCGGTAAAATTGCCGAAATGGCAACCGGTGAAGGTAAAACTTTGGTAGGAACATTACCTATTTACTTAAATTCACTTCCGGAAAGAGGGGTTCACGTGGTAACCGTGAATGACTACCTTGCGAAAAGAGACTCCGCTTGGATGGGGCCGTTATATCAGTTCCATGGTATGTCTATCGATTGTATCGATAACCACCAACCAAACTCAGACGGAAGAAGAAAAGCATACAACTCAGATATTACTTATGGAACGAATAACGAATTCGGTTTCGATTATCTGAGAGATAACATGGTAACTTCACCTTCAGAATTGGTACAAAGAGAATTAAACTTTGCGATCGTAGATGAGGTAGACTCTGTATTAGTAGATGATGCAAGAACACCGTTGATTATTTCAGGTCCGGTTCCTCAGGGAGACAGACAGGAATTCGATGTTCTTAAACCTTCTATCGACAGAATCGTTGAAGTTCAGAAAAAGACTGTTTCTGCTATTTTCAATGAAGCGAAAAAATTAATTGCAGCAGGAAACACTAAAGAAGGTGGATTCAAATTGCTTCAGGCATACAGAGGTCTTCCTAAAAACAGACAATTAATCAAATTCTTATCGGAAAGCGGAAACCGCGCATTACTTCAGAAAGTTGAGGCTCAATACATGCAGGACAACAACCGTGACATGCCGATCGTAGATAAAGATCTTTATTTCGTAATCGAAGAAAAGAATAACCAGGTAGACCTTACAGACAAAGGTGTTGAATACATGTCTCAAGGGAACTCTGATCCAAACTTCTTCGTTCTTCCGGATATCGGAACTGAAATTGCTGAAGTAGAGGCTAAAAATTTATCTAAAGAAGAAGAATTCGAAGCTAAAGAAAAACTTTTCGGTGATTTTGCTGAAAAATCTGAAAGAGTTCACACGATGAGCCAGCTATTGAAAGCCTACACATTATTTGAAAAAGATGATGAGTATGTAGTGATTGATGGTGAGGTAAAAATCGTTGATGAGCAGACAGGTCGTATCATGGAAGGAAGACGTTATTCTGACGGTCTTCACCAGGCGATCGAAGCGAAAGAAAATGTAAAAATTGAGGCAGCTACTCAAACTTTTGCAACGATTACGCTTCAGAATTATTTCCGTATGTACAACAAGCTTGCGGGAATGACAGGTACTGCTGAAACAGAGGCTGGTGAGCTTTGGGAGATCTACAAATTAGATGTTGTGGTCATTCCAACCAACCGTCCTATTTTAAGACATGACAGACAGGATTTAGTTTTCAAAACTAACAGAGAAAAATATAATGCTGTAATTGAAGAAATTGAAAGATTGACTGCAGAGAAAAGACCTGTACTAGTAGGTACAACTTCTGTTGAAATTTCTCAGTTGCTTTCAAAAGCACTTCAGCTAAGAAAAATTCCACACCAGGTATTGAATGCAAAACTTCACAAGAAGGAAGCAGAGATTGTTGCAGGAGCAGGACAGCCAGGCGTTGTTACCATTGCAACAAACATGGCAGGACGTGGTACGGATATTAAACTATCTAAAGAAGTAAAAGAAGCTGGGGGTCTTGCAATTATCGGTACGGAAAGACACGATTCAAGACGTGTTGACAGACAGTTAAGAGGTAGAGCTGGTCGTCAGGGAGATCCGGGAAGTTCTCAATTCTATGTATCTCTTGAAGATAACCTGATGCGTCTATTCGGTTCTGAGAGAATCGCTAAAATGATGGACAGAATGGGTCACAAAGAGGGTGAAGTTATTCAGCACTCTATGATCAGCAAGTCTATTGAAAGAGCTCAGAAAAAAGTGGAAGAAAACAACTTCGGAACAAGAAAGAGACTTCTTGAATACGATGACGTAATGAACAAACAGCGTGACGTAATCTATAAGAGAAGAAAGAATGCTCTATTCGGAGATCACTTGAAATATGACATCACGAACATGATTTTCGATGTAGCTAACTCTATCGTTGCGAAAGGAAAAGCTACAGGAAACTTTAAAGATTTCGAATTTGATATCATTAAAACATTCACAATGGAATCTCCGGTTTCTGCAAATGATTTTAATAATAAAAATATTCAGGATCTTACGAATATCTTATTCAAAGCTGCTCAGGAAGATTATCAGATGAAATTGAACCTATTGAAAGAAAAATCATTCCCGATCATTGAGAATGTATACCAAAACCAAGGTTCAATGTTTAAAATGATCCAGGTTCCTTTCACAGACGGACACAAAACAATGACTATTGTAGCTGATCTTAAAGAAGCTTATGATACTCAGTGTGAAAGCTTAATCAATGATTTTGAAAAGAATATCACCTTGTCTATCATCGATGAAAACTGGAAGCTTCACCTTCGTGAAATGGACGACCTAAGAAGATCTTCTCAGGGAGCCGTTTATGAGCAGAAAGACCCACTTGTTATCTACAAACAAGAATCTTTCCACTTATTTAGTGAAATGATTGAGAAATTAAACAAAGAGATTATTTCTTTCTTATACAAAGGAGAAATTCCTGCATAAGAAATAATTAACGATATTATTAAAAAACCGCTCTGGCATTGGCCGGAGCGGTTTTTTGTTATTGATTGTATAATAATTTTATGACAAATATCAATATTATTGTTTATTTAGAATAGTTAAAAACAATATATTTGCATAAAATTTGACTTTCATGAAAAATGTACTGATGTATGCTTCTTTGCTGGGTTCTGTATTCACTTTTGCCCAAGAAAAGGATTCTATAAAAACCAAAAGCATCGATGCCATCATCATTAGTACATATATAAAAAAAGATAGTGAATCTTCAAATAAAATGCCTTTAAAAGCAATTGAAAACCCACAAGTTTATTCTACTATTGATAAAGTCATTTTAGAAAATCAAGGAATTTATACCGTTGACGATGCCTTCAAAAACATTACTGGTCTTCAAAATATGTGGACATCTAATGGTAGAGCTGGTGATGGTGGAGCTTATGTAAGCTTAAGAGGCTTTGTCTCTTCCAATTCTTTAAGAAACGGAGTATTGGGAGCAGTAACAGGAACTATAGATGCCATCAACCTTGAAAAAATAGAAGTTCTTAAAGGTCCTTCAGGAACATTATTCGGAAGTTTACTATCAAGTTATGGTGGAGTAATCAACAGGGTAACTAAAAAACCTTATGATACATTTGGAGGAAACATTAGCTTTGCGGGCGGTAGCTACAACACTTACAGAGCAGCTGTAGATATCAATACACCTCTTACTCAGGATAAAAAATTGCTATTCCGATTAAACTCGGCTTATACTAATGAAGGAACTTTCCAAACAGAAGGATTCAGAAGAAATCTTGCCATTGCTCCGAGTGTAAGCTATAAACCTAATGACCGATTAAGCATCAATCTTGATATGGAGCTATTCCAGATGAAGAATATGAGCGATCAGACCATTTTCTTTTATTCAGGCTCTTATCTGCAAAAGGTAAACAACATCAAAGATCTTAATCTCGATTATAGAAATTCATACCTGGGAAAAGACCTTACCAATACGGGAAGAAGCATCAACTTCTTCGGACAGGTTAATTACAAAATCTCAAACACAATCACTTCAAATACCAATTTTAGTACATCATCCAGTTATTCTAATGGATTTATGCCCTATCTGTATTTCATGGGAGATAGTGCAGACAATATATATAGAAGTGACCAATCTACAAGAGATAGCAGAAAAAGATCTCTGAATTTTCAACAAAACTTTAACGGTGATTTCAGGATTGGAAATTTAAGAAACAGAGTCGTTTTAGGTTTCGATTATTTGAGGGTAAATAATAATCAGAACTTTTATGATGTAAATGGGTTTGATAAGGACGAAAAAGGAAACTCAATCCCTGTTCCTTTACATCAGCCAGGTTTTGATTATACAAATTTTAACGGTACAACTCTTCAAGCACAATACAATGCCCTAGCTGGAAATGAATCCCCTTACCTGATAAAAGGAATACAGGAGAACTACGCCGTATACTTGTCGAACGTACTCAATATTACTGACAATCTTAATGTATTAATGGCTTTAAGAGTTGATAATTTCATTAATAAACCGGATAAAGTTGATGAAAAAAAGCTAAATCAGACGTTTTTTTCTCCAAAGCTAGGCATCGTTTATGAAATTATTAAGGACAAGGTTTCTGTTTTTGGAAACTATCAGAACAGTTTTAAAAACCTTTCATATTACATTGATAATGCAGGAATTACAAGAACCCCGCTTCCTGAACAGGCTAACCAAATGGAAGGAGGAATCAAAACAAGCCTTTTTAACGGAAAGGTCTCTTCTACCTTTAGTTATTACAATATTAAAGTAAAAGATGTTTTAAGAAATTTACAGCTTGCATCTAACCCACAAGCGCAGATTCAGGATGGAACTATCGTAAGTAAAGGTATTGAACTTGAGGTCAATGCTTATCTGGTTAGAGGTTTCACAGCCATTGCTGGGTTTACTTACAATGATTCAAAATACACAAAAGCAGATCCTTCCGTAGCAGACAGAAGACCTAATACATCAGGTTCTCCTTATTTGGCAAATTTATATGCCAGCTATCAATTCTTAGACGGAAAACTGAAAGGATTGGGATTTGGGATTGGAGGAAATTATGCCAGCGAAAACAAAATATATAATTCTGCAGACGGAGTTTTCTCACTACCATCATACATTGTACTGAATGCCAGTGCTTATTATGATGCCAGAAAATTCAGAATTGGGGTAAAGGTAGACAACTTTACCAATCAACATTATTGGATTGGATATACAACCGCCAACCCACAAAGACTCATCAATGCTGTGGGAACTCTTACATATAAATTTTAAACTGTTATTTTAATTTACTTCCCTTTATAAACAATGAAAAAACTTACGATAGGAGCAGCAGTATTAGCTTCCATGTTAACATTTGCTCAGGAAAAAGACACGATTAAATCTAATAATATTGAAGAAGTTGTTGTCAACGGAAGATATTATAAAAAATATGTTGAAAAAGAAGGTTCATCATCTCTTCGACTGGATGAGGCACTGATCAAAATTCCGCAGAACATCTCAATCATTACCAATAAAGCTTTAGAAGATCAGCAGGTGACTACATTAAGTGATGGTGTATTAAGAAACGTTGCCGGAGCTCAGAGACTTGAGCATTGGGGAGATATGTATACCAGAGTAAATATGAGAGGATCCAGAGCGGCTGCTTTTATGAATGGAGTTAATGTAACCTCTAACTGGGGACCGTTAAGCGAAGATATGAGTTACGTAGATCATATCGAATTTATCAAAGGACCATCCGGGTTTTTAATGTCAAATGGAGAACCAAGCGGTATTTACAATATTGTTACAAAAAAACCTACAGGAAAGGCACTAAACGGAACAGCAAAAGTGACACTTGGGAGTTTTAATATGTATAGAGGAGAAACTGATATTGATACCAAAATTACTGACAAGGTTGCTTTCAGGTTAAATATGATGGCTCAGAACAAAAAAAGTTTCAGAGATTATGAGTTTAACGATCGATATATAATCAACCCTTCATTAAAGGTAAATCTTACTGACAAAACTACTGCAGTAGTTGAATATATTTATCAAAAAGCTAAAATGTCTGAAGTAGGGTCAGCGTATGTTTATAGTTTCGAAGGCTACGGTAAAAAACCTGTTGAATATACCGTGTCTGACCCTGGAATTGATCCTACAAGAATTACAAATCATACAGTAAATTTAAATTTACAGCATAAGTTTAATGATAACTGGAAATTAACAACCCAACTATCATATGTAAATGAATATACGATGGGAAGTGATATCTGGCCGGGTAAATTTATTTCTGATACAAAGTTCATAAGAACTCTTAATTTCTGGGAGGCGAGTAATGTAATGAAATTTGGACAAGTATTCCTGAATGGATACTTAAAAACAGGTCCGGTTTCACATAAAATATTGACAGGTCTCGATCTCGGTTCAAAAAAATATCTAGCTGATTGGTCTAAAAGCGGACCCCTGGATACCGAGGAAAAACCTTTTGACCTTAATGCAGGAACTTATATCCCCCCAAGTGCAGGTTATCCTAAATTTGATAATCAAGGAAAATCATTGTTGGAAAGAGCAACTCCTTATGGTACTATTGAGCAGGAATATACCGGATTATATTTACAAGATGAATTAGGCTTTCTGGATGATGCACTTAGATTAACAGTAGCTGCACGTTATACTAATGTAAAAGAAAACAGCTACGGAACAAAAACCGAAGCCAACAGAATTACTCCTCGTATTGGTTTAAGCTATTCAATTGATACCAACACTTCTGCTTATGCATTATATGATCAAGCATTTACCCCACAGTCAGGATTATTCAGAGATGGAACTACAGCAAAACCAATTACGGGAAATAGCATGGAGATTGGATTCAAAAGAGATTGGTTTAATGGAAAATGGAATACAACATTATCACTTTATAATATCAATAAGAACAATGCTATTTCTGGTGATCCTACAGATATTACAGGCGTTTTTTCTATTCTTTTAGGTAAAACACGAGTTCAGGGATTGGAATTTGATTTGAAAGGAGAAATTACAAAGGGATTTAATGCCATTCTTAACTATGCATTTACCGAAAATAAGTTCACAGAAACAACAGCGAAAGCAACGAAAGGAGATCTTGTTCCAGGATATGCAAAACACACAATTAATGGTTGGTTAAACTATACATTTACTCAAGGAGATCTTGAAGGTTTTGGATTAAGTTTTGGAGGAACTTTTCTAGGAGGAAGAAGTACATGGAACTGGGGAAGCACAAATG
The DNA here is from genome assembly GCF_057815135.1 of Chryseobacterium sp. II3a. Classification (NCBI taxonomy): domain Bacteria; kingdom Pseudomonadati; phylum Bacteroidota; class Flavobacteriia; order Flavobacteriales; family Weeksellaceae; genus Chryseobacterium; species Chryseobacterium sp. II3a. The sequence goes on along the minus strand of NZ_JBYPZJ010000002.1, from coordinate 789,458 downwards.
CTCCTTTACAAATGAATGACTATCTGAAATTTGATGCCGGAATATCATGGGAAAATCCTCAATTCAGAGTAGGTTTAAATGTTTTCAATGTTTTCAACAGATATCTGTACAGCGGAAGCAGTATTAACTTTACAATGGCTGACACTAACAACACCCAAAGAGGAGGATATTATTACCAGGCTGAGGCACCAAGAAACTTCAGAATATCTTTAGCATATAAATTCTAAAAATAAAGGTTAACCCTCTCGTGGGTTAACTTTTTGCTATGAAAAAAAAGCATCACTATAAAAAGAAAATTTCTCCAACCAAAAAATGGTCTGCCAAACTACATCTGTGGTTTGGTTTGTCAGTTGGTATCATTGTTTTCATAGTCTCTCTTACAGGGACCTTATATGTTTTTAAGGATGAAGTACAGAATATACTTCGTAAAGACGCTATTTATGTACAACAGAACGTTTCAAACCAAAAGCCATTACCCATTAGCATTCTTCGCGAAAAGGTAAATTTGGAGCTCAATGAAAAATACCCGATCAGCTCTGTTGAAGTATCCTTAGACAAAGGAAAATCCTATCGTTTTTTATATTATGAAAAGAGCAAGAAAGGCTGGAACTACTTTCAACAGGTATTAATCAACAAGCAGGTCTATGTCAATCAGTATACAGGGCAAATTCTTGCTGTTTATGATGAAAAATATGATGTATTCAACATTTTGAAATATATCCACTGGGGACTTCTATTGAATTCCGAATGGGGACCTTATGTAGTGGGAATTCCTACAGTACTCTTTATCATTATGTTAATTACGGGTATCATTTTATGGTGGCCTAAAAATAAAAATGCCCGAAAAGGAAGGTTCTGGTTCAATTGGGAAAATGTAAAAAACTGGAAACGCAAAAATTATGATCTTCATAATGTATTGGGGTTCTATGCATTATTTATTGCCTTAATAATGAGTGTGACGGGGATTTACTTTGCCTATCCTTATGTGAAAAACACTTTTAATCTTGCCATATCTGGTTATTGGGAGCCGCCAAAAGAAAAGGAAATCAAATCTCCGGATTCTCTGATGGTAAAGTCAGATGCCGTTTTTGATATTGCAGCACTCCAGGCAGAAAAACTATATGCAGAATCATCCAGTTTCAGAATTACTTTAAATGGAAAAAATAAAAAAGGAAAGGAGCTCAAAAATCTTCCGGTCACGGTGTATGGTCAGGATGGAAGATTCAGTGAAAGAAACCTGCTTACTTTCGATAAATACTCAGGAAAACTACTAGCCAATAAACCTCATCACAAACTAAAAGCCGCAGAAAAATATGCAAATGCCAATTATGATGTCCATACCGGATCTTATTTCGGACTGCTTGGAAAAATCATCTGGTTTATCGCAGGGCTTATCTGTACCTCACTCCCTGTTACCGGATTTTTGGTCTGGTGGGGAAAAAGAAAGAAACAAGGAAAGAAAATATAATGAAAAAAGCAATTTTATCAGCTGCTAGTCTGGGAACTACAATCGTTTTTGGTCAGGTAAAAGATAGTTTACAAACCCAAAATGTGGATGAGGTTGTGATGACGGCTTCCAGAAAAAAAGAGAACATTAAAGAAGTTCCCAGCTCGATCACAGTGGTTGGAGAAAAGCAGATTCAGTCTCAGTTGACCGTCAATTCAGATATCACCAGCATATTGCAATACACCGTTCCAAGTTTAGGAACCAATTCCGGTCAGACATCCAATACCGGACAAACATTAAGAGGCCGCCAGGTATTAGTATTGATTGATGGAATTCCTCAGTCTACTCCACTACGAAACGGAGCAAGAGATCTGAGATCGATAGATCCTTCAGCCATTGAAAGAGTTGAGGTCATTAAAGGAGCATCATCAATCTACGGAAATGGTGCTGACGGAGGGATCATCAATTATATCACAAAAAGAAATAAAACGGATCAAAAGATTTCCGGAATATCACAGATTGGTTTTACCGGGCAACCTTATGGAGGCACATTAGGAGTAAGAGCCAGCCAGCTTTTATCCGGTAAGGTCAACAAATTTGATTACACTCTTTCATTAGCATATGAAAGGACAGGATATATGAAAGACGCAGACGGTATCTTCCTAAGTCCTACTTACAGTACTGCAAAAATGGACAATTACAACGGTTTGTTGAAATTGGGGTATAACATTAATGATAATCAAAGAATTGAAGCATCTTATATTGGTTATTCCTCAAGATCAGATCTTAATCTGGGTCTAAGTACAGGAAAGTATGGTACAAAGCCTACGATTGGTGAAGGAGTAGGAAAAGGATTGGAAACAACTCCTCAGGGAACACCGAAAAACCACAATATCAGGCTAAGTTATGACAATAAAAACCTTTTTGCCGGAACTTCTCTAAACATCAATCTTTATTATCAGGACTTTAAAACCGTTTATGGTTATAGTGATACCTTCTTTAATGGTGGGCAGTCTAATGTGCTTTCAAAAAAAGCAGGTGCCCGATTCAATTTTGATACCCAACTTTGGAATTCTGCCAATTCTCAGGGAGAAGTCATCTACGGAGTTGATATTCTGAACGATCAAACCGTACAAAAATTGGAAGATGGCAGATTCTGGACTCCTAATATGAACATGACCAATATTGCTCCTTTCTTATTAGCAAAAGTTGACTTGTTTAAAAAATTGACCATCAAGGCAGGACTCCGTTATGAAAACATCAAAGTAAATGTAGATGACTTTAATACTCTTTCTGTAATTAAAAGTGACGGAACATTTACCAAGAGCATTCCCGTAGAAGGAGGAAAACTCAACTACAATGCTTTAGTAGGGAATATTGGAGTCCGTTATAATATTGAACCTTATATTAATCTTTTTGCAAGTTTTTCACAGGCCTACTCTATCAATGAATTAGGAAGAATCTTAAGAACTTCAACGTCAGAAACCATTAAAAGCCTTGAAACAAAACCCATTATTGTCAACAATTACGAACTGGGAGCAACAGGACAGCTTTCCAGCTGGCTTAATTATGAATTGACTTCTTATGTAAGTACTTCAAAACTAGGAGCCTCATTTGTACAGAGCCCTGACAGAGCTCTGATGATCCAGAGATCACCAGAAATAGTATATGGAGTCGAAGGTTTTTTACACTTTACTCCGGTAAGATGGATACAGTTTGGAGGAAGCTATAGCTGGATGGAAGGAATTACCTCTGTAAAAGATGATGGAGATTATTCTACTAAGATCAACAATAGCAGGATTTCAGCTCCTAAAGTTCTTGCTTATGTACAGGCAAAGCCAATCCCGGCATTATCTGTTGGGCTGGATATGCTCCATTCTTTTACACAAAACCGGTTTGAACCGAAAGCAGGACTCTATACCTATGGAGAAGGGTATGTACCGAAGTATACAGTTTTCAATTTCAAGTCAAGCTATGAAGTTAACCACAACTGGAAGTTATCTTTAGGTATTGAGAACATATTCAATAAAAAATACCAGCCTGCTATCGCGTGGTGGACAGCAAGGGACAGCGAATTCGTTAATGCACTGGGAATGAGAGGAACTTTCATTATTGAATACAAATTTTAATTAATCTAAATAAAAAGTAAAGTTTATCTTTGCAGAACTTTAACTGTAATATGAAAAAAAATCATCACCACAAAAAGAAAAAAACTGGATTTTTTAAAAAATGGTCCGCAAAACTCCATTTGTGGTTTGGGCTTGTTATTGGGTTTTTAATCTTTATCATCTCTATTACCGGAGCATTATATGTGTTTAAGGATGAGGTAGAAAACTATACCCGAAAGGATGTAATCTACCACCATGAAAATAACATTGAGCAAAAGCAGGTTCTTCCCATTCGTGTTATGGAAAAAGCAGTAGCTGAACAGGTAAAAGAGAAATATCCGATCCATTGGGTTAATATTCCTATTGACAAGAAAATGTCCTATATGTTCTTCTGGTATGAACATAATACTAACGCCTGGAACTATTTTGATGAATTTCCTATCTATAAGCAAGCCTATGTAAACCCATATACAGGAAAAGTACTCAGAGTATATGATGAAAAGAACGGATTCTTCAATATTGTAAAAATGATCCACTGGAGCTATCTTCTTAAGCAGGACTGGGGAACTTATGTGGTTGGAATACCTGTGATTATTTTCATCATCATGCTCATTACAGGAATTGTTTTATGGTGGCCTAAGAATAAAGCAGCCAGAAAACAGCGTTTTTCTTTCAAATGGAAAAATATCAAGAGTTGGAAAAGGAAAAACTATGATCTTCATAATGTACTGGGTTTTTATGCTTCAATTTTTGCCCTTATATTCTCAATCACAGGATTATTTTATGCCTTCTTTGTGGTTCAAGCGATGATCTATGTACTATTTTCCGGTGGAGAAACCCAATATCCTGACTTCTCTCATATCAAGACAAAGGCTCCAATAGAAATGAGAACTGAAACTACTCTTGATAAGATCATCAACACTGTGGAAAAAAAATATCCTGATTCTTATGGCTTTGCCATAGATCTGGGGCATGAGCACATGGATGACCATGAGCATCCAAACTTTGAAGTATATGTAAAACACCTTACTTACTCTTATCACAAAAGCAGCAGCCTTATTTTTGATGAAAATTCAGGTGAATTGCTGCATACCCATGATCCAAAAGATAAAAACTTTGGGGAGAAGGTAGTAAGTGCCAATTATGATATTCACGTAGGGGCTATTTTAGGGCTTCCTACAAAGATTATTGCTTTTATTGTAAGTCTTATCTGCGCTTCTCTTCCGGTAACAGGTTTCATGATCTGGTGGGGGCGAAGAAAGAAAAAACCAGTAAAAACAGCTTAATCTTTTAAATAATACAAGGTTAATAAGCTATTAATACAATCTTTTTTATAATTTTAGCCCTTAGAATTTAATAATAGAAATGTCATTAATAGATTTATCAAAACAGGTTGCCCTTGGAGTTGACATCGGCGGAACCAATACCAAGTTCGGAATTGTAAACCACCGTGGAGAAGTTCTGGATAAAGGAAACCTTAAAACAGATGCCTATGATAAAGTAGAAGATTTCATCGATGCTTTATATGAACATGTATACCCTTTAATGGAAAAACATGGTGCTGAAAAGCACTTCGACGGAATTGGTGTAGGAGCACCGAACGCCAACTATTATAAAGGAACCATAGAATTAGCTCCCAATTTACCTTGGAAAGGCGTAATTCCTTTTGCTGAACTGATGACTGCAAAATTCAATCTGCGATGTACGGTAACCAATGATGCTAATGCAGCAGCTTTGGGAGAGATGCTTTTCGGAGCGGCACGCGGAATGAAAGATTTCATCATGATTACTTTGGGAACAGGAGTAGGAAGTGGTATTGTCGCCAACGGAAACCTGATCTATGGACATGATGGTTTTGCAGGAGAATTAGGACACACTATTGTAAAACCTGGTGGAAGAAAACACTGGAGCACAGGATCCGAAGGAAGCCTGGAAGCTTATGCTTCTGCTACAGGAATTACGATTACAGCTAAGAAAATGAGAGCTGAGTTCCCGGAATCTATGCTTAACCAATATCCTGAAGACGAAATCAACTCTAAAACAGTATATGAATGTGCAATGAAAGAAGACCCGATTGCCATTGAGGTTTTTAGATATACAGGACAAAAGCTGGGTGAAGCATTAGCCAATTTTGTAATGTTTTCTTCACCTCAAGCTATTCTGTTATTCGGTGGAGTAATCAAAGCCGGAGATTTTATCTTAAAACCTGCTAAACTTCATATGGAAAGGAACCTGCTTCCGATCTTTAGAAATAAAGTAAAACTAGTATTCAGTGAGCTGGACGAAGCCGACGCTGCTATTTTGGGAGCAAGCGCTTTGGTTTGGGAAAAATAACTGATACACTTATCATATTTAAAGCGATCTCATGATGAGATCGCTTTTTTTATTTGCCACGTAATTCACGAATGAATTTATTTAATGCATTTGTGGTCTAAAAAACAGCTCTTTTGTATAAACCCAGACTTACTTTTATCATTAGTATTATCTATGAAAACAATTCACTCTATCCGTATCAGAATCCATCAACTTTTTCTTACTTTTGATTAACATTTTCCGCAAACTTTACAGCTCAGGAAAATGTAATAAAACAATATAATTACCAAAAAATGGATAACAATAATTTAGAAACCATCGTTTTCGGTGGCGGATGCTTCTGGTGTGTAGAAAGCTGTTTCAATCTTTTAAAAGGTGTTGAATCTGCCATTTCAGGATATTCTGGTGGCCATAAAGACAACCCGACTTATCAGGAAGTTTGCACAGGAGAAACTGGTCATGCAGAAGTGGTAGAGATCACTTACAACCCTTCCATAATTTCTTACGAACAACTAATGGATGTTTTCTTCTTCTTACATGATCCTACTCAGCTTAACAGACAAGGAAATGACATCGGAACGCAGTATCGTTCTGTTATTTATTATAAAAATGCTGCAGAAAAAGCAAAAGCTGAAGAAGCCATTAAAGTTTCTCAGGAATCAGGAAGATGGCCAGGAACTTACGTCACTGAACTGGCTCCATTTGAAAAATTCTGGCCGGCAGAACAGTATCATCAAGGATACTACAATCATAACCCTACCCAGCCTTACTGCAGCGCGGTGGTAGGACCTAAAATCCAGAAGTTTAAAAAGTATTTTGGAGAACTGGGAATGTTGAATGCAGAGTAATAAAAAAAGCGAAGGAAATTTCCTTCGCTTTTTTTATTCAACAAGTTCTATTGAATCTTTTTGTTTTCCTGCATACTTATAGATAATAAGAGATGTGACTTTTCTTAATTCCCTTCCATTATCAGGGTCAATTCCATCATCTGTAAAGAATTCAACTTCATTATTATACTTTGAATACCAAGTTTTTCCAAGAGAATTCACATCAGTCAAGGTATCCTTCCTCATAATCTTTTTAAAGTGCAGCAATTTATGAGTATCCATAGCCACAATATCTATTCCTGGGCTAATATAACTGCTGTCTGTTCCAATATACATTTCTCCATTCCAATACATGTATTTTTTATCTGCCATTGGCATCATTCCTGACATAAAACCCAAAGAATAAGAAGACCCATTATTCATTTTCTTATTGCTAGAAAAATGTACACTCCCGGTTACAAGACACAAAATCAAAGTAATCTCTAAAATGCCAAGCCCATTTTGTTTTAAAAAATCAGGCATTTTAAAATGCTGTTCATTGGTAATATTGATATTTAATTTCGAGAATTTATCAGATATGGATTGTTCATCCTTATCAACAGTTATTTTAACTGTCGTTTTATTAGCTTCTTCATCTTTTTTGACAAACGTATTCGAAAAATCAATAAAATCCTTATAACCAATATATTCGCTAAGCTTATTAAGAATTAGCATATCCTTTATGTTGGCATCCCGGTCATCACGTATACAAGTATCATAATACCTCGTAAATGTCTTCTCATTAATCATAAAATTCATATTCTTTTCAAAATGATCAGACAATTCGGAAGCCCAACCACTCTTTGTGCTTTCCCCGGGAAAGTCTTCTCGAGCTTTATTGAATACCTCATGAATTAATAGTTTTTTCTTGGACATATATAGTTTTTTGAGTCTTTACAAAATAGGTGATTATTCATCATACCACATTACGGATTCCCATAAAGCCTTCATCGTCCATTTCGTGTCCATTGATGTCCAAAACGTGACTAACACATGCGTCACAGTTTGTCGCATCTTTGCTTCAGAAAATCAGTGAAAAACAAAACATTACAAAAACAAATTTACAAAACTGATTTCAAAATCACCAGATAAAACGGAGGGAAAACTCCGGGTTGGGAAGCAGATGTTTCTCCTCCGTTTTTGAAGGTTCACTTCCCAACAAATTAGAAGCGCTTCGAAATTTTAACTGTGTACTGCCCGAGATAAAAATGTCTTGGGAGGAAGAAAAACAATTTCAAACGAAAAAATTTTTAAGGAAATGATACAATTGATTTTAATGCTACTTGGACTAGCATTCTCAGATAATAATACCAATACAACAAACGATAGTAATACAACGCCAATTACAACACAGAACGGTACCAATCAAGGTGGTTCAGGCGTTGATCCGGGTGATACAGGTGGTGATACAGGTCCTGTAAGACCACCAAAAATATAAGTTTTAGCAAACCACTCTTTTTATGAGTGGTTTTTTATTTATTTTAGTGGGATGATGAAATATCTATTTTTTTGCCTACTAATTCTTGTTTCCTGCGGAAAAGATAAGAAGGGTGACCCTACAGCAACAGAAGGTAATGATAGCTTGTATAAAGAGGGAATTGCCCTAGTACAAAATGATAATATCAAGGCCTACTCAAAATTTCAGCAGGCTATTATTCATTACAGCAAGCTAAAAGACTCTGTAAAAATTTCAAAGAGTTTAATCTATCAGTCTATTGTTCAAAACTACACTGGTGATTATCTGGGATCAGAAGCTACATTAGTGGAGGCTTTAAATTATATGAAAGAAGGTGACGAAAGCTATTATTCTGTGTATGGTAGTCTGGGAAATCTAAAATATGATCAAAAAGAATATTCAGAAGCAGAAAAATGGTATACAAAAGCGCTTGCAGAAGAAATTAAATCTATTGAAGAAAAGGCAAATCTCATCAACAATAAATCCGCAAGTGAATATAGACAGGGAAAGTATACCCATGCCCTAAAAACATTGGGTCAAATTGATCTAACAAAAATTTCAGATAAAAATCTTATCAATAGAATTAAAGAAAACACCGTTTATATTCAATGGTTACAGAATAACAATTATCCCGCTCAGAAAGAATTTGAAAGCCTATTAACCGATAAATTACAAAACAATGATCTGTGGGGAGCCAATTCCAGCTATGCTCATTTATCAGAAATCAATCAAAAAAAAGCTCCGGAAGCTTCTTTAAATTATGCAAAAAAAATGCTTCAAAATGCTATTAAAATCAAAAGTCCCGAAGATAGACTTGAAGCTATGGAAAAGATTATTGCTGTAGACACTCCATCAAACTCCAGACAGAATTTCAAAGTTTATAAAATCCTTTCAGACAGTATTCAGAGAAGTAGAAATGATTATAGGAATGGGTTTGCATACATCAAATATGATAGTGAGAAAAAAAATGCAGAAAATCAGACGTTAAAAACTCAAAATGCAGAAAGCAAGATCAAACTATTACAACAAAATGTTATATTAGCAGCTTTATCACTACTGTTAATTAGTGGTTATCTATGGAATAGGCGAAGAAAGAAAAGACTTCAAAAAGAAAAAGAGCTTGAAATAAAAAACACTCAGCTCAAAATGTCTAAAAAAGTCCATGATGTAGTAGCCAATGGGATCTATCAGGTAATGACCAAAATTGAAAATCAAGAAAATTTTGATAAAGAGAAGGCTCTGGATGAATTGGAATTTGTTTATGAAAAATCCAGAGACATTTCGTATGAAAAACCGGAGATTAAGGATACTGTAGAATTTGCTGAAAAAATATATAATCTCATTCACTCCTTTAATAGCGATAAAGTCAATCCTTTCCTGACCGGAAACAGCCAAACCTTATGGAATGATGTAAATAGAACGGCTCAAAGTGAAATTTTCCAGGTTATCCGTGAATTGTTGGTCAATATGAAAAAACACAGTCAGGCCAATCTTGTAGGTTTTAAATTTGAAAAAAATAATAACCGGATAAACATTCAGTATAAAGACAATGGAATTGGAATACCAGGAGAAATTATCCATGGAAATGGATTATCAAATACGGTTTCCCGTATTGAGAAAATAAAAGGGACCATTATTTTTGACAATACAACAGAAAAAGGATTGAAAATCAATATTTCATTTCCTATTTCTTAAAATGAAAAAAGAAATGTTCAAAAAAATTTTAATAGCCGAAGACCACGAAAGCAGCAGTATTTCTGTACAAAGAACACTGGAAGATCTTAATATTTCCAACGCAGATTATGTGTATTATTGTGATGATGCAGTAGCTAAAATTCAAAAATCAATCCGGGAAACAGATTTCTATGACTTATTAATTACAGATCTTTCCTTTGAAGAAGATCATCACGAACAAAAGATTAAAGACGGTAAAGAACTCATCAAAGCCGTAAAAGAGCTACAACCTGCCTTAAAAACAATTGTTTTTTCTTCTGAACATAAATCCGGTGTTATCAATTCTCTTTTTACAGAATATGGAATCAATGGATTTGTTCGTAAAGCAAGAAATGATGCCAAAGATTTAAAAAAAGCAATTGCTTCAGTATATGAAGGGAACAATTATCTCTCACTTGATCTTAAACAGGAAGTGAAGAAACTAAACAGCTATGAGTTTTCAGAATATGACATCACTCTTGTTTCTCTCTTAGCGCAAGGGGTTCTTCAAAAAAACATACCTGTCTATCTTCAAAATAATAATATCAAACCCAACAGTCTGAGCAGTGTAGAGAAAAAACTCAATAGTCTGAAAGAAGAACTTGGGATTACCAATAATGAACAGCTTGTCGCTTTTTGTAAAGATTTAGGAATTATTTAGACTATAAAAACCAACTCAATTTTTTATACAACCTTTCAATATTTTTGAAAGGTTTTTTATTTTTACGGGTTCCCGTAAGGATTGGTTTTTAAAGGGTTATATTTTTGACCCATAAATAAAAATAATCATGGAATACAAAGTAGTACCATTTGTTGCCACTGCAAATCAACAAAATATGAGTTCAAAAAATATTGCAGAACAACTAGAGAATTTAATAAAAGTGAACACTAGTGACGGCTGGGAATATCTAAGGTTAGAAAGTGTATCCACATATATACAACCTGTTGAAGGATGCTTTGGACTTGGTCATAAACCAGGCTATATGACATCTTACCAAATGGCTGTTTTTACAAAAAATAAAAATGAAAAATCTATTAATACTTCTTATTAAAGTCTATTGGTTGGTAACTCCACCTGCAAAAAGAAGAAAATGTATTTTCAGAACAAGTTGTTCCAAACACGTTTACGGAATAACAACAAACGAGGGATTCGTTGCCGGGTTAAACGCTTTCATATATAGATTTAAAAACTGCAGATCTGGCGCATATATTTTGGAGAGTCCCTCAGGAGAAACTCAAATCATTTTACCTAATCAACAAATTCTTAATGAAATAGAAATTTCAGAAAAGTTTATTAAAAATAAAAACAATCATGGGAAAATTTGTGATCACCCGAAGAGCAGATAAAGAATATCAATTCAATCTGAAAGCCGGAAACGGAGAAAATATCCTAACCAGTGAAGGCTATGTTCAAAAAGCTTCATGTCATAAAGGTATAGAATCTGTAAAGCTCAATTCTGTAGAAGACTCAAAATATGAAAGAAAAGTCTCAGTAAATGATAAAGACTATTTTGTTTTGAAGGCTCGAAACGGAGAAATTATTGGTAAAAGTCAGTTATACAGCTCTAAGACAGCAATGGAAAACGGTATAGCTTCGGTAAAAAGCAATGCCCCTGAAGCAGAAATAATAGATGAAACCCTTTAATAATAATATCATGGATCTAAAGATTAAACTTGAGCAATTACAACAAAAAGTTGTAGCACTAAAAGATCAGATTGCCACTGAAGAGGCTACTAAAAATGCTTTTGTAATGCCTTTTATACAAATTTTAGGATATGATATATTCAATCCTACTGAAGTCGTTCCCGAACATGTATGTGATATAGGAACAAAAAAAGGAGAAAAGGTAGATTATGTAATTAAAAACAATGATGAACCAATCTTTATCATTGAATGTAAGCACTGGAAAGAAAATGCCGATGCTCATAATTCTCAGCTTCACAGATATTATCACGTTTCTAAAACACGGTTTGGAGTTCTTACCAACGGTATTGTCTATAATTTCTATACCGATCTTGAGAAACCTAATATTATGGATGAAAAACCCTTTTTCACCATAAATATTGAAGATTTAAAAGATAGCTCCATTAAAATTCTTGAAAGCTTTACTAAGAAAGACTATAATCTTGAAAATATTCTGGATTCTGCTGAAGCTTTAAAATATATTAAAGCAATAAGAAAAGAATTTGAAAAAGAAATAGAGACCCCTTCTGATGAGATTGTTAAGCTTTTAGTGAATAGATTTTTTGATAAACCTATTACAGCCAGTAGATTAGTTTCTTTTAAAGAGTACACAAAAAAAGCATTAACAACCTCCATCAATGAATCTATTAGTTTTAGATTGAAATCTGCATTAAGTATTAATGAGCAAATTGAGAAGCTGGATGATGATATAAAAACGCCACAACCCATTGACGAGAATAACGATTCAAGAATTGTTACTACCGAAGAAGAACTTGAAGGTTTTCAAATTGTAAAAGCAATTATGAGAGAAAAAATTCCTTCAACACGTATAGCCTACAGAGATACACTATCTTATTTTGGAATTTTGCTGGACGATAATAACAGAAAACCACTTTGTAGACTTCATTTCAACACCACTAATAAGTATATAGAAACATTTCATAATGGCAAGGATGCTGGTGAAAAAGTACTGCTTGGTAACCTTGATGAAATCTATAATTTTAGAGAAGAGCTCCACAAAACATTAGAAAATTATTAAGATTCATCTATCCACCCACAATAAAAAATTGTTTCAATAACCATGAAAACTATTTATATAATCAAAAAACAAATACTATGAAAAAACTACTTTTTACAGGTCTTCTAGGCCTTGGCTTATTATTGCCTACAAGCATTTTGGCATCTACCAACAATACTGCTTCAACAACAGAATTTACTAAAAACCCTGGAAAAGGAAAAACAAAGTCAAGCAAAAAAAGCAAATCGAAAAGATCAAGTTACACTCCCTCAAAATCTTACACTTCAAGTTCAAGAAGTAAAGGCTGTACTTACAATGGGAATCAACTATATGTTGGGTCAAGAGGTGGATGTTATTATTACTCAGGAAACAGTAAACAGTATGTAGATAGATCTTATTGTGCCGGATGCAATTAAAATGCAAAGCTAATAACCATGAAATTCAAATAATCTAAAAAAACACTCAACATATAACCATTGAAAAAGGTATCCCATCTGAGATACCTTTTTTCTTTATTTTCTAATCATTTCCGTATGCGGAATATCATCCTCCAGATATTTCTTTCCAGTATCTTCAAAACCGAAATCACCATAAAATCTCAGCAGATAATCCTGTGCTGAAATTCTGATTTCAGAAGTATGAAAACGATTTTCTATGATATCTACAGCATATTTAATCAATAGCTTTCCTAAGCTTCTTCCTCTGCCCTTTTCTGATGTGAGAACCCTTCCAATAGAAGTTTCATCATATTTTATTCCTTTATCAAAAATACGGCAGTATGCCAATACATTTTCGTTTTCTTCTGCCCAGAGGTGAACTGCTTTCTGATCATAATTATCCAAATCAGGATACGGACAGTTCTGCTCTATAACAAAAACATCAATGCGGGCCTTCAATACAGCATACAGTTCAGGAACTGTAAACTCATCAAAGGTTTTTACTTTCCAAACAATACTACTCATCGAAGCTTACTCCATTTTGAGTTAAAAAATCATTCGTCTTTTCAATAAAATTTAAAATAGCATCACCACCCTCTTTCTTTTCAGCTGAAGTGATATATAATTCAGGAAGATCTTCCCAGGTTTTATGCAATTCCAATTTATAATCTTCAACGTTTTTGATGACAGCATTGGGCTTCAGCTTATCTGCTTTTGTAAACACAATTGAAAACGGAACACCGCTCTCTCCACACCATTGCATAAAATCAAGATCTATAGCCTGAGGCTTATGTCTAATATCTACCAATACAAAAAGATTCACAAGATTTCTTCGGTTCAGGATATAATTGGTAATCAGTTTCTCAAAATCCTTTCTCTGAACTTTTGAAACCTTTGCATATCCATATCCAGGCAAATCGGTAAGATACCAGTTTTCATTCACGTAAAAATGATTGATCAGCTGAGTTTTTCCAGGAGTTTGAGACGTTTTTGCAAGATCCTTGTGATTCATCATTGCATTGATTAATGACGATTTTCCCACATTAGATCTTCCGATAAAAGCATACTCAGGGATATTCGGCTCAGGACATTCCTGCCATTTTCCACTACTTTTTATAAACGTTGCTGTCTTAATAATCATCTTGAATATATTTTAGAAAAATAAACCATTAAGAAAAGCTCTTAATGGTTATTTGTTATGTATTTAAACTTTATCTTTTATCCAGTTATATAGGGTTTCATTGAATTCATCCGGCTTTTCCATCATTGCAGCATGACCGCAATGATCAATCCAGAACAAATCTGAATTTGGAATAAACTTATGCATATCCTCCGCTACTTCCGGGGGTGTTACATTATCCTGCTTCCCCCAGATCAGACATGTGGGTGTCACAATCTTTGGAAGGTCGTTCAGCATATTGTGTTTGATGGCACTTCTTGCCAGCATTACTGTTTTTATTCCTTTCATTCTATCATTTACCACTGCAAAAACTTCATCTACAAGATCTTCAGTAGCCACTTTTGGGTCATAAAAAACTTCTTCTGTTTTCTTTCTGATATAAGACCTGTCATTCTTTCTTGGAAAACTGTCCCCAAAAGTTCTTTCGTACAAGCCTGAACTACCAGTCAGAACAAGGTTCTTTACCAGATCAGGTCTTGCCAAAGTTAAAATAAGTCCTACATGACCTCCCATTGAGTTCCCAACAATAGTAACGGGACCAGAAATATGACTTTCTATAAACTTGATGATATATTTTGCGATAGTGGTAAGATTGGTATTGAGTACCGGCAAATCATAGATGGGCAACTGAGGAACATATACTTTGAATCCTCTGTCCGAAAAAAAATCTACCATTTTATCGAAATTACTCAAACCACCCATTAATCCGTGCAACAGCACTAATGGATGTCCTTCCCCAGCCTCCACATAGGAATATTTCTTTTCTTTTTTTGTACTAAATATCATATAATGCCTTAATAAAGCCCTGCAAAAATACAAATTAAACCTCAAAAATATTTTGATTATCCTAATTTAAGATAAAAATAATACAATATTCTCCTTTTTAACTTTTTTTTTCAAAATCCCATTATTATGGCTTAAATAACACTTTTAACAACATTCTACATATCAACTAATTACATTCTTAGAACTCAATCTTTAATAAAACTTATTAACATTGAGTCAAAAAGTGGGAAAAAGTGGGAAATTTTGGAAATTATTATATAAATTTGTCCCAAATGAAAAATTTCATTGGGACATATGAGTGTAAAATTGACGACAAAGGCCGCTTAAAAGTTCCTTCATCTTTAATCAAACAGATGGAAAACTTCGACGATAAGGCGTTTGTAGTCAAAAGATCTGTGTTCCAACCTTGTCTGGAGGTCTATCCAATGAATGCGTGGGATAAACTGATGGGCAAAATTAATAAACTGAACAGATTCATAAAAAAGAATGCTGATTTCATACGAATGTTTACGGCAGGAGTAAAAACAGTAGAATTGGATAATGCAGGAAGATTACAGATTTCCAAAGACCTGATGACTTTTTCAAATCTTCAGAAGGATGTAGTAATCACCAGTGCAGGAGAACTTTTCGAAATTTGGGATAAAGAAGCCTACGAACAGGTAATTTCTACCAATGAAACTGATTTTGCCAGCCTTGCCGAAGATGTGATGGGTTCTTTTGACGAAGAATAGCTGTAAAGGTTATTAAAGATTTTATTAATAAAAAACACAATTAAGCATGTATCATAACCCCGTTTTGTTGAAGCAGAGTGTAGATGATTTGGTGACGAATCCTGACGGAATCTATGTGGACTGTACCTTTGGAGGTGGCGGCCACTCAAGGGAGATTTTGAGCAGACTTTCTGACAAAGGAAAACTGTTCAGCTTCGATCAGGATCTGGATGCGCTTAAAAATACAATTGATGATCCCAGATTTACATTAGTGAATCAGAATTTCAGATTTCTGGAAAACTCTTTATTAATGTATGGCGTTCCTCAGGTAGATGGTGTTTTGGCTGATTTGGGAGTTTCTTCTCATCAGTTTGACGAAGCAGACAGAGGATTTTCTACAAGAAGCAACGCTCCTTTAGACATGCGAATGAATGTCATGCAGAGTCTTGATGCTAAAAAAGTAATCAATGAATATGGCGAGGAAGAACTTGCAGATATTTTTTATTACTATGGAGAATTAAGAGAAGCCAGAAAACTGGCAAGAGATATTGTTCATCATAGAAAATCAAAAAGCATAGAAACTACTGAGGATTTGAAAAAGCTTTTCAGCTATCTTCCACCTCATAAAGTAAATAAATTCTATGCACAGCTTTTCCAGGCAGTGAGAATAGAAGTAAACCAAGAGCTTGAAGTATTAAAAGAAATGCTGGTTCAGGCTTTTAATGTTTTAAAACCGGAAGGAAGACTAGTGGTGATTTCTTACCATTCTTTAGAAGACCGTTTGG
The DNA here is from genome assembly GCF_057815135.1 of Chryseobacterium sp. II3a. Classification (NCBI taxonomy): domain Bacteria; kingdom Pseudomonadati; phylum Bacteroidota; class Flavobacteriia; order Flavobacteriales; family Weeksellaceae; genus Chryseobacterium; species Chryseobacterium sp. II3a. Next base: position 772,955 of record NZ_JBYPZJ010000002.1, on the reverse strand, counting down.
TAAAAAGATTCCTGAAAAACGGAATGTTTGAAGGAGAACCGGAAAGAGATATCTACGGAAACTATAAAAAGGCATTTGAATTGATGAAGAGCAAAGCAATCATTCCTGATGATAAGGAGATTGAAGAAAACTCAAGAGCAAGAAGTGCAAAAATGAGAACAGGAATTAAAGTTTAAAAGTGAATCGTCAATAGTGAATTTTAAAATTAGATTGACCATTGATATCACTACAAAGCAAATTGACTTAAATAAATTGGCAAAAAGAACAACAAATCGCCCCCAGAAAAGACTCACTTTTATAGATATTATAAAAGGAAACTTTCTGAATCGTGATGAGATCAAAATACATTACAAGTATTTTCTCTTGTTGTTTATCTTGATGATGGCTATGATTTACAGTAATCACCTCGTCAATAAAAAAATTAAAATTGTAAACACCTTAAAGGAGGAAACAGAAGAATATAAATCACGAAATGCTTACGCCCAAAGTAAGCTGATCAAGGTAAAAATGGAATCAGAGTTGGGGAAAGAGGTTGCACGGGACTCATTAATGACCCTCGAAAACCACCCTCATAAATTGCTAATAAAACTGGACAGTACAGATGCAAAAGCAAAATGAATACGACAATAAACGTAAAAAAACGTTACGATGGGGCTACCTCTTTGCAGTGGTAGCTTTGTGCGTGTTTGTAATGTTCTTGGCAAGGATTGTTATCCTTCAGAATACCAATGTGCAGGAAATTAAGGATGATTATATCAACAAAAACTATCGCGAAGCCACTTTAAAGGCTGCCCGTGGTAATTTATTCGCTTCTGACGGATCTATTTTAGCTACAACCGTGATGCGCTACGATATCTATCTTGACTTCAAAACAATGAAGGATACGATCTACAGCAATAACATCGGAGCATTAACGGATTCCCTGAGCAAAATGTTCGGAAAATCCAGAGGAGAGTTCAGACAAAAATTTGATGAGCAGAAGAAAAAGAAAAACCAATATTATACCCTGGTAAAAGGACTTGATTTTGACCAATACGACAGAATCAGAAATTTCCCGATCTTTAAAAGAGGTAAAAACAAAGGCGGATTCATTGTAGACAGAAACTACAAAAGAGAGCTTGCCACTTCTGAAATCGGAGCCGGAACCATCGGTATGGATAACGGAGAACTCAAGTCCGGACTGGAAGGAGCATTCTCAAAATACTTAACAGGTACTGATGGGAAAAGACTAGAACAAAGAATCAACTCTTCCCAATGGAAACCTATTGACTTCTGGAAAGTTCAGGAACCCATTGATGGAGAAGATGTATATACAACCTTAGATCTTAGAATTCAAGATATTGCACACTCTGCACTACAGAAACAGCTGATCCATTACGAAGCTAAACATGGAACTGTAGTAGTGATGGAAGTAGAAACCGGAAAAGTACGAGCCTTAGTTAACTTAAGAAGAACTGAATCAGGAGAATACGAAGATTCTTACAACTATGCGTTAAAAGATAATATCGAACCGGGATCCACTTTCAAAACCATTTCGCTTTTAGCAGCAATGGATGATGGGTTTATTGATGAAAATTCAACTGTAAACGTAGGAAATGGTGTCTGGACCTATGCAAAACAAAGAATTTCGGATGGCCACGGTGGCGGGACTTACGATATCAGTGATGTATTAGCCAAATCCAGTAACGTAGGAACAGCAAAACTCATTACAAAGTTTTATGCTGAAAAACCACAGATCTTCCTTGACCATTTGAAACGTTGGAAATTATTTGATAAAATGGACATCGAACTTCCGGGAATCACAAAACCGAAGATTTTAACACCACAAAATAAAAGATGGAATGCCGCTACCCTTGCTTCTATTTCATTCGGATACTCTTCCAATGTTAACCTGCTGCAGCTGGCAACATTCTACAATGGAGTAGCTAACGGAGGTAAAATGCTTAAACCATTATTTATCGATAAGATCATGAAAGACGGAAAGGTAATGTATAGTGCCAAACCTGAGGTAATGGTCAACAAAATGGCATCTGAGAAGGCTATCAAAATGATGACCAATGCATTAACTAAAGCCGTAGAAAAAGGAACAGGACGAAGCATCTTCACTCCTAACCTTAAAATGGCTGGAAAAACAGGAACCGCAAGATTTGAATACTGGCTTCCTGGTCCAATGAAATACCGTGCATCATTCGCAGGATTCTATCCGGCTGATGCTCCAAAATATACGTGTTATGTAATGGTAAGTGAACCCAATACAGCAATTGGGTTTTATGGAGGACCTGTAGCAGCACCAGTGTTTAAGGAAATAGCAGGAAAAACCTTTCTGAAAACACCGCAAAACATTGAAAAAGAAATGCTGGTAGACAAAAAGGTAAACCTGAGCAAAATGGTAGAACCTAATGTAAAAATAGCAGTCAATGATAAGCAAATGCCCAATGTAGTAGGATTGATTGGTAAAAACGTCATCCCACAATTGGAAAACTTAGGATACCGTGTCGATTTTAAAGGAGTTGGACGAATCAAAGAACAATTCCCATTAGAAGGCACAACGATCAGTAAAAACCAGAGAATATATTTATCTCTACAAAATTAAAAAAACAAAGTCCAGAAGGGACGGCTTAACAAAAAATAGGATAAAGTCCTATTGATATAAAATGATAATAACAGAATTAGTAAACAGGATCCCAGTAATAGAAATCCATGGTGATAATAACCGTGAGGTATCAGAATTGGTGTTCGACAGCAGAAAGGTTACAGCAAACTCTCTTTATATTGCGATGAGAGGAACAGTAGTGGATGGACATTCATTCATTACATCTTCTATTGAAAAAGGAGCAACAACAATTGTTTGTGAAGAATTTCCTGAAACATTAGCAGAAAACGTAACTTATATTAAAGTTAAAGATTCAGCTAAAGCTTTAGGCCACCTTGCTTCTAACTTCTACGGGAATCCTTCTAGAAAACTGAAACTGATCGGAGTTACAGGAACCAACGGAAAAACCTCTGTTTCTACCCTTCTCTTTGATGTTTTCAGAAATTTAGGATATGATTCTGCTTTATTGTCAACCGTTGAAATCAGAATTGGGGAAGAAATTATTCCAGCTACTCACACAACTCCGGATGTTATTACTATCAACAAAATTTTAGCAGAAGCTGTTGAAAAAGGATGTGAGTTTGCCTTCATGGAAGTAAGTTCTCACGGAATTGCTCAAAACAGAATTGAAGGATTACACTTCAAAGTAGCAGGATTTACGAATCTTACCCACGATCATTTAGATTATCACAAAACATTCGAAGAATATTTAAAAACGAAAAAAAGATTCTTTGATGAATTAGAAGATACAGCCATTGCCATCACCAATGTAGATGACAAAAACGGTAATGTTATGCTTCAGAACACAAAGGCTACAAAGAAGTCTTATGCTTTGAAGACAATGGCAGACTACCACGGAAAATTACTGGAAGTGGATTTCAACGGAATGCTGCTGAATTTCAACGGAAAAGAATTCTGGACGACATTGACAGGTAAATTCAATGTATATAACCTATTGCTTGTATTTGGAATTGCAGAAGAACTTGGTTTCGAACAAGACGAAATTCTTCAAGCTATCAGCAAATTAAAAAGAGTTTCAGGAAGATTTGAAACCATGAAATCTGATGGCGGAATCTTCTTTATCGTAGACTATGCACACACTCCTGATGCTTTGGAAAACATTTTGGACAGCATCAACGATATCAGAACTAAAAACGAAAGATTAATCACAGTTTTCGGCTGCGGAGGAGACAGAGATCACTCCAAAAGACCTGAAATGGGAAATATTGCCACTAAAAAATCAACCTTGGCAATCATTACATCAGACAATCCGAGATCAGAAGACCCAGGACAAATTATAAAGGAAATTGAAGCAGGTGTTGAACCTCAGAACTTCAGCAAATACACCTCAATTCCAGACAGAAAAGAAGCCATCAAAATGGCCATAAAGTTTGCAGAACCTAAAGATATTATTCTCGTAGCCGGAAAAGGACACGAAAATTATCAGGAGATAAATGGCGTAAAACACCATTTTGATGACAAAGAAGTAATTAATGAGCTTTGGAAATTAATGTCCAAGTAATTATTAACAATTGAAACTATGCTATACTATCTATACGAATATCTAACAGACCATGGAATTCACGTTCCGGGCTTAGGAATGTTGAAATATATCTCCTTCCGTGCTGGAATGGCTGTGCTATTCTCTTTAATTATTGCTCTTGTCTACGGAAAAAGAGTCATCAATTACCTGAGAACAAAGCAAATGGGCGAATTAGTCCGTGACCTTGGATTAGATGGCCAGAAGCAAAAAGAAGGAACTCCTACCATGGGAGGACTTATCATTATTTTGGCGACCATTATTCCTGTATTGCTTTTTACAAGAATTACCAATGTATATATTGTGTTATTGTTGGTTTCAATGTTCTGGATGGGAGCCATCGGATTCCTGGATGATTATCTGAAGAAAATAAAGAAAAATAAAGACGGACTAAGCGGTAAATTCAAAATTGTAGGACAAGTTGGCTTAGGCTTAATTGTCGGGGTTACAATGTATTTCCACCCGGACATTACTGTTAAGAGAAAATATGCAGATGCAAAAGTAGTAAACAGAAACAATGTAGAGCAGAATTTCATGCCTACAGAAAAAATCACAGTTTCTACAGTACCTTTTGCAAAGAACAATGAGTTCGATTATAGCGGAATCCTGTTTTGGATGAATGAAAAAGATGCCCACGAATGGGCATGGATTGTCTTTATCCCTATCGTTATCTTCATTGTAACAGCCGTTTCCAATGGAGCCAATATCACAGACGGAATAGATGGCCTCGCAGCGGGAACCAGTGCCATAATACTGCTTACCCTTGCCCTTTTCGCCTATCTTTCAGGGAACATCATCTTTGCAGACTATCTCAATATCATGTTCCTTCCTAATATGGGAGAAACCACCATTTTCGCAGTCGCAATGGTAGGAGCAGTAATTGGGTTTTTCTGGTACAACACCTATCCTGCCCAGGTTTTCATGGGAGACACAGGAAGTTTGATGCTTGGAGGAGTTATTGCTGTTTTAGCGATTATTTTAAGAAAAGAATTATTGATTCCTGTTTTATGCGGGATTTTCTTGATTGAGAATCTGTCTGTAATGCTTCAGGTAATCGTTTTCAAATACAGAAAGAAAAAATACGGGTTGGAATATGCCCAAAACAATAGACTATTCAAAATGTCACCACTACACCACCATTATCAGAAAGACGGTTTCCACGAAAGTAAAATCGTAAACAGAATGATTATCATTGGAGTAATACTGGCAATTGTTTGTCTGATCACCTTAAAAATGAGATAAAATTAAAAGCTGTAAGTAATAAGCTTAAAGCTTAAAGCCTATAGCATAAAGCTTTTATAATATGAAAATAGTTGTTTTAGGAGGAGGAGAAAGCGGATGTGGAGCTGCTTATTTGGCCAAAAAGAAAGGTCTGGAAGTATTTCTTTCAGATAAAGGAGCCATTAAAGATAACTATAAGCAGTTTCTTACCGAAAATAGAATTGAATTTGAAGAAGGAAACCACAATGAAGAAAGAATTTTAAATGCAGATTGGATCGTAAAAAGCCCGGGAATCCCGAAAAAAGCAGAGATCATCAATAAAATTCATGAAAAAGGAATAAGACTTTCCTCTGAAATTGAATTTGCTTCTGAATTTACAGATGCTAAGATCATTGCCATTACAGGAAGCAACGGAAAAACAACCACTACTTCATTGATCTATTATATCCTGAAAAACGATGGATTAAATGTAGGTTTAGGAGGAAACATAGGCTATAGTTTTGCAAAACAGGTTGCTGATGAAAACCATGAATATTATGTGCTGGAAGTAAGCTCTTTCCAGTTGGATGATATTCAGAACTTCAGACCTTATATCTCTTTATTGTTGAACCTGTCTCAGGATCACCTGGACCAGTATAACTACAACTATGAAGAATATGCATTAGCAAAATTCAGAATCACTGAAAACCAGGAAAATGACAACTTCTTCATCTACAATAAAGATGATGAAATGAGCAAAAACCTGCTTGAAAAACTGGAAATAAAAGCGAAGATGATTCCTTTCTCCACAAAGGAGCAGCTTCCTGAAGGAGGTTTTGTGAATGATGATCAGATTTTGGTAAAAATGAAGGATGAGTTCTCCATGAAAGTGGAAGAATTATCCCTGCTTGGGAACCATAATGTTGCCAATAGCTTAGCAGCATCTATTGCAGGTAAAATATTGAAGATCAACAACGAAAGCATAAGACATTCATTAATGACATTCCAGGCTGTTGAACACAGATTGGAATTTGTAACTGAAACAGAGGGTGTAAAATACATCAATGACAGTAAAGCAACCAATGTGAATGCAACGTACTACGCTTTAGAAAGTATGAAAACCCCAACCGTATGGATCGTTGGCGGATTAGATAAAGGAAATGACTATACTGAAATTGAAGATTTAGTCAAAAGAAAAGTAAAGGCAATTGTTTGCCTTGGAGTTGATAATAAGAAGATTATAGACTTCTTTAAAGATAAAAAAGAGTTTATCTATGATACTTCAAGCATGGAAGAAGCCGTGAAGATATCAAAATCACTGGCTAAAAAAGGAGACACCGTTCTGCTTTCCCCATGCTGTGCAAGCTTTGATTTATTCAAAAGCTATGAAGACAGAGGACGCCAGTTTAAAGAACAGGTATTAAAAGCCAATGGCCATTAGCCAAAAGCCAATAACATTAATTATGGACGAGCAGAATACAGAAACCAGATTTGAATTTCTAAAGGGCGATAAAGTACTTTGGATGGTCATTCTTGTGATCTCCATTTTCTCTATTTTCCCTGTTTACTCTGCAAGTTCAAACCTGGAATATATTGTGAATAACGGAACCACCACAGGCCACGTTATCAAACATATGTTCTTTGTAATGCTGGGATTGGCCATTATGAGGCTTGTGGGAACAATTAAGTATGAATACATCGGAAAGCTCAGCAGCATCCTTCTGGGACTGATGATTGTTTTGTTGATAGTAACCATGTTTACCGGGCAAACCATTGACGGAGCCAGTGCTTCCAGATGGTTGAAAATTCCGGGAACCCCTATCTCCTTCCAGCCGTCATCATTTGCCTTCCTGATGTTGATTATCTATTTATGCAGATACTTAACCAAGAAGATCACAAGAGAAAGGCTTCCAATAGAGAATATCATGTATATTTTCGGACCTATTCTTCTTGTTTTTGTACTGGTAGCAAAAGATAACGGTTCTACCGCACTAATGATTCTGATGGTTTCAGTAATCGTTTTGATTGTTGGACAGCTTCATTGGAAATACATTGCAGGCTTTATTTCAGCCTCATTTGTAGCCATTGTATTCTTTCTGTTGATTGCATTAAATACCAATATGATTGGCGGAAACCGTGTTCACACATGGATGAGCCGTATTGAAACCTTTACATCAAGCAAAGCTAAATCAGCAGATACCGATGATGAAAGCGTGAAAGCCAAAAACTATCAGGTAATGCAGGCCAAAGCAGCCATCGTACACGGCGGAATTACCGGAATGGGACCAGGAAAAAGTGCATTAAAACAAATGCTTCCACAATCTGCATCCGACTTTATCTTCGCCGTTATCGTAGAAGAATATGGAGTAATAGGAGCTGCCTTCCTCATCAGTCTCTATCTGATTATGATGATAAGGATTGTGATGATTGCCAGTAAAATGCCCGCTTTCTTCGGATCGTTGCTGGTGCTCAGTCTCGGGGTAATGATTTTTATACAGTTATCAGTAAACATTGCCGTTGCAGTCAATCTGATCCCGGTAACAGGACAGCCATTACCATTGATTAGTTACGGAGGAACTTCAATGCTGGTGACCTATTTACAGTTAGGAATTATCTTAAATATAAGCTCAAGAATTCAGATTTACGATGAAGAAGGAATGGGCAAAAAACAAAGCATCGCAGAAATAAACGATATCGCATAAACCAAAAGAGTCCCAAGGGGACAATTAAACAAAAAATCGGACGCAGGTCCAATTATACTAAACAATGAGCAAAAAACTAAAAATACTACTATCAGGCGGAGGAACAGGAGGACATATCTTCCCTGCCATCGCCATCGCTGATGAAATCAAGAGCAGATTTCCTGATGCAGAATTTTTGTTCATTGGAGCCAACGGAAAAATGGAAATGGAAAAAGTTCCGCAAGCAGGCTACAAAATTGAAGGAATTGATATCGCCGGATTCAACAGAGGAAACCTATTATCCAACTTAGGGCTTCCTTTTAAGATTCTGAAAAGCTTGTCCAGATCTAAAGACATCATCAAAAACTTCAAACCGGATGTTGCTATAGGAACAGGAGGATTTGCAAGTGGCCCCGCTTTATATGAAGCTACCAAGTTGGGAGTTCCTGTTTTTATTCAAGAACAGAATGCCTATGCTGGAGTAACCAACAAAATTTTAAGTAAAGCAGCTAAAGCGATATTTACAGCATATCCGAAAGTAGCAGGATTTCCTGCAGAAAAAATAAAATTCCTGGGAAATCCGATTCGTTCCACGATTATTACTGGAATGCAGGACACCACTCAGGCAAAACAAAAAATGGGATTACATAAAGATAAACTTACCATTCTATCCGTAGGTGGATCTTTAGGCTCCAGAACATTAAACAATGCCTGGGAATCTCATTTAAAAGAAATTGTAGACAAAGACTATCAGCTCATCTGGCAGACAGGAAAGCTTGATTATAAAGATATTATTGAAAAAACAAAAGATACTGTAACCAGAAATATTCTGATCCGTGAATTTATCAAAGACATGGAACTAGCATATTCTGCAGCAGATATCATCGTTTCGAGAGCCGGAGCCATTGCCATTTCAGAGTTGGCAGTAGCACAAAAGCCGGTATTATTGGTGCCATTCCCATTTGCGGCAGAAGACCACCAAACTAAAAATGCCATGAACCTGGTTGAAAAAAATGCTGCCAGAATGGTAAAAGACTCTGAAATGCAGGAAAAATTCTGGAATACATTATCAGAAATCTGCGAAAACGAAAATGTAAGAAAAGAAATGTCCGACAATCTTGAGTATTTTGCTAAGCCAAATGCCACGAAAGAGATTGTAGATGAGATATTTAAATTTATAAATAGATAAAGGAAAATGAAGAATTTAGAAACATATCAAAACTTTTACTTCGTTGGAATCGGAGGCATCGGAATGAGTGCTTTAGCACGCTATTTCCATGCGTCTGGAAAAAAAGTATTGGGTTACGATAAAACCAACACCAAGCTTACCCAGAATCTGATGCAAGAAGGAATTGATATTGTTTTTGAAGATCTTATAGACGAAAGAATTACATCCCTTCAAAAAGAAGATACATTGGTAATCTATACCCCTGCTATTAAAACGCTTGGAATCTTAGATTACTTCAACCAAAATCAGTTTGAAGTGTTGAAACGCGCAAAAGTTTTAGGCTTAATTACTGAAAATACAAACTGCATCGCAGTAGCGGGAACCCATGGTAAAACAACTACATCTACTCTGGTTTCTCACTTATGCAAGGAAGCAGACCTTCCATTCTCATGCTTTTTAGGAGGTATTTCTGAGAATTTTAAGTCAAACTTCCTCTATAACGGGTCTACCTATTCAGTAGTAGAAGCAGATGAATATGACAGAAGCTTCCTGAACCTTTCTCCGGACTGGGCAGTAGTTACTTCAACCGATGCAGATCACCTGGATATTTATGGAGACAAAAGCCATATTGAAGAGGGTTTCAGACAATTTGCAGCATTAGTACCTGAAGACAAGCAGCTATTCGTAAGAAAAGGAATTGAAATTGGAAGAGCTCATCAAACCTATGCTGTAAACGAAAAGGCGGACTACTACTCAGATCACCTGAGAATGGATCATGATAAGATTTATTTTGACTTCCATACTCCAACAGAAACTATAAAAGATTTTGTTTGGGAGATTCCGGGAATCCATAATGTTGAAAATGCTACAGTAGCATTGGCAATTTTACACAATTTGGGCGTAGATTTTGATACGCTGAAAAAAGCAATTGCTAATTTTAAGGGAATTAAAAGAAGATATACCAAGCATTTTTACGAAAATGGTAAAATTTATATAGATGATTATGCTCACCACCCAACAGAAATCAATGCGGTAATGAGCTCAATTAAAACATTTTACCCCAACAAAAAATTATTGGTAGCCTTCCAGCCACACCTATTTAGCAGAACAAGGGATTTTGCAGAGGGATTTGCAGAAAGCCTGAGTAAAGCAGACGAATTGATCTTATTGGACATTTATCCGGCAAGGGAGCTTCAGGAAAATTTTGAAGGAATTACCTCAAGCTGGCTACTGGAAAAAGTAACATTAGATAAAAAAGAAGTATCCACTTTATCCGATGCTTTTGAAAAAATAAAAGAAAAAGATTTTGATATCCTTCTTACGGTAGGTGCAGGGAATATAGACACCCTATACGACCCTATCTGCGAATGGATAAATAAATTGTAAAAAGTAATAATGTATTTATGTATTCATGAATACATTTTACATACATAAATACATGAATACAAAAAATGTATGAAAAATAAATACAGAATATTAAAAATTGTTGTCACCGTAATCATCCTTGGGTTGTTACTGAGTTTCTCATTGAAGAGATTCGGTGGCCAGAAGATTACAGATAATAAGATTTCTGTAAAAATGAATGAAAAAACTCCGGTTTACTTTGTGGATGAAAAAGACATCCGAGAGATTGTAAAAAAGGAGAACCCATCAGGAAAAGTAGGAGATCTGAACATTCCGGCATTGGAAAAAAAGATCAATGCACTTCCGGCTGTAGACAGTGCCAATGTCTATCTGAACCTCAACGGGAAGTTGAATCTGGATATCAAACAGAGAGTTCCGGTATTCAGACTCAATAAGGAAGGAAAAGACTTTTATGTAGACGAAAGAGGAGTTGAATTTCCTATTTCAAGAACCTATTCCCACCCATGTATGCTGGTTACAGGAAATGTACAGCCTGATGAATATGAAAAGCTAGCGGAACTGGTTGGAAAAATTGACAAAGATGACTTCAGTAAGAAATTCTTCATTGGAATTTCAAAAAGTAAAGACAGTTACAATCTCCTCACCAGCGAAGGCAACTACAGAGTAGAAATTGGAGATCTGGAAAATATTGATTTCAAAGTAAAAGGATTTAAAACTTTTGTAGAGAAATACCTAGTCTATCAGGATCCTCTAAAATACAGCATGGTTTCTGTAAAATACCAGAACCAGATTGTAACCACTCTAAACCCACACTTCAAGGAAAACGACAGTATCCTGAAGGCCGGTAAAATAGAAATGGCCAAAGCTCCCGCACTTACAGCTGCTGCTAAAAAGACGGATGCAAAGCCAAAGATTGCAGAAGTGAAAAAAACAAGCTCAACTCCGGCAAAACCGAAAGAGAGCACAAAACCTAAAACACAGGCAAAAGAAACAAAGAAAACAGAGAAAAAAACAGCGGCCCCGGCACAGTCCAAGCCAAAACCGAAACCAAAGGTGAAAATAGAATAAAAAAGTCTCAAAAAGGCAATTAACACAAAGCAGAACTTGGTTCTGCATGGAAAAAGTAGAAAAAAATCAAATCGATATAAAAATGGAAAATCAAGAGTATTCAGTAGGTCTGGACATCGGGACAACAAAGATAGTCGCGATTGTCGGAAGAAGGAATGCACACGGGAAAATAGAAGTTCTCGGTGTAGGAAAAGCTAAAAGTCTTGGTGTTCATAAAGGTATTGTGAATAATATTTCACAGACTATTAATTCAATCAAGGCTGCAGTATCCGAGGCACAATCCAGTGCCGGGGTTCCTATCCGCAAAGTTACGGTAGGTATTGCAGGAAAACACATCCGTTCTCTGCAGCACTCCGATTATATTATGCGTGAACATCCGGATAAATTCATCACAGATGATGATATCGAAGCATTAAAAGATCAGGTCAAGAAACTGGTGATGCTTCCTGGAGAAGAAATTATCCATGTCCTTCCACAAGAATATAAAGTGGATTCCGAAGGGGAAATTCAAGAGCCTGTCGGAATGCACGGAAAACGTTTAGAAGCCAATTTCCACGTTGTAGTCGGGCAGATGGGAAGCATCCGAAATATTGCAAGATGCGTTCGTGAAGCCGGACTAGAAATGGAAGCCCTTACTTTAGAACCACTAGCCTCCTCCGAAGCTGTTCTTACCAAAGAAGAAAAAGAAGCTGGAGTTGCTATTGTTGATATTGGAGGTGGTACTACAGATATTGCAATCTTCAAAGACAACATCATCCGTCATACCTGCGTAATCCCTTACGGAGGAGGAATTATTACGGAAGATATCAAAGAAGGCTGCTCCATTATTGAAAAACATGCTGAACAATTGAAAGTAAAATTCGGTTCGGCTGTTCCCGAATTGGAAAAAGACAGTACTTTTGTAACAATTCCGGGACTTCATGGGCGACCAGATAAGGAAATCTCTTTAAAAACCCTTGCTCAGATCATCAATGCAAGAGTAGAAGAAGTTCTGGAAATGGTAAATACAGAGCTTAAAGCTTACGGAGCCTTTGAACAGAAGAAAAAACTGATTGCGGGAATCGTTCTTACAGGAGGTGGATCAAATTTGAAACACCTTAGACAGCTCGCCAACTATACCACAGGTTTTGACAGTAGAATCGGTTTTGCCAATGAATATATCGCCAACGATAAAAATCAGTACCTGAAAGGCCCTGAATTTGCTACGTCTATTGGGTTACTGATGGAGAGTTTGAAGATCAGGGATAAGAAACAGACTATTGATGATATAGAAGAAGCTGTAAAAGAGCAGACTAAACCTGAAGCAGCTCCGGTACAGGCAGAAACTGTTCAACCCGTTCAGCAGACTGCTGCTCCGGTACAGGAACAACCGGTTGCAGATGAAAGACAGGAAAACAGAAAAGCTAAACTGACTTTCGGGCAGTCGCTTATGGAAAAAGTAAAAAAATTCTTTGAAGAAGTAGAGTAAATTATAAATGATGAATGATAAGCGATAAACGATCTTTTCCTTATCAATTATCATCAGTCAATTATCAATTATAATTATTAAAAGTATAGTTATGGAAAATATAGGTACACAAGGATTTTCATTTGACCTACCAAAGGGAAATTCATCCATCATAAAAGTAATCGGTGTAGGAGGCGGAGGAAACAACGCATTAAAACACATGTACGAAAAAGGGATTCACGGAGTTGATTTCGTGATCTGTAATACAGACGCTCAAACCCTGGATAATAACCCTGTTGCCAATAAAGTTCAACTGGGAACTTCTATTACAGAAGGTCTTGGTGCAGGTGCTGATCCTGAAGTAGGTGAAAAATCTGCTATTGAAAGTATTGAAGATATCAAAGCTGCTATGGGGCAGAATACGAAAATGGTGTTCATCACTGCCGGAATGGGTGGTGGTACTGGTACCGGAGCCGCTCCTGTCATTGCTAAAGTAGCAAAAGACATGGGAATCTTAACGGTAGGTATTGTGACCGTTCCTTTCAGCTTTGAAGGAAAAAGAAGATTAGAACAGGCCGAAAACGGACTTGATAAATTAAAAAATAATGTTGACTCATTAATTGTCATCAACAATGATAAATTGAGACAGCAATTCGGAAACCTTGGATTCAAACAGGGATTCTCTAAAGCAGATGAAGTATTAGCAAACGCCGCGAAAGGTATGGCAGAAGTTATTACAGGTTACTTTGATGTAAACATTGACTTTAGAGATGCTAAATCTGTGCTTCAGAACTCTGGTACTGCTCTAATGTCTACAGGTACTGCTTCAGGTGAAAACAAAGCCGAAGAAGCGGTAAGAAAAGCATTAGACTCTCCACTATTGAATGACAACAAAATTACAGGTGCTAAAAATGTACTATTGTTGATCAGAAGTGGTGCAGAAGAAGTGACTATGGACGAAATCGGTATCATTATGGACCACATCCAGAAAGAAGCTGGAAATACCGCTGATATCATTTTCGGGGTGGGTGCTGATGAAGAACTAGGTGATGCTGTAAGTGTATTGGTTATTGCTACAGGATTCTCTAATGATAATAAGAAATTCTCTGGTCCTACAGAAAAGATCAGAATCAGTCTTAACGATAATTTAGAAACTCCAAAATCTTCTCCTTTTAAAACAAGAGAAGAAAGAGAGTCTGGTCCTGAAGTAACACATGATTTCGGTGGAAAAAGCCTATTCAGACTAGATGATGAAGACCATGATACTCCTTTCAACGTGACTTCTACCGAAAAAAAAATGATTATTGAAGAAGAGGAAATCAGAACTGAAATAAAATTCTTTGATAAAGAAGAAACCAGCATCAATACTCCTGAACAGGGATGGAGAAATGAAGATGGACAGGAAGAATACAGCCTTTCTATTGAAGAAGATGAAGAAGATCCCAACGATTTGGAAATTCAGTCTTTCTCATTTGATTTCGACAATAAAAAAGAAGACCCTCAATCTGGAAATGTATTCAACAACAACTCTTCACAAGAGAAACCGGTTGAGTTCAACTTCTTCGTTAATGAACCGGTTAGAAATGAGCCTAAATCAGATTACGGGCAGCCTAAAGCAGAATTTAATGCTCCGGCTGCGGTAGCAGAACCTGCTCAGAAAATCGAAACTTTCTATCAAAAAGAAGAACCGAAAACTGAAACAAGGCCTGCTTTTGAAACCAAAACAGAAATTGAAACCTCAAAAACTGAAGAATCAGAATTCACTTTCGTGAACAAAACGATTGATCAGGATAGAATCATTGAAAGAAGAAATAAATTAAAAGAATTCAATTCCCGCTATCAAAGCTTTGACAGCACAAGTGAATTTGAATCTATTCCTGCTTTCAAGAGAAAAAATATCTCTATTGACGGAACCAATCCATCAGACCAAAATATTAACACCTATATGTCTGATAACAATGGTTCTATGCAGATCAGAGAAAACAGATTTTTAAATAAAGACGTAGATTAAAATGCTATAAGCTGTATGCAGTAAGCTATAGGCTATTCCAGCCGAAGCAAAAAGGCTTACTGCTTATAGCCTAAAGCCTAAAGCCAAAACCATGAGTTTAGAAAATACAATAAGCGAAGCTATAAAAACAGCAATGAGAGAAAAAGACAGAATTGCTTTGGACTCTCTTCGTGCTGTGAAATCTCAAATTCTTCTTTTACAGACAGAAGCCAGAGGTGCTGAAGTTTCTGCAGAACAGGAAATTGCCATTCTTCAGAGAATGATTAAACAACGTAAAGATTCTTTTGAACAGTTTTCTGCCCAGGGAAGACAGGATCTTGCTGAAGTGGAAGAAGCTCAAATGAAAGTAATCGAGAAGTTTTTACCTAAACAGCTTTCTGCAGAAGAATTAGAAACAGAAATTAAAAATATAATTTCAGAAACCGGAGCCGAATCTATGAAGGATTTAGGAAAGGTAATGGGAGTTGCATCAAAAGCATTAGCTGGAAAATCAGACGGAAAAAGTATTTCCGAGATGGTTAAAAAGCTCCTTTCATAATGCAATCCGGGTTTCTGGGTTGGGATCTATTACCAAACCTATAAGCACGTATTGCATTCCATAACTAAGGATATACAACCTTTGCATATCGATTTGATTAAGAAGCCCGGGACTATTCAGTCTCGGGCTTCACTTTGTTGGATATTAAAGTCTGTTTGTCTTTTGATTCAAAAAACTTTAAAAAAGAGTTTAGATACAATCATATTTCAGATGGTATTAAGGGATTGATTGCTTGAGGGAAAGCCTTAAATGTTTTTTTCATGGTCGCTTGTTTTTCAGAATCATTTCAAATTTAGTAATAATATTTCATTATTCCTAGCTTTAATTCACATTTTTATGAATATTATTACAATATTAATATTTAGTTAATTTTATATGCCTAAACCATTCATAGTTATTATATATTGAACAAACGTAAAGAATTGTGTAACTTTGTACTGATAAAAAACAAAATATATGTATCCAACAGATTTAGTAATGCCTATGAAGGCTGAACTTACAGATAAAGGTTTCCAAGATTTAACAACTCCTTCTCAGGTAGAAGATGCTATAAAGCAGTCTGGAACTACACTATTAGTAATCAATTCAGTGTGTGGATGTGCTGCAGGAGCTGCAAGACCAGGAGTAGTATACTCTTTAACAGGAGATAAAAAGCCAGACCATTTAACTACTGTATTTGCAGGATTTGATACTGAGGCTGTAGTAGAAGCAAGAAAACACCTTGCTCCATTCCCTCCAAGTTCTCCTTGCGTAGCACTTTTCAAAGATGGAGAGCTAGTTCATATGCTGGAAAGACATCACATTGAAGGAAATCCTGCAGGAGCAATCGCTGCAAACCTTCAGGCTGCTTATGATGAGTACTGCTAGGACAAACAATAAACCAGATACTAAACCGTTACAAATTTTGTAACGGTTTTTTTTATTTAGCCCTTAAAAAATTCTCTAAACATCCAAATATTATTATATTTGTTGGAATGGCAACCAAAGCACTTTTTAATACCGTGGTCAACTGGTTCATCCGCCAGAGGATAGATCAGATACAGAATTTCATGGATCATCCCATTGAGACTCAGAAGGGTATATTGTTTTCCCAGCTGTTTCATGCAGAAGATACGGAATATGGTAAGCAGTACGGGTTTAATTCTATTTCAAGTTATCAGGACTTTAAAAATAAAGTTCCGATTGTTACCTATGAAGAAATGGAGCCCTATATTGAAAAAGCGAGACAAGGCCAAAAAGATGTAAGCTGGCCGGGGCTTATTAAGCATTTTGCAAAATCTTCCGGAACAACCAATGCTAAAAGCAAATTCATTCCTATTTCTGCAGAAAGTCTGGAATACTGTCATATGAAAGCGGGGAAAGATATGGTTTCCATCTATGCCAATAACCACCCGGAAAATCAGCTTTTCAATTATAAGAATTTACGTTTGGGTGGAAGCTCAGAATTATATGCCGATTTTAATACGAAATTTGGAGATCTATCAGCAATTTTAATAGATAATCTCCCATTTTGGGTAGAAATCACCACCACTCCCAGCAAGAAGGTTTCTTTAATGGGTGAATGGGAAAGCAAGCTCAGAGCCATTACATCTGAAGTAAAAAATGAAGATGTAGGAAGTATCCTTGGAGTACCGAGCTGGATGATGGTCCTTCTGCAGAGAGTATTAAATGAAACGAATGTAGGAAGTATCTCTGAACTCTGGCCCAATCTGGAGGTGTTTTTCCACGGCGGAATCAGTTTCAAGCCTTACAGGGAGCAATACCGTAAGATCATCGGAAAAAACATCAATTACTACGAAATATACAATGCTTCGGAAGGCTTCTTTGGAATACAGGACAGATCCAATAGTGATGAAATGCTTTTGATGCTGGATTATGGAATATTCTACGAATTCATTCCTATGGATCAGTTCCATTTTTCCAATCCAAAAGTAGTCAGTTTGGAAGATGTAGAAATTGGAAAAAATTACGCTATGGTTATCACTACCAATGGCGGATTGTGGAGATACTTGATTGGTGATACCGTTGTATTTACTTCCTTGAATCCTTTCAGAATAAAAATAACTGGTAGAACCAAGCATTATATCAATGCTTTTGGGGAAGAATTAATGATTACCAATGTAGAATCTGCTCTTTCAAAAGCCTGTGAGCTAACGGGTGCTCAAATTACAGATTTTACTGGAGCCCCAGTTTTTATGAAGGAAGATGAAGGTGGCGCTCACGAATGGATCTTTGAGTTCAGTCAGTATCCTGATAATCTGGATAGTTTCGTTGACGCTTTTGATCAGCATTTGAAGAAAATTAATTCGGATTATGAAGCGAAAAGATATAACAATATGACACTCAGAAGGCCTATAGTGCATATTGCAAAAGATAATCTATTCTATCACTGGCTGGAATCCAAAGGAAAACTCGGCGGCCAGAATAAAGTTCCTAGGTTAAGTAATGACCGGGAATATATAGACCCTTTACTAGAGCTTAATAAATGAAAGGAAATGAGGATGGAAAATGAAGGTTCTTGCAATCTTTATACTACTAATATTTTCTTTTGAAGTGATTTAACTTATAATGATTATAGTTAGAGGGAGAAGGCAATTCCAGCTTTTTTCTTCTGACTTCCAACCATAAAAATAAACCCGCAACTGAATTCAGTTGCGGGTTTATTTTTATTTACTTAAATCTTCTTTTAATTTTTTAGCGGCATCCTCTACTTTCCCGGCTCCTTTTCTGGCTGCGTCTTTGGCATCTTTTCCAGCTTCCTGCGCTCCCGTTTTGATATCTTTTCCTACTTTATTTGCCTCATTTTTGATATCCTGCCCAGCTTTATTCAGATCTTGTTTGGTCTTGTCTGCTGTAGCATCAATTTTATCTTTAGCTTTTTGAGCGGCATTGTCTATCTTATCTCCAGCCTGATCTAATTTGGCATCAACTTTTTCTTTAGCTTCAGTTACTTTTGCAGAATCAACCATGTGAGGAGATGTTTCCGTAACCGTTGTGGTTGTGGTAGTAACAGACCCATCTGCATTTTCTACCTGTTCTGTTTTTGATGTTGATTTTGTGCAGGCAACAGTGAATACCGAAATCACGATTGCTGCAAGAATTTGCTTTTTCATATTGTATATTTTTAAAGATGTTTTTTGGATTTATTCTGTTTTAGATTCACCAGGAGATGGAGTTTCAGCAGTTTTTTTCTTCTTTTCAGCATCTGCCTTTTTCTTTTCTTCCTCTTCTTTCTTTTTGTTTTCTTTGTCTAGCTCTGCTTTAAGTTTCTGCTCTTCTTCCAGAGCTTTTTTAGCCTGCTTTACAGAATCAAGATATCGGGGTGAAGACATCTTGATCTTGCGGGCAATATCTACACTAACAGCGCCATTAGAAAAAGAATCAACAGCCATTGTATCATAATGGATTTTTAGGTCCTGTTCAGCACCAAATCCAGAAGATTCTTTCTTGGAACAGGCCGTCAAAAGAAATATAAGAATGAAAATGGCAGACAATAAATTTTTCATGGAACTAATTTAGCAGAAATTCTGCAATTACAGGATAGTGATCCGATAATTTCACAGACTGATCTACTTTATAACTTAGCGGAATGATTGATTTTGAACTAAAAATATAATCAATTCTTAAAGGAATTTTATAATCATGAAAGCTGGAAGCACTTCCCTTACCTGCTGTTAAAAAAGCATCCTGAAGATCTTTTCCTAAACTATAATACTCATAAGAATTGGGAACAGAATTAAAATCTCCAGCTAAAATTACCGGATATGGAGAAAAATCAATAGCTTTTCTGATCTTTTTAATCTGATCTTCATGCGCCTGAAAAGTAGGAATCATATGAGAAAGAAGAGTAGATACATTTCCAATCCCCATAGCATCCAGCTTAGTAAACATGGTTTTCTGAAGTCGGAAAGGTTCCAAGTAAACATTTACAATTCTGATAATCTTTCCATTGATATCTACATCTGCATAGAACGAATTTCCTCTCGAATTATCTTCTATAATCTCTGCCTGTCGTACAATTTTATGTTTTGTTTTCAGAATTACGGAAGGATATTTTACCAGATCCTGTCTTAAAGCACGGTTGGTATCTTTTTCTTGTACCAGAATGATGTCCGGATCCTGTTCTTTGATATAGTTTTTTACTTTATCCCATCCATAATCACCATATTTAACATTAAAAGTAAGTACCTTAATATCTCGTATTGTTTTTACTTTATCTGGTTTAGGAGAAAAATTAACCCATCTTCTGATCGGATTATAAAAAAGTAATGTTCCCAGCGCAAAAGCAATAGCAATCTTATTTTTTTTGAAAACCCAGACCAGCGTAAGAAGAATATAGGCAGATATCAGATAGGGAAAACCCAGAGAAAGCAAATTAAGGTTCCCCAAAAGGTTAGGTGGAACCCATGCATTTCCCAATGTGCATAGCAGTAATACGGCAACAGCGATATGTATAAATAGTAATATCTGATTCGACTTCATGAAAAAACATTCTTGGTACCCATTTTTTTAAGCAAAAACCCTACCAAGCAGTCAAATTTTAACTATTTTTATGATTATTTTCCACTTATCGAAAGCTCTGCAACAACCGGATAATGATCTGAAATACTGACAGAACGGTCAACGGCATAAGATAATGCTTTCAAAGATTTTGAATAAAAAACATAGTCGATCCTGATTGGAAATTTATAATCATGGAAACTGGTTGCACTCCCTTTTCCTGCTGTCATGAAGGCATCTTCAAGCCCCTCCGACAAGTGATAATATTCATAAGAATTAGGAACAGAATTAAAATCTCCGGCAACAATAACCGGGTATGGAGAGTCTTCTACAACCGTACGGATCTTTCTAACCTGATCCTGGTGCAGTTTGAAGGTAGGAATTAATTTTTTTACAACTCCCTTTACTTTCTGTTCATTAGCTTCAGAATCTCCATCAAGCTTAACCATCTTTTTTTCAAACTGAAACGGATAAAGATAGACATCAATAAACCTATAGGTTTTCCCTTTGATTTCAATATCTGCCTGAATACCACTTGGCAAAGTTACTGCCTCATTTTCAGAAAAAATTAATTTTTCATTGGATAGGCTATGCTTTGTAAGAATGGTTAAGAAGCCATTCGATT
The DNA here is from genome assembly GCF_057815135.1 of Chryseobacterium sp. II3a. Classification (NCBI taxonomy): domain Bacteria; kingdom Pseudomonadati; phylum Bacteroidota; class Flavobacteriia; order Flavobacteriales; family Weeksellaceae; genus Chryseobacterium; species Chryseobacterium sp. II3a. The sequence continues at coordinate 752,219 of NZ_JBYPZJ010000002.1, read as the reverse complement.
TAGTTCTATTATAGTTCTTAAGGGTAGGATATGCCATTCCTCCATCTTCCTGTAAAAGAATAACATCTGCATCCTGAGCTTTGAGGTAATTCAAAACCTCTTCTTTTCCCATAAGCCCAGCTTTGATATTGAAAGACACAATTTTTATAGAACCCGAAATTTCTTTTTTTTCAGAAGAAAAATTAACCCATCGCTTTACCGGTTTGATAAATGCCAATCCCACAAACATGAATACAAAGGCTCTTTTTTTCCAGCTAATTACCCAAAATACCGTTAAAATAATATATAAGGTAATCAGAATGGGAAACCCTAAAGAAAGCAGATTAAACCACGGAAATATTTTAGGCGGGATATAAGCATTCAATAAAGAACCCAGCAATAGAAATAATATTCCTACATGCAGGATCAACACTATAAGTCGGAAAATCTTCACAGGAAATGATTAATTGAATCTATACAAATGTTTCTTCCAATTTCTGGCTAACAGCCAGCCTACCAAAGCTCCTCCAACATGAGCCAGGTGTGCAATACCACCTCCATTACCGGAAATTCCAAGATATACAGAAATCACAATAACAATTGGTAAAAGATATTTTACTTTTATTGGAACCGGAATAAACATAATTCCAATTTTTGAATCAGGATATAATGTTGCAAAAGCAGCTACTACACCAAAAATAGCTCCAGACGCGCCTACCATAGGAGTGGCTACAATCGCTTTCAAACTCTCCAATAATTCTTTCTGCTTCATAATAGCCCCCGCATCTCCTGAAAACTGCACACTTGCTCCAGACATATAAGCATTTACATTAAAGCCTAACTGCTGTAATTCACTAGAAAGCTGCTGAGCTTCAACAAAATTCCATAAATTAAACAGGAAGAAAGCTCCGAGACCACTTAGAAAGTACAGAATCAGATATTTTTTATCACCCAGTGTCTGTTCCAAAATAGGTCCAAAACTGAAGAGCGTCATCATATTGAATAAGATATGCATAATGCTTCCATGCATAAACATGTGAGTAATCACCTGCCATGAATGGAAGAAAGGAGAAAAGGGATAGAATCCGGCAAGATAACCTATTACCTGATTTCCCATTAAAGAAGTAACAATAAATACGATCACATTAATAATGATAATATTTCTTGTAATTGGTGGTATATTGTTAAACATATTTTTTTAAAATTTGTTTTTAAAATCATTAAACGGAACTTCATAGAAGCACCTTTTCCCATCGGGTAAAAACTCAGGGAATCCTAATGCTGTAAAGTCTTTAATAACCTGTTCCGCATCTTTTTTATAAATAAAGTCAAATCTTGATTTTGACTGCATTTTACTCCATTGATTGTGATAGTAGAGCATGAATTCGTCTTCTGTTTTATAATCCAGGATTTCGAAAAGATTTTCCAGGAACTTCATAGCCTGTGTTTCTTTCAGCCCTTCCGGAAGTGAATCTATTCTCAATACGCTTTCATGAGCAATTTTCATGTCAAACCCAAGCTCAGGAAGATATTTTTTGATGGATTCATATTTATTTTTCTCAATTTCGTTCATATGATATTCCAGAGAGAAAAGCAAGGCATGGCTGTTTGTGTTTGCATTGGTTTTTCTAGTAGATTTATTATTCTCTGAAACCAACAGCCTGTGCATTCTTCCCAAATCAAGCATCAGGGTAACATCACCCTTATTGAACAGCCAGTAACCGTTGGGCAGTCTCATCAGATCTTCATCAAAGTCTTCATCTTCAAACAAATTAATTTTTGAAGGTTCTGCGGTAATATTCTGATGGTACATTTCTGTAAGATTCTGAATTTCTTCAGGATGCACTACATTTTTTTCTTCTAAGAAGGGATTATAATCTCTATCTACAATAATCTCCGGCATTTTCATAACACTGCTACCACCACCGTTTCCTTTACTTGGAATAGGTTTATTCATCATTTCATCCAATTCCGGATCTCTATCGAAATCAAGACTTGGAGAAACATTATAAATTCCCAGTGATCTCTTGATCGTAGAACGAAGTAACGCGAAAATAAGATGCTCATCTTCAAATTTGACTTCTGTTTTCTGTGGATGAATATTAACATCTATTTTCTCAGGATCAAGTTCCAGATAAAGAAAAAATGATGGGACATACCCCGGTTGAAGAAGACCTTCAAATGCCTCCTGCACTGCTTTATTAAAATATGGACTTCTGAAATATCTCCCATTGACAAAAAGGAATTGTTCTCCTCTTGCTTTTTTTGACCCCTCGGGTTTGGCAACAAATCCGTGAAGCTTACACCAAATAATATCTTCTTTAATAGGAATCAAAAGCGGCTGCAATTTTCTTCCGAAAACATCTACAATACGCTGCATCTGACTTCCTTTTCTCAATCTGAAGACAGCTTCATCATCATGAAACAGGGAAAACTCCAATCCTTCATGGGCCAATGCTACACGTTGAAATTCATCAATAACATGCCTGAATTCAATATTATTATTTTTCAGGAATTTTCTTCTAGCCGGAACGTTATAAAATAGGTTCTTTACCAGAAAATTTGATCCTTCAGCAGTCTGTACAGGGTCCTGAAACTGAAAAACCCCACCTTCAATATATATGTTGGTCCCAATGGAAGCCTCTTTTTGCTTTGTTCTCAGCTCAACCTGTGAAACAGCAGCAATAGAAGCTAATGCTTCACCACGAAAACCTTTTGTTGCGATCTTAAAGATATCTTCCGTTCCTCTGATCTTAGAGGTAGCATGCCTTTCAAATGCAAGCCTTGCATCTGTTTCGGACATTCCTTTTCCGTCATCTACGACCTGGATAAGATTTTTGCCGGCATCCCTGATAATCAGTTCAATCTTCGTTGCATCTGCATCTATAGCATTTTCCAAAAGTTCCTTCACGATGGATGCAGGTCTCTGCACCACCTCTCCTGCCGCAATTTGGTTGGCTACATGATCCGGTAAAAGCTGAATAATATCTGACATAAAAACGTAAATCAACTTACAAAAATAGTCAATGAAAATGGGAATTAAAACATTAAAAACGGGAATTAATATTTAATTATCAACATTTCAACAATACAGCTTTCTGCAAATTCTGCTCCAAACTGTTTGTGATATTAGCTTTCTATAGAGAACAATCCCCTATTGTTTTTATACCAATAGAGGATTGAACCAGCTAGTTTATACAAAAAATTAATAGTGATATTTACCCTGCACCAGGTATCTAATCCTAGTCTTCAAAGACCAGTTTTCTATTCTTTTTACTTTTAGGAATCCCATGGACCTTTTCATAGAGATAGGCCAAAAGGTTCGGTTTCTTATAAATCCTGTTGTATCTGTACTTTGTATTGAAGTGTCTTACATGAATTTTATACGCATCATATCCGATCACGATCATAAGACATACACTAATAACGTAGAATACTCTAAATTCCAGATAATAGTAAGTTAATCCCGAGAATACAGCACCCAATACATAGGCTACCATAATGCTCATAAGCAATTTTGCTCTTCCAATTAATTCACCATTTTTTCTGTATTTCTTTTGAGTAAACATGGAAACCAGAATTCCTAAATCGGTGGTTGTTCCTGTAAGGTGGGTCGTTTTAACGGAGAAGTTGGAAATACTTGCTGTTAAACCATTTTGTAACCCTGTAGCGAAAAGCATTATTGCCACTAATACTTCCGTTTCCGCCAGTGTTCTTTGATAATACAATTGTCCATACACTCCTACCCCAAACAAACATATTATTTCTAATACAAGTGGCATTGCGTGGGCAAAATACTTGCTTTTTTTATTGAAATTAATCACAATGAAATTGGACAGGAAACTTCCGAAGAAGAATAAAAAGATCCAACTGCCCATTACTGCCACCTGAGACCAGTTTCCTTTACTGATTTCCGCCGCAAGAATCGCATAGTGTCCCGTTACGTTTGATGTAAAAGAGAGAAATATAAGTAGGGATGCAATATTTATAGTACCTGCCGTAAAGGCAGTCAGCGTCCCCAACCTGATATTGTCTCCCAATGTTCTGCTGTTACTATAATTTCTTAACATTTTTAATTTTTTTAAATTGTGATAATGATGATTAGACCTCTACAAAGATCTCTGCCAGCCTTCCTCTTTCCGGAAGTTTTTCTCTGATTTCAAGGGCAATTTCCCCGGACTGAAGAGCTTTGCATTTCTTAATATAAGGAACAAGATCAAACTTGCCTTTTCCTTTGCTTTTAATAGCTGTAGAATAGTAAGCCTCTTCAATATTATTTGCTTCTACATATTGGTTAAAGGTTCTCTGAAAACTTCCGGTGAAGATGTCGCAGGTAATTTTATTAATTAAGTGAGGATACTTATTCTTGATGATTTCATAGCCATCACAGAACTCATTAGGCCTGATTTTGTTAAAAATCGTAGTCTTGGTATTGAATAAAAGATCTCTGATTGAATCTCCGGAATCATATCCTGAAACCAGAAGGATATTGTATTGATTCTGATCTTCAGAAGCATCTTTTTCTCTCAGCACTTTTTTCAATATGTTTAATGACTCAAGAGAGTAATCTGTTGCAATTAAAATTGTTTTAGCCATGTTCTTATTATTTTGTATTGTGTTTATCTTTTTCGATGATACAAAACTAGAACGGTGAGATTAGAAGTTCTTTGGAATAGAATTAAAATGTCATTAAAGAGATTAAAATGAGATTAGAAAATTGTTAACGGGTATTAATATGAGGAAAAAAAGCAATCAAAACCATCGCACAAAACAATCATTATCAACAACATAAATAAAAGCGAATGAAATTTTATCATAGATAAATCTTTGCGCCTTAAAAGCATACACCATGTTAAAAATCTTGCGTCTTTGCATTTCTCCAAAAACAATCAGCAAAATCAGAAGTGGAAAAAATTTTAATTATGTTGTAAGACGCCAAGGCGCAAGAAAATCAACGATTTTCAGCAAGTGCATATTTTAAAAGCAAAGATTCTATGTATCCTTTAGTTTGTAAAAAGAAATTAAGTTTACAAAATAAAGGGTATATAGGCTTATAGGTAACCTAAAAAGTGGGTATTAAGAAAGACCATTAACATAACATATCTAAAGTATTTGAGAAAACATCTGCTTTCTACCTTCAGATTTACACAGTCTCTTTTTGTGTACTATAAAAGTTAGGGAACCGCATCTGTACCGTAGTTCCTTGATTTTCATTTGAAGTGACGATCAGTTCACCATGATGCATTCTTACGATGTTTCTTGCCAATGGAAGCCCAATTCCGTAGCCTTCATAATTATTGGTATTGGAAGCTCTGAAAAACGGATCGTAGATTTTATTCATTTCCTGCTGTGGAATTCCGATCCCATTATCTTTTACAATGATGTAAACATCTGCATCTGTGGCTCCCAAGGAAACTTTCACCTGTTGAAAATTAGAATATTTACAGCCATTACTGATAATATTGGCAACTGCAAGATGTAGAAGCTGCTCATTACCTTGTACTTTCAGTTTTTTAGGATTATCAGGAAGCATACTGATATCCAGATAGATATTATTTCTGGAATCAATTTTTCTCAGGGTTTCAATAACATCCCAGAGTAACTGATCCATTCTTACCTTATCCATTTTTTGGATCTTGCCATCAAACCCTGTTTGCGCAATCATTAATAAGGCTTTAATCTTTCTGTCTAGCTTTTCAGCTTCATCCAGAATAATTTCAAGAGTTTCTTTATATTCTTCTGGTGTTCTGCTTATAGAGAGAGCAACATCAGCTTCCCCCATAATTGAGGTAAGCGGAGTTCTCAATTCATGGGAAACATTTCCGATCAGATGATTCTGAGTTTCAAAAGATGTTTCGATACGGTTAAGCATTCCGTTGAAGGTATCCACCAATTCATTCAGTTCTTTATTATCCGGTTGGGGCTCCAATCGTAAATGAAGGTTTTCTGAGCTGATTTCTTTTACTTTCCCTGTAATTTTAAGAATAGGTCTAAAAAGTGTTTTCGACAGGTAAAATGAAAAGATCATACTAAAGAACAGTGAAAGCACAATACAAGTAAGCAATGTTCTTTTAAGGAAACCAAGATAGTAGATTACGTAATGGTTTTTGGCTGAAGCAATAGCAATATAATCTTTATCGTCATATTTAAAGCTCTGCCCGATGTAATAGAATTCTTTATCATTATAGTTATCCTCACCTTTTTTCAGAACATTTTTGAAGAAATAATCGGGAATATGAACTTCCTGAGAGATTTTCTTGAAATTGGAATCTGTTGGAACAGCAAAGACATAATCTTTTTCCATCGGAAGTTCCTCATCATTCAGGTTGCTGAGAATATAATTTTCAGGAAGATCCAGGTGATCTTTACTTTTTTCTATCTGAACAATAGTAGCTGTACGAATCTTTAAAAGCTCATAAAACCTCTGATGAGAAAAATTAACAATTGAAAAGTAAACCAAACCACTGAACAACAGGATAATGACGGTAAAAACCAACATTAAAAGTACCATCGTTTTGGTCTGATTTGTCATCACTTTATTAAACATTCATTATGCTTTTTTCAGAACATAACCCATTCCTATCACCGTATGAATTAATTTATTATCATCCCTATCATCCAACTTCTTTCTTAGATAATTCACGTAAACATCTACCACATTGGTTCCCAATTCATAATTTACCCCCCATACAGCATCTAATATTTCTGCTCTGGAAATCACTTTTTCAGGATTATGAAGGAAATAAACCAACAATTTGTACTCTGTAGAGGTTAATGTAATGTCTTCTCCGGCACGGGTTACCTTTTTCGTATAATCATTTACCATTAAATCTGAAAACTGAAATACATGTTCATTATCCGGTTCCGGCTCAGCAATCTCCTGTGGACCATTATTGTGGCTTCTCCTCAGCAGAGATTTTACTCGGGCTACCAACTCAATAAACTTGAAAGGTTTTACCAGATAATCATCGCCGCCACTTTCCAGTCCCAGAACAATATTTTCAGAAGTTCCCAATGCTGTTAAGAACAAAATCGGAACAGTTTGATTGGTCTTTCGGATCTCCTTACAGACGTCTAAACCATTCATTTCCGGCAGCATAATGTCTAAAATAACCAAATCGAAATCATTGCCTTGTACCAGCTGTACACCTGTACGCCCGTCAAAAGCCACGGAAATTTCATATCCGTTTTCCTGGAGCCCCTTTTTAATAAAAGATACTACACTGGTTTCGTCTTCGATGAGAATTATTTTTTTCATAAATGAAATAAGGAGTTTTACAAAAATAGGAAAATTTTATTGGGATAGACAAACCTGGAATAGGGAAGGAAAAGCTTTTTAAGCTGGAATAGGAATGTATTTCATTACACTTAATGAAGGTAAAAAGTCTATGACGAAGGATTTTATCAAAAAAAAACAGAAAACAATTAGATTTAAATTTTGATATTGGAACAAGGATATCGCCATCCGAGTTCCAATATTTTTTTGATTATGATTGAAGGTCTAATTCCATCTGTACATCTACACGGTCATAACCAGGGTTCGTAATTTCAGTATGCTTAAACCCTAGTTTTTCATATAACTTTATGGCAGGAACCAAGATTGAATTGGTTTCGAGGAATACTTTTTCTGCATTCAATTCTCTCGCTTTTTCAACAAGAGCATTGCCCAGCAGATAACCGATTTTCTTTCCCTGTGCTTTAGGGCTTACTGCCATTTTTGACAGTTCAAATGCAAGAGGTTCTTCCTGAGCTCTTACCAGGGCACACGTTCCTACTGCTTCCCCATTCAACAAAGCAAAGGCAATATATCCGCCTTTGTCTAAAATGTATTCTTCAGGATTATCCAAGAGTTTATAATCACTTGCTTCCATAACAAAAAATGTTTTGATCCATTCTTCATTTAAGGCTTTAAAGGCTTCCTTATATTGGGGTTCGTAAGCTATAATTTTTACTTCATTATTAATATCATTCATCGCTTAAGTTTATTATATTCTGTTTTTTATCATTTTTCCTAGTTTTTCCAGATCGCTTTCTACGCGGTCTGTCCATTCCAGAGCATAGTTTAATCGCATACAGTTTTGATACTGGTTGTATTGTGAAAACATTCTTCCCGGAGCAAAGTTCACTTTCTGGCTTACTGCTTCATCATATAAATCTTCCGTACATATTCTTTTATCCAGTTCTAGCCACAACATAAATCCACCTTTGGGTTCAGAAATTTTGGTATTATCCGGAAAATATTGGGTCACAGACTTTTGAATCTGCAAATAATTAGCATACAGCTTCTTTCTGAACATTCTCAGATGATGATCGTAACGGCCATGTTCAAGAAAATCGGCTATCACATCTGAAAATAAGGATGGACCGGAGACGGTCTGTACCAATTTTTGTCTGATAATCTTTTCTTTAAACTTTCCCGGAGCAACCCAACCTACCCGATACCCCGGAGCTAGGGTTTTAGATACTGAACCCACCCACATTACAATGCCTGCTTCATCATAAAATTTACATGGTTTTGGCCTTCCGGCTCCGAAATAAATGTTTCCATAGACATCATCTTCCACCAAAGGAACATTATATTCAGTAAGCATTCTTACCAATTCTTTCTTGTTCTCATCCGGCATCTGAAAACCTAACGGATTATTATAATTCACTACAAAACAGCAGGCAGAAAGTTTCGGCATCACCCTTTTTAAAGCATCCAGATCTATTCCGGTAATGGGATGGGTAGGAATTTCTACGGCCTTTAATCCCAGCAACTGGATAGCCTGAAGAATCCCAAAATAAACAGGACTTTCTACCGCTACATAATCTCCAGGTTGAGTAACAGCCATCAGGCAATTGTAAACCCCATTCATAGCTCCCGAAGTTATCACCAGGTCATCTTCAGTAATTCGTCCTTCCATCACAATAGACCATTTGGCAATTTCTCTCCTGAGCCCTACACTTCCCTGTACCGGCTCATAATTGGTACCACTGTCACTCTTCCGCTTTATTACGTCAATCATACATTTCTTCATCTTGGCAACAGGAAGAAGGCTTTTTCCTGGAATTCCCAACGCAAACTGAGTCATATCTGTTCCTCCAATGGCTCCAAACACTTTTCCGATAAGATCTTCCGGGCTGTTTTTCTCTTCCGAAACTTTCATTTTAGCAACAGAAGGAAGTGCCAGCTTTCTTTGAGAGGTTTGGCTCACATAATATCCATATTTAGGACGTGATTCTACAAGCGAGCGGCTCTCAAGCTCCATATAAGCCTGCTTTACTGTATTCAGGCTGACATTGTAAAGTTTTTGAGCACTCCTCAACGAGGGCAGCCTGTCTCCAAATTGCAGGGTCTCACTTTTGATCTGCTCTGTGACAGAATTCGCTATTTTGAGGTATAGGACATCTTTCAACATTGAATTACAGTTTTAAGTAAATGTACAATTTTATACAGATCTTACTGAAGATCAAGCCAGCTCATCATACTTTTGATGCTGCTTTTTAATTGTTCAGGATTTCTAAAATTAGGGGTTGTATTCCTTTTAAAGTAGTTTTCAACTCTTATTGAAAAGGATCTTTTTTCTATTTCACTCGTTCCTTTCTTATCATAAACGGCAAATTTGATTTCTCCTTTCTCACCAATGACAAGACTGGCAAATAATACAATTTCTTTTTTCTTCTTTGCCAAAAGGAATGGAATTCCAAAATCTGAAGCGGTCTTTGAAATACTCTGTGTCTGTAAAAATATGTTTTTCAATGCTAACATGTCTGAAATATAAACTTCAGCATATTGAAGCTGTTCTTGATGTTGGGCGATTGTTTCCATAATATTTCTTCTTTACCTTAACAAAATTATGGAGTCTCTCAGTCTGGATACAGATACAGAAGTATAGAATATTGTGGGTACAGATTTTTATACGTGAAGAGATTTGTTGGAAAACGCGAAGGACGCAAAGGATTAACCTAGTCTCCTGCTTTTAAGGCGCAAAGATTTTATCTGCGATAAAATTGAATACTGCTAAAGCTATGTTTAGAGGGCCACGAATTCACGAATAAAATGATTTTACGCAGCCTATAAGCCTATGTGCTTATATGGTAAAATATTAAACCACATAATAGCATAGATATTCTTGATAAAATATACGCTTGCTGAAAATCTTCGATTTTCTTGCGCCTTAGAAACAGCATAGTATTTAAAAATCTTTGCGTCCTTCGCGTTTTCCAACAGAATTATTATTTCTTTTCTCTCGCTAATTTCGCTGATTAAGCAGATGTTCATGTAAAATCTGTGTTATCTGAATGATCTGCGAGAATATTTAAAATAAAAACGGCTGCTTCAAAGAAACAACCGTTTTTATCTTTAGAAATAGAAGATCTGAAGGACTACTCCACTTTTTTCAAGGCTTCTTTAATACCTTCCAGCCCGTCTCCGAATTGAGCAAGCAAAGCTACAATCTGAGACATTCTATCGTTTTCCCCTAAGCCTTTTAGCGTTTTATTTTTAACAAAAGTCTTTTTGATCTCTTCCCAACGTTCTTTTTCGTCTTCCGAGATGACTCCTATCAGTTCTTTAAGCTTCAACATATTAGCTTCTGCACCTGTTGTTAAAGTCTGAGATTCGTTCTGATAGTGGTTCAATACAATCTGAATGACTTCATTTTCCTTTAAAATAGGCTGTATCTGAGCAATAAGCTTATTCATATTACGGTAAGATCCCTGAAGTTTAAAGGGCGGTTCATTCCTGTAATCATCGGACATCGCTGCGGAGGCAATGTATTCTTTGTTAACTTTCAGAATCATATTTCTAACCAAAATGGTATTTTTCAGTACTGCCCTAAAGTCTGATATTTCATTGGAGCTGAAATTCCCTTTCAGATTGTCTGCGGGATTATCTGTTAACACACAGTCATACAGCTCATAAAGGTTCTCCATACCCGGATGCGTAAGTCTAGTCAGATATTCGTTAGACATCAGGGAATTTTCGATCAAACTTAAATCAAAAAGATCTGTTTTTGAACCTGATATTTCGCCCAGATTGTAGGTATCTGAACGGTTGGCCAGCATATCCGGGATTTTAAACTTCTCACCGCTTTCCGTATATGGATTTCCTGCCATGACCAGACAGAATCTTTTTGAACGCAAATCGTATGTTTTACTTTCTCCATTATAGATTCCTTCAATCTTTCTCTGCCCATCTGCCAAGGAAATGAATTTCTGAAGGAATTCAGGATTACAGTGCTGAATATCATCCAGATACAACATCACATTATCTCCCATTTCCAAGGCAAGATTCAGTTTTTCGAGTTCTTGTCTTGCCCCTGCGTTTTTAGCTTCTGCCGGATCTGTAGAAACGATGTCATAGCCTAATGAAGGCCCATTGATTTTCATAAATACCAATCCCATACGTTCTGCCATATATTCCATGAGGGTGGTCTTTCCATACCCAGGAGGAGATACCAAAAGAAGCATTCCCATTCTGTCTGTCCTTTTATCAGAACCAACAGTTCCAAGCTGTTTGGCAAGGTTTGCTCCTATTAAAGGGAAATAGACATCATTAATCAATTTATTCCTTACAAATGAGCTTAAAATCTGAGCATGGAAAGTTTCCAGTTTCAATGCTTTTTTCTTTTCATTTACCCAGCTGTATTTCAATTCCTGAAGTCGTTTGTATTTCGGAACGGTCACTGTATTGAAATGATTCATTCGGGAAACAAATTCAAAGTAGTTAAGATGATACTCTGCATCCTTTTCAAGGGACTTCAGTTCTTTTATCGCTACTTCATAAGTGATTCGGCGAATATTTTTCGGATCAAACTTTTGAGTGATGACAAATGCGAGAACCTCATGTATAATCTCTTTGTCCGCATTCGGATCAAAAGCCTGCAATGCCCCTTCTGCAATATAATAACATGCTGAAGGATAAGAATACATAGCCTGTATTTGAGCGAAAAACTCCAGATCTTTTCCTTTTTCCTTAAGCTCTTTTAAAAATAAACCATACAGTGCTCCTGCTTTTTCTGAGATCAGGAAGTTTTCTTTGTCTTCCTGTTTCAGGTATATTGCAGCGTTGATATAATCTGTCTCTATAAAAATACCATTTATCGATGCAAAAGATTTCATCTCTGCAGCCAATTCCTTGCTTAGGTATTCAAATACCTGTTTTACAGCAAAAGATTGAGCAATAATAGTGGCTGCTTCAAATTGCTTGGTATAATATTCTTTTCTTTCCATATCCAGGAAAAACCAAAATATCTGCGCCATAGCTCTTTCCTCTGTGGTAAACCTCATCAATCCCAACTCATTATGCATTTGCTGTAACCTTGTTACAATGAGCTGAGCATCTTTATCATGAATTCCTTTTACCAACCCTTCTCCAAAATGCTCGGCAGTAAACTGTTGAATGGTCTTTTCATTTTGTTCTTCTGTTTCTATTTCTTTATGATTTGAAAATACATTCCAGGCAAGGTATTCAAATCGCTTTACCTTGGTGTTTTCTGAAACAAATTCCTGGTTCCAGACTTCTTTGAACTCATCAACTGTAGGAAAGTTCAAAGGTTCATAGAAGCTTGTTCCGGTAAGATGGTAGTAATACTGCGCATTCCTCAGCACAAGAGTAAGATCCAGTTTCTGCTGATTGACTGCAAATTTATAATCTCCTAATGCGATAATGCTTTCACCATCTACATAGATCTCTTTTTTATCTTTAAGCTTTCTTACGGATTCCTGCTGACAGGTTTTTAAAAGGGTTTGAATTTCTTCACTCTTTGCTGAATCTTCCAGCTCTGTCAATTGCCTGGCGAGATCTCTCACTTTCTCAACCATCAGGTCTGAAACGAAATAGCCATTGATTTCATTTTCAGAGTCAAAGGACTCCGCCTTGGTCTGAACGGATTTCAGGATTCTTTGGGCTGCATCAAAGAGACTTTGGGTTCTTTTGTTTCTTGATTCTGTAAGCTGTACTCTTTTATTCTGGAAATGTCCGTAGACTTCTTCTCTTTTGGCTCCTATCTGCTGTATAAATTCATCAAAATCAATAAATTTAGTCTCCATTTCTTCTAATTGAATGGAAAGTTTAGTCAGATATTCATCACATTTCTCCGGTGTTTGAGAAAGCTCCAGGAAATTAATCACAGACTGATCAAATAAGGTAATCTGCGCCTGGAAATCAGAAGCCAGTTCTTTTCCTGAGATCTCTCGTTTCCTTTTGCTGAGCTCAAGTCTTTCCTGATTCAATCTTGCAAAGATCAAGGAGATATTTTCAATGATCTGGGTAGATTGTGAAGTATCTTCAATTTTAAGATTATTGACAATATCTACCAGCAACTCCAACTGTCCGGATAATGTGCTTATGTTTTCATCGATGGTTTTAGCATCAATAGCCTTTTCTAATGCTATAATATCCTCCGAAATGGTCTGTGCTTTCTCCTCATAAGGCAATAAAGCTCCTTCCTGCAGCAGAAAATCTACGCAGGCATTAGAAAGTTCGGTATAACGGTCTGAAAGCGCTTTTTCAAGAGAATCCAACAGATTTACATCTGCATATTTCAGTTCTCTTGCTCCTGTAACTTCACCTCTTAAAGCTCTTATCTGTGAAAGAGCATCAATATATTCTGTAAGCTGAGCATAATGAACCCTTTTTGTATCCTCAAGGATCTTATCACAAACGTGTTTTATTTTTTCTAAAGCTTCTTCTGTGTTTTTCCTTTGATCAACTACTTTTTCGTATTCATTGATTGCCGAATGGGCAATTTTCCGGATTTCTTTAAGGGGCTGATCCAGTTTCTGCACTTCATTCTCACCCAAAAAGTAATAAGTATCGAGAATAAAGGTGGAAAGCTTTACAATATCATCGTATAATCCACTGTAAGAATCTTTTTTATTCAGAAGGGTGATAAGCTCCTGGCTTTCTGCCATTACTCTTACAATATCTTTATTTCCGATCTTGTAAATCAGACTATCCGCTTTTTCAGCATTTGGCTGTAATTCTTTCGAAAAAGGAGTTTGCCAGATCTGAGCGAGATGATGCTTCGTAGTTTCAATACTATCTCTAAGATATATTAGTTTTCCATCATTAAGAAGTGAGAAACCGCTGCAACGGATAGGCGTTTCTATCGTTTGGGTAATGATATTATAGGAGATCAGCTGATAATTATTTGATTTATCATCATAGAAAACATATAAGAAGTTCTCTCCGTTGGGCTCTGTAACGGTTTTCAGATAATACAGTCTGTTCTGATCCTGTGAAATCACCTTTAACCCACCGGTTTGAAGAGCATATCCGTTTGAAAACAGTACTCCCTGATTTTCCGGGAGTAATAACCCGGAGTATTTGAGCGCATCAGCTCTTGAAACCGTCTTCTCTTTATGATTATAAATGAAATAGCGTTCTGTTTCCTGATAGGGCTTTATTTTAAACAAGACAAGGTTATCCAAATCACAGAAATGGATCTCGGCATCATCGAGATTCTGATCTTTATGGATTACATCTTCGGAATAAATTCCTTTTCCGGTATCTGTATTATCTTCAATCTTAATGGTGATATCTCCACCGATACTTTCCACGAAAACCTTATCGGCAAGGGAAATATGTGGATGTTTTCCGGATCGCTGCATGTCTCTTGTCGCTTTCGTCCATGCAAAGCCATGCTGTGGCGGATATGCAGTTTCTGAAGCACTTCTTGAATCTACATAAATAAGCTGATTGTCTTTGATCAGCCATTTGAATGCTTTAATATCTGTAGTGCTTTCCGAAAGCTGGAAAACCATATATAGGTAGTTCTCTGTAAAAGTAAATCTTGCAAAGAATGTATTTCTGTAATATTTGTAAAGGTTTTTAAACTCATCAATAAAGACCTCGTCACTGATCAGGTCATAATCCTGAGGTTCAAACCTGTTTTTATTGATTCTATAAATGGAAAAAACGTCTGAAATATTAATTTCAGTCTGTAAGCCTAAATGAGCATTGGAACCAAATATTAAATAATCTCCTAATGAATAGATATCTTTGGCTATACAGTTATGGTCTGTGGAAATCCTTTCATTAGCAATCAACGAAAAATCTATTCCACCGAAGATATTTTTACGATCTTCATTAAGCTGCTGAAGCCTTTGAATAAGGTCATTTTTCTGCTCATTCAGACGATTCTGAATAATTTCGTAGGTTCCTGAATTAAGTTGTTCTGACATAGTGTTGGATTAGATGGTTAAGGCTGTGTTCAACAGCATATCTTTGTGTAGAACTTATTATACTTTCATCTTCATGTAAACCTTATAGGTTTTGAAAACCTATAAGGTTTGTCATGCAAACAGTCAATCTATTTTATAAATTGATTATCAATAAATTAACTGTTTTTCATATATTAAACATGGTTATTGTTTACTGGTTTATGTTCTACGCCCATATGTCTGGCCATGTCAAGGGCTCTTTCCAGAATTCCTTTTTCCTGTTGATTGGCTACACCGTTCAGTTTAAAGATCAGGGAGGCGATACTCATATTCTTGATATCGTCTGATGAAATATTGTATTTGTCTACCATTCCCATTACCTTGGCAATGATATTTTCACCGTCACCCAACAGGTTTTCTCTCACCATCTGTGCATTTTCACTATGGCTCACGAATTTATCCAATCCTTTTCCTGCTGAAACCTGGCGGATTACATTATCAAAGAATGTGTTGTCACCTCCTACGATATCGATCTTCGCTGTTTTGAATGCTTCTGCCAATACCAGAGACTGCGCTTCTGCAATATCTTTCTGGATAGCAATTTCAGCTAACTCCACTTCTTTTTCTTTATTCAGTTTCAGACGGAATTCTTCGTGATCTTTTCCTGCATCGTTCAGCTTCTTCATCGCTTCTGCTTTTTCATTGATTCCTGCCGCTTCTGCCAATGCTTTTTCTTTAATCACTTCTGCCTGTGCAATTCCTTCTTTCTTCACTGCTTCAGCCTTTTTCTCAATGACTACCGCTTCTACAATTCCTTGTCTTTCCGCAGCGTCTGCTTTTGCGTGCAGCACCTGAGCCTCAGATAAACCTACAGTAGCTTCTTCTTTTGCCTTAGCATCTGCAATGATCTTACGGGCTTCTGCCTCTTTCTCTGCAGCGTCTCTCTTCGCCTGTGCTTCGATCACATATTTCTGAGCATCTTTTTCTGCGGCCAGCTTACGTGCTTCTGCTGCTCTTGTTTCTTCAATTAGCCTTTTCTCTGCTTCCTGAGTAGCGACTGTAATTTCAACCTGTTTGTTTCTTTCAGCGGTTTTAAAAGCTTCAAGATCTTTAATTCCCTGCTGTTCTTCCACTACTGTTTTCTCCATGGTCAAACGTTCGCGGATCGCATCCTGAATGCTTTTCTTTTCTATTTCTATCGCTTTCTCTTTTTCAATCTGGGCAAGGGAAACAATTCTTTCTCTTTCTGTAGCTTCTAAGGCTTTGTCTTTTAATACTCTTTCTGTTTCTACAAGATCTGCACGTTCTTTATTTTTTGCAGCAATAACAACCTGGCGAAGTTTATTTTCTTCTGCAATCTGAAGCTTTTCTTCTGTTGCAATACGAACGGTTTCATATCTCAGACGTTCTTCTTCTTCTACTTTTAAGATTTCAGCATTTTCACGTGCTTTGATATTGGCTACTTCTCTTTTTTGAGATTCCTGCTTTTCTGCCAGCTGTTTTTCAAGCTCAAGAATAGCTTCTCTGGCTTCTACATTCTGTTTCGTAATGGTTTTTTCTTCATCACGACGAACCTGATTGGCTTTAATATTTTGCGTTGCTGTAAGTTCAGTGATTTTTTTTATCCCTTCAGAATCAAGAATATTATCTTTATCCAGTTTGTCAATAGACGTTTGTTCAAGATAATCGATTGCGCAATCATCTAAAACATAGCCATTTAAGTCTGTTCCTATGATATCAAGAATTTCCTGACGGAATTCACTTCTTGCTTCGTATAATTCAGTGAAATCAAATTTCTTTCCTACTGTTTTTAGGGCTTCTGAAAATTTAGCTTCAAAAAGTTCTCTAAGGGTTTGAGCATCGGAAGCTCTCTGGCAGCCGATTGTTTGAGCGACATTCACAATATCATCTACTGATTTGTTCACGCGGATAAAGAATGCCACCTGGATATCTGCTCTCATATTGTCTTTACAGATCAGCCCGGCTCTTCCTTCTCTTGATATCTCCAGTTTTTTCACGGAAATATCCATAGATTCCATGCGGTGAATGATAGGGATTACGATTCCTGCATTAAAGAAAACTTTTGTGCCACCATAACCGGTTCTTAAAATAACGATTCCCTGAACGGTCTTTTTATACATGGATAAAATCCAGAAAATCAACCCAATTGATGCTACTGCAACAATGATAATTCCAGCAATTAATGGTAAGTTCATAGTTTTATAAGTTTAATAGTTTATATAAATGTGTTTTTTAAAAGGTGTTGAGAAAAATCTCCAACATAGCGTTCAACATGATTAAAAATAAGCTGAGCATGGTTATTTGTTTTTAATACCTCATGGATTTCTGTACATAGTAAATGCGCTTGTCAAGGTCTTCATCTACAATCATTACTTTGGTTCCGTGTTCCAGCTTTGTTCCGTCCTGGCTTCTCACCATAAGCGTCATAGGGTCACTTCCGATAAAGACTTCCATCATTCCTATTTTATCATCCTGAATACTTGATTTCAAACGCCCTTCTCTTCCTAAAAAGGCATAGGACGCTTCGCCTTTGTGATTAATTTCCTTGAAAAAGGGGTTTAAAGGCTTTAGAATAACCTTAGTGATCAGCATTCCTGCAATGAACAGGGGAAACAGGATCAGTATTCCCGCCCATGTTGGCAGTGGAATGAAGTAGCTCAGGTAAAATGAGCCCAACCACGTAATCAATAGTGACAACGTAAGAAAATAGGTAACCGGAACAATATCCAGATTCAGAAATTTCAGGAAGTGCATCCATGCAGAAGGATCGTGATCCGGAGCATGAAAATGGCCATCCGGGACGTGAGTATCCGCCCCTACATCAAGATCAGAATGCAAACCCACATCAATATCCAGCCCAGTAATAATGGTAAATAACCAATAGACCACTGAAAGCCCCAGCAACACACTCAAAACAGTGTTCACCGGTGAAAATGCTATGTTTAAAAATTCCTGAAAGGTCATATATTAGCCTTTTTTAAGTGTTTCCTTTAATCTGTTTAAAGCTTCTTCGGCTTCATTATCTTTGTTGTTTACCATCGCGTCAATCTCTTCATCAATCGTCTTTCCTGATTTTGATAGATCAGAATAGGCATCTGCCAGCGTTTCTTGCTGTACAACTCTTTCTTTCAGTTTCTCCAGCATACTTACCGTACTTCCGGTATCCATCTGGGTCATTTTCTGATTAATGTCTTTCGTAGCTTCACTTACCTGAACTCTTGCTTTAAGGGTTTTTAATTCATTTTCCCATTTGCTAATACTGGATTTCAGATGATTGATTGTCGCCTGCATCTTTTCACATTCACTGTGAAGCTTTTCGTGTTCTTTATGCAACTGATCTGCATTTTCCTGGGAAGAAGCCTGTCTTTTTAAAGCTTCTTTGGCCAGACGATCTGCTTCTGAAGCTTCCACTTCTCCTTTATCCGCTTTCTGAACAATCACTATAGCTTTGTTGTAATAGTCCTTTGAAGTCTGTTCTTCTGTTTCCGCCTCATTTTTCTTGCGAATGGTAAGCGCTTTCAATTGTGCCAGGGATTCGATACTTTTTCCCAGTTCTTCTTTCATTTCACGGATTCCCTGTTCCGTTGCATTGATAGGATCCTCAAAGTTGTCGATCACAGAATGGATCTCTGCTTTTCCTATTGTTAATAATCTTTTGAAAATGTTCATTTTAAATATCTTTTGTGAATTACTTACTCATTTCAAGCATCTCATTAGTAAACTCTCCTACCAAAATTCCTAATGAATTGATGGAAGCCATTACTTCATTCTGTGCCATATGGTCTGTAGGAAGCGTATCTCTGAAAATCACCCGCTTTCCTGTGTTGTCTAAAACAAAAGCTCCATGCACGATATCTCTGTTTTTCTGAAGCAGTCTTCTAAAGGTTTGTTCTGTCGGATTTTTTATTTCGAAAAGGAATTGTTCCATAATAAGGATAGAATCTGAAATAATAAGGATCATATTTTTGATTCCGTTGGACTCTTTTTCAATGATTAAGATTCTCTGAGCCTCATCTTCAAGAATAATGTTAAACTCATAATCTAACAACCACTCTTTGACCGTTCTAAATATTTGATTTTTCATGCAGGTTGGTTTAGTGTTTTGCTTTTTCGCTCTACACAAATATACCATAAAATTTTCAAATTGCAAATATTTTTAGCAATTATTTATTTGAGATTCTCTATCTTTGCAAAAAAGATTAGACAAATAATGAGCTTCTTTGGAACTAATATTAAGAAAATAAGACAGGTTAGAGGTTTGAGCCAGAAGGCTTTTGCTGATTTATTTGACTTAAACAGAGGGGTAATAAGCTCTTATGAAGAAGGCCGTGCAGAACCGAAGATTGAAACGATATTAAAGGTTGCCAGTCATTTTAATCTTGATCTTGATAAATTATTGACAGAAACACTACAGGTGAATCAGTTAGCCAGCGTTTCAGACATTGACCAACTGATGCTATTCCCTGAATTGGCTATTAACGAAAGAAAAGAAGCAACACATCCAAGGACAAATAATTCTGAAAACAGTACAATTCTGCAAAAAATATTAGCATCCGTAGATTTAGTGTATGAATTTACTACAGAAAAACAGCTTCTTCCTCCGTATCATTATGGAGATATTCTATTTCTGAATAAGGCAGACCTTAAAAAAGAAACAACCAACCAGCTCCTGGAAAATATCAATGGTAATTTGCAGCATGCAACAAATACAGACAACAAGGATCTTTATAAGATTGTAGGACATGTTTCAACTGCTGAAAAGAACATATTCACAACTATTTTTGAAAGATTGGAAAGACTGGAAAGAAATAACAGCTAATTCCGGATATTCCAATCTGTTTATTTTTGCAATATAATTTTGAATACACACTGAAGCCCTATGAACACAACTCAGAAATGAAGACACCTGCAATATAAGCATTCTTCCTTCCTCAGAATGGCATCAGATGGAAAATCACAAACAGTGCCCCAAATAGTAATATATAGAGCTCTTTACGATAGTATGTAGGAGCTTATTTTTTTAGCTTATTTCAAGCACTAAGGTTATATAAACAAAAAACCCTCCGTATTCAAAATACAGAGGGTTTTGTACCCCAGACGGGACTTGAACCCGTACGTCCTTGCGGACACAGGATTTTAAGTCCTGCGTGTCTACCAGTTCCACCACCAGGGCTGGTGTGTGGTATAAAAAAAGGATTTGAAAACAAATCCTACTTTTCATATGGTGCGGATGAAGGGACTCGAACCCCCACGCCTCACGGCACCAGATCCTAAGTCTGGCGTGGCTACCAATTACACCACATCCGCTGGTTATATTGATCTGTTTTCACAGATTCAAAATCAATTCTCTTACAAATATAAGAAATTCTATTAAAGAACACTCTCTATATAAACAAAAAACCCTCCGTAACGAAATACAGAGGGCTTTGTACCCCAGACGGGACTTGAACCCGTACGTCCTTGCGGACACAGGATTTTAAGTCCTGCGTGTCTACCAGTTCCACCACCAGGGCATGGTGTGGAGCGAAAAACGGGATTCGAACCCGCGACCCCAACCTTGGCAAGGTTGTGCTCTACCAGCTGAGCTATTTTCGCATAGTGCGGATGAAGGGACTCGAACCCCCACGCCTCACGGCACCAGATCCTAAGTCTGGCGTGGCTACCAATTACACCACATCCGCTGGTTTTTTTGTATTGTAAGTTTTAAAGAGCTTGCTTCGTTTTTGTGAGTGCAAATATAGGACAATTTCCTTTACCTCCAAACTTTTCCGGGAAAAAAATTAAAATTTTTAGTTTTTTTTTCACCGGCACCTATTATTACATTTCATTTTCTTACTTTTACAACGTTAATAATTACGATATGGAATTACAAGGAACGGTAAAGAAACTTTTTGAAACTCAAACTTTTGCAAGCGGATTTCAAAAAAGAGAATTGGTTATTTTAACCCAGGAACAGTATCCACAGCCGATAAACATAGAATTTTTATCTGATAAAATTAGTTTGTTAGATAACCTTAAAGAAGGTGAAAATGTAAAAATAGGAATCAACATCAGAGGTAGAGAATGGGTTTCTCCGCAGGGTGAAACTAAATACTTCAACTCCATTACAGGATGGAAAGTAGAAAAAGTTTTTGATAATGGATCAGAACCTACTCAGGCTATGCCTCAGCAGTCTGCTTCTCCTGTTTCTAACGAGAATCCGTTTGCCGGAGATGACGATGATGATTTACCTTTCTAATTAAAGAATTAAGATCAAATATAAATCCTGCTTTCCTAAAAGTAGGATTTTTTTTCTAAAAAATGGTCCGACTAGACGAAAACGAGATTTCATTTCCCGATCCGGAAGTGTATGATGGGCATGACGGGCTGATTGCCTTTGGTGGAGATCTGTCTGTAGAACGTATTTGGTTTGCTTATCAATTGGGTATCTTTCCCTGGTATAACCCGGGAGAAGAAATCTTATGGTGGAGCCCGGATCCTAGATTTATTTTAATCCCTGATGAAATAAAGGTTTCCAAATCGATGAGAAAAATCTTAAACAGGAATGTTTTTACTTTTTCAGAGAATAAAAATTTCAGGGAGGTCATCAAAAACTGCCAACAGGCTGAACGAAAAGGCCAAACCGGCACCTGGCTTTCTGATGAACTGATGAATTCATTCATCAAGCTTCATGAATATGGTCTTGCCAGAAGCATTGAAGTATGGCAGAGCGGAGAACTTGTAGGTGGTTTTTATGGGTTACAGATTGGAAATGTTTTCTGTGGTGAAAGTATGTTTGCCAAGGTGAGCAATGCTTCCAAAGCAGGATTTATTCATTTTGTAGAAAGCAATAAAGACCAATTAGAATTAATTGACTGCCAGTCTCATACTGAACATTTGGAAAGTCTGGGCGCTAAAATGATTCCCAAGAAAGAATTTTTAAAAATCCTACACGAAAACAATGAACGCAGATAAAGAAAAATGGCTTCTTCTGGCCACCCTAAGTATTATTTGGGGGTCTTCTTTTATTTTGATCAAAAAATCACTGGATCATTTCAATCCTTGCCAGGTAGGATCTCTGAGAGTTCTTATTGCTGGGATTATTTTACTTCCGGTTGCCATTTCCAATTATAAACTTTTTCCGAAAAAACATTTAAAGTGGCTTATTTTGGCTGCATTTACCGGAAATTTTATTCCTATGTTCCTGTTTCCTATTGCAGAGACAGAAGTAAGCAGCAGCATCGCAGGGATCATCAACTCTATGATGCCTATTTTTGTTATTATTGTAGGCGCTTTGGTATGGAAATTTGAAACCACGAAGAAACAGATTATAGGAACACTGATAAGCTTTACAGGAGTCTGTATTCTGGCTTTTGGTGGTGGTGACAGCGCCACATTCAAATTGATTCCCATCCTATTGTTATTGCTGGCTACCTTATGCTACGCTTTGAGTACAACTACGGTAAAATCAAAATTGATGGAGGTTTCTTCAGTCGTTTTATCATCTTTTATATTTTCGTTTGTTTTAATTTTTCCCTCCATAATTGCCCTCACAAGTACCGGATTCTTTTCTGAATTTAGCTTTTCAAAAAACAATATGCTTGGGCTTATGTTTGTAAGTTTGCTTTCCATTTTTGGAACCGGGCTTGCCATGACCATGAATTATCGATTATTGAAAGTATCTACTCCTCTTTTCGCCTCAACGGTTACGCTTATCATGCCTATTGTAGCAATTATTTGGGGGCTCATTGATGGGGAAAAACTAACGATTATGCAATTTATTGGTGCAGGAATTATTATTGCGGGGTTGATCTTTTTAAGAAGCAATCCAAAAAAATAGGAGGCTGGAAGAAGGAGGCTGAAGGTTTATTTTAATCGTATACAATTCATTGATTATTTTCTAATCAATATTTCAGTATTATTATTTTAACACAGAGCTCTCGGAGAATTAAAAAAATATTGCTTACAAAATGTTCGCAAAGGCGTTTCACTCAGCGGTGCTCGCATTCTTTACTGAAACTGAGTACCCTTGCGCACGAAAAATGTCCATCTAATTTTATACTCCCCCACGGCTTTTTAGATTAAAACAACCACACTTCCATTCGGAGAAGTAAGATTATTTTGGTCTCTTCATGCCTTATTTTTACTTTGAATTTACCAATCTCTTTATCAATAAAAAAACCTGTATTTCTACAGGTTTTCATTATTATTTAAGATAATATTTAGTTCTTTTTCTTTACTTTGTTTGCTTTTACTTTTTTCACTTCATCTTTAATAAAAGGATATTTTTTCTGCATATCCTTAGCTAAAGACGGATCCAGTTCTAAAGCTTTCTGAAGCGATTCTATTCCTTTCTCCTGATCTTTCAGATTGAAAAAACAGTTGCTTAACTGGTAAAACAATTCTGCTCTGTTGTGGTGTTTAATGGCTGCATTTAAAACTGTTACGGCATCTTCATATTCTCCTACAAGCATCAGAACTTCTGAGTATGCGTACCAGTTGTAAAATCTTGATGGCTCAGCATCTACAAGCTTTTTAAGGCATGAAAGGCTTTCTTCAAATTTGCCGGAATCAATGAACAGGAATGCTAATCTTTTTTGATAATCAAGATTATTTTCATTCAACTGAGTGGCTTCTTTAGCAAAATGAAGGGCTTCAGACATTCCGCCCATTTCTTCATATAGATAAGACTGCTCCATCATTGCCAGATAAAACTGAGGATCTTCTCTCAACGACTTCTGAAATGAGTTTAAAGCCAAAATAGGCTGCTTTAAAGCTTTATTACACAATCCGATTTTATAGAAAGTAAATGCTTTGGTATATTCCAGTTCAAGCATTTCCTCATAAGTATCAATCGCTTTTTGGTATTGCCCCAAAGCTTCATAACAAGCTGCTTTATTGGCATATACTCCTACAGAATTTGAATTGATCGCTAATAAATAGTCATATCCTTTTATCGCTTCATCGAAGTTCTTCCTGTTGAAATAGAATTGTCCATATTCAAACCAAGCGGTTTCAGAATAAGGGAATTCATCTAAATATTCATTAAGAAAGGCAATTGCCTCCTCACTCTTATTCAGATCACTAAAGCACACCATTGCATTTTCCAGCGAATATTCATCAGCCGGATCTTCTTTAAGTGCTTTTCTGTAATGCTTAAGAGCGTTAAAGGGATCTCCGAGATTTACATATTCATCTGCAATAAAGTTGTGAAGGAAGTTTTCTTCTTCCTCCAACGTAAGGGCTTTTTTACAGATTTCAATGGATTTTCTAGGATTACCCAGGTTCGAATAATACTTGGCGTAACAAACTAAAAAGTCTGTATTCTCCATAGAGGAACCTTTCAGCTCGTCGATAAGGTCTTTCGCCGCATTGTATTCTTCCCATTCCAGAAGAATTTCAAGTCTTTTGATCTTGATATCTAATGAATTGGGGTGAAGCTTCAGTCCATAATTAACCGCCATATCAGCGTAATTAAAATCACCAAGCTCCAAATAATAAACAATGATATCTTCCAACTCCTCGGTATCGAAGTAGAATTCGTCATTGTTTTCCATCATTTCTTCGAACTTTTTTACAAGTTCATTTCCAAAATACTCTTCCAATAGTGTCCTCTCCGTCGGCCCAATGCCTGAATTTACTTGCAGACCTCGGCAAACTTTATTAATTAATAATATATCTGAAACTGATATTCAAATATTTATGCAAAGTTGCAACTTTTTTTTGAAATATCCATTTCATAAATTTCTATTATAAAAATAGTAAAAAAAGAAAACCGATAAAAGAATTGTGGATAAAAAAACAGAAATTGGGGTTAAATTTTTATTACGAGCCTTTTTCCACTTTGTATCTCAGTATTCCATACCGTTTCGATATTTTTTATATCAGCCTCTTCTGTTTCTATTTTAATTTTTCCTTCCACAGCGGCCTGGAATATCTCAGGAATAATTTCTGAAAATAATAATGCTGATTCTTCCTTCGTCCAGCTTCCTAAGCCTGATCCCGAAATCTGAATATCTGTTGCTCTGAGAATCTGCGAAGACAGCTGAACGGTATCACTGCTCATCCCGCCAATAGTAATCAGTTTTGTTTTATGGGAAAATGTTCCGTCTCCTTTCAATGCAGATAAAATCATTTCTACAGAATGTCCCCAGATATAATCAATAATAATATCGATGGGACTTTCAGCATGAATTTCCTTTATTCTATTTTTAAAATCTTCGTCATTTAACTGTAAAGAGACAGCTTCATCCGCTCCCAGCTCACGGAGTGCCCGCAGAGATTCCCCGTTTCTTCCTGTAACAATAATCTTTTTAGCTCCATACACTTTCGCAATCTGTACAGCAATTCTACCTGTAATTCCAGTTGCTCCATTAACGAGAACAACATTACCCGGCTGTATCCCTGCTTTAAATTTTAATGCCATTGCGGATCCCATTACTGCATTGGGAAGAGCTGCAGCTGTAGAAAAATCCAACCCTTCGGGAATGGGTACCATCATTTGCGGATTGGCAATTGCTTTTTCTGCAACAGTTCCTTTCTTGCTGAAAAAATAAACTTTTGATCCGTCTTCAAGATATCCTACTCCATCGGAACCTACAACGGCTGGCTGATGAACTTCATTTTCTGTAGAATAATGTTTCCCGCTGGCTCTTGCCTTATCAAGATTTTTGATGGATGCGGCCTTTACAGTGACCAATACTTCGTTTTCATTTGATAGTTCCGGCTCGGAAAAATCGGCATATTGGGGAGTGCTTCCTTTTTCAAATACTACTGCTGCTTTCATTATTTTAAATTTTTATACAAAATTATGGAGAGGAAAATAGCAGGGCGATAACATTTGTTATCAATTAGGAGGGAAGATGGAAGCGGGAGGATGGAAGTTATTGTAAGCCGTTATACTAATGAAAGGATTAAAAACGCAAGGTTCGCAAGATGATTATTTTGCGTCTTATTTTTTTCGGGCGCAAGGGCACTTCGTTCAGCTAAGAATACGTTTCATTGCTGAGTGAACCGCATTTACGAACGTTTTTTAAGTATTATTTTGAAAATTCATTGCATCTGTTGTAATAAAAAATAATTTATTTGGACAGCCGTTGAATCTCGACTGCCAGAAACTTCTGTCTTCCAGCCTCCATCTTCCAGCCTAAGAAAGCTTTTCTTTCAATATTTTACTTTTAATCCGACTGAGGTGCACTGTTGTAATTCCTAAATAAGATGCAATATAATGCTGGGGAACTCTTTTAATGATTTCCGGTTTTTTTTCTGCAAGATTTATATATCGCTGTTGGGGAGTATCTTTTATAAAGGAAAAGAAATGTTTCATATAGTCGAAGATTCTTTCAAAAAGAGCATCCATAAAAAATGTTCTCATTTCTGGACTTTCATAGATCTCTTCCAGAAATGCTTCTACGTCCGGTTTTTTTATTTTATATAAAACACAGGCTTCTACTGTTTCAAAGGAGACCATACTGGGTAGGCCTTTTTTAAAGCTCTCAAGAGAAGAAAACATGGTGTTCTCAAGGAAAAACTGAAAAGTAACGTCTTTACCATCATTATTATACCACGCTCTTACAATTCCTTTTTCCAGATAAAAAGCATTATTGGAAACCTCACCTTCATTTAAAAGTAAGGTTTTGGCAGGAACTTCTATCCGCTCAAAGCAGCCTAGGAATTTTCTCCACTTCTGTTTGGAAAAGGGAAATTTGTTTTTGATATGCTCAAACATACAGGTATAAAAAAAGAACGGAGCAAGTCCGTTCTTATGCATTATTTAAATTAAACTTTTAATCTTAGCGATGATATCATCTCCTAATCTATCAGCTTCTTCCTGAGATTTTGCTTCTGTATAAATTCTGATAATCGGCTCTGTATTGGATTTTCTAAGATGCACCCAATTGTTTTCGAAGTCTATTTTCACCCCGTCTACAGTAGAAACCTCTTCGTTCTCATATTCTTTCTCCATTTTGGTTAAAATAGCATCCACATCGATCTCTGGAGTCAGTTCTATTTTCTTTTTACCCATGAAATAGCTTGGATATCCAGCTCTCAATTCGGAAACCGTTTTATTTTCTTTTGCCAGATGGGTAAGGAATAAGGCAACACCTACTAAAGAGTCTCTTCCGTAATGAAGATCAGGATAGATAATTCCACCATTACCTTCGCCTCCGATTACAGCATTTTTCTCTTTCATTAAGGTTACCACGTTTACCTCTCCTACAGCACTTGCAAAGTATTCTGAATCGTGAGACTGCGCAACGTCTCTCAATGCACGGCTTGAAGAAAGGTTAGAAATTGCTGCTCCTTTTTTATGTTTTAGCAGATAATCTGCAACGGCTACCAATGTATATTCTTCACCGAACATTTCTCCTTTTTCATCAATAAGAGCCAATCTGTCTACATCCGGGTCTACTACCACTCCAAGATCTGCGCTTTCTTTTTTTACCAATTCGCAGATATCTCCTAAGTGCTCTTTTAACGGTTCAGGATTATGCGGAAAATGGCCGGTTGGCTCACAGTACAATTTAACTGTTTCACAACCTAATTTATCTAATAACATTGGAATAGCAATTCCTCCTGTAGAGTTTACAGCATCCAACACCACTTTAAAATTTTTAGCTTTGATCGCCTCAACATCTACCATTGGTAAATCAAGGATTTGTTGAATATGAATGTCAAAAGCATCTTCTCTGATTTCATATTTTCCAAGATAATCTACTTCTGCATAGTTGAAGTCTTCGCTTTCTGCTAAAGCAAGTACATCTGCACCATTTTCACCGGTGATAAATTCTCCTTTTTCGTTTAAAAGCTTAAGCGCATTCCATTGTTTTGGATTGTGGGATGCGGTAAGGATAATTCCTCCATCAGCTTTTAACTCTGGAACCATTATTTCAACGGTAGGAGTTGTGGATAGGCCCAGATCAATCACATTGATTCCTAGTCCTTGTAATGTTGCTGTTACCAGTGAAGAAACCATTTGTCCTGAGATTCTGGCATCTCTTCCGATGACCAACGTTAAGTCTTTTTTATTTTTATTATTCTGAAGCCATGTTCCGAATGCGGAAGCGAATTTTACCACATCTAATGGTGTCAAGTTATCATTTACTTTTCCACCTATGGTTCCTCGGATTCCCGAAATAGATTTTATTAACGACATTCTGTTTTATTTCTTATTGATTAGTGTAATAATTTATGAGAAACAAAGATACTTAAAAAGACAGTGTCCTTATAAAACGGGAATCTTTTTTTGAATTTTATCATAGGTATTCGCTACAACTCTCGGAGGCGCAAAACGATAGCCTATGTACAGTAAACCATATACGCTATTGTTCTGTACAGCCTGATTCCTTGTTTGATTATAAGCATAGGCACTGAAATTCATTTTTCCACCGAATAAAAACCGATCAGTATTGTACCCTATGTGAAGCCCGCCTTCCATTCTTAAAGTCAGATACTGTACATTCTTTACAGATCCATCTCCAAAAACATCGCGATACGTTGAAAATTTTCCTCCGAGTCCGAGAGCCAGGTAAGGGGCAATATTTACATTTTTTCCGAGCACCCAATTGTAGAAGTAGCCCATATTGGCTCCTAATTTATACTGTGTTTCCTTGGCTTTCTGATCTTCTATTTTATTTCTTAAAATCGTAAGGTCATAATCCAGAAACGGAACCCAGCTGCCACTGCTTTTCTTTTGCCATTCACCCTGAGTGTAAATACTTCTTGCGGAAAAGTTTTTATTCAGAATATAGGCGGTAGAGCCTCCAAAGCTTTGTACTCTTAAATCCGGGAATTGCATATAAGGATCTCCTTCTTTCCAATCAGGAAAGATTTCTTTCATATTTTCAATATAAAAGCCCTTTACATTTTTGTAATAAAGATTCTGGATCAATCTATTAGGAAAAAATCTGACACTAAAGTCTGTATAAGAACTATTCCCTTTCAGGTCGTTGTCATTATTTCCATCAAAAAATCGAGGAGCAAAGGATATGGTAGCACTTATGATCTTATAATCTATCGAAAAGGAAACTTTTGTTTTATTATTGATAGAAAAGATCTGTTTCTTTTCGTTTCCTTCTTCGCCTTCTGTAAAAATATAACTTTCAATATTGGTATCCAGATTGGCACGAATCATTACCTGATCAGCGTAAGATTTAATATCTGTGGTATCTCTTTGTGCATTGACCGGGATGGCCAACAGTAAAACCGATACAGCAAATATTCCTTTAGTAAGACTCAATCTGGATATTTTAAATTAAAAAAATGAAAATACTACATTTTTTTCAATTATCCATTGAGTTTTGTATTAAGAACAACCGCAATCTTTATCGCAGCTTGATCTTTTGGAGCTGAATTTTTTAGGAGCAAAATTCTTTTTAAGTACTTTGAATAAAGAATAGCATGCAAATGCTACCAATAAAGCAATAAGTACATACTGAATAATTAATGAAGAATCCATTATTTTAAAATTTGATATACTATCATCGACACAAAATATGCCAAACCAGTCATCATAGCTACCTGAAAGCCTGTCCATTTCCAGCTTTTGGTTTCTCTATAGACTACTGCCAGTGTAGATACACACTGCATTGCAAACGCGTAAAACAGAAGAACGGAAATTCCGGTTGCAAAACTGAAGACTTTTTCTCCGTTTGGTTTTACATCTCTTCTCATTTTATCAATTACTTTTACTTCCGGAGCATCATCTTCAAGGCTATACAACGTTGACATAGTACCTACGAATACTTCTCTTGCTACAAAGCTGGTCAGAATTCCTACTCCCATTTTCCAATCGTAACCCAGCGGAGCGATCAGCGGTTCTATTCCTTTCCCCATTTTAGCCAGATAAGAATGATCTAAGTGAACATCTGAAGCTACAAACTCATTCGGCTGCTGTTTTGGCCCGAAATAACTTAAAACCCAGATAATAATACTTACAATGAAGATTATTTTTCCTGCTCCGGTAATGAAATCCCATACTTTTCCTAAAACCATTTTAAGGTCATATCCGAAAAGTGGTTTTTTATAAGCAGGAAGATCCATTACCAAATATGTTTTTCCTTTGTCTTTAATGAATCTTTTCAGAATAGCAGCAGAGAATAAAGCCACTAAGAACCCTAAAAGGTACATTCCCATCAGAACCAAAGCTTTATATTTTATTCCTAAGAACGATCCTTCTGAAATAATTAATCCGATAATAATACTGTATACCGGAAGTCTTGCAGAACACGTCATAAAAGGTGTTACCAATATCGTAAGTAATCTTTCTTTAACGTTCTCAATATTTCTTGTAGAAATCACTGCCGGAATTGCACATGCTGTTCCTGAAACAAGAGGCACAATACTTTTACCGTTCAATCCAAACGGACGAAGAAGCCTATCCATCAGGAAAACAACTCTTGCCATATATCCTGAATCTTCCAATAAGTAAAGAAAATATAATAAAATACCAATCTGTGGTGCAAAGACTACAATTCCGCCTATTCCCGGAACAATCCCGTTAGAAATCAGTGAATTGATTGGCCCTTCCGGAAGATGCTCACCTGTAAAGGCTGACAGCCAGGAGAAAAATTCTTCAATCCAATTCATCGGATATTCTGCAAGGAAAAAAACACTTTGAAATATTATTAATAAAATCAATAAGAAAACTACATATCCCCAGAATTTGTGCACCAAAATTTTATCCAGTTTCTCTGTCAGCAATTCTTTGAACTGAGGTTGTTTGGAAATGACGTTAGCCAGTATTTTATCTACATTCTGATATCTCCTAACTGTCTCCTGAACCTGTAATCTTTTAGGAACCAAACTTTTAACCTCAGAACCATTGATCTGATCCATTGCGGGATCTATTTTTTCAAGATCTGTTCCCAGTGAAAGACTCATCCAGGCCTTATATTCATTCTCAAACCCTTTTTGAGAGATCAGTTTCTGAATAAAATCTTTATGTTCGTTCGGTGTTTCAAAAGAGGCTTTATCAGCCTTCACAAATGTATTGTTATAAACAGCTTCCCTCACTTCATCAATCCCAATCTGTTCCTTCGCATTGGTTTGAATGATCTTAATCCCTAATGCTTCTGAAAATTTCTGAACATCTATTGTGATCCCTCTTCTTTCCGCCTGATCGATCTGGTTAACGATCAGAATCATCGGGATGCCAAGATCCTGAATCTGCTGGAATAGAAGAAGACCTCTTTTTAAACTTAATGCTTCAAGAATATAAACAACTCCAGCATAGTTCTTTTGTTCATCAATAAGGTATTTTGAGAAAATAGCTTCATCTTCTGAACTTGGATATACACTGTAAGAACCCGGAAGGTCAATAACTTCAACATCCTCGTTTTTATAAGAATAGTTTCCCGAATGACTTGCTACGGTAACTCCGGCATAATTTCCGGTTTTCTGCTTTTTGTTACAAAGCGCATTAAAAACCGTTGACTTTCCTACATTAGGATTTCCGACTAAAAGTATCTGTTTTTTCTTGTTTGCCTGCATTAATTCAATTCTTCAACAATGATATAATCTCCTTCTTCCTCACGAAGAGCAATCCGGCTTTTCTCAGCTCCAAATTCCACATACATCGGTCCATTGAATGGAGCCTGGTACAAAATCCTGAAAACAGTCTCCGGTAGAAGTCCCATTTCAATGATTTTATTGGGCATTTTCAGATGGTCATTATCATATCCCAATATCTTTCCCATTTTATTTTTAGGAAATCCACTTAATTTATGTAAATCTTTCTCTTTCAAAGCCCTATTTTTTTGTAGTGCAAATATACGCTATTTAAATTTAATCTAAATAACGTTAGCCCGATAAAAAAATCAACCCAAATACATTACTGTACCTGGGTTGATTCGGAATATAATTTAGTTGATATGAATGCTTATTTTTTCTTTTTGTCTGAAGAAGACTCTCCTTTTTCAATAGGGTTATCATTCGCGTTAAAGTAATCTTTCGTCATTTTTTCCTGTCTTTTAAGGGCGTCCCCGATAGTTACATCTGATCCCGGCATCTTCATATTCATCATTTCCGGGGTCACTCTCTGCCTGATTTCGGCCATCGGATCTTGTTTAAAACTGGCGTAAGCCTTCTCAAATTTTTCCTTTGTGGTAGGTGTCACGGTATTAGAAATACCATATTTTGCGTTGATTTTATCGGAATAGGACAATTCCTCATAATTTTCAATCTTTTTATTTCCGCTCAACATCCATGAATAATTCTTCTCCTCATCTTCAATTTTAATGATTAAACCTGGAAGGCCATAAAACTTATAAGGGCCATCCTGAAAGGGAATATCTGAGCTAAACCATGCCGTCCATTTTCTTCCTCCATATTCTGTAGTCGCCTTTTGAGTATTATATTCCCCAATTTTTTGTTTTTCCGGCTGAATATTCCAGTTGAACTTAATAGGGTCATCATATCCAAATAAATTCATGCTTACTCTATCCACATATTGTTCTTTCATTTCCGGATAAGTCTTCACTATTTTATAAGCAAACTTAGGCATTCTGATAAGCTTTGAAATATCTTTCCATGTTTTGGCTTTCTCCATTTCCTCAACAGCAACTCTGATAATAGAATCCTGCGAAGGTATGGTATAATCCTGATAAATAGACTTTTTAGGAGTAATATCCAAAATTGTTATCAGCTTATCCAGCTTTGCAGAATCTTTTTTGGGCTTAAAGGTAAGCTCATAAAAGAATCGGTTAGCTGTTTCTTTAGTCTCCTGAGCATAAGCAAAGGCAAAAAGTGTAATAAGAAATACTGAAAATAGCTTTTTCATTCCTCAAGTTTTATTAATTAGTAATCACTCTTTGAGATTTGTTACAGTTTTTTTTCATTTTTTTTATGTGGAAAAGCAAGGATAGAAATTAATATTGATCAACCTATAACTGCCTGCATGGAAAAATTATGATTCTCTTAAAACATTTTCAGGGATAAAAGCTATAACTTTAATCCTCTCAAAAACAAAATATTATGGATACTTTATCACAATTTAAAAATGAGTTAGAGGCCGAATACCAAACTACCAGAAGATTCTTTGAAAATTATCCTGACGGAAAAAACGACTTTGCCCCTCATGAAAAAAGCATGAAAATGCTGCCCCTAGCCACTCACATCGCTGAAATTTTTGAATGGCCCAACACAATGCTCACCACTTCAGAACTTGATTTTGGAAAAGGAGATTATCAGCCTAAAGAACTTTCTACAAAGGCTGACCTCCTTCAAACTCTGGATCAGAATTTTAAATCTGGAAGAGAAGCCCTTGAAAGTGCTAATGAAAACGATCTTACTGCAAGCTGGGCCCTGAAAAACAATGGAGAAGAGCTGGCAAAATGGTCTAAGTATGAATCTATCCGCCACGCTTTGAATCAAATTACCCACCACAGAGCGCAATTGGGTGTTTATTACAGAATCAATGATATCCCTTTACCTGGAAGTTATGGACCTTCTGCCGATCATCAGGCTTTTTAATTAATCATTATATCTCAACAAAAAACCAATCCGCTCTGGATTGGTTTTTATTTATTTAAAGTTGAATTTTACGGTAAACATCACCTGGCTAGGACGGAGCTGCATTGTTGTTTGTTGAATCGTTGCATCTTTTACGCTCACTTTTTCAAACACTTTTCTGTCTGCAATATTCATCCATTTTAGCTCGAAATCAACTTTTTTCTTAGTCCAACTAAATTGATAAGATAAGTCAAAAAATCCATTATTGAATTTCGTGTCTCCAAATTTTGAATTGATCTGATCCCAATAGAACCCAAGCGTATGACCTTCCAAAGGATAGAAAAATACATTTAAATTGTGTGTATATCCTTCAACTTTTCCTAGGTTTCCCGTCAAATAAGCATTTGACTGCTTACTCCAGGTTTTGGTGGCATTAAAATCTATACTCATCCACGAGAAATAAGTATTATTAAACTTAAATCCTAGTGTATTTGCATTGGTCTTATTATCAATTAAATCCGCATTTCTTATCAACTGTGATTTTGATAAACTATTCGTGAAACTAAAAGAAGCATTAGTTTTAAATTTTGGAAAATATTTACCAATTTCTGCATAATAGCTATTGCTTGTTCTTTTGTTTTCTCGTTCGATATATTCAATCACACTAAATCCTAACTCATTGACAACACTTGATGCCAATAAATTGTTTTTAGCGTCACTTAATCTATACCCTACATTAAAAAAGAGATTATTGAGCGGGTTTCTGTACTCCAATCGAATACCTCCATTTTTAGTGGTGGTCTCAGGTATTGGGTTTTTAGGATTCATTAGATTAAATCCTCCCGGGCTTGTCAAAATATATCCCGCATATGCAGTTTGTATATCTCCAAAATTATTAGTGATTCCTCCACTCATGCTTGCTTTAAAGAAAGAAGCAAAAGAATATTGTGCAAAAATATTAGGCGTAAAGGTTACTTTATTTAAAGATTTTGAAACATTTCTGAACTGATCTTCTGCTTTTATATTATTAAAATTGACTGGAAAGCTGGAAAATATGCTCCATGCTTCTGATTTATAATTAATTCCCACTGAAGCAGATGGGTTTACCCTTGTGAATTTTAAATTGTTTTCATAAGCTGGACTGGTAAAATCTGGTTGATTATTATTGGTAATCCCGTAAAAATCACTAGTTAATTTATCTGATGAAAAATCAATTCCCACTTGCGGCGTAAATGTCCATCCTTTGGCAGAAAAGCTAATGCTTGCGGAATGAGATGTATCTAGATTTTTAATTCTAAAACTTTGTAAAACAGAACTTCCCGGAATAAATTGAATTGTTGAAAACTTTGTACTATCCGGCGCTTTGTAAGGAAACTTTAAATAATCTGCTGGAGTAATTTCCAATACCTGCTTATCATCCTGATAGCTGATATAAGATTTAAAGTTTACCATTTTTTCTTTCCAAGGGATGATAGTACTCAAGGAGTTCTGAAATGAGGATGTTGGAGACTGTAGCGCCTCATTCCCAAATCTATATCCTATTTTGTCATTTCTCTCCGCTAAGGCTCTGTCTGCATTCCAAAACTGAGAGAATGTTGTTGTATTTTTAAAGAAACCCTTTTTGGCATTTTTAGTAAAGATTAATTCTCCTTTTAACTTATCTGTATAAAAATGATTCAAAAATCTCATATTATACTTTGTTCCTTGCTGAATATCTGTAGTTGAAGTATTTGATTCTCTTTCCACCGCGTTGTTTGTATAATTAGCGTTGGCTTTAAATTCCCATTCCTTTTTCTTATCAATATTGGTAAGATAATTGGCCGAAAGATAGTGCACACTGTTCAATAAATATCTTTTTACCGGAAGATCTGGTGTTTCAGCATTTTCAACACTCAACCAATTATTTTGGGTAACATTACCCCTTCTTCCTTCCCAGCTATTTCCAAAAGCAAGTATATTCCCTTCATTTTCCACCTGCTCACCCATATTATTCGTCTTGTAATTAACTACCCATTGGCTTTTCTGCCCGAAAAACATGGGAGTCAGTTTTACATTCCAAAGCCAAGGTTCTCCAAAGCCGGTTCCTACTTCTCCACGGCCTGTCATTGTTACGGAATTCTTAAGCTTAATATTAATGGCAGCCTGCTCTGAGGGTACTTTATCCTGAAGGATTTTTACCGGCTGGTGGTTTTCAAGGACTTCCACTTTTTGTACAGCATCTTTTGGCAGAGAGTTGTTGATGGTCCCATATCCGCCTTCCATAAGGTCTTTCCCATTAACATAAAATTTGTTGATAGCATTTCCCTGGTATAAGATGGTTCCGTCTGTATTGACTTCAATTCCAGGAATCTTTTTCATAACATCAGCCAGTGTTCTGTCATTTTTACTGTTGAAAGCCTTAAGATCATAGGAAATGGTATCTCCTCTTGCCGTGATCATCTTGGTTTTCAGCTGTACTTCCTTAATTTCCGTAGCTTCAGACTGCATTTTAAAATTCAGGGTCTGATCACTGTTGCTTACTTGCTTTGTTAGAGGTTTCTGGTTGAATGCTTTTACTTTAAGATCTACATTGGATTCCGGAGAAGTAAAAGTAACTTTATATTCTCCTTTGGAATTGGTAATTCCATAAGCAAGAATAGCGTCTTTACCAGGTTCTTCTATGGTTACACTCGCACTTGGAATACCTATCCCGTCATCATCTGTAATTTTTCCAGAAATTGTTTTCTGTGCGAAGGTGAATACCACCATAAAAAGCATTAGAAATAAGGAAATATTTTTTTTCATATTCATGATTTGATTAATTAGTTAATCATTGTTGTTTTTCGTTACACTTTCTTTAAAGATATATTTTTAGCCAAAAAGTTAAATTATATCACTATAAAAATAGTTATTCCTTAGTTTTTTGTACAGAAATTAAAGGAAATTATAGTTTCTTTTACCATTTGGTGGAAAAGTATCTATAAAAGGTTTTATAACTGCTCTTCACTCCACCTTATTAAGATGTAAAACATTATTAATCAAAGGATTTGTATTTTATTAAAAAAGTTGAACATTTTTTTTAAATAAAAAATATTCTTACATCATCTTTTTTTAAAAATAAAAATCAAAATTATTTCCCTATACGTTGAATTGAAATAACATAAGTAACTTAAAATCTTTATTTTATCCTCTTTTTGCAAAAATTGACTGTGAAATAAAAGTTATATCTTTGCATCAGAATGGATTTTTATTCATCTATTTTGTGTTTTTTACCCTGTCATTCAGTCAGGGTATTTTTATGTTTTGATAAGAAAATAAACATTTTAACAGTAATTCTCAAAATATTAAATTTTAATTTAGACTAAATAATATAATTAAAATTGAATGATAGATAAAAAAAAATTTAAACACTGGTTCGTAAATATTTATTTAATAATTTTGTAACATAAAATTTACAAAATGGGA
This sequence comes from Chryseobacterium sp. II3a, assembly GCF_057815135.1. Lineage (NCBI taxonomy): Bacteria > Pseudomonadati > Bacteroidota > Flavobacteriia > Flavobacteriales > Weeksellaceae > Chryseobacterium > Chryseobacterium sp. II3a. Next base: position 715,196 of record NZ_JBYPZJ010000002.1, on the reverse strand, counting down.
ATTATTTTAAAGCCTATAGATATTGTAGATGATATTTCTAAAGAGGAGTTCTTCGAAAAATATCTAAAGCCAAGAAGGCCCGTTGTCATCAAAAATATGGCAAAAAAGTGGCCTGCTTACCAGAAATGGACAATGGAATATATGAAGGAGGTAGTAGGAGATGTGGAGGTACCGTTATATGACAGTTCAAAGGCAGATCCTTCAGCTCCCATCAATGCTTCTGCAGCTCAAATGAAATTCGGTGATTATATAGACCTTATACAAAGAGAGCCTACTGATCTTAGAATTTTCCTTTTTGACCCCATAAAATATGCCCCAAAACTTCTGGAAGATTATATTTCTCCAAAAGAACTGATGGGAGGTTTCCTTGACAAATACCCGAATATGTTCTTCGGTGGTAAAGGTTCTGTAACTTTCCTGCATTTCGATATTGATATGGCGCATATTTTCCATACTCACTTCAATGGAAGAAAACATATTCTTCTTTTTGATTATAAATGGCGAGAAAGATTGTACCAGATCCCTTATGCAACTTATGCTTTAGAGGATTATGATATTGAAAATCCTGATTTCACAAAATTTCCGGCATTGGACGGTGTAGAAGGTATTGAATGCTTCCTTGAACATGGAGATACATTATTTATGCCTACAGGATGGTGGCACTGGATGAAATATCTTGACGGGTCCTTCTCTATCTCATTGAGAGCTTGGGATAAATCATGGGCAGTAAAGGCACATTCTTTATGGAATCTTACAGTACAACGTAAATTTGACGACATTATGAAATCTAATTTCAAGAAGAAATACATGGACTGGAAAGAAAAGATGGCTATAAAAAGAGCAGAAATAGCTTTAAAAAGAGGCTTACCAAAATAAATAAAAAGACGTTTCAATGAAACGTCTTTTTATTTAGCTTACCCATTCGTAATCATTTATTTACAAAACTCTGTATACCGGGTACTGCCTGAATGTTTTTTCTTCAAAATAAGGAGAATGCCTGTACACCCAATCCAGTTGAGCCTGCCCATCTTCGGACAACTTTTGATCTGATTTCTTTGCCGCTTCAAAGGCATCTTTCAACTTTTGATCTTTTTTTAGCAGTTCTGCTGCAGTGTCTTCAAAGATGTAAGCTGAATAATATTCTTTCTGAGCCAGAATACCATCAAAGAAATTCCAGTTAAAAAAGGAATCTAATGCTTCAGGCTCAAGAGTTTCTATAATGTATTTAACTCCAGGCTGATCAGTAGAAACAATATAATCCCCTGCGGCAAATATTTGATCTTTTTGGGAAGCATCTACCATAGTTTCGTAATGCAGATAATGTCCTTCGTAAGGGTTTTTAACGGTTTTAAAGTCTTTGATCTTATAGGATTCAACAGCGATGGTACTGTCCTTTCGAATTGGTTTCAACTGAATTCCGTTTCTCTTAAATTCTTCAATAACCCTGTATTGTGACTGTGGAATCACATAATACTTAGGAATTGTAATATATCCTGTAGGAACGGCAGTCGTAAAAAGTTTTATATTTTTTGTAAAAGGTTTGTTTCTGTCATAATACAATCTTGGTTTTCCTGAGATTTCGCTTGGTTTATATTTACCTTCATACCCCTTAAAATCCATAGTTGTATACTTTGTAGAATCAATTTTCCACCGGATTCCATATTGTTTCCCTGCCTTGTACTGTTTAAGATTCTCTATACGAAGCTGTTTTATCTTTTGATAATCTTTATCGAGATTCTGTAAGTTTACCAACATATATTTATACGTAGCATCAACTCTTTTATCATAAGGTTTCAGCATGTGTGTTTCAGGAACCGTTCCTAAAGAATTGAATAGAGTGGTATATCCTGTAGAATACCTCGGAGAGTCTTCGAACGAAGCGAAACCAACTTCCGGAATGTCTCCATGAATATTAACGTAAGGAGTACTCTCATAGCCCAGTTTTTTCATATCATCAAGATTTTTAGCCTGATAATCATTATAGAAATAGGATCCTAATGTATTCCCTAAGCGTTCTTTAAAGGTTGAAATATAGGTAAACGTATATTGGTAATCTGCCCCATTACTGACATGGTTATCTATGAAAACATCAGGTTGCAGCCATTGGTAGATTTCCTGGAAGCTTCTTGCATTTTTAGAATCTGCTTTGATAAAGTCTCTGTTCAGGTCATAATTCCTAGCATTTCCTCTGAATCCATACTGTTCCGGGCCGTTTTGATTGGCTCTGGAGTGAGAACCTCTATTCAGCATTCCGCTGATATTATAGGCTGAAATAGCAGCAATAATAAAGTTTTGCGGAGTTTTAATTTTTCGGGTTGCCAGATCTCTTATCAGCATCATCGTGGCATCAATTCCATCCGGTTCTCCAGGGTGAATTCCATTGTTGACAAATAAAATTGCTTTGTTTTTTCTCAATTTTTCGAGATCTTTTTCAGGAAAAGGATTGTACACCACTACATAAATAGGCTTTCCGTTGTCATCTTCTCCTTTTTTAAGGTATTGGATGCTATTAAAGTTTTTGGCCAGATCCTGATAATAGGCATTCATTTCATCATAGGTAACGGTTTGATTACCATTTCCTTTTTCAAAAGGGGTCTGAAATGATTTCTGAGCAAAAATAAAAGAAGAGCTTAGGATTAGCAGGAGATATTTCAGTTTCATTATTGACATAATTTTCAGGATTTAAAATTAGGCAATATGATTCTGGCAAAAAAGCGAAATATGAATCATTCTATTATTTTTTCTGCATTGTGTTCAATGAAAAGGCGATTACAGATTTCTTGATTTGATTTCTTTATTGACCAGATTTAAGTTGATCAGTAAAGGCATCATCGTTACAGGCATTACGATGAATGGAGTAAAAGCAACAAATGGAAACCATTTAGCTCCTTTTATCGAAAGAAGAACAATAAAAGCTATGATTCCCAACAAAAAAACAACACCAAAGCCAATGGAGACTCCCTTGAGGGTATTCTTTTTTTTAATCAGGTCATTATCGGTTAATCCTTCGTAAATATTTTTCTTCATGATGCTTACTTTTTACAAATATAACTGGTTTCAGCGATATAAAATACTGGACAGAAAAGAGGAAAAATCACTAAGTTTGAAAAGTGGGTAATAAGATCACTACTCTAACCAGATTATAGAACTTTAATAATGAAGACAGAATTTATCAATGCTTTACATATACTGAAAGAATGGATTTCAAAAAATGAAGTTATTCTCGAAACTCTTCAATGGAAAGATAGCCAACAGATTGTAGAATCAGAAATTTTAAAGTTTATTGTTCAACCTATTTCGAATGCAGAAATAGAGGAAATAAAAGCTTTTACCCAATATTTGCTTCCTGATTCTTATTATCATTTTTTAGCCGAAATTGGAAGCGGGCAATTTTTAATAGGTGAATATTTACCTTGTTTTGAAATCTATAACCTAAAACAATTACAAGAATATAACGCTCATGTTCAACAGGAGATTGAAGCTGCAGAAATAAACGATCATTTTATCATGATTGGTTCTCATTGCTCTATGGGTGACTGGATGGGATTCTGCACAACAAGAAAGGATGAGAGAAACTATGATGTCTTTTGTCATGAATATCCTATTGATGAATATACAGAGGTTTCGGATGAATTGAATTCATGGAGAACTTTTGAAGAATGGGTTATCAAAGCTGTTGAAACGAAAGGAAAAGAAACGTTGTAGAATGTATGTAGGAACTACCATACAAGGAAGACCGGATCAATTTATTATCCTCGAAAAAGGAGATTTGGCAGAGGACTGTTCTTCGTTAATGAAAGAGAAGGGTATTTATAATCTTATTGTTTCAGGGAAACAAATTGATGAAAACGTCCTGACTAACATCACATTCTCTGAGGTATTCAGCGAAATCAAAATATTGCATATAAAAGATACAGCATTCAATACAAGCGAGGAACTTTATCAATTTAAAAATGTTACACGGCTAGAAATCAAAAACTGTAAGTTCAAAGGAAAGGAAGCTATCGATTGGGCCCAATTGAAGCATCTGAAGGAACTTTTTACAGGTTATTCCAAACGTTTCCAGAATTTATTTAATCATCCTTCACTCAAAACGCTGTTTATTGAAAAGTTTGAAGATCCAGGATTTGAATTTCCTGTTAATCATCAGCTGGAAACGCTTTCGATTGAAAAAAGTAAAGAGTGCCTTTGGGCTTCATTACCTAATGTAAAAGCAATAAAATCGCTCTATTTAGTGGATATTCCTTCGGTTGTGGATATTAGCTGGATTACTGAGTTTTCACATTTAACGGATATTGATTTTACTTCCTGTAAAAACATGGAAAATGTAGTGCAAAATATATCTGAAGTCCTCACTTTAAAAACCATTTTCTTAGCATATTTGGGAGATTTTAATTCATTGTCTCCTTTAAAAAAACTCATCCATTTGCAAGAACTTACCATTGAAAATGGCGGCAGGCTCATGAATAAAAAGAATATTGACTTCCTTCATAAAATGTCTCATCTGGAATTTAGTATTGACATGAAAAATTGTGTAATGAATAATGACGACTAAAGAACCCATACAATCCTGTATATCATCTGTTTAACACGTCTCCGTTTCTTCCTTTTTCATCAGGATATAATGAGGGAAGCAGATCGCTTTGCCAGAATTCATTGGTATCAATATCCATGATAGATAAAGCTCCTGTAAAGGCTGCCCCGGTATCCATATTCCAGATATTGGCTTTATTCGTTGGAGTTTTACTTCCAATATACAATGTTGGAGTATGCCCGATAAATATTTCCTTATAAAGAAGCATTCGTTTAGGATAAAGTACTGAGTGCTTTTCCAATTTTTTATCCATGGCTACAGCGGTTTCCCAGAGGGTTCTGTCCCAGCGGTAATTACTAGAGTACACTTCTTTCTCAGGGCCATGCATAGAAGAATATCCTGCATGAATAAACAATCGGTTCTGGTCATCAACATGATAACTTTTCATGCGTTGAAAAAACTCAAGATGAATTTCCAGATCTTCCGGGGAATACTTTTCATAGCTTTCTACGGTGCTTTTTCCTCCATTGGAAAGCCAGACACCAGGGCCTTCCCCACGGGCCAGCCAATCTTCACACCAGACATCATGATTTCCTTTGATAAAAATACATGGGTTCTTTTCGGAAAGTTCTATTAAAGCCTGAATAACCTGAGAAGATTCACTCCATCCGTCTACATAATCTCCAAGGAAGATCAACTTGTCATTTGGGGTTACTTCAGCTCTTTCAAGCACCTGCTGTAATGCTCTAAATCCGCCGTGAATGTCTCCTATTACTAATGTTCTGCTCATGCTCAAGGTTTAGTTTCGCTGGTGAAAAGATAAGCCATTATCTTTAAAATAATGGCTTTTGGGGTTCAACACCGTTGTATTATTTTGAAATGTATTTTGGATCTACAAATTCTGTAAGCCACACTCCATTCGCTGATTGGAAGAATTCAACTCCTTCTTCATGCATTTTTCCGGTTCTGATGGTCAGAATTATAGGTTTCCCATGTCTCATCCCCACCTTTGTAGCGGTCTCTTTATCAGCACTTAAGTGTACATGCTGTCGGGTTCTTTTTTCAATTCCTTTTTCTAAAATGGATGAAATATTGGCTTCAGCGGTTCCGTGGTATAAAAATTCAGGTGGTTGTATAGCTTCCAGGGCTAAATTGATATCAATAGAATGCCCCTGGCTGGCTCTGATCTTTGTTTTATCATCATTAAAAGCAAATCTCCTTTTATTATTGGTTTCTACTACCTCATCTAATTCTTCAACAGAAAAATGCACTCTTTTTTGTGCTGATTTTGTCCTCAGCTCTTCTACATCTGCCCACCCGTTTTCATCCAGCTTTAATCCGATGGTTTCGGGTTGATGCCTCAAAATGAGGCTTAAAAATTTACTTATTCTTTTTGTTTCTATTTCGTTCATTGGTTTTTGTTTTAATTAAGCATTATAAAATTCCGGGGAAAATGTGACGGTAAATCCTGTTGTTTTCCTGATCTCATCTGCATATTGGTCAAAATAATAAATCTCTGGTGATATTGACAGCGTTACAAATGATTTTCCGTACAAATAAACCCATAAACAAGCTTCTGCTGGTCCTCTTCCTTTCAGCATATTTTGAATTTCTATTCCATTGATCTTATTCAGAGGAATTAATATAGTTCTCTTTTGATCTGAGAAACCCAACAGGCTATTCTGATTATCTATCCAAAGTAAGCTCTTGTCTTTTATCTTATTCAGGACTTCAACCGGTGTCTCAAATGCATAATCCGGCGAATAATGAACACGGCAATTTCCTACTTCCAAAGCTTTATTGATTTCAATTCTTCGTTCATATTTCTTCAAAGGATAATTCTGAATATCATTCTCGGTATCATATTTGGAAAACATATTGAGAAGGGCTTTTAAGAAAGATTTCATTGGTTTACAGAGTATTTATTGCTTAACTTCTCGCATAGTTTCTCGATGTCATCTTTTCGCACCAGTTCATCAATCCATTGTTGAGGTATATTTTCAAATCCATAATAGATTCCTGCCAATCCTCCTGTAATGGCACCCGTTGTATCTGTATCTTCACCCAGATTTACAGCTTTCAAAACCGCTTCCGAATAACTTTCCGAATTCAAAAAACACCATAAGGAAGCTTCCAGACTGTGTAGTACATAGCCACTTCCTCTTATTTCTTCTTCGGAATACCCTGAAATATCATTTTTTAAAACCTTATGAAAAAGCCCAACCTCACTTAAGCTAAACCATTGTTTTTCTGCATATTCCAGAACCAAATTTTGTATATGTGTATATGCTTCCGTTTTATTTTTTCTTTTTATTAATTGAATCGCAAAAATCACATAGATAAAACAGGCAAAAACAGATCGGAAATGTCCATGAGTGACGGTGGAGACTTCCTTTACCGTTTGGTAAATCTTTTCAATATTTTCTTCGTCTTTTAAATAAAAAGCAAGAGGAAGAATCCTCATCAAAGATCCGTTTCCGTTATCTTCTTCAAAAATATTTCCTGAAAATCTGGCGCTTTCTCCTTTAATTAGTCTTGTAATAGCTTCCCTTGTAGTTCCTCCAATATCGAAAAGTCTTCCGTGGGCTGTCCAGTGACCATCTTTTACCCATTTTACAAAGCTTTCTCCAATTTTTCCGAGATCATAGTCTTTTGTAAGGACCTCAGCAAGGCAGAGTGTCAAAGAGCTATCATCACTCCAGGTTCCTTTAGGTTGATTATGCGAACCAAATTCCTGCATTTCTGTAACAGGAAACCTTTTCAGATATTCTCTATCTTTAAACTCCACCGGAACACCAAGTGCATCACCAATGCATACTCCCATAATTCCAGCCTTTACTTTATTTTCCATCAGGCAAGATTTATCAGTTTATCAAATAAAAGCTTCATTCCCTGAGTGGCCGTTTCTTTCATCACCACTGCTCTTTGTCCGTAGCCAAAGCCTGTTTCATTAGGATTGATAACGATTAAAAGACAATCATCTTTGATGTCATGGATTAACCCGGCTGCAGGATAAACCTGTAAAGAGGTTCCTATCACCACCAAAATGTCTGACTCTCTTACCATTTCTCTGGCATCCTGATACAAGGGTACATCTTCTCCGAACCAAACGATAAAAGGTCTTAATTGAGCCCCGTCTTCTGCTTTATCTCCTATCTTAATATCATCTTTCTGCTCATAGATTAGTCTTTTATTATTGCATGAGCATGATTTGAATAATTCTCCGTGGATGTGAAGGATTTTAGTGGAGCCGGCTCTTTCATGCAGATCATCAATATTTTGGGTGATGATCTGAACATCAAAGTATTTTTCCAGTTCTGCCACTAGTTTGTGCGCTTCATTAGGATCTACTTCATGAAGCTGACGTCTTCTCTGGTTGTAAAACTCCAATACCAAGGCTCTGTCTTTTCTCCATCCTTCCGGGCTTGCTACATCGGTTACATTATGATTTTCCCAAAGACCGTCTCCGTCTCTGAAAGTTTGTATTCCGCTTTCGGCACTGATTCCTGCGCCGCTTAATATGGTTAGTTTTTTCATTGGTTTTAAATTTTTGTTTTGTACACTGTGGTCTTTAGGCACAAATATCATTGATTCTAAAGAGGAGACTTTAAAAGCTTTTTATAAATTTCTTCATTTTCTTCATCAAAACAGACAAAAATAACTTTCTCTATACTATCTGATTGAAATTTTCTTACTTCCTTGACTGCAACTTCTCCCGCCAATTCTTTAGGAAACTTATAAATTCCTGTACTGATATTAGGAAATGCAACTATTTTAACTCCAAGGTCTTCTGCAAGTTGTAACGAGTTTTTATAACAGTTTGACAAAAGTTCTGAACTCTTTTCTTTATCACCACTCCAGACTGGTCCTACAGTATGAATGACATATTTTGCGGGAAGATTTCCTGCTGTTGTCACTACTGCTTCTCCAGTATTGCATTTGCCTTGTCTGTTTCTGATCGTCCTGCATTCTTCCAGAATTTGAGATCCTCCTGCCCGATGAATTGCTCCATCTACACCACCTCCTCCTAGTAAAGAAGTGTTAGCAGCATTGACAATAGCGTCTGCATGAATCTTTGTGATGTCTCCTTTTATGATTTCAATTTTCATTGTATTTCTTCAAACGGCTTCAGCATCTCTTCTTTCTTGGTGAGCACTGCAAAAACCACTCTTTTAAATTTGTTCTTATATTTTCCCTGAAGATATTTTTTGAACAGACCGGCGATTTCCTTCGGATCATTTTTGAATACTCCGCAGCCCCAGGCACCTAAAATTAAGGTTTCATTTCCTTGATGTAAGGCCAGTGCAAGCATCTTATCTGTCCGGATATCCATTGCTCCCAATATCTCGTTTTCTCTTTGAGGTTCCTGTCGCTTTACCACACCAGCATTCACTGCTGGAGAAGTAATGAAATTACATAGTACCGGTTTCGATAACAATTCTCCTTTATCCTTTCTGAAAACAGGAACTTTTGGACTGTAAATCATTGTATCTGTATAAAAGCAAGAGCTCATACTTCGGTGTAATGTGTAATAATCTTCTGCCATCAAGAGGCTTTCATACAATGCAGAAGTTCTTGCCAGGCTTTCTTCCTGTGCTTCTGCTCCATTGATAAATCCGCCCCCAGGATTTTTTGCTGAGGCAAAGTTCAGACACATGATCTTTTCCTGATCTTCTTCTTTAGTTAATTCTAAAATTGCTTTTAGCGAGCTGCAACGCCAGGTTTCAAATTGAGTTTCAAAATGAGTTTCCGGCATTGGAACCGCTGTGAGCTCAGAAAGTTTTTCCGGGGTGAAAAGAACCGTTCCTTTTTTACTGGTTTCCAGCTCTTTTCCTATATCTATTCTTTGGTGTTCTGTATTTATATAATATTTTCTGGCCAGGATATCCAATGTATCTTTCGCCATTCCTTTATTGGTCATGATTTTTTCTGTTTTTGGCCACGAATTTTCTAGCAAATACATCATTTAAAAAACTCATTGTAATCACACTGTGTATTATATTCGTGCATTCGCGGCATTATCATTTAATTCTTTTTTTTCGCCACGAATGCACGAATGTTTTTACCATCTTACGGGTTCGTGGTGGTTATTTTTAAAGTCTTTACCAGACTTTCTATTTCTGTATTTGCTGATTCTTTAAAGTTGTTTCCTACAAATACTTTGATGACTTCTATAGTACCGACAATGGCCTGATTGAATGTGTCCAGCTCTTCTGACGGAACCCACAATTCATTATGATTCCTGGCTCCCACATTCTGTGCCGGATATTGATTGGCTGCTTCTTCCAGCACTTCAAAACGGGTAACAAAACCAAGATAGTTTCCAAACTCATCTCTGGTATTCCATTTCTCAGCAATTTCTGAGGCATAGTCTTCATCCAGAACCGGGTAAAAGATGGGCTGCCATTCCAGTCTTGGAGGAAATTTTTTATATCCATTCTCGATAATAAGAATCATTTCCTTCTCTCCTACCGGTCTGTACAATCTTGTTGTTTTCATTTTGTTAATTTTATATTTCTGATCCTATCCTCCGGGCAATCTCTTTGGATAATGGATATATTTTTTCTTTGGGTAATAATTTTTTTGCCTTATTATATTCTCCCTGCTTTGTAAGATCTAAGATCTTTTTTACCAAAGGTGAATAATCTTCTATTTTTACGATCCAATCTTCATTAAATTCTTCTATCAGATAACGGCTGATTCCCACCTGAATCGAACGATATTCCAGCTTATTTCCTTTGATATTCCTTTCGGGGTCCCATTGTACATAGACTTTAGCATTTTCAAATTCTTCTTCCCAGATTCCTGGCTTTGGATATACTCTTTTTTCAGGAGAGGTTAAAATGGCTAGTTCCAGCGCTTTTTCCCATGCTTCTCTTTTAATATGAATAGCAAGTGTACATTCCTGGTTGGGTTTCTGTCCATAATTACTTCGTTCCATCATCCAAAGAAAGGAAGGCTTAATCCATGTCATTCTGCTGAATGAAAAAGGAGCACTGAACTTTTGATTTTCTACTGCTGCTTTTGCAATGGCTTTATTATAAGCCTGGTAGACAACAATGGTATCGCGGGTATAATCTGCTCTTATTTCAAATTCTTTCATCATTAATTAATCAAAGTCATAGACATACACCTCAACATTTCTAATCAATAAGGTTCTTTCTATGATAGGTTCTATCTTTTCCCATTTTCCGCCAGCCAGACCACACCCGATTCTCGGCATATGGATGCTTGCATCAAGTTCTATGGCTTTTTTGGCTAATGTTTCCAGACATTTTTCAATGGCTTCATATCGAACGGGAACTCCGTTACTTCCGGTTTTCATTCCTTTTTGGCCGATCATATTGGCAACATACATGTATTTTTCAACCTGTATGATCTGAATTTCGCCCAGCCTAAAATTATTTTCACTCCTGAAACGATACCAATTCCTGTATTCTTTTTCCGGCTCTTTCCATCTTTTAGAAACAGCCAATACAAAACCTTTTCCCCAACCTCCCAGATCATTACAGATATGAGCAATAATTTTTACCCCTTTTGCCTGTGGAACAGTAGCATCTCCTTTTAAATAGTGTATCGTTTTCATTATGATCTGTTTTTAATTCATTATTTACCTCCTCATTCTATTCCTATGTTAAATATAAAACCTTTATCTGAAGGTATTAATAAAGCTTTTTAAAATCTTTTGAATAAGGAGAATAAGATCCGAAAATGGTGTCAAACTTCATTTCCAATTGATCCAGTTTTAACTCCTCATCGATCTGATCCAGGCAGGTTATCACTAAGTTTTTTTTTATTGACCTTACATAAGCTCCGTCCAATTTCAAAGCATAATTCAATAATTTATAATCTAAATTTCCGAATCTCAGTTCTTTCTGATATTCATTAAAGGTACAGGTTTCCTCTTCATTATTTCTTAGAGCAAGCTCTTTTTCATTGCTCATCCAGCCATTTCCATGGCGTGTTGCGTAGCTTCTGGTTACATAATACATTTCTATATCTTCAATATCAAGCTTCTTACAAATCTCATAAGCATTCTTGGAGGTTGTATGAGCATAGGTTACATGTGGAAAAACACCATGATCCATATCTAATAAAATGCCTTGGCTGCCTTCAAAGATCAGATTCTCAAATGAGTTCAGATAGCTATAATCATCTATTTTCCAATCTATTTGCTCAATGGCTTCTAAAAAAGGAATAATCTGTTTATTAATCTGATCTTCCTCCATAAAACCATAGTAATAAGCAATGCCTTTCAGTTTTTCTATCAACATTTCCTTTGGAGCAATAAGGTCAATTGCAAATAGTTTATATGGACCTTCATTTCTTTTCATGGTAGCTCCTATTCCTTTTCCGCAGGTTCCGTGTTCCAGATTTTTGGAGTTGGTTCTGTTTTGCCAGACATCAAAAGGCGTGGTTACCTTGGCTAAAGGATGAATATGAAGTTCTATACTTCCTTTTTTTGCTTTTAATTCTTCCCTTTCATTCAATAGAAATTGGGGATGAATGGTGCAGTGTTCGGTAAAATAAGATGGTAATCCACGAAGAGCTCCACTGGCAAAACTGGAATGAATATGTTTTCTGTCTTCTATCATTACAGTATGAGCAGCCTGTTGCCCTCCAGAAAATCTGATGACCACAGACTCAGAATTTTGCTGAACCAGGAAATCTGTGGTGATTCCTTTTCCTTCATCTCCGAAACCTAATCCTATAACTATTTGCGCCTTTTTCATGTCTGGTATTTTAAAATTATTGCCTTTCCTGCAACTGATGATCTAAAGCATCTGTATGTTGTCTAACCCTTCCAGATTTGGAGCAACAAAAGCAGTATCTTTACATTTCTCACAGATAATTCTTTTGATTACTTCAGGAATATCTCTATGATCTTCTATTGATATACAATTCTGTCCCAATAGTTCTTTCCAGCCTCTATCTGCTCTTACAGCCTGATCAGAATGCAAGACACTAATGTGGTATACTTCATATCTCTTTTTAGCTTCTTCCAACAGTTCATAATGGGTATACGTTTGCTGTCCTGAGCCCATAATTTCCCTGATGGCTGATGCCGGAAGTACTTTCAAACAAGGTTCGTCGCCTACAGTAAACAACAACCCTTTTTGATTTCTTTTTTCAAAGGCATCTGTTCTTGTATGAAAAGCGGCAAAATACCATGCTAATAGATAGCTCTCGCCCCCATTTCCACCTCCTCCTGATTCAATATAAGTTCGGGTAAGCCACATATCCAGTTCTTCGTCTCCTGACTCAAACTGCCCTATCTGCAATGGATAACTGTCACATTCATGATCTCCTATTCCCAGGAAAAGCAATGCCGGATCCGGAACTCCACCCTGAATAATACCTCCCATCAGTTTTGGGAGTCCTTCCTTGATAAGTTGGTGAGGAATATGCCCCATGCTTCCAGTGACATCCAATCCCAGAATAATAGGAATTGAATTAGGATGCACTTCTGAGTCCCTGGATTCTCTGAAGGAAATTCCGTGGGGAATCATTGATGGATGCGCCTGTCTCTTGGCATTCTGCGTGAAAATTTCACCTGCGGATTTTGTTCCGTAACCTGCTTTGCTTGCTCTGTCATAACGAGCGTCTATATCGTATCTTGTACTTCCCATGACTAAAATGTTTTTCCGAATAAATATTCAAATCTCTTTTGAGAAACTTCCAGCTGAATATTTAGATTTCTGATTGTTAATGATAATTCCATGTCTTTCTGAACGAATGCTTCGGGATTAAAATCCACAAAAGTCAAACTATTTCTATCCAAAGGACTGATATCAATAAGTCCTTCCTGCTCACGCTCGAGTCTTTTTATTTTCAACTCGATATCTTCTACCCTGCGCCTGTAGATCAATTCTGAATCTTCTCCGATCGTTCGCGCACGGTCTTCTCTGATCTGATCATTATTTCTTTGTAATGACTCGATAAATCTTGGTTTTAATTCATCTTCCATATCTGATCATTTTTTTTGTGTTATAATTACGCTAATTAAAAAGAGCATAGTTATGCATCATCCCTGCATTCATTTTAACAGGAATACATTACATCTGTCCTTAAAACATATTTTAATCCGCTTACCAGTGTTTTACCTTCATGTCTTAAAGGATGGTAAAAAACTAAGGCTGTGCCCTTCTTAGGAGCTACTGTGAAAAGGTTTTCAAATTCCGTTTCTCCACCTTCAAAATCATCATTCAGATAGATTAAAAATGTATAGAAACTTTTTTCTTTTTCATTTCTGATATAGCTTCCGTCTCGGTGCATTTTAAATTGCTGTCCTGGAGAATATTTATACACTCTGAACATCTCATTAAAATTCAAAAGCCTGTAGTTTTCATGTTCCTGTGAAAGAAATTCGGATGCTCTTTTGAAAAGGTCTTCTGCCAAATTATTATCGAAGATCATTAACCTGTCATTGTTTCTGATTCCTTTGCTCATCATCTGGTGTCCACCTACATTGATTTTTGCTTCTTCAAAAGTTTCCCCCAGTGCCAAAGCAATGTATTCGTCACATTCTGCTTCTGAAAGAAAGTCCTCAATTAGGAATATCTGCGGATGTAGGTCTGTTTTTTCCATGATTAATATTCTGTGACTGGTTATTGTGTTTTTACCCTCTTAATTCATCTCTTACTTCCATCAAAGCAAATCCTAAAAGGTTTTCTCCATTCCATAATAAAGGATTTTCTGCTCTTGAGTCTGTTTCCAGCATCCCGATTCCCCAAATGGTATCGTAAGGACTGGCTTCTACCAATATTTTATCTCCTGTTGACAAAAGAAAGTCTTTATACTTTTTGTTTTGAGAAAACTTTAAAAGATTTCCCTGTCTTACAATCTCATATTTGTGCTCATCCCAAAGCTTCGGATCAAAATTTTTCACCTTTCTTCCTAGGCTCTTAACCTTATTCGGACTTGTTACCTTCAATATTTCTTCCAAGGTTTCAGAATCATTAAATAATCTTGCTTTCCCAGCCATCATATAATGCTCTGCTGTTTTATAAACAACCCCATTTTCTTCAAAATTCCCTGTAAACCACTGGCTAAAGCATGATTTGGTGATTTCATTTTTAACGGTATGGCCCCAGAAAAATAAAAACTTTATTCTTTGCTTCTTCTGAAATTTCTCTTTAATATTTTGTAAGGTGTAATTCATATTGTGTTATTTATACGCAAATGTAATACAATATAGTTTTATTTGCCAAATTTATTTGCGTTTATTTTACACTAACAAATACAAACAACTGATTATCAGAGCAAAAATATCATATTTTAGTAAAACTTAACAAAATACAAAAATTATTTGGCCACGAATGCACGAATATTTTGATAAATCTCATGATATGAAAATGCATTGTAATCAACTTATTCGTGCATTCGAGGCATTTTTCATGGACTTTAGGCTCCTGTAAATAATAAAATGGTCGCCCCAAAATTGAGACGACCACTTCATTTTAAATATAATTTGTAGTGTTAAAAACTATTTGATTTCGAAGTAGAATCCTTGTTCCTCAAGTTCTTTATATTTTTCCTGATTAAAGGTGAAAAGTTTTCCGGGTCTTCCGCTGCCCTCTTTTTTAACGTTATTGGTTTCATTAAGCAATCCGTAGCTCATGATTTTTTTACGGAAATTTCTGCGGTCTATCTCCTGCCCTACAATCGTTTTATAAAGGTTTTCAAGATCTGAAAAGGGGAATTCTTCATTAAGAAGATTAAAGCCAATGGGTTGGTATTGAATTTTAGTACGAAGTCTTTTTAAAGCAATATCAATGATATTTTTGTGGTCAAAAGCTAACGTTGGAAGCTTATTGACACTAAACCATTGTGCATCATCTGCATCAGAATCTGCAAAAAGTTCGTGATAAGATGGGTTGACAAGACCCAGATAAGCCACAGAAACCACTCTATTTCTAGGATCGCGGCCTACGTTGCCAAATGTATAGAGTTGTTCTAAAAAATCGGGTTTTATGCCTGCTTCTTCATGCAGTTCTCTTTTTACCGCATCATCCAGATTTTCATCATCCAGAACAAGCCCTCCCGGAAGTGCCCAACCGCCCTTAAAAGGGTCAATATTTCTCTTTATTAAAAGGATTTGAAGGTCTTTTTTATCGAAATATCCGAAAATGACTGCATCTACAGCTACTTTGATATCCTGTAATTTTTTTGGAGACTCCATAAATTTATTTGCGTTACGAATACACAAAACTAAGAATAAATATTTACTATTTTTACTAAATGATAAAAAAGCTGCTTTACTTTAGTCTTATCCTTGGATTATTCTCTTGTAAAAAAGAATCCTCATTTGCAGACTCCATAATTTTACACCATGAAAAAAATGAGAAGCTAACCTTCCAAAAGTTTAACGAAGGGATAGGGGAAGGAGAAACTGGATTAATATACGTAGGCAAAGGTACTTCCAATGTTGAAGTAAAATATTACACCTCAATGATACCTGCTCCGCCACCTCCACCAGGTACAGAAGTTGAGAGCAACCCTGCTCGTAATGCTGCATATTTTCATGGATATTTTGAAAGAATGAAGTTTTCTAAAGCACCAGTTAGTTTTGATTCCTTATCTGAAAATAATGTCAAAATTGTAATCAAACCCAATGACACAATTCCTAAATATGCATACAATTTAGAAACAGGAACCCTTAAAAAATATAAAGCTTTTCCTGTATTTATTAAGAATATTTCAAATCGGAAATTAATACTTTCTGGTTTGAAAAATCTACCACTTGCTATACTCAACGATAAGCAAAAATGGCAAATGATATGGAACGACGATGCCCTTATTTGTGGAACCGGTTGGGGTATGCATTACTGGGAATTTGAACCTAATGAAATCATGATATTTTCAGTTAACTATCTCACAGGAAAAGACCGAGGAAAATTTAAAGTCACGCTGTTCGATAGTTCTTCTGAATCATTTATGATGAATTACGACAAAAATATACTCAAAGTGCAGAGAAGGTATTACGAAGTAAAATAAAAGCATTCATTTTAAAGAAAGTAGTTTTGGTTTGTATTACGAATACATAAATTATCATAAAAATAAAAAATATTTTACTAGTAATAAAAGTTCATACATTAAGTTATTATTATAACCAACTTAAAATTAAATATTTATGAAAAATTTACTAGCCATCCTTTCTCTCGCTTTCTTATGTACAGCATGTGAGAAAGGAAAAACAGCAGCTTCGGATAATTCTGATAAAAAAGATTCTGCAGCCACCACATCTGAATGGAAACCTGTGGATTCAGCAACAGCTACTAACGCATGGATGGAATTTGCCACCCCTGGCGATATGCATAAAATGCTGGCCAAATTTGACGGAAACTGGACAGGTGCTACAAGTATGTGGATGGATGACAGTGGAAAAGCTGCTACCAGTACTTCCGAATGCACTAATAAAATGATCTTTGATGGCCGCTATCAGATAAGTAATTACAAAGCAAATTTCATGGGAATGCCTTTTGAAGGAATGAGTATTATGGGCTATGATAATGCCAAGAAAAAGTTTGTAAGCACATGGATTGACAATATGGGAACAGGATTAATGCATGCCGAAGGAGACTGGAATCCAGCTAAGAAATCAATTGATTTTAAGGGCAAAATGACAGACCCAAGCCGACCGGGCAAAGAATGTGAGGTAAGAGAGGTTTATACCTTTACCGATGATAATAACCATACTTTGGAAATGTATGGACCTAATCCTAAAACAGGAAAGGAGATGAAAACAATGGAAATAAAATTCACCCGTAAAAAATAAAATAAAAAACCCGCTTCAATGATGGAGCGGGTTTGTTTTATAATGAATTAGTCATTAAGCTTTAATACAGCCATGAACGCCGATTGTGGAACTTCCACTCTACCAATCTGCTTCATTTTCTTCTTACCTTCTTTCTGCTTCTCCAATAGCTTACGCTTTCTGGAAATATCTCCACCGTAACATTTTGCAGTAACGTCTTTCCTTAAGGCTTTGATGGTTTCTCTGGCAATAACCTTCGTTCCCAAAGCTGCCTGAACAGCAATATCAAACTGTTGTCTTGGAATCAGCTCACGAAGTTTCTCACACATTCTCTTACCAATATAGTAAGCATTACTGTCGTGAATCAAAGAAGAAAGGGCATCTACCATGTCACCATTGATCAGGATATCCATTTTTACAAGCTTGGAAGCTCTGAATCCGATTGGGTGATAATCAAATGACGCATATCCTTTAGAGATTGATTTCAATCTGTCATAGAAGTCAAATACAACCTCTGCAAGAGGCATATTGAAAATTAATTCAACTCTTTCAGATGTTAAATAACTCTGGTTAACGATTTCTCCTCTTTTCTCGATACATAAAGTCATTACAGCTCCCACAAAGTCAGATTTTGTAATGATAGAAGCTTTAATAAAAGGCTCTTCTACTCTATCCATTGTAGAAGGATCCATCATTTCAGACGGGTTGTTGATCAGGATAGGAACTTCAGGTTCTTTTTTAGTATATCCGAAGTACGATACGTTAGGGACCGTAGTAATCACGTTCATATTGAACTCTCTGTCCAAACGTTCCTGAACAATTTCCATGTGAAGCATTCCTAAGAATCCGCAACGGAATCCGAAACCAAGAGCTGCAGAACTTTCCGGTTCGAAAACCAAAGAAGCATCGTTTAGTCTTAGTTTCTCCAAAGAGAACCTCAACTCTTCAAAATCCTCAGAATCAATTGGGTAAATACCTGCAAATACCATTGGTTTTACTTCCTCAAACCCATCAATTGGTCCATCTGCTGGCTTATCAAAAGAAGTAATGGTATCTCCCACTTTTACTTCACGCGCATCTTTAATCCCTGAAACAAGGTAACCTACATCTCCACATTGGATCGTTTTCTTTGGAACCTGCTTCAGTTTTAGAGTCCCCACCTCATCAGCTCCATATTCTTTTCCTGTTGCGAAGAATTTGATCTTTTCATTTTTAGTGATGCTTCCGTTTACTACTTTGAAATAAGCTTCAATCCCTCTGAACGGGTTGTAAACAGAGTCAAATATCAATGCCTGAAGTGGTCCGTCAGGATTTCCTACCGGAGCAGGAATTCTTTCAACGATTTGTTCTAATAAATGATGAACTCCTTCTCCTGTTTTTCCTGAAACTCTCAATACATCTTCGTATTCGCAGCCGATAAGATTCATGATCTCATCAGTTACTTCTTCAGGGTTAGCAGAAGGAAGATCAATTTTATTCAAGATTGGAATGATTGTTAAATCATTTTCCAATGCTAAATATAGATTACTAATGGTTTGTGCCTGAATACTCTGAGCAGCATCTACAATAAGAAGCGCTCCTTCACAAGCAGCAATAGAACGGGAAACTTCATAAGAGAAGTCAACGTGTCCCGGTGTATCAATCAGGTTTAGAATATATTTTTCTCCTTTATATTCATAATCCATCTGGATCGCGTGCGACTTAATCGTAATCCCACGTTCCTTTTCCAAATCCATATCATCTAGCGTCTGAGACTGTAATTCTCTTTGAGTAACAGTATTTGTATACTCCAAAAGACGGTCTGCCAAGGTACTTTTACCGTGGTCGATATGAGCGATTATGCAAAAATTTCGTATGTTTTTCATTTAAGAATCTTGTAATTTGCAAAGATAAAAAAAAGAGAGAGATTATTGTCTTTCATCATCTTATTGTATCAATTTATTTAAAATAGCTGGTAAAATCTATAAAGACAGCGGGTCTTTTTTCTTTTAATTACTCAAAAATATAGTTTCCGGTTAATGAATCCAGATATACATTCGGCATCACTGAAGTATCAACATTATTAGTCCTTCTTCTTGGATCAGAACCATAATCAGCGATAGCCCCAATAAGTCCGCCAATAAGTCCGCCAATAAGTCCACCCGACATAGCAATTGTTGACGCAGCACCTCCATCATTTGGTAGGTAAAGTTCTGATGGATTGGCAATAACAAAAAAGCCTTTATCATTTTTCAAGATCTCTAAATATCCTACGGGTGTAGATCTGTAAGCTTTACCATTTTCTATATATCCAAATACTTCTTCATTATAAATAATATCCTCATTCACATTGGCATTAGTATCCTTAATATTGGTTACCCTTCCTTTTTTATTTTTATCTGTGATATAATTCGGTTCCGGTTTCTGCTCATAAAATGATTTAAAGTCCTTATAGACTCCATCTTTTAATTCTGAACTACTGAAAGCTGGAGAGTTTTTAACAAGATATTTCTCATAATTCATGAATTCTTCCTCCGGAATTGGAGCACGAACAGGTAGACTTGTATAAGATTCCCTGATGAAATTCACCATAATATTGGATATATTGGATACTATATTCCTTGGTACATTGGGGGTTAACTTTTGATCAGAAATAATCACATTCTGAATACGGTTTAAAAAGTAATACTTATTATTTTTTTTAATAAAACTTGAAAGCTTAATCTTAGTTTTTCCAATAGTATATTTATCTTCTTGTTCCCCATTATAAACCTTTAAATCTTCCAATAACAAAACGATATCATTATTCCCTTTTGTTTTATTATCGCTCAAGAACCAGCTTTCGATATAATTTTTCAAATCATCATTAGCAAATTTAAAAGTAAAAGTTTCCTTATGATGGAGTATATTTCCAATTTCCCTATATGGTCGATTATCAATAACGGTTATCGATTTTGTAGTTCCATTTCGGTCTTTAATACTTTGCTTCAATTCTACTACTTCTGTTTTCTGTGCTGATAATGAAACCGCCATCATTAGGAAGAAAAATACTTTTTTCATGAATAATTTTTCGCGCAAAAGTATAGCTTTAAGAATAAAATTAAACGGCTCTCACAAAAAAAGATTTGTAAGAGCCGTCCAACATTAAAAAAATAAACTATTATGGGTTTTGTTTAGGTCCCGAACTATTATTATGTACATGAGGTTTTCTTTCATTCATTTTATCTCTCATCATGCCCTCAGACTGAAACAGCTTCAGAACTTTCTGGCAGGGAATTACCTCCTGCATTTTCTCTGCGTATTTTTTTCTGTTATCCAGAAGCTTTTGTCCAATTTCAAAGCTTTGCTGTAACTTAGCTTTTGCTTCATCATCCGTTAAGGTTTCAGGGTTGAAGCCTGGATCAAATTGACTTTTTATCTGTTTCTGACTGTCAAGATACTCGTTATAAAGCTGTGTAAATTCTGCTTTATCTCCCGGATCTACATTCAGATTATCCATGATCATATTATTCCGGAATTTCTTAAGGAGTTCTTTTCTTTCTTCAGGAGAAAGATTATTGATGACCTCCTTCCTTTGTTTAGGATCCATCTTTTTCCAGTCATAATCCGTTCTTTGAGCGTTTAAGCCAAAGCTAAAACCATAAATAATAAAAAACGTCAATAGTATCTTTTTCATCTTTCTTTATTAATTATATAAATCCAAATAAACATCCTGAGTTGAGTTGCTTGCCAGTTCTGCAATTTCAGAATTGGAGAATGAATCCAAATATTCATTCATCCGTGTTTCTTCTTTTTTAGTTACAGGTTTCACTATTTTTTGTGAAACAGTTTGTTGTTCGTTTCCTCCTTCACTTTTTGAAGCTAAAGAAGTATTATTTTTCTGATTTACAACTATTTGATTATTATTTTCAACAGAAGTTAAATCATTTTCCAATGTTTCGTAAGCCAATTCGGCTTCCGTTTTAGGTCCCCCTTTATGAGCAGCATAGGCTTCTTTTGAATTCAGCCCTTGATCTGCAGAATCGTTATTGGAATTATAAATAAAAGTGACTCCAAAGATCAAAGCCAGTGATGCCGCTGCAGCATACATCCAATTTAACTTAAAGACCGGTGCTGGTGCTTTTTGCTCCGGCTTTATATCATTCATAACCCTCTCCTGAATATTTTCAAATAAATTTTCAGGGACTGTGTAAATGTTTTTACGTTCTAGTTTTTCTAAGTCGAACTCTTTCATCTTTGTTTTGTCAAAAATTATCTCTCGTAATTTTCTTTAATATACTCTTCTATTTTCTGTTTGGCATAATGATAATTTGTTTTCAGGGTACCTACTGACATATCTACAATTTTAGATATTTCTTCATAAGGCAAATCATCATAATACCGCATCATAAATACCAGTTTCTGCTTTTCCGGCAGGCTTTGTATGGCGTTCTGCAGTAAAATCTGTATTTCTTCAGCATCTCCTTCTAC
This sequence comes from Chryseobacterium sp. II3a, assembly GCF_057815135.1. Classification (NCBI taxonomy): domain Bacteria; kingdom Pseudomonadati; phylum Bacteroidota; class Flavobacteriia; order Flavobacteriales; family Weeksellaceae; genus Chryseobacterium; species Chryseobacterium sp. II3a. Next base: position 693,456 of record NZ_JBYPZJ010000002.1, on the reverse strand, counting down.
ATTATCGGCAACGAGATTTTGCATGTGATACTCCGGATCTTCATCTGTTTTCTGCATTTTCTTCAGTTTGTTTACCTGTTGGAGCGCCTCATTGGTTGCTATTCTATACAGCCATGTGTACAACTGGCTATCGTTTTTAAACTGATGAAAATTCTGATAAGCTTTAATAAAAGTTTCCTGCAAAGTATCCTGGGCAAGATCTCCGTCTACAATAATTCTTCGTATGTGCCAGTACAATCTGCTTTGATAGGCATCCATCAAGGCACGAACACCTTTATCCTGTGTCCGTGGATTCTGCATCAACGAAATAATTTCCGCGTCCTTAATCTTCATAAGATGCCTTTCATTGTTTTGGATTACAAAAATAACTGAAAGTTAAATTAAATATTCAATTTTCAGTTTAAATATTAAAAATAATATGAGACACTTACGCAATAAACGTGCCTATATTTAAGTTTGGAGTTTCTATACCTTTCTTCCTTTCCCGGCTCAGCTTAAAATCCTATATTTGTTAGATGCAAATTGTAATAATCGGTTCCGGAAATGTGGCTTATCATATGGCCAAAGCCTTCACTTTGAAAGGCATTTCCATTGCTCAGATTTTTGGGCGGAACGAAAAAGAATTGAGTAAAATTTCTGAAGAACTTACTATTCCATATTCAACGGATCAGCTGGATGATGCAGATCTGTATATCATCTGTGTGAGTGATAATTCTATAGAAGAGGTTTCTAAGATAATTTCCAAAAAAAACTGTCTGGTTGCCCATACTTCAGGCTCACTTCCAAAAGAAACTTTGAGCGGAGAATATAGAAAGGCCAGCTTTTATCCATTACAGACTTTTTCGAAATCGAAAGAACTGGAATATGAAAAAATTCCATTTTTCATTGAAACTGAGAATGAAGGAGATACAAAAATCCTCTTTGAGCTTGCTTCCAAAGTTTCGAAAAATGTGATGGAAAGCAATCATGAAAAAAGAAAGTACATTCATTTGACAGCCGTCTTCGCCTGCAATTTTGTGAATCATCTTTTTTCAAGAGCTAAAGAAATTTCAGATTCTCAGGAAATTCCATTCGATTATTTTTTACCGCTGATTGATGAAACGGTTCAGAAAATCCATGAAATAGAACCCAAAATGGCCCAAACAGGACCGGCGGTAAGAAATGACTTAAGGGTTTTAGAATTACATGAGCAATTAGTACAGGACGAAGAAAGTCTTGCTATTTATAAGACAATGAATCATTCTATTCAAAAAATGTATGAGTTATAAAGAGAAATTAAAGGATATTAAGGCCTTTGTATTTGATGTAGATGGTGTTTTCACAGATGGAAGCGTTTATCTGATGCCAGGTGGAAATATGTGCAGGGTAATGAATGTACTGGATGGTTATGCAGTAGTAAAAGCCTTAAAAAACAATTATTTGATTGGAGTTATTACAGGGGGAAATGATGAGATGGTAAAACACAGGATCAATTACCTTGGTATTCAGGATTATTATCCGAAATCACACAATAAGATTGAGGATTTTGAAGATTTTAAAAGGAAATATAATCTTAAGAATGAGGAGATTCTCACTATGGGTGATGATCTTCCGGATATTCATATCATGGAAAGTTCAGCGATTGCAGCATGTCCTGAAAATGCAGTTCCTGAAGTAAAAGGAGTATCTCATTATATTTCTCCGAAAAAAGGTGGCAGCGGAGCTGTACGTGATGTGATCGAACAGGTAATGAAAGTTCAGGGGAACTGGCATGATGATAATACTCAATCTGTATAATTCTAACCTATGAAATTACTTTTAGCATCACAATCACCAAGAAGAAAAGAACTTCTTTCAAGCCTTGGTTTTGAATTTGAGGTTGTAAAAATCGATTGTGAAGAAATTATTCCTGCTCATATTGCCATAGCCAATGCGGCGGGCTATTTATCTGAATTAAAAGCGGATGCTTTCAGAAGTCTGGAAGCGGATGAAGTTTTACTGACAGCAGATACCGTAGTTGCCTTTGATCAAGAGATCCTGGGTAAGCCTAAGGATGAAGCAGATGCCCAAAGCATGCTGAGAAATCTTTCAGGAAGAACCCATCAGGTTTATACGGGAATCACTATAAAAACTGCGGATAAGGTGTTTACAGAAACGGATGTTGCAGAGGTAACTTTTGATGAGATCACTGATGATGAAATGCAGTATTATATTCAAAATTACAAACCTTTTGACAAAGCTGGAAGCTACGGGATCCAGGAATGGCTGGGAATGGCAAAAATCAAAAGCCTGACAGGTAGTTTTTATACCATTATGGGCCTTCCTACCCATCTTGTTTACAAGATTTTGAATGAAATTTCCAAAATTTAAAAATCATATGATTTCTTACTTCCACAAAGATGAAATAAAATATTTCGGAGCGAAATATAAATATTATTCATTATAAAATTTTATTATTTTTACAAAATCATCAAACTGCTGATAATAAAAAGCAGATTAGCAAGTTATATTGAATAATGAAAAAGAATATATTGTTCCTTTTAGTGATCTGCCTTGTTGCTTCCTGTGGTACCAAAGTAAAAAAGCCGGAGCAGCGATCCAAACTATTGAAGGGATTTTCTACATACTACAACACACTATTTAATGCTAAGGACGCATTAAACAGTGAATTTACAACCAGGGATAAAGCGCATAAAGATAATTTTTATGCTCCTTATATCCCTATTCTTACTTTTGAAGATCAGCCTTTGGGAAGTGACCTGGGACAATCAGCTGCTTTTGCAGAAAATTCCATGAAAATGGGAGAAGTTGCCAACAGGCCATCCGGAAGAAATTCCGGAATTCCCAACATGCCAAACGGTCCGGGAACTGATCCTACCAATATGGATGGAGCTACTTCATCCAAAGGAGCAACCATTCTGGAAATTGCTGAAGCAAAGGCCTTAAAAGCCATCAATAAATATTCTGTTACCAGAAACGGTGAAGAGAAAAACAAACAGATTTTTGATGCCTATATGATCCTTGCCCAATCAAGAATTTATCGAAATAAACCTTTGGAAGCGATGGATGCTCTTAATTATGTCTTCGCTCATATGAAGGATGATAAAAGGATTCCGCTGGCAAGAATCTATCAGGGAGTAGCTTATGATAAAATAAAAGACTATCATAGAGCTCATGAGACTTTTGCTAAATTAAAAGGTGAAAAGATCAATAAAACTTACGCCAAATTATTGAGCATTTACTATGCTGAGTCCCTTTTGGATGCAGGAAAGAAAGAAGATGCTGCCAAAGAGCTTGATTTGGCTTTTGAGCTGAATTCCAACAGGAAGCTGAAGAGCAGAATTGCTTATTTAAGAGGGCAGGTCCTTGAAAATCTGGGGCAAAATGATAAGGCAAGAGAAAGCTATACTGCAGCCTATAAATATTCCAGTGATTTTGAATTTGAAGTAAAATCCCAAATTGCCATTGCTAAAACATTCAATGGTAAAGGGGATTATAATGGTGCTAAAAGCTATCTGGAAGGGATTAGTAAAAAAGGTACTTATGGTTCAAGAAAAAATGAATTTTTATATGCTTTAGGATTGATGGCCAATAAAGCCGGAAAAAAGGATGAAGCGCAGCAGTTTTTCAGGAAATCTTTGTTTGAAAAGGTTTCTGATCCTCAGATTCGTGGGTTGGCGTATTATGAGATAGGAAAAGGCTACCTTGAAAAGAATGATTATATCGGTGCGGGAACTTATTATGACTCTGCACTTGCCGTAATGACCTATGAGCCTTCAAAGATCTTGCTAAAAGATCAGTCTGCATACATTAAAAAGATCTCTAAGAACTATTATCTGATCAAAAAGAATGACAGTATTCTTTCTTTAGCTAAGATGGATAATGCTCAAAGAACAGACTTTTTCACAAAATATATTGCTAAACTAAAGATCAAAGAAGAGAAAGAGGAACAGGAAAGAAGACGTGCAGAACGAAACAAAGGATTTGATACCGGAGATTATAATGCGAATTCTATTTTTGCCAATAATAACTCTAATTCTTTTGAAGATTTTGGGGTTACTACAAAAGGTTTTTATTTCAACAATACCGGAACAGTAAGCAAGGGAACTTCTTCATTTAAGCAGGTATGGGGTGAAAGAGCGCTTTCTGACAACTGGCGTTTTTCTAAAAAAATGGCTTCTATTGAAGATATGAAAAGTGAAGCGCTTGGGGTAACCGCTGCTCCTAATCCGAGACGTTTTGAACCGGCTTATTATATTGAGCAAATTCCAACCAATCAGGAAAAACTGGGACAGCTTAAAAAGGATAGAGATACCGCCTCTCTAGGATTGGGTATTATGTATCAGAACTATTTTACCAATACTCCCCTTGCCACCAAAACGCTGTATGATCTTGTAGATGTAAAACCGGAAGAAAAGGTAATGCTTCAGGCTTTGTATGAGATTTTTGCTATGAATTATGAGAAAACTCCTCAGTCTGCTGAAAGAGCCAAACAAATTCTATTAACTGATTATCCTTACACTTCCTACGCTGAATTTGCAAGAAACCCTAAAAACAATTCATTCGTAAAATCAACTGAGGATGTTGAAAATGAATACAAGAAAGCCTATGCTTTATACGAGTCTGAAAAGTTTACGGAAAGTAAGGAAGTCATTGATCAAACTATTCAGAAGTATCCGAAAGATGCACTGGTACCTAAATTATACCTCCTAAATGCTTTTAATACAGGAAAATCCAGTGGAAAAGAAGTAATGATCTTACAGCTTGAACAAATTGCTTTAAATTACGCTAAAACTCCGGAAGGGATAAGGGCTAAAGAAATGCTGAATTATCTGAAAAGTGATCTCAGCTTCCAGGCTACTGACAATAAAGGAAACTCGATCTCTCAACAGCCTGGCACTCCTACCCAACCGACCGTTAAAAGCAAGAATATTCCGCAAAATGCGCCTGGACAGCTCAATAGCCAAGGAAACTTAAATGTTACTCAGGAAATAAAACAGGATTCATTCCCACCGGGAAATAATAATATGAATAATCCTCCTCAACAACAAAAAACAGACAAACCTAAGGCAAGAAACAGGAATGTTCCTGACGGGCCACAAAAACAATAAACAAAAAAGCGAAGATGTATTCTTCGCTTTTTTTATGTAAATTATCTTTTTCAGAGGAAATAGAATCTATGATCCTCTTTTCTTTACCCCATGGAAGTCTTTAAGATAAAAGGGCTCAAAATAAGCCATGTCTTCAAATTCTTTGTTTTCTATTTTCTTAAGTGTCTTTTTAATCAGGTATTGGGCAGACGGATAAATATCTTCTCTAAAATCTGCATCTGGCAGATTTAAAATATCTTTAGCTTTCTTAGCTCCATCTCCTACAAAGACTACTTTTTTACCTTTAAATTCTTCAAAAGAATTTTCATCCAGGATCTTTGCTTCCGTTGCAGAAATTTCTTTTCCCGTAAAACCGTCATAAACGGCCGTATATACCTCCATTCTCCTTGCATCGATCAATGGCACTATCAATTCATAGTTTTGCCCTAAAACAGGCTCTAACATGCTTTCAAGAGAATTAACGGCAATAAACGGAATTTTCAGCCCATAACAGAAGCCTTTTGCAGAGGCAGCCCCAATTCTTAATCCGGTATAAGAACCCGGTCCTTTACCCAGAGAAACTGCTTCAATATCCTGCAGTGATATACCTGCCCCTTCTAAAGCCCATTCTACATAAGTATGAAGACTTTCAGACTGCTTATAGTTTTCAGAAACTTCTTCGCACAGACACAGCAGCTTTTCGTTATCTGATATGGCAACTGAACAGTTTTTAGACGATGTTTCGAGATATAGAATTTTCATTTTCTTATTTTACGCTAAAATATAATCTTGCGGAAAAGCAAAATCATTTTAAAATTTTCCACAAATTTAGTCCTTTATTTTGACACTATTTTTTATAGATTGTTCTTGGTTCAGCCTGAGCGCTTGGATAGATACACATATCGGCAATGGTAACATGTTTTGGAGCATTTACACAGTATGCAATTGCATCAGCAATATCTTCAGCTTTTAATGCCTCATATCCTGCATAAACCGTTGCAGCCTTTTCGCTGTCTCCTTTGAATCTTACCAATGAAAAATCTGTTTCTACAGCTCCAGGTTGGATGTTTGTTACTTTAATCCCGAATTCAGTAAGCTCTAATCTCATTCCTTCAGAAATAACATCTACTGCTTTTTTGGTAGCACAGTACACTACTCCATTTGCATAGGTTTGTCTTGCTGCCACAGAACTGATGTTCACAATATGACCTAAATTTTTAGTTTTCATTCCAGGGATAATCATTTTGGAAACATAAAGAAGTCCTTTTACATTCCCATCAATCATCGAATCCCAGTCGTCAGTCTTTCCTGATGACAATGGATCTAACCCGTGTGCATTCCCGGCATTATTAATCAGAACATCAATATCTTTCCATTCTTCGGGCAACGAATTAACCGCAGTTTCCACCTCTTGAAGATTCCTCACATCAAACTTTAAACTAAATATTTCGGTATATTGAGATAGTTCGTCATTTAAAGATTTAAGTACATCTTCTCTCCTCCCACAAACGATAATTCTGTTTCCTTGTTTTGCCAGAAGCTCTGCGGTGGATTTACCAATACCGGAAGTAGCTCCGGTGATGAATATTGTTTTCATACAACTGATTATTATTTTAAAGCAACAATACATCAGTCTAGCAATATATCAATGTCTGATCTTTATTATTGCATTGATAGGTCGCTAAACTGATACATTATTTATTGTTATTTTTTTATTTGATTAATTGGCATCCAAAGCCTCGAAAGCATCACTTATATGATCAATAATTAAGTTCTTCTTTTCATCAGGCAAAACAGAAATAATATCAAATCTCACCTCATTCTGCTTATTGAATTCTTCCAAATAATGGTTTGCTGCCAAGACAATAGACTTGATTTTTGTTTTGGTTACTGCTTCCTGAGGCAGAATGAAAAAATCGGTAGATCTTGCCTTAACTTCAACGATGATAATCAGGTCATCTTTTTCAGCAATAATATCAATCTCTGCTTTCTGAAATCTGAAGTTTCTGGCCAGGATTTTATATCCGTTTTTTTGAAGATAACCGGCAGCCATATCTTCAGCTATTTTTCCAAAGTCATTATGATCTGCCATAATCCAATTTTTAATAAATGAATAGGAGAGTGATCCTCCTTAAAATTCAATCTTAACCTTAGTACCAACTTTTACTTTAACCGTTCCCCCAATTAAAAGAGGTCGATTGTCTTTGATGTGTCCGTTTGGAAAACCAAATACGGTAGTGAATTTGTATTTCGAAATTCTATCTGAGATCAATTTATAGGCAAATTCATCAAAGCTGGCTTCATACTCCTTATTGTCTTTTTCATCACCCATATTAGTCATTCCACCTATGATAAGCCCTTTGATCTTGTTGAAAACTCCTGCCAGTTCCAGGCTCATGATCATACGATCCAGTGCATAGAAGTTTTCCCCGATATCTTCAATGAACAAAATTTTATCCTTAAAGTCAAAAGAATACTTGGTCCCCAATAGGGCGTAGATAAGGGCTAAATTCCCTCCAATCAATTCTCCTTCAATATTCCCTTTTCTATTTAATCGGTGAGATTTTAAGCTATATTTAGGTGTTTTTCCTTTTAAAATATCAAAGATCAGATCGTAGCTTTCATCAGTAACTCCAAAACTGGATGTTTTGATGGTCTGCCCGTGAATGGAAGCAAAGCCTTTTTTCAATAGATAGCTTTGTATAACGGTATTATCAGAATATCCGATATACCATTTCGGATTTTCTGTGAAGTTTTTCAAATTTAAATGCTGAATCAGATGCTGGCATCCGTAGCCGCCTCTTGAAGCCCAGACTGCCCCAATCTCTTTATCATTTAAAGCCCAGTTGATATCTTTTATTCTTTCCTTTTCTGTTCCGGCGTAATTATAACCGTTTGAAAATTTGGTGTAAAGATGTTCGCCTAAAACAGGTTCGAATCCTTTACTTTTAATTAATTTTATTCCCTTTTCAAGTTGTGCAGCATCTACAGCTCCAGCAGGGGAAATAACAGCTATTTTAGCTCCTTTTTTAAGAGCTTTTGGAAAGATAATTTTTTTCATTTTGTTTGTTGATATTTTACTTCTTTTTTCTCAGCTTCTTCGAGTTGTCTGTCAAACTGATTGAACTTCTTAAAGCTCTGCAGGAAGATAAAGAAACTGAAAACAATAAGAATCACTCCTACAACTCTTCTGATCCTATTGGCCAGCTTTTGGGTAAGTTTATCGTGAAACTGCTTAGCTAAAAATATCTTGGCAAGGTCAATGCCCAGATAAGTTCCTATTACAATGCTTATATATAAAATAAAACTGCTGGTGTCCGGATATTGATTCCTTACGGAAATTACCGTTACCAGCCAGAAAAGGATGACTCCAACATTTAAAAGATTAAAGAAAAAACCATTGAAAAAAGTCTTAATATAATTTTGACTAATAATCTTCTCTTCACCAGGCATGTGCATTTTGGTTTTCGTTACCAGCATTACAATTCCGTAAATAAAAATCAGGATGGAAGTGATCCTGTAAAAGCCCGGATGCTTATCTATTAGGGTGACAATATCTGCACTGGCATAATAAGCTGCTACAATACACAATAAATCTGCAGTGATAACGCCAAGATCCAATGATAGGGCATGCTTTGGCCCTCTTGAGAAACTGGTCTCTATTAACAGGAAGAAAATAGGTCCTATAAAAACCAGACTCAACATGAATCCTAAAACAATAGCAGATAGTACAAGTTCAAGCATTAAGTGGTGTTTTAAAATGAAAAAGATTTCATTTCGTTTTATACAAAGTTATACTTTATGATTTAATTATTCAATAAAGATGTGATATATCAACTTTTATTTTGGCTGCTATTTTGGACATGGTTTTTAGAAAGGAAGCTGGAAGCGGGGAGAAGGAAGTTGTAATAGTATGAAAAAATAAAGAGGTTATTCCATTTCGGAACAACCTCTTTATTTTTGTTATTTTTTTGATTGCTTTATTACTCAACAATCTTAAAGTCCAATTGTTTCTGGATCAGATTCGCTTTTACTACTTTGATCTGAACCTGGTCTCCCAGCTGATATTTATTTCCGTGTCTCACTCCGTATACAGCATGTGTTTTGGCATCATACATATAAGAATCGTCTACTAAATCTCTTAATTTGATAAGGCCTTCAGCACCGTTTTCAGGAATTTCTACCCAGAATCCAAATTCTGCCACTCCGGAAATAACTCCAGTGAAAGTTTCACCAAGATGTTTTTCCATAAATTTCACCTGCATATACTTGATAGAATCCCTTTCTGCATCAGCTGCTAATCTTTCCATAGAACTGCAGTGTTTTGCTTTTTCTTCCAATTCTGGTCTGCTTGGAGATTTTCCTCCATCCAGATAATGTTGGAGAAGGCGGTGGGCAAGCAAATCCGGATAACGACGGATAGGAGAGGTGAAGTGGCTATAATACGCAAATCCAAGGCCGTAGTGTCCGATAGGTTCCGTAGAATATACCGCCTTACTCATACTTCTCATCGCAAGGGTTTCAATCATATTTTCTTCTCCTTTTCCTTTTACATCATGAAGGAGTTTATTCAAAGATTCTGCAACCTTTTTGGTATTAGCTAAATTCATCTTATACCCGAATGTAGAAACGAAGTCTCTTAATGATTCCAGCTTGGCAGGATCCGGATCATCGTGAACCCTGTAGATGAAAGTATTATTAGTAATTTCTCCTTTTCTTGTTAAAGAAATAAATTCAGATACTTTTTTATTAGCCAGAAGCATGAATTCCTCAATCAGGTGATTGGAGTCTTTACTGATTTTAAAGTAAACCCCAACTGGCTCATTATTTTCATCCAGGTTGAATCTTACTTCACTTCTGTCAAAAGTAATGGCTCCGTTTTTAATACGATCATTACGCATGATTTTTGCTAGCTTATCAAGAGTATTGATCTCTTCAGCCAAATCTCCCTGGCCTGTTTCAATACGTTCCTGAGCTTCTTCATAGGTAAATCTTCTGTCTGAATGAATTACTGTTCTTCCAAACCATTGCTTCTGGATTTCAGCCTGATCATTCAGCTCAAAAACTGCTGAGAAGGTATATTTATCTTCGTGTGGACGAAGGGAACAAACATCATTACTTAACACTTCAGGAAGCATCGGTACTACTCTGTCTACTAAATACACTGAAGTGGCTCTCTGATACGCTTCATCATCAAGGATTGTTCCCGGGACTACATAATGCGATACATCGGCAATATGAACTCCTATTTCCCAGTTTCCGTTTTCCAGCTTTCTTATGGATAGAGCATCATCAAAATCTTTAGCATCTTTAGGGTCGATAGTAAACGTACAGATATTACGCATATCCCAACGTTTTGCTACTTCTTCATCAGTGATGCTTCTGTCTATTTTATCAGCATCTGCTTCCACTTCCTGTGGAAACTCATAAGGAAGACCATATTCTGCAAGAATAGAGTGGATCTCTGTTTCATGTTCTCCCGGAGCACCCAATACCTGTGTGATTTCTCCTTCAGGATTTTTATCTCCAGGTTTCCATTCTGTCATCTTTACAATGACCTTATCTCCATCCTCTGCATTATTGAATTTTCCCTTCGGAATAAAGATATCTGTATTGATTGATTTTTTATCACAAACCACAAATCCGAAATCCTTGTGAGCCACCTTCTGAAAAGTCCCCACAAATTCGGTTCTGTTTCGCTCTAAAACCTCCAAAACGGACCCTTCCAGCTTCTTTCCTTTATAATGATAAGTTATAATAAGAACCTTATCTCCCTGCAGGGCATCCTTTACATTTTTAGAATGAACAAAGACATCATCTTCTAATCCTTCTACATTTACATAAGCATTTCCGCTTTGGTTGAAATCAATAATTCCGGTTAGAGTTCCTGCAATTTTCAGGTTTACGATATACTTTCCTCTTTCTACTTCTTTAATCTTTTCAGATCCCTGAAGTTTATGCAGTGCCTGGATGACAAGTTCCCTTTGTCTTGGATTTTTATAATCTATTCCATCGGCAATCTGCTTATAATTATAAATTTTTGATGCATTCGCATTCATGAAACGAAGAATCAATCTTCCGATTTCCATCAGTTTCAAATCATTTTTATGACTTATATATTTTCTTTTTTTTGGCATTTTAATTTTTTTAATTAATTAAGTCGCTATATTCTGAAGGTGAAATTTCCTTAATTCCGGACTTCTTATATTCAAAATAATAGTCTTTATTATTTACCCAAACGCTAACTTTATTTTTATTCACTTTAATAGACAAAGCTATAAAATCTTTATCAGGACTTTGGATGTCTTCTATATTATGTATGTCTTTTGCAAAATTTCCTTTTGCGTTATATAAAACGATATTATCCAATTTCATTGTAGGGATTCCTTTGAAATCCACCAAAGATAACATCTTCCCATAGCTATCTCTATCAAAATAGCTGTTAGTTCTTGGTACTGGAATAATCGTTTTTTCAGGAAACAATTCAACCAGTTTTTTAAAATTCCTTTTATCCCAGAAAGCCCTGGTAATTAACTTATTTATGGCATTTATTGCAGAATAATCATGACCATCTGAACCACATCCTGGAAGAGCAATATCCCAAATAGTAATATATGCTACTTTATTATCTAATTTTTTATCTAGGATCTTTTTAAAAATAAGATCTGCTAGGGTATGATAGTTATTATTTTTAGTATCCGCTATAAAATCTTTTTCAATTTTTTTAATATCTTCTTTCGAATATGAAGGATAATTATGCCTTATAATAGCTTTACAACCATTATTTTCCGGAACTCCAGGAATAGTAGGACAACTATCATCCTTATCTAGGATCCCGTCACCATCTGAATCTGGCCAGGGGCAGCCATTATTTTCTAAGGGCCCCGCTACAGTAGGGCATGCATCTTCATTATCAAGTATGCCATCACTATCTGTATCCGGCCAGGGGCAGCCATTGTTTAGTTGTGGTCCTGATATCTCAGGGCATTGATCAAGATAAAATGGAACTCCATCATTATCCTTATCAGAAAGGCAGATCTTTTTACTGAACTCTTCCCTGCATTTTTTAAACGCATTACGATCAGTAATCTCTTGACCATGGAAGCTATTTATCATCAAAAATAACAGAGCAGATAATTTTATTCTCATCAAACCTTAATGTTTAATTTAATCTTGTTTTTTCTAAATCTACTTTATAACGGAAGCTTTAGTTTTGTATAAATTTACTACAAATCTGGAGAAGAAAAGAGAAAAACCTTCTATAAAAATATCTTTTAAATATTACAAAGGTTCAGGAGAAGTATAGAATTTAATTTCTATTGAACACTGCAAATGTACAAATAAAAAATAAATAAGGCCTGCAATCAAATTACAGGCCTCAGTATATTTAGCAAACAGCAATCTTATCAACTCTGTTCTGGTGTCTTCCACCTTCAAATTCTGTAGAAAGAAATTTGTCAACAATTTCAATCGCCAGTTCTTTGGATATAAACCTTGCCGGCATAGAAATCATGTTGGCATCATTATGCTGTCTTGCCAGTGTTGCAATCTCCGGCATCCAGCAAAGTGCGCATCTGATTTTCTGATGTTTGTTCGCAGTGATCTGAACCCCATTTCCGCTTCCACAGATCAAAATTCCCAGCTCGTTTTCTCCGTTTTCCACAGAGGTTGCCGCAGGGTGGACAAAGTCTGGATAATCCACACTGTTTGTGGAAAACGTTCCAAAATCCTGAACTTCAAACTTTTCTGAAAGGTAGTTCTTAACAATCTCCTTATATTCATAGCCTGCATGGTCCGCTGCGATAGCAATTTTTCTTTTCATAATACTCTTATTAAGCTTTTTTAGATTTTATTTCCTTACAAAGGTAAGAATAATAACAATTCGTGTTAGTAAACCGTGAGTTAATTGTGAAAAGGTATGTTAATAAGTGTGGAAAACTTTTTTCAACTTTCTATTTTCAAACCTGAATTTATTTCGTAATAGAAAATCTGTTCCAAACTTTTCCCCACAACTTTCCAGATCTTTTCTTCAGCTATCCCCAAGTTTTTCCATAATAAAATAACTAATAATGCCTTGTGGGTAAAGTTATCAACAATTGTGAATAAGTGTGTGAAAATGCATGTTTACAGAGATTTACATTGTGAGTTATTTATGAATTGAGTACCAGTTGAGTATTATCAACTTTATGCCTAAAACTTATCCCCGTTACTAACAATACATAACAACAACTACATTATTTTTTTTTATAAAGAGAAAAGATTTGTTGATTAATGGGTGATTGGGTTCGGGGAAAGTTTTTGAAAACTTTTATTTCGATCAATCTGTTGAAAAAGTTTAAAACCTTACATTTGTGAAACGAAAAATCAAAAAAGTTTATGGAATTGACTCTCCCGAAATTTGCTGGAATGTAACCTGGGCCAAGAGGGCGATTACCTTAAATTTGTTAAAAAATAAATTTAAAGATAAAAATGAAAACAATTAACGACTTCAATTTTAAAGATAAGAAAGCTCTTGTAAGAGTTGACTTCAATGTTCCACAGGATGACCAGTTGAATGTGACTGACAATACCAGAATTGTTGCGGTGAAACCAACCGTTGAAAAAATCCTTCAGGATGGTGGTTCTGTTATTTTAATGACACACCTTGGAAGACCGAAAGGAGAAGTGAAGGACGAGTTTTCTTTAAAACATATAATTGGTGAAGTTTCAACTGTTCTTGGAAAGGAAGTGAAATTCGTTGAAGAGTGCATTGGAGAGAAAGCTGAACAAGCTGCTGCTGATTTGAAGCCGGGTGAAATTTTATTATTGGAGAATGTTCGTTTCCATAATGAAGAAGAAAAGGGAGATGAAGGTTTCGCTGAAAAACTTTCTAAATTGGGTGATGCTTATGTAAACGATGCTTTCGGAACAGCACACAGAGCTCATGCTTCTACAGCTGTTATTGCAAAATTCTTTCCATCAACTAAATTCTTCGGTTTACTAATGGGTAAAGAGCTTCAGGCAATTGATAAAGTTTTGAAAAGTGGAGAGAAACCAGTGACTGCTATCTTAGGTGGATCTAAAGTTTCAACTAAAATTACTATTATAGAAAATATTCTTCCGGCAGTAGACAATCTGATTATTGGTGGTGGAATGGCTTTCACATTTATTAAGGCATTAGGAGGAAAAATCGGAAACTCGTTGGTTGAAGATGATAAGCTTCCTTTGGCTTTGGAAATTTTAGGAAAAGCTAAAGAACATAAAGTAAAAGTATATCTTCCTTCTGATGCGATCATCGCTGAAAGTTTCAGTAATGATGTTGAAAGAAAAGAAGTAGATATCTATGCTATCCCTGAAGGATGGATGGGATTGGATGCTGGTCACAAATCAAGAGATCAGTTTAATGATGTATTGTTAAATTCAAGAACAATTCTTTGGAATGGTCCGATTGGTGTTTTTGAAATGTCTCATTTTGCAGGGGGAACTATTGCTCTTGGTGATAGCATTGCTGAAGCAACAAGATTGGGAGCTTTCTCTTTAGTAGGAGGTGGTGATAGTGTTGCATTTGTGAAGCAATTTGGATATGCTGATAAAGTAAGTTATGTTTCTACAGGTGGTGGAGCAATGCTTGAAAGTCTTGAAGGACTTGAGCTTCCTGGTGTAGCTGCAATCAATAATTAATAGAGAATAAAATTCAATATTTCTAAGCCTGCTAATTATATTAGCAGGCTTTTTTGTTCTTTAAACTTCATTGAGAAATCCTTAATTGATCGAGTACTTTTTTGTTTCTTGATATAACTTATGGTTATATTAAATTGTGGCCTTTTGATTTAGTGTTAGTTACGTTTTAATGCCCGTTAATAAAGAAAAATTTACACTTTTATATATTAATAAATAAGAGAAATTAGAAGGATTTATTCATATTCTTTCATCTACCACTTATGGAATATTTGGTTTGATTTTTATAATTTTTGGAATGTTGAATAATTAGGTTTTGGAATGAAAAAAATTTTTTTTACGTCAAGTTTTGACGCTGGCAGGGAATACATTTGCTATACTAAATTACAATTTTATGATGTATACAAATGAGTTTTTTACGGTAGGAAATACGGCTCCCAATGATGATCTTGTTCAGCTAATTGATA
Organism: Chryseobacterium sp. II3a; assembly: GCF_057815135.1. Classification (NCBI taxonomy): domain Bacteria; kingdom Pseudomonadati; phylum Bacteroidota; class Flavobacteriia; order Flavobacteriales; family Weeksellaceae; genus Chryseobacterium; species Chryseobacterium sp. II3a. The sequence goes on along the minus strand of NZ_JBYPZJ010000002.1, from coordinate 678,263 downwards.
GCTTTACGGGAGAGAGTGTCAATTTTAAAAAAGTAAGTACGTGGATTGATGAAACCTTACTTGTTCCTAATGATTCCAGGGTGTTAAATGATGAAATTATTTACCGCTCGAGGGGGAATGATTATTATGCGAATACAGTAGTTTTTTCTACAAAAAGAGTCTATGTAACGACTTTTGGTGCAAAGTCTTCATATACTGTAGATCAAAGACCTGCTATTCAGAAGGCCTTTGATATTACTTCTCAACTAGGCTTGAAGCTTGTTTTTCCCAGTGGACATTATCTTGTTAATTCTTATACTGATAATGTAGCTACACGAATACACTCGAATATTTTTGAATTAAGATCTTACTTAGATATAGAATTCGAGGACTACAGTATTCTAAAAGTTGGGGCATACTTTGATGATAAACCTTTCTTATTATTTTCTGGGCTAAATGCTAAAGAAGTTATTGATTTTATGCCTATTTACAATATTACACTGAAAGGTAGGGGAATAATTGATTTTAATGGTCAGTTTTCGCAAATGAGAACCTCTTATATGCGTAGAATTGGGTTTGAGGGAGGAAATTGTACAAATGTTGATATTGATGGATTGTATTGGACAAATGGTGATTTATCTAATTGTATAGGAGTAGGCTGGGTAGGAAATGGAAATAAAGCAACCATTCAAAACTGTATTTTTGAAGATCTTGCTAAAAGTGTTGAAACAATTAATTACGATCATTCCACTATTTATGGAAATGCTAATTTTTTATCAGTTCACAATAATACTTTTATCGGAAATGAACAAATGAGATTAATTGGATGTGCATGTGAGATCCATGCTAGTAATAGTTCTTTTTCAAATAATAAGGTTTATAATTATACGAGAATGAATTTTGTTGCTGGAATTGGAACGGAGAAAGGAAATATTACTAATATTTCAATTTCAGATAATATTGCTGAAATTGTTAATTCCGGAGTCTATATCTGGCCGGATAAAAACTGTACTATATCAAACGTATTAATTACTTCTAACAATATTAAACACATTCATGTACAGGGAAAAAATAATATGTTGTATAATGGAGGTCAGGCTTTATTTATTGTCCAAGGAAAAGGTGGAAATTGTAAAAGAATTATAGTGAAAGGCAATACATCGCATATTCTTTATACTGAAGGTGATTATTCGAGAGTTGCAGCCGCTATTTTAGCTGATACAGAGTCTCTTGAAATTACTGATAACAATTTTATTGGTCATTATTCGGGAATTTTATTTGATTGGGACCAAGATGAGGAAATTAAAAAGCATAATAATTATTCTTTTGTAAAAATTTCAGGGAACAATATTACAGCAGCTTCTCAATTAGTAAAGATGGTTGCTGAAAAAGTTAATTATTGTCTAATTGCCAATAATTCAACGGTTCTTGAGCATAATGCAATGACAGATCTTATTAAGATTGAAAGCCCTAGCATCCAATCAACAACTGTGAGAGATAATATTTATATCTCCAATCAACCAAAAGTTGAATTTACACCATCTGCAGTATTTTTGGCGGACCCATCCAATAAGGCTAAATACGTTGTATCTCTTGTGAACACTCCTGTGCCTGGTATTAATGCTGGTGCATCAGTTTTAATCAGCGCTGTGCTTTCTGGTAGTCATAAGAGGGTAGGAGGGATGTATACTATCCAGCCAACATATCCTTTTCCGGAACTTTTCTTTAATGCACATACTTTTGGTGCTGGTGGAACAGGGGATATAAAATTTAAAGTTGATAATATGACTTCTTCTGTTTTCTCAGGGAATCCAGATTTAGTTAGTAACCTGATTATTAATTTATAATAAAAAAGACCGGAGATCATCCGGTCTTTTTTATTGTACTATATTTTGCTTTCATTCATGTTATAAATGTGGTATTGTATTTTATTGTTTATCAATTATTAAACCTATTTATTTTGTTTTATTTTGATTGTTTTCTTTGTATTTTATCAATATTTTTTTGTAGCATTATTTTTTTTATTGCGTAGTGTTTATTTTGTGTTATTTTCTATTGTAAATCAAAAGATTAACTTGTTATTATTCTTTTTTTTCGTATTCTATTGATTTAAGTTTTGTAGACTGGTTTTAATACTTGATTCTATTGTTTAGTTTTTGTAAGCATTCAATTTTTTGATGAAATAATTTGAGTTCAATTTATTTTCATTTTTCCCGTATTCTTTAAATATTAAAATCACATGTTAATTTTTCATGGGAATTATTTTTTTAGGCATTTTATTTTTTGTCAAATATGGTTGGCTTTTTCTGCTTACTATAATTTGGAATTGAAGCCTTAAGGAAATAAAATATAAGATAAAATTTTTTTAACTCAAAATTTGGCTTTTAGAAAAGGGTTAAAAATTTAAAAACTAAAATTTTCCGAGTATTTATATATTAAATAAAATTGAGCTCTTAAATGAGGTGTTTTTGTTAGAATTTTGATTTTGAAACTAAATTTTTCTCTTTTCTGGACCAATTTCTATCTTTTTTAGGTTTTATGCAAAATCTTTTGATGATTGAGTATTTTCAAAAAATTCAGTTTACTAAAGTGGAGTAGGGGAGTAAAAAAAAATAACAGTGCAAATTTGAAATCAATTTTTTAAAATAAATTGAGATTAGTATATGGTCTATCCTTTTCAAAAATTAAAACTCAGAGTAAAATTCCCTGAGTTTTTAAGTTTTATAAAGCAAAATCCTGAAAATTAGCCTTCAGAAATGGCTTAAAAATCGATTATCTATCTTTTTTCGATAATATATATCAAACTTGAAAATTCGTTCGAAAAAGAGGCTTTTATGTTCGAAATTGTTCCGTAGATACTTGCTTTTAGCCAAAATAGGGGGGATTTTTTATATTTTTCGCTTAACATAGAGATGTAGTACGAGTCGAGGATCAAAGGTTTGATCTTTCTCATTTTCCAATCTGGTTTTTTAGAAATCAGATTTTCCATTCCGTTTTTAGAAAAATGATAGATGTGTCTTGGTACATCATAGGCGGCCCAATATTCTTTATAGTGTTTGGCATCATAAGAAGTAGGATTGGGAACAGCAATAATAAGAAGTCCTTTATCCTTTAATTTCGAATTAAAGATATTGAGCATTTCATCCTGGTTTTCTATATGCTCAAATACATGCCATAAGGTAATTGCATCCAGACTTTTGTCCTCTAGCTTTTGAATATCGTCAAGAATTTTCGCTTTTGTAATTTTCTCCTGTGCTGCTTTTCTTGCATCTGCATCAGGTTCAAAACCGAATGTTTCGAAATCATTTTCTATATACTTTACAAATTCTCCGGCACCGCATCCATAGTCTAATACTTTTGATCCCTGTTGAATTCTTTCAACAAGAATATTTTTTTTGTACCGTAGATTAAAAGACTGCAGAAATTTATATAGTTTTTCTTTCAGGCTTCCGGAATCCTGGTGATGGGAAATGTAGTCTTCACTTTCATAATATCTGGAAATATTGGATGGAATAGGGGAGGTTTTGTAAACTCCTTTGGTTTCTGTTTCTTTAATTTCAAATATTTCCTGTGAAAGAAAATGATCTTTTATTTTCATTGAATTTGCTATCTGTTATATTTTAATAAATAGTAAGTCTGTATCAATTAAGATTCTATACTGTCATTTGTAGATTTAAACATCCTTCCGGAAGGAAGAGAAGAATCTATTCTGTGAGCAAAGTTAGAACTGACAAGAGCTATAAAAGAGTATATATTAACTTAAAAAATTAAGATATTCATCAACTTTTTTACAAGCTTAATAAATACCTTAATTTTCGTTTTTATTGTAAGAAATGTTTCACGTGAAACATTTTTATTTTAACGTCCTAAATACACTAGTAAAACATTAATATCAGCTGGGGAAACCCCGCTTATTCTTCCTGCCTGTGCAATGGTTTTAGGGCGTACATTAGACATCTTCTGTTTTGCTTCTGCAGAAAGGCTTGAAAGCTTCGTATAATCAAAATCTTCAGGGATTTTAATGTTTTCCAGACGATTTAATTTAGCTACATTCTCTTTTTCCTTTTCAATATACCCTTTATATTTGATATTGATCTCTGCCTGTTCTCTTACCTCGTCATTGTATTGAGTAGAAGTTTCTTTAATAAAATCAATACCATCAAGTTTATCTAAAGTCATATTAGGTCTTGTAAGTATTTGAGCGGCTCTGTAAGCTTGATCTACAGGGCTGCTTTCTATTGATTCTAAAATAGGGTTAATAACACCTGGTTTTAAAGAAGTTTCGCGTAAAAACTCTTCAAGTCGCTGACTTTCAGTTATTTTAGTCTCTACTTTTCTTAATCTATCTTCTTTTGCTAATCCAAGATGATATGCTTTTTCAGTTAATCTGATATCTGCGTTATCTTGTCTCAATAGAAGTCTGTACTCGGCACGTGAAGTAAACATTCTGTAGGGTTCTTCAGTTCCTTTTGTAATGAGGTCATCAATAAGTACTCCGATATAAGCTTCATCTCTGTTCAGGATAAATTCATCTTTTTCATGAACTTTGTTGTGGGCATTGATTCCGGCAATCAGACCTTGACCTGCTGCTTCTTCATATCCTGTAGTTCCATTGATTTGTCCTGCGAAATATAAATTGTCAATCAATTTTGTTTCTAAGGTATGTTTCAATTGGGTAGGAGGGAAGTAGTCATATTCAATAGCGTATCCCGGACGGAAAACTTTTACATTTTCAAATCCCGGAATATGTTTCATTGCTTTGATCTGTACATCCTCAGGAAGAGAAGAACTAAATCCGTTTACATAGATCTCAACAGTTTTCCATCCTTCCGGTTCTACGAAAAGCTGGTGTCGGTTTCTTTCTGCAAAACGATTGATTTTATCTTCAATACTTGGGCAGTATCTTGGACCTAAACTTTGAATGGTTCCATTGAACATTGGACTTCTATCAAAACCTTCACGAAGAATATCATGAACAGTTTCGTTAGTATATACAATATGGCAACTTAATTGTTTGGTTAATTTCGGAGTATCAAGATAGCTGAACTTTTGAGGATTTTCATCTCCTCTCTGTTCTTCCATTTTTGAATAATCCAAACTTCTTCCATCAACTCTTGGTGGAGTACCGGTTTTCATTCTTCCAGCTTCGAAGCCTAAACTTACCAATTGTTCGGTGATCCCAAATGCTCTTGGTTCACCCATTCTTCCGCCACCTAGTTGTTTGTCTCCAACGTGAATTAATCCGTTCAAAAAAGTTCCGTTGGTAAGAACTACAGATTTTGCTTTAATCTCAATTCCTAAAGAAGTAATGACTCCGGTTACTTTATTATTTTCAACAACTAGTTGTTTCACCATATCCTGAAAGAAATCAAGATTGGGAGTATTCTCTAAAGCCAGTCGCCATTCTTCGGCAAAAAGCATTCTGTCATTCTGGGTTCTCGGGGACCACATGGCAGGACCTTTTGAAAGATTCAGCATTTTGAATTGGATGGCAGATTTGTCTGCTACGATTCCGGAGTATCCACCCATTGCATCAATCTCTCTTACGATCTGACCTTTTGCGATTCCACCCATTGCGGGGTTGCAACTCATCTGTCCGATGGTCTGCATATTCATTGTAACCAATAGTGTTTTTGAACCCAGGTTAGCTGCCGCTGCTGCCGCTTCACATCCTGCATGTCCTGCACCTACTACGATTACATCATATATTTCTGAAATCATTTTTTATCTCGCTGTTTAAGCTTAAACCTTAACTTTAATCACTAATGTTTCACGTGAAACATTTTTGGAGAATGCACTCTAGGTAAATGTATATTGTTGCTAGAATTGAGTACTTTAGATATCGGACTTTAAGTGATTATTTAATTTAATCTTTTAAATCCTTATACTTCGATAAGTACAAATCTTCCATTCTCCGCATCTCTTTTTCCTCTTCTTCCGTCTTGTCTTTATAGCCAATAAGGTGTAAAATTCCATGGGCTAAAACCCTTCTTAATTCATCTTCATAATCTCGGGAAAGGGTAGAGGCGTTATCAGAAATGCGTTGCAAAGATACGAAAATCTCAGCGCTTATTGTCTTCCCTTTTACATAATCAAAAGTGATGATATCGGTATAATAATCATGCTGTAAATAGTCCTGATTAATCTTCAAAAGATATTCATCATCACAGAATATGTAGTTGATTTCTCCTAGTTTTTTTCCTTCTGAAAGAATCAAATCTTCCAGCCATCGTTTGTAATCTATATCTACCGACTCTGGTAAATTTTCGTAAAAGAATTGTATCATTGTATTAAAACCAGTGTCCTAAAATAACACTGAATATGCCTTTTTGATTGTTTTTTAGTGAGTGGCTGAAGTTCACTTTAATCTGCCCGAAAGGAGATTTATATCCAGCCGTAATGCCAAGCGAGCTATAATTTACTTTAACTGCATCTTCAAATTTAATATCGTTGGAAAGGTTGGCAAAGCTAAAATTTCCACTGATAAAATAGTTTTTATTAAACTTAAACTGAAGGTCATTAGATGCCAAAATTACGTTATTCGTATGTAATTGGGCAAAGTAAAAACCTCCAAAACGTTTGAAGTTGATAATATTTTGTTCGAAGATTCCTCCCAGTCTGTATTGATAATAGGGTGGAAGATTTTCACCAAGAGTAATCCCACCGAATAAATTAAGACGATAAGTAAATTGTTTTCCCAACGGAATATTAATCTTTAAATCTGCCTTTATCTGAACGATTCTTTTTTCAACCTCAGATTTTAAAAGGTCAACAACCTTTCCTTCGGCCATAAAATAGACTCCTTTGGTTGGAAATTCCTTGTCATCCTGTGTATCGGTCTTCAGGAATACATAAGGATTTAAAAACCGGCTGTAACGCCTGTTATCACCATTAATTTCAGCTTTGAAATAGTCATGGCTTATACCACCACCAATAGCGTATTTATCCTTCCATACAGACTGTATATAAGCCTCGTTTCTTACCCATTCCCATTTGTCGATGATATTATTATCTGCATTTTTTAGATCAAAACTCATTCCGGAAGAGTAAATACCAAATCCAGGAATATAACCGTTATCAATAAAATAATTTAGATAATATCTTAATTTATCACCTACCACTACATCTACTGAAAGGTTAGAATTTTTAAATAAAAGCCTCTTTGCCGAATAATTCAAAAGTAAACCTGTTTTAAAGACTTCATCATAATGCAATCCAAATTTTAAGAAATGGCGGGCATCATCTTCAGTAACATAAAGCTTTAAATAATTGGCATCATTTTCTTGAACAATATCATAGTTAATGAACTTATAATTGTTGGTGGCAACAAGTTTGTCAACCATTTTATTAATGCTTCCATAAGTTTGTAAAGAGGGTAGTCGAAGTCCCATTTTTCCTAAAGTATAGTTTTTCCCATAGATTTTACTTCCTTCTATAGAAATGCTGTCTATCTTATATACATTGGAATATATAGGGTTTATACGTTGTCTGAGACGGTCAAATTGACGTTTGGGAAGTTGGTCTAATACCTGGGAGTATTTCAAACCTTCCACATAGCCGCTGTCAAGAATTTTTTTCTTCTCGTCGTAGCTTGTAGCAGACATCCCTTTAAGGTTAGGTTTAATGTTGATGTCTGTATATTTATATTGTTTTCTGGTATCTCTTTTGATTCCGAAATCAATGACCTGATTCAGAATAGATATGATATTGTTTAAATCTTCTCTTTTGGATAGATCCTGGTTCAGATCCACACCAATAACGATGTCAATTCCTCGGTCCTTTAAAGGCTTTGAAGGATAGTTTACCGTCATCGCTCCATCAATATATATACTGTCACCAATTTTAACTGGATCCATTAAAGAAGGAAATGCAGAACTGGCCATAATAGACTGTACAAGATCTCCCTTTTCAAAGATTTGCATATTACCACTTTCAAGATTGGTAGCAACGCATAAAAAAGGAATAGGCATCTTAGAAAAATCTTCAATATTGGAAACATTTTTAAAAAGTTCCTTTAATAGATAAACATTTCTTTGCCCGGTACTGATGGAAGAAGGAAGTGTAATTTTCCCATTTTTTAAAGGGATAGATAAAAGATATTTGTCTACAGATTTATTGAAAAAACTGGCTTCCTGTCTGGATTTCGGATCCATAATCAAAGAATAGAAATCTGTATCCATTACGATTTTTTCTATTTCTTTTCCAGAATATCCGGATGCATACAGGCCACCTACAATGGCACCCATACTGGTTCCGGCAATATAATCCACTTTTACTCCTAATGAATCTAATACTTTAAGCACTCCTACATGTGAAAAACCTTTGGCACCACCACCGGCAAGCGATAGTCCTATTTTAGGGTTCTTCGGAATCACCAGGTTTTTCTTTACCTGTGACTGGATCCATAATAATGGGAATATGAAAAGAAGAATCAGGAGCTTTCTCATAGTTAATCTTTTATATAAATCCGTTTCACCCGAGGCGAAATGGATGTTAATACTTCATAGGTTATCGTTTTGCAGTAGCCTGCGAATTCTTTTAAACTTGGTTTTGCATTAAAGACGGTTACCATATCACCTTCCTTTACATTGGGAACATTTTCTACGTTAATCATCATCATATCCATGCAGATATTTCCAACAATGGGTGCCAACGTTTTATTCACTCCTAAGCTTCCAATCTGGTTTCCGATTAATCTTGGAATACCATCAGCGTATCCCACAGGGACTGTGGCAATCCTGGTAGGATGATCAGCCTTAAATCTTCTGCTGTATCCAACAGATTCACCGTCTTCAACCATTGATATCTGTGAAATTACGGTTTTAAAACTTACCACAGACTGTAATTGTTTCTGAATTTCAGAATCAGGAGATTCTCCAAGCATTCCGATACCAATTCTTACCATATCATACTGATGATCCGTATAGCTTGTAATTCCTGAAGAATTTAAAATATGACGAAGAGGAGTATAGCCTAGTTTTTCGATCAGATAGCTGGAGTTTTTATCAAATACCTTGAATTGATTCATGGTAAATTCTCTTTCTTCAGGGATATCAGAAGAAGATAAATGACTGAACATACTCTGAACTTTAAGATTCTTTTCACTTAAAGTTTCACTCAACTGATCCAGTTCAAAATCTTTAAATCCAAGACGATGCATTCCTGTCTCAAGCTTAATATGAATAGGATATTTTTTATCATATCCGGATTTTTGGATCGCTTCATAGAAAAGTTCCAAAACCCTGAAGCTATAAATCTCAGGTTCCAGGTTATATTCTATGATAGTTTGATAACTGTGCTGCTCAGGGTTCATCACTATAATAGGAGTGGTGATCCCTTTTTTACGAAGTTCAACACCCTCATCGGCAAAAGCTACTCCTAAATAATCAATGTGGTGGTGTTGTAGAAATTCTGAAATTTCATAACTCCCCAAACCATAAGCATTGGCTTTTACCATAGCCATCATTTTGGTTGTTGGCTTCAGAAGTGATTTATGGTAATTGATATTATGAAGAATAGCATTCAGATTTATTTCTAAAACAGTATCATGCTTTCTGAGTTCCAGAATATCTTTGAGCTTTTCAATTTCAAATTTTCTGGCTCCTTTCAGAAGAATAATCTGATTTTCAATTTCAGAAAGATGTTTGCTTTCGATCAACTCTTTGGTATCAATGAAAGTATATGTTTTAGATTTAAATAATTCACTAAATTTTGATATTTCATCGCCAATCAGAAATACAGAATCAAAATTTTGCTCATTTACCAATTCTGAAACTTCTTCATATAATTCTTGGGAATTGGTATTCACCCCTACGATGTCTGTTAAGACCATAGATTTTTTAGGTTTATTATATTCCTTCAAAAATTGCAGGGCAGTTTTCAGGGAATCGAGATCAAGGTTGAAAGAATCGTTGATGACAATATTACCCTTAATTCCTTCGATCGCTTCAAGCCTCATTTCGACGGCTTTTAAAAGGTTGATTTTTTCGACGATCTTTTTATTTTCGACCTGTAAGACCTTAAGGACTGAGATAAGCGCCGTAGCATTGGTTAACGTCGATTCGTCCCTTTGGTGAGCCGGAAAACTGATTTCTTCGCCAAAATAATCAACAATGATGTTTTCATCCTTCGTATTTTTTTTGATGAAGACTTGATTTTCTTTTTTAAACCCGTAAGAGATTAATTTTTTATCAGCGTATAATTTTTTAATTTTTTGATCTACCAGAGAATGGTCTCCGTTATAAATGATGATCTCAGAATCTTTGAAAAGTTTAATCTTTTCATCAATCAGTTCTTCTTCGGAAGAGAAGTTGGCCGCATGAGCATTTCCAATATGTGTTAATAATCCGATTTGAGGATGGAAAATATTTTCCAGTTTTTCCATTTCATTCGGATGAGAAATTCCAACTTCAAAAATTCCCAGTTCGTGAGAATCGTTAATTTGAAGAAGAGAAAGAGGTAGTCCAATCTGAGAATTAAAACTCTTCGGACTTTTTACGGTTGGGAATTCATTCCACAGACATTGGTATAACCATTCCTTTAAAATGGTTTTACCATTACTTCCTGTGATTCCAATAGATCGTAAATGAGAATTTTCAAAATGATATTTGGCTAATTGCTGCAGGAAATCTACAGAATTTTTAACAATAATCCAGGTTATATTTTCAAACTGTGGATATTGATGTTCAGAAATAATGACATTGATTCCTCTGTCTATGGCAGCTTCAATGAATTTTTCACCAGAATTTTTATGGGTATTGATCGCAATAAACGCAGTATTCTTAATTGAATAAATAATCCTGCTGTCATAGGCTATATTTTTAACCATTAAACTCTTGTCTCCAATAACCTCTGCATTGGTGATCCCTGCAATTTGTTGTACTGTATAGTTCATTGATACCCTTTCTGCTTTATTGTAAGGTGAAATTGCAAAAAGGTAAAATTGCAAAGAGGCTGGAAGAGCTCATGTAAGCAGATCTCCTTTTGGAATTTTACAAAATTGCTTTTTCGTTTTTCATTTATATTATATGAAGTGAATATATTTTATGGTTTGTCTTTTATTGATATCCGTTACTTCCTTTTTGAAAGTACTTCATCAATAAAAACACGGCGGCTTACGGCTTCATAGCTTTCAGTCTCACCCAGCTCTACCAGATTATCTCCTTGAGAAGTTCTCATAGAGTAATTGGCAAGATTTCCTGTTCTCTTGCAAATAGCATGCACTTTTGTGACATATTCTGCAGTAGCCATCAAATTGGGCATGGGCCCGAAAGGACGTCCCAGAAAATCCATATCTAATCCTGCAATAACAACTCTTATACCACTGTTAGCAAGCTGATTGGCAACATCCACAATGCTTTCATCAAAAAACTGAGCTTCGTCAATGGCTACTACATCACAATTGGAAGCCAACAGAAGAATCTCATTAGGATTTTCTACTGCGGTACTGCGGATTTTATTCTGATTATGAGAAACAACATCCTCTTCAGAATACCGGATATCCAGTTTCGGTTTAAAAATTTCCACATTCTGTCCTGCCATTTCTGCTCTACGTAATCTTCGAATCAACTCCTCGGTTTTACCCGAAAACATAGAGCCACAAATCACTTCCATCCAACCACTTTGTTTGGAATGATTAATTGTATTTTCTAAAAACATTTGTTAAATTAGCCGTATATTTTCAACATCAAAAGTAAGCAATTTTAATAAGAATCTTATCATGCAAAATATCCAAGATTTAAAGGAAAAGATTTTATTTGAGGCCAAGAATATCATTGATAATCTTGATAAAATAAATAATGTAGACGAATTACTTTCCAAGCAAGATCTTGTAGATGAGCTTGCCAACAGGATTTCTTTTTTGAAACTACTGGAAAAAAACATTGAATATTTCATAGCAGATGATCCTGTTATGCATTCTGATAATCATTCGGTTTCTTTTGTTTCCGGAGACCTGGATCATCATGATTCCGGCAATGAGGTAACGGAAGAAGAAGCCATATTTAATAATGAGCTGAACGAGATTGATGAGCATGAAAATGACAGTTTTATCAGTGGATCAGCGGATGAAGAAGAGATATTTAATAACCAGCTGAATGAAATTGTTGAAAATGAATTTCATGAGAATATCATCAGTTTTGTGGCAGAAAATAACGAAGAAAGAGTGGTTGGAAATGTTCAGATTCCTGTTGTATCTGAAGATGTAACAGAAGAAGAAGCTATTTTCAATAATCAATTGAATGAAATTGAGGAAAATGAACATTCAATTGCCCATGAAGATGTGTTAAATTTTGTAGATGAAGAGAAAATTCTTGCGGATGCAAAACCAGATTCAGATGAAGATATCAATGAAGATATGTTTGATGATGAAGTGACAGAGGAAGAAGCTATCTTTAATAATCAGCTGAATGAAATGGATGCTGATGATGATGAAATTGAAGGTAAAAAAGAGGTAGATTTTGCAGAAGTAAATGGTACCAATGAAAATAAGGTCAGAGAAACCATACCAAGTATTTTCGATACAGAAATGCTGGATGACGAAATACTGATTGAGGAGAATGAAGAGCAGTTTGTAGCCTCCAATATCTCTTTAGAACAGGGAGAGCTGGCCAACGAAACTTCCAATGTTGAAAACATTGTGAATGAGATTAAAAATGATCATTCTGTGGAAGAAAGACAGCAAGAAAATGTTCTCGCTGAAGTATATGACAGAAGAAAAATTGTTGAAATAGATAAACCTGTTCCCGAAGAAACAGAGAGACACCCTTCTGATGAGAGTTTTGAAAACCTAGACGAATATCATCAGGAGAAAAAAATAAAATTAGCCAATATCAAAGGATTGAAAGCTGTTCAATCCCTGTTTGATGATGATCCGCTGGAAAGAGAGCTTCCAAAAGAAACACAGCCTGAGCCCATAAAAGAAGATACGGGAAGTATTCTGAAATCTAACATTCCTACTAACTTTATGGAGGCTGATAAACCCAAAACAGAGTTTAAACTGGATTTGAATGACAGAATTGCTTTTTCAAAAATGTTATTTGAAGGAAGCCAGACCGATCTGAATGATACGGTAGCACAGTTGAATCATTTCAAAACACTGGAGGAAGCAAAAGAATATCTGAGCGATTTGTACTACGAAAGGAAATGGAGCAAAGTGGATGAATATGCACAGAGACTTTGGATATTGGTGGAAAATAAATTCTTATAATTTTGAGCGGAATCCTATATTTTGTTCCCACACCCGTTGGGAACCTGGAAGATATGACTTTCAGGGCAGTGAATGTCCTTAAAGATGTAGATTATATTTTATGTGAAGATACCAGAACTTCCGGAATACTTTTAAAACACTTTGAAATATCCAAGCCTTTAAAATCGTATCATTTACATAATGAACATCAGGCAACGGAGAAAGTAATAACGGACCTTAAAAACGGTCAGAATATCGCAATTATTACTGATGCAGGAACTCCAGGAATTTCAGACCCGGGGTATTTATTGGCAAAAGCAGGAGCAGATAACGATATTGAAATGATCTGTCTTCCTGGTGCAACAGCTTTAATTCCGGCTTTGGTAGTTTCAGGACTTCCGAATAACGAATTTTTATTTGCCGGATTTTTACCACAAAAGAAAGGAAGGCAAACCAAGCTGAAACAGCTTGCTGAGGAAAAGAAAACCATTGTATTGTACGAAAGTCCACACAAGATCAATACGACACTGGAACAGATAAAAGAGTTCTTTGGCGAAAACACCAGGGCAAGTTTAAGCCGTGAAATCTCTAAGAAATTTGAAGAAACTAAACGTGGAACAATCAATGAATTAATTGAATTTTCCAAGAGTAAGACTTTAAAAGGAGAGATTGTTCTTATTGTCAATAATTCTATTTAATTCTTCATTGAAAAAACTAATTTTTGTATTGTGTTCTACAGTTTGTATGGCACAAACGAACCAATACACTAAGGTTCTTCTTTCCAAAAAAACAGGGAAGGAGGTAAATTCATATTCCGAAGGTTTCGGAATTGTCTACGATCCTGTTTCCAAAAAACAAGGTATTGTAGATTCCAAAGGAAATATAACCTTTGAATTATCTTATAAAGGTGGTATTTCCCACATTTTTAAAAACAGGTTTATTCTTTATTCTGAGCAAGGAAACAGAAGAAAATCAGCAATTATTGATGAAAAGGGAAATGAGCTCGTTCCTCTTGATGATCAGGATTTCAATACACCCTGGTGGAGTAAGGAAAGAATTATTGCTTCCAAACAGGGAAAAGAAGCTGTTTACGATTATAATGGAAAGCTTATTATTCCAGATTCAGACAAAATTCGTTTTGCTGGAAAAGATGCTTTTTTTGTTTCAAAAGATAAAAAATGGTTCCTCTATGACTTTAATGGAAAGCAGCTTAGTGATAGGGAGTTTAAAGATGATTATAGCTTTGAAAATGAAAAAGCGCTGATCATTAACGAAGAAAATCAAAGTGAGATTATTGGCAAAAATGGTCAAACTTTGCATAAATTTTCAAGGAATGTGGTAGATATGAATGCTTATCCTTACCTAATTACTCAAAACAAAGCTACCGGAAAATATGGACTGATTGATGCTGAAGATAATATCATTACAGATGAAATTTACAGTGATATCACTCCGGAATATTTTGGAAATAGAGAATATATTTATCTTAGAAAAAGCAACAAAACGAATGTTTTTTATAAGAAGGATCAGAAGCTTTATCCTAGTAATTTTAAGTATTTGTACCCGCTGTCTAACAATCTTTTTAGGGGTTCAAGTGATAAGTCGGATCAATCAAGTATTGTAGACTTGCAAGGCAATATTATTATTCCTCAAGAATATGACATCATTAAAAGTTTTACAATCTCAGGAAAAGATCTTATTTATCTAAAAAATGAAAATGAAGAAAAGCTCTTAGATAAAGATTTGCAGAATATTTTAAATGCAGGAGATCAGATTGTTGGCTTCTATCCTGACAATATAATCATCAGAAGAGGTGATCTGTATTACCGATTTTCGGTAACCAATAAGTCTGCTTCAGAACTTAAAGGAGTGAAACAGATAAAGATCCAGGATGTTGGATACTTTACTATTCTGAATGAGTATTCAAAGCCGCTTGTTTGTATGAACAATAATAATCTTTATGGTATTTTGGGCGCTAAGGGTACGGAAATTGTTCCATTTATCTACGAAGATATTATAGCTTTTGAAAACTTTGAAAATGAAATCGTTATAAAAAAAGAAGGTAAATACGGGGTTTTAAATTTTCAGAATGAACCTTTAACGGAAATCATTTATGATAAATATATCTGGATGAAAGAAGTACTAAAATTAAGTAAAGATAGAAGAACAGACTTAATTTATTTCACCAGATTTAGAAATGAAGGTGCAGAATTATAGCAGTAATCATAGAAATTTAGCAAAAAAGTTCAGTATTTTGATGTTTTCAATGTCTTGAATAACAATTTATAATATCTTTGCAAACCGATTAATTCTGAAAAAGAATTATGATACTAAGTAAGTCAGCTTTCAGTAGCTGAATGAGTTATAAAAAAATAATCGTCAAGAGATATGAAATTATTAGAAGGAAAGGTAGCACTAATTACCGGAGCTACAAGAGGAATCGGGAAGGGTATTGCTGAAATGTATGCTCAACAGGGAGCAAAAGTAGCATTCACTTATGCCGGTTCTGTAGACAAAGCAAAAGAATTAGAAGCAGCTTTAAGTTCTGTAACCCAAATTAAAGGGTATCAGTCTGACGCATCAGATTATGATGCCGCTCAAAAATTGGTAGAGGAAGTAATGGCGGAGTTTGGGCAGATTGATATTTTGGTAAACAATGCAGGGATTACAAAAGATAACTTGCTATTGAGAATGTCAAAAGAAGATTGGGATAAAGTAATCAAAGTAAACCTGGACTCTGTATTTAACCTTACAAAAGCGGTAATTAAACCGATGATGAAGGCAAAATCCGGATCTATTATCAATATGACTTCTGTAGTTGGAGTAAAAGGAAATGCAGGACAAGCGAATTATGCAGCTTCTAAGGCAGGGGTAATCGGGTTTACAAAATCAGTGGCACTAGAATTAGGTTCTAGAAATATCAGATGTAACGCTATTGCACCAGGATTCATTGAAACTGAAATGACAGCAGTGCTGGATGAGAAAACAGTTCAGGGATGGAGAGACGGAGTTCCTTTGAAAAGAGGAGGGCAGCCGGAAGATATCGCTAATGCTTGTGTATTCTTCGGAAGTGATATGTCATCATACGTTACAGGTCAGACGTTAAACGTAGACGGTGGAATGTTGATGTAAAAATACAAAGAGGCTATACAAAATGTGTAGCCTCTTTTTTATTACTGAAAGGTTCTAATAAATCTGTTGAAGAAAAAATTATCCGTTAAAGACTTGATTTTCCTGTTCCTGAACCCTGATAAAAGTTGTTCTTTTGGAAAGTTCTTTAAGTTTAGATGCTCCTACATAAGTACATGTGGAACGTACCCCTCCTAAAATATCCTTCACGGTTTCAGCAACGGGTCCTTTATAAGCTACTTTTACAGTTTTTCCTTCTGAAGCACGGTACTCAGCAACACCTCCTGAATGCTTATCCATTGCCGTTTTTGAACTCATACCATAGAATAAACGGTATTTTTTCCCATTTTCTTCAATCATTTCACCACCACTTTCATCGTGGCCGGCAAACATCCCGCCAAGCATTACAAAATCTGCTCCGCCGCCAAAAGCTTTGGCAACATCTCCGGGAACTTTACAGCCTCCGTCTGCAATGATGTGGCCTCCTAAACCATGTGCAGCATCAGCACATTCGATGATCGCAGATAATTGAGGATAGCCAACTCCGGTTTTTACACGGGTTGTACATACTGAACCAGGCCCAATACCCACTTTGATGATATCTGCACCTACTAAAAGAAGTTCTTCCACCATTTCACCGGTTACTACATTTCCGGCAATAATGATCTTATCAGGGAAATTAGTCCTTGCGGTCTTCACAAACTGGACGAAATGCTCAGAATAACCATTGGCAACATCTATACAGAGAAACTGGATTTTTGGATGCTTTTCCAGGATCAATCTGATTTTTTCTTCATCCGCTTTTCCTGTCCCAGTACTTAACGCAATATATTGATGAATACTTTCAGGCTGGCTTTGCAGAAACTGATCCCATTCTTCAGGAGTGTAATGTTTATGTATTGCTGTGATGATCTTATCTTTAGCCAGTTCTACAGCCATTTCAAAAGTTCCTACGGTATCCATATTGGCAGCAATAACAGGAACCCCATTCCATCTTTTTTGAGTATGTTTAAAAATAAATTCTCTTTCAAGATTTACTTCTGAACGGGATTTCAAAGTTGAACGCTTAGGGCGGAACATTACATCCTTAAACCCTAATTTTATGTCATATTCTATACGCATTTTGTAATTATTTGTCAGAATAAAGGTAGTAAATAATCTTAAATGGATTATTTTTGAAGCGATGGATTTTCCTGTAACTTTTCATATTTTCGGTACAACAATTCTTGCCCATCCTCTCTTTGAGGCAGTTGGAATGTTTTTGGGTATGCGGTATTATTTTTACCTTAAAAGAAAATCTAAAGAAAAGCTGCCTTTTAATACATCTGCTGCTGTTCTGATTGGGGCAACAGCCGGAGCGTTACTAGGTTCCAAACTCATTGGAAATCTGGAAAACCCTTTTACCTTATTTGAAAATTTCAGTTTTCAGAAATTTTGGTCCAGCAATACCATTGTTGGAGGACTGGCTTTTGGATTATTAGGAGTAGAATTGGCTAAAAAAATGGTGAGCCACAAAGAAAGTACAGGTGATTTAATTGTTTTTCCTTTAATGCTGGCTATAATTATTGGAAGAATTGGCTGTTTTCTTACAGGAATTCATGAAGAAACTTATGGTATTCCTACAGATTCAGTCTTTGGAATGCATTTGGGAGATCAATATCTCAGACATCCGGTTGCCTTGTATGAAATTGGTTTTTTAGTCATTCTATGGGGAGTTCTTAAATACATTCAGAAGGATGTAAAATATTCTTCCGGGTTTCTTTTTCAGATCTTTATGCTAAGTTATTTTACCTTTAGATTCTTATTAGACTTTATTAAACCAAGAATTGAAATTATAGGAAACCTTGGGACAATTCAATTTGTATGTATTTGTGTAATTATTTACTACATTTATACTATTAAAAATATCCAAACCACTTTAAAATATTCAAAATGAAATCATTAACACTTTTGGAAGTTGGCGATCTTACAGGATTGGTAGTCATGATCGTTGGTATGATTATTATAGGTGCTTTGTTTTTTTCTATTATTGTTACATTTATTGTGAAGTTGGTTTATGAAAGTAAAGATAACAGGAAATTCAGCCGAAAACAGTTTATACAGACCTTTGTGATTTGTTTATTGGTCTGTGGCCTGATCAGTGGATATATCTGTGGATAAGCATTAAAAAATCAAGTATGCCAGTAAGAAACTATACCTATTACGATTATACAATCAGTCTTTGTCCCGAATGCCTGAAAAGAGTAGGCGCAAAGATTATTATTGAGGATGAAGCTGTTTTCATGACCAAAAGATGTCCTGATCATGGTTTTTTCAAAACAAAGATTGCTTCAGATGTCCAATATTATAAAAATATAAGAAACTATAATAAGGCTTCGGAAATGCCGCTTCATTTCGGAACGGATGTGGAATATGGATGTCCTTATGACTGTGGTCTTTGTGTAGATCACGAGCAGCACAGTTGTCTTTCAATTGTGGAAGTAACGGATCGTTGTAATCTGACCTGTCCCACCTGCTATGCAATGTCTTCCCCACATTATGGAAGTCACAGAACTTTGGAGGAGATTGAAGCGATGTTTGACGTAATTGTTAAAAATGAAGGAGAGCCTGATGTTGTTCAGATCAGTGGCGGAGAACCTACCATCCATCCTGAGTTTTTCAAAATTATGGATATTGCTAAATCAAAACCCATTAAACATTTAATGTTGAATACCAATGGGATAAGAATAGCCAATGACCCTGGTTTTGCAGAAAAACTGGCGACTTATGCTCCTGAATTTGAAGTATACCTTCAGTTTGACTCGTTTAAACCAGAAGTTCTGGAAGATTTCAGAGGGAAAGATCTTACTTCTGTAAGAATGAAAGCCTTGGAGAAGCTCAATGAGCTCAATCTCTCAACCACTTTGGTGATTGTTCTTCAAAAAGATAAAAATATCGATGAGATCGGAAAGATCATAGAATTTGCTTTAAAACAGAAATGTGTAAGAGGAATTACCTTCCAGCCTGTAGAAATTGCAGGAAGGAACAGAGAAGATTCTGCTCATGAAAAAATTACATTAACGGAAGTAAGACAGGAAATTTTGAATCAATTTCCACTTTTGAACGCCGATGATATTATTCCTGTTCCATGTAATCCGGATGCTTTGGCAATGGGATATATTTTAAAACTCCAGGACGAAATCATCCCTTTAACCCGATATATCAACCCAGCTGATCTTTTAAATAATGAATCCAAAAATACCATTGTGTACGAACAGGATACAGGGCTTCATATGCAGTTACTTGATATCTTCAGTACTGGTATTTCTGTAGATAAGGTAAAACCTAAGGTTAATCAGTTACTTTGTTGTCTGCCGGAAGTATGTGCTCCGAATCTGGATTATGATAATCTGTTTAGAATTATCATAATGAACTTCATGGATGCCCATGATTTTGATGTAAGAGCAGTGAAAAAATCCTGTGTTCATATCGTTAATAAAGACCTGAAATTAATTCCGTTTGAAACCATGAATCTTTTCTACCGCGATGATAAGAAAAGCTATCTGGAAGAACTTAGAAAAGAAGATAAAGTATTATTTTAAAAACAATAATAAATTTATTCTTAATTAATCTCTACATTTTTAAGCACAAACATCTGTGCTCATCTGCGAAAATCTGTGGTTAATCAAATAATTTAATTTTCCCACAGATGGCACTGATTTTCACAGATGATTATGTATAAGTTATTCTGAATAACCAAAAATCTGCGTTATCTGTTCAATCTGCGAGAAATAAAAAACAAAAAGCGTGAAATCAAATTTCACGCTTTTTCTATCTTTAAATAATCGTATTATTTAGATTCTTTTACTGAGTCAAAGCCATTACTTCCTCCAATGTCTTCATGTATTCATACGCTGTAAGATCAAATTTTACAGGCACAATCGAAATATATCCGTTTGCTAAAGCTGTTTCATCAGCATCTTCAGAATCATCCATATTGTTGAAGTAGCCTGTCAGCCAATAGTATTTTTTTCCGTGTGGGTTGATTCTCTCATCGAAGCTTTCCTCCCATTTAGCATGAGCTTGCTTACAAACCTTTATTCCTTTTATCTCAGATGCAGGAAGCTTCGGGATGTTCACATTCAAAACAATACCTTTAGGCATTGGGTTTTCAAGAGTTCTTCGTACAATGTTTTGAATAAACTCTTTAGCCTGAGTAAAATCTGCTTCCCAGCTGAAATCCAATAGTGAGAATCCTATGGCAGGAATTCCTTCTACACCTGCTTCTACAGCAGCAGACATTGTTCCTGAATAAATTACATTAATGGATGAATTGGCACCGTGGTTAATTCCTGAAACTACAATATCAGGTCTTCTTTTAAGGATTTTATCCAATGCCATTTTTACACAATCCACAGGCGTTCCACTGCAGGAATAATCTGTTTGGGGACCATCAAGAGTAACCTCTTCATAGCTAAGCGTAGAATTAATGGTAATGGCGTGGCCTTTACCACTTTGAGGAGAATTAGGGGCTACTACCACTACTTCTCCGATTTCGTTCATAAAACTGATCAAATTTCTGATACCCGGAGCTGTAATTCCATCATCATTAGTCACCAGAATAAGCGGTCTTTCCATATATTATCTTAATTTTTATACAAATGCAGTACAGTTTGTTCATTTTAGAATTGAACAAAAAGAATTTTCAACACATCAAATGTAGTTAAAAATAAGACGCCATAAAATAACAAGACTATCATTCACTGATTAGTGTAAGCAATAAACATCTTGTATTTTAGGAAGGAAAGAAATCTGGATACCAGAAAAGAGAGCGTATTGAGAAATTAAAGTAACTATACAATTTTAGTATAAATTATAGTCTTCCCAAGAATATTTACCATTTAAATTAGTCCAGCGGTTTTCTTCCGGTAATGATATTATAAAGAATAACAATAATAGCAATGACGAGCAAAACATGTATTAAATAACCTGTGCTGATTCCGGGTACAATCCCCAGCATTCCCAGTAACCATACAACGATACAAATGACTGCAACTAACCATAATAGACTTCTCATGACATTATATTTTAAAGTTATTTAATCAATTATCAGCATATTTTATGCCTTTATGACTTGAAACTAACTTTTGTGGTATATGTTTATGAATTTTTATGATATTTTTTTGATCTTTATATTTTTAGAAATGAAACAAATAGTGCTTATACGCTTTGTATTTTATAATACAGAGGTCTTTTGAAAATAAAACATACAGATTTCATTGAATAAAAAATCTTAAAACTGTACGATATTTATAAATAAGGTATTAAATTTGATCGTTTGTAACAGTCTGCAAATTATTGCTACTTATTACAATACTTATTTTCAAAAAATTAATAAATAAAGACAGTTTATGTGGAAAAATTTCAAACTGAATAAATTTTTACTACTGATTCCATTAACCAGTCTAATGTTTTGCTTCAACTCGCCCAAGAACGATGATGAAAAGATGCAGACAATAATGGTGAGCGTAAAAAACACTCTTTCTTACCTGCATTATAGTCCGAAGCCTATCAATGATGCCTATTCAAAAGATGTCTATAAGCACTATTTCGAATTGGTAGATCCTGCCAAAAGATATTTCTTACAGTCTGATATGGATGAATTCAGCAAGCATGAAACAAAGCTTGATGATTATATCAACCAAGGAGATCTAAGTTTCTATAAGCTTACAATCGACAGACTTTATCAAAGGGTAGATGAAATTGATAAAATTACTCAGGATATTTTCAGCAAGCCTATTAATCTTCAGGAAGATGAAACGCTTACTCTGGAACCGAAACTTAAAAAAGTACCTGATAATAAACAGGAACAATATAATGAGTGGAAAAAATTCATCAAATACAACATTCTTCAGGAAGTTGAATCGATGAATAGTAAAGAAGAAGCCCAGAAAGAGAAAAAAGATTCTGTTCAGAAGTATAAATTAAATGATACAATCAAGCTTAAAGTTCTTACTCAGGATGAGAAGATCAAAAAAGCTACAGATGAGGTGAAAGATCTTGTAAAAGAAACCTTTACCCGATTCAAAAAGAGAAAGAAAATGGATTGGTTCACGGTGTATATGAATGCTTATACTGAGGTATTCGATCCGCATACCAACTATTATTCTCCAAAAGATAAAGAAGATTTTGATACTCAGTTTACCGGAAAAGTAATTGGTATCGGAGCATTGATCCAGGAGAAAAAAGGAAACCTTTATCTTGGAGCGCTTACCATTGGTGCTCCTGCGTGGAAGTCTAAACAGCTTTCAGAAGGAGATAAGATCCTGAAGGTAAAATCAAAACCAAAAGATGATGCAGTCAATGTAGTAGGAATGCTTTCTGATGAAGCTGTAAGATTAATCAGAGGTGAAAAAGGAACTCCTGTTACCTTAACTGTTCAGAAAAAAGACGGAACTATCAAGGATGTAACGATGATTCGTGAAGAAGTTGCCATTGAAGATACTTTTGCAAGAAGTATTGTCGTAAATGCTCCGAATGGTAAGAAATATGGGTTTATCAACCTTCCAAGTTTTAACGCTGATTTTGAAAATTCAAAAGGAAGAAATGCTTCTGATGATATCAAAAATGAGATTGTTAAACTTAAATCTCAAAACATTGAAGGAATCATTCTTGACCTTAGAAACAATGGTGGTGGATCATTAACAGAAGTAGGGGATATTATGGGGCTTTTCATGGATGCCGGACCTTATGTACAGGTGAAGGATGGAAATGGAAAAATACAGACGCTAAAGAACAAATATGAGACACCAATCTGGACAGGTCCGCTTGTAATTATGCAAAACGAACTTTCTGCTTCAGCATCAGAAATTCTTGCAGGAGTAATGCAGGATTATGGAAGAGCTATGGTAATAGGATCACCGCAGTCTTTCGGAAAAGGAACAGTTCAGACTTTTGTTGATCTGAACAGATTCCTGAATACGGAAGATGATTTTGGTTCTTTAAAATTGACCATTCAGAAGTTCTATAGAATTACAGGTGAATCTACACAAAGAAAAGGGATTGTTTCTGATATTCAGATGAAAGATTTCTTTACCTATGCAGAAGTAGGAGAACGATATGATGACTTTGCCCTGGCTTGGGATAAAATTCCGGCTACAAAATTTGAGAAACTCAACTACTTTAATATCCAGGCTCTTGAAAAAGCAAGTGCAGACAGAATGGCTAAGAATAAGAATTACCAACTTCTGTTAGAATCAGCTCAATGGAGAGAAAAATTGGATAAAGAGGAAAACATTACTTTGAATATCAATAAATTCAATGAAGTAATGAAACACAGAAAATCTCAAATCGAAAAATTCAAAGTGTTGACTAAATTCGAGAATGGATTGCAGTTTATCATGTATCCAAGCGAGATCGAAAGAGAGAAAAAAGATGAAGCTTTCAAAAAGAAATCTGAAATGTGGATCAAGAATCTGAAAAAAGATCTTTACCTGCAGGAAGCAATGAATATTGTATCAGATATGGGAGTAAAATCATAAACATAAAAAAACCGATAATGAAAATTATCGGTTTTTTTATTGTGTAAATGCATGATTACTTAATTTCGACACATCCCACTCTTCCTCCGGCATTCCCAGTTGGCTGAGTATGGAAATCATCAGCGGCAGCATGTACAATCAGTCCTTTTCCAATGATGTTTTTGGATTCATCTGTACAGCCAAGACACCATTTATCTGTGTTGAAGGTTAAAACCGCAGTTCCGTTCTGATCAGCTACCAAATTTCCTATATCGCCCATGTGGAAATGCTCAGCACCCCATTTTCCATGATCATTCTTGGATGGATTCCAGTGTCCGCCTGTAGAAGTTCCGTCTGCTGCAGAGCAATCTCCTTTTTCATGAATGTGTACTGCATGAATTCCAGGAGTAAGATTCGTTACATTCAGTTTCATGATTACCTCATTTCCCTGTTGGGTAAACTTAGCTGTTCCTCCTGTTTGTGTTTCGCTTTTGGCATTTACGGCGTACGTTTTTGTAGTTCCGCATGAAACAGCCAAAAATGCAAATCCTGCCAATAATGCTAGTGTTTGTACTTTCATTTTTAAATGATTTATAGTGATAATTATGTTAAAATTAAAAAAGATTTTCCAAAACGCTTTATGATTTCAGTCTTTTTTCTGAAAGAATATTTTACACAAAGTTTTATTGGTCCCTATTTAACCTCATAATGTGGATGTTCAAAGTTCGAATAGTTTGAAGCTAAAAGAACCATTAAAAATGTTTATTTTTATCTCTTGACAAGATGAGTCATAATATATTTTAAAAGGAATACAATACATTTGAAGAACATCAGAAATGGTTATTTTATATGCGTTTATCAATGAAGAAAAACATCAGTCTATTGTAGACAGGTATCTAAACTCTTTTCCGGAAGATTTTCAACAGGATATTCTACAATACAGAAGATGGCAGGATGCTCAGCTTTCTCTTTTGGGCAGGGTACTTTTACGATGGGGATTGAGTTCACATTATCAAATTAATGAGGTACATATCGAACGTTCATTGGATCATAAGCCTTATTTAAAAGACCAGTCTCTTTATTTCAATATATCTCATTCCAAAGAACTTGCCGTTTGTGCTATTGCAGAATTTCCTATAGGAATTGATGTAGAATTTAGAGATCCAAAAATTAATTATCTGGACTTCCAATATCAAATGACAGAACATGAATTTCTTAAAATTGACTCTTCTGAAGATCGGATTAAGGCTTTTTTTTCCTATTGGACTCAAAAAGAGGCGGTGATGAAAGCTCACGGAGGAGGAATGATGATTCCTCTGGATTCTTTTGAAATTATAAATGATGAGTGTAAAATTGATAGTATAAAATTCTTCACCAGAGATATTTTTATTGACAAAAATTATCAGAGCTGCATAGCTTCACATGATAAAATACTTAAAAACGTGGTACCACATTTTTTGATTCCTAAAGTTTGAGTTAATTGATTTAAGCACCCTTTAGTTCCTTTTATTTAGATGAATTTCAATTATTTATATTGAAATATAAAATCATCACTTAGTGATTAAGTTTGCAATTTTCATTGTTTTTTTTTTGAAAATTCATTTTTAACATATATCTTTACTGAGAGAAAAAAATTATTAAACACTAAGACTTTATACAAATGAAGAAAAATGTATTATGGCTGATTACCTGCTGTTTCAGTGTGCTTTCCTTTGCACAGGTAGGAATTAAGAAAGAAAATCCCAATCTCAGCGCAGATCTTGAACTGGGATCCACCAACAAAACATTACTTTTAAACAGAGTTCCCAACACAGCCGCTGTTGCTAATCCGGTTAATGGTATGATGATCTATGACCTATCCGAAGAATGTGTAAAAGCATATCAGGCGGATAAATGGTCTAAATGTCTTGGAAAAGGATTAAGTGGAAAAATGGCTTTTGCTGGCCCAGTTTCATTATCTTGTTCTTCCGCGGCAGTTTCTCCAAATCCTGTCGCAGGGCAGGCTTTTAAGGGTACACTGACCATTCCTTATACAGGCGGAGACGGAGGAAGTTATCAGGCACAATCTATTCAAGCCAATGGTTTGACTGCAAGTTTACCTGCAGGAAATTTTGCCTTAGGAAATGGAAGCTTACAGTATTCTATTACCGGAACCCCTGATAAGACCGGAAATATTACATTTAATGCAAATATTGCAGGAAATGCCTGTGTGGTTGTCACTAAGTAAAGAATAAAAATTCTTCAGGCAGCTATTTTCAAATCATTGTAATATTAAATTATCTACAGTCATCATTCCTTGATTTCAATACAAGGAAAACTATATTGCATCTATACAAGGACTTTAAAATCTGCTTGCAGGGTATTCATTCTTTATTTTCATAACAACTTTAATGAAAAATATTTATATAGACTTATTTATTAAACCACAACAAAAATTCAAAATGAAAAAAAAGTTATTATTACCTATTTACATCAGTATTAGCTCTTTTTCCCTTGCACAGGTTGGGATTAATCAACCCAATCCAAATTTAAGTGCTGATCTTGAACTGGGATCAACCAATAAGAGTTTATTACTAAACAGAATACCTAATACAGGAGTGATCAACAATCCTGTAAATGGGATGCTTATTTATGATGTATCAGAGCAATGTGTAAAGGCCTTTCAGGGCGGAGCATGGTCACAGTGTTTCTGGAAAGAGAATCCTGCCTTTACTTTAAACTGCGGAGCCGCTACATTTGCTCCAAATCCAGCAACTCAGGGACAATCTTATACAGGAATTCTGACAATTCCTTATACAGGCGGCGACGGAAGTGCATATGCTGCACAAACCTTCCAGTCCAATGGCTTAACGGCTACATTAGCGGCAGGTACTTTTGCTGTAGGAAATGGAACATTGCAGCTATCAGTCAATGGATTTCCCATTAGTTCAGGAAGTGCAACGTTCAATATTACAGTGAAAGGAAGTTCGTGTCCAGCTATTACACTTCCAGTAAACCCGGGAACTCCTATAATCCCATCCAACATCACAATAGAAGGGAGATACTTTATTGCCTCTGTTTTTGATCAGGATTATTCACCATTTACTACGCCTACTGGGCCTGCTACTACTGCAAGACCTGTGGCTGCTGACGGAATCGCTGAAACATTGGTTGATCTGCAAGGTATAATTCCTACCTCAGGGCTTACTGTTAATATTCCTGCAACAGCAACCGGAAGTGGAACGATTGGTGCATGGAGCCAAACAATTAATATTCCTGCGAATCTTACAGAAGACGGGATTTCAAGAAATATTACTCTTTCATGGAACTCTCAGTCATACAATACAACTACAAAATCAATTACTGCAACTCTGAAATCTGAAGTTGGAACATTAAATGCCCGTAAACTAGACGTAAATGCTGGTATTGGAAATGATTTTCTTGGAGTATTATTAGGGAAATTCTTACTTCCTAACTCGGGAGCTCAAAAGGGCTATGAAGTTCGTATCATAGCAGCTATTCCGGATAGAATGTTTAATGAACCTGATGCTCAAGGAAACTTCAATCATAATTTCCTTTACCTTCCAATTCAAGCTGAGGATAATAACGTATGGTTGAACCATAATTTAGGGGCAGATTATACTAACGTGAATGATCCTAATTTTAACTTAGGGAAAAGACCAACTTCAGCAACTGATTTCCGCGCTTATGGTTCATTATTCCAATGGGGAAGAAGACCAGATGGGCATGACTTGATCAAATGGACATCTTCTAGCTCAGGATCAGGTGTGTACGGAACAACGAGTACTAGAGCAGATATTCCTGCTAACCCATTATTTATAACAGCAGGTGGAGACTGGAGAACAGATGCGGGTACAAGTACAACGTTATGGCAAAATAGTACATCAACGAATAATCCTTGCCCTATTGGATTTAAAGTTCCATCGCAGTCACAAATGCAAAGCTATTTAAGTTCAGCTAGTATGAACAATGGAATTACTAGTGCTGCAGCAAGTAAATTAGGACTTACAGCAGCGGGAACCCGAGTTTCTTCATCAGGAGACATATCCCCTGTTACCACAGGAACATCTGGACTTTATTGGACTAGCACTGCCGGATCAATATCCAGTCCATCAGCATTTGCATTACAAATAGCTCAATTTGGAGCTCCTTCGGCAACCTTTGGAGCGAGCAAAGCACAAGGTGTATCTGTTCGTTGTATTAAAGAGTAAAAGTATCATTGAAATACCATTATTTAATAGTGACCAGCATAATGCTGGTTACTATTAAATAATTATTAAATAACCAATAAAAAATAAAAAAACACCTTCTTAAAATATTATTTTTGAATAAGAAAAATACGCTTAATAGATAAAAAAATATCTTTTTTAATGAGTCAGGATTCTTCAGGAAATCATATGAATATTTGATTTAAATGCACCTGGAAATGCAATCTATACTCCCTTTCATTTAAACATTCACTCTTATATGTAAAGCTTGTTATAAAACAGGCTCCGGTTATTCTCTTTTGTAAAATCAAAGGACTGGCTGCTGCTTAGTGATCTTCTGAAATACTTGTTCAGAAAGGCTTTAAAGCAAAAAGAGTGAATAAAAACCGTACCTAAACCTAACCTAACCTACCGTCCTTCGGGATATATTGCTATGAAGCTAACACCTTATCAATCGACCTTTTATAATGAATGGATCCTGAATCCATCAAGAAGCGACTATAATATTATCTTTGATCAGTCTATGTCCGGATACGTAGATATCCATAGACTGAATTCAAGTTTAGTCCGATTTGTTAACAATAATTTACTATTGAACAGTAATGTTGTAAGTGAGTCAGAAAATTTGGTTTGGAAGCCCAGACCTTTGCTTTCTGAACATGCTCAAATACTAACATTTATTGCTGAGGAACCTAGTCCTGAAGAAGTTTTACAGCTTGCTTTGCAGCCTTTTGATTTAGAGAAAGAACAATTGGCAAGGTTTTATGCCATCAAGCTGAATAATGGAGGCTACAGGATTATTCATATATTTTCCCATATTCTTGTTGATGGCCTGAGTGCAAACAGTATCTATGCTGAGCTAAGTACTTTTTACAATGACTTAAGCTATGTAAATCCTATAAGCCTTGTAGAGCAGGAAATACGATACGAAAAACTGAGAAATCAGCTTGAAGAGATATTGGCAAAAGGGAAAACAGAAATGTCAGATTTCTGGAAGTCCGGATTGGAGGAAGTTGAAAATATTGGGTTTAAATTTTTACAAACCACAGATTCTCTTCTCCTAAACCCTCAGGAAAAAGAACAGATCCTGATTAATCCGGTAAGTGAACTTCGTTTTCATTTTCCTGAATCAGTATCCCTTAAAGTAAGACAACTGATATCAAAATATAAACTGACGCCTTATACTTATGGACAATTGGTTTTTGCCGTTTTACTTCATAGAATTTCAGGAGTTAATAACCTGGTTATCAATTATCCTGTTGGGATTACAGAGGGGCAGGATTTTATCTTTGGAGCCCATATTAATACGATTTTAAAAGGATACAGATTCGAGCCAAAATCGTCTCTGCAGGATCTTATCCATCAAAATATAGAATACACCAATCAATTAAAAACGAGTAAGGCCAGATATCTGCCAATTGAGGAACTTATCAGCTATGCTCCAACCTCAAATATACTGGAATTCGGATTTGTTCAAACCAGTCTTAAAGATGTGGTTATTCATTACGAAGGAGCCAGTAATGTGATCATTAATAGTGATCTGAATGTTGACTTGGTTGGGAAATTGTCATTTGAGCAGGAAGTAAGAGATGGTCAGATTAATTATAAGGTTCGTTATGCGAATCAAAAGCTTGATGCTGAATTAATATCTAATTTTGTAGAGATTTATGAGAGGTTATTTATTGAAATATTGGAGGATTTATTGGATGGAAATGCTAATAAACCGATTTCTCAATACAAGCTCTTAAATGAAAATTCCTATCAGAAAACAACAGAAAGCTGGAATACGATTGATTGGGACTATCAGAATAGTAAAACCATTCATAAAGCCTTTGAAGATCAGGTTATAAAAACTCCTGAGAATACTGCATTAGTTTATCAGGATGTTAAAATCACCTACCAGGAGCTTAATGAGCGTTCAAACCGTTTAGCTAATTATTTAATCAACACTTTTGATCTTAAACCTGATGAATTTATTCCATTATGTCTGGAAAGATCAGAAAATATGTTAATTGCAATTTTAGCTGTATTGAAAGCTGGTGCAGCATATGTTCCTATGGACCCTTCATATCCTGTAGACAGAATTGAGTATATCCTCAAAGATACGGGAGCCAGAATTATTCTTGCAGAAGATAGCACTATAGAGAAGATTAATCATCTTTCTGTACAATATTTATCTTTAAATGATTCCAACTTCAGAGTTCTGATGGATTCATACGAGTCATCAAATCCTGTAATGGATGTTTCTCCTGATCGTTTAGCTTATGTGATTTACACTAGTGGAACTACAGGACTTCCAAAAGGGGTAATGGTAGAGCACCAGAACGTTATGAATGTAGTGGAGAAGGTAAGGGAGGCATATGGCTTTTCTGAAGGAGAAAAAATAACAGCCTATACCTCTTATGTTTTCGACGTTTCCGTATCTGAATTTTTTAATGCCTTGCTATACGGAAATGAACTTCATGTATTGGACGAAGCGACAAAGAAAGATGCCGATCTGATAAGCAGATATTTGCTAGATAATGAGATTGCTTATACTTATTTACCTCCGGTAATGTTATCTGTTTTACCAAGAGTAGATTACCCTTCAGTGAAAGGGTTCCTGTACGCAGGAGAACCCTGTGATTATGAAACAGGAAAATATTGGTCGGAAAAAAAGGAGCTTTATAATCTGTATGGTCCTACGGAAGCAACTATTTATGCGATTTACAAAAAGATAAAACATGGAGATGTTCATGTTATCGGTAAACCTGTAGAAAACAGTTCTGGATATATTCTGGATGGATGCCAACAGTTATCACCAGTAGGAGCTGTTGGTGAGTTGTATCTTGGGGGAGTAGGCATTGCAAGAGGCTATCTGAACCGCCCTGATCTTACTGAAGAACGTTTTATAAAAAATCCTTTCCAAACGAAAATCCAAAAGCAAAAAGGAGTAAACGGAAAATTATATAAAACCGGGGACCTGGTACGATGGCTTCCTGATGGGAATATAGAATACATTGGCAGAAACGATTTCCAGGTAAAAATCCGTGGTTACAGGATAGAATTGGGAGAAATTGAAGAAAGATTATCTCAGCACCCTGCTATAAAACAATCTGTAGTTCTTGCCAAAGAAAACAGTACTGGAATGAAATATCTGGCCGGGTATTATGTATCTGAAGAAGAACTGAATGCAGAAATGCTGACAGAATATTTATCAGAAACATTGCCTGAATATATGGTGCCAAGTGTTTTTGTTCAACTTACAGCTTTGCCATTAACCATCAATGGAAAATTAGACAGGAAGCAGCTGCCTGAGCCTGAATTCAGCGGAGAAAGAGAATATACTGGCCCTGAAAATGAATTACAGGAAAAATTATGTCAGATTTATAGTCAGATTTTAGGAATTGAATCTGGAAGCATTGGGATTCATGATGATTTCTTCCGCCTTGGAGGAAATAGTATTATGGCTATTAAACTTATCAGTAAAATTAAACAAGAGCTGGAAATTCCAATCAATGTATCCATGGTATTTGGACATAAAACAGTGGCGTCATTATCGCATGTACTTGATAAAAACAATGATGTTTCTGAGCCAATAATCATCAATGCAATACCTGTTTCTCAACCTGAAGAACAACGTTTGTCTTTTGCACAGGAAAGACTTTGGTTCATAGAGTCTTATGAAGGAAGCAGCAGTGTTTATAATGTTCCAATGGTGTTTACACTGGGAAAAAATGTTTCCCAGAAACTTCTTCAGCAGACTTTTGATCTGTTGATGCAGCGTCATGAAGTACTGCGAAGTATTATTCTTACCACAGAAGATGGGGTAGGATATCAGAAGGTAACCGATCAAAAGCTTAAGATTCATTTCGGGAAGGTTGAAACCAGAACAGAACTTGATCAGACGATAGACTATGTAGCCAATAAAGTTTTCCGACTGGATCAGGAACTTCCGATAAATGCTTCTGTTTTCAGAATGAAAGATGATGATTATTTATCTGTTGTTATTCATCATATTGCTTTTGATGGATGGTCAACAGAAGTCTTCATCAATGAATTCAATACCATTTACCAGGCTCTTATTGAAGGTGAAAAACCTGAACTTCCAGTATTACCTATTCAATACAAAGACTTTGCCCTATGGCAGAGAAATTATCTTTCCGGGGAAATACTTAAGGAGCAGGTATCGTATTGGAAAAACAAATTGGAAGGATTCCAAACCCTGGATCTTCCTTTGGACTTTAAAAGACCAGCCCATGTTTCATATACCGGGGCTACAATATATTTTGATCTTCCGGAGCAGCTTGCTTCAGAATTACAAAAACTTTCAAAAGATCTGGAAGTAAGTTTATACAGCGTGATGCTGAGTGGATATTATCTGATGCTGTCCGCTTATTCAGGCCAGGATGATATTATTGTGGGAAGCCCAGTTGCCAACCGTCACCATGCAGGTCTTGAAAATATCATCGGATTCTTTGTTAATACCTTTGCTTTAAGAGAAACAATAGACCCTGAGCAGCAGATAAAAGATTTCATTGTGCAGGTTTCAGAGTCTATCACCAATGCTCAGTCTCATCAGGATCTTCCTTTCGAAAAGCTGGTAGAGGAAATGGGAGTAGAGCAGGATAATTCAAGAAACCCTATTTTCCAGGTGATGTTTGGTATTCAGAGTTTTGAAGAAAAAGTTTCTCATATAAATAATAATACTGTACTACTTCCTTTTGATGGAGATATAGATTATAAATCTGCCAAATTTGATGTAACGATGATGATTGATGTTCACGGAGACAATATCCGGGGAATCTTCAATTATGCAGTAGCTCTTTTCAAAAACGAGACCATCATCCGTATGAAAGAGACCTATATGCTGATCCTGAAACAATTGGCTGAAATAGGAAGTGTAACCTCAAAAAATAATACAATTAAGAACCTTCAGCTTCTAAATGATGAACATTATCAGAAGATTACGAAGGACGGGAACGCCAAGGAACACGATTTTCCAGAAGGATATACGATTCACAGGTTATTCGAAGAACAGGCAGCAAAGACACCCGATGCCACTGCATTGGTATATCAGAATATCAGATTGTCTTATCAGGAACTCAATGAGCGTGCCAATCGTCTGGCTAACCATCTTATTGCTGCATATAACGTGAAGCCTGATGATTTGATCCCTATGTGTTTAGATCGTTCAGAAAATATGCTTGTTGCCATTTTGGGCGTTTTAAAAGCTGGAGCTGCTTATGTTCCTATGGATCCTCAATATCCGTCAGATAGAATCCAGCATATTCTTCAAGATACTCAAGCAAAAGTAGTTCTTACAGAAGAAAAATTGAAAGATAAAATAGACTCAGAGAATGCCCATATTCTATCCTTAAATGATCCTGTATTTCAGGCAATTATTGAGGAAATCTCTTCTCAGAATCCTGTTACAAAAGTTACCCCTGAGAATCTTTCGTATATAATTTATACCAGCGGAACTACAGGGATGCCTAAGGGGGTAATGATTGAACACCAGAATGTCGTAAACGTAGTTTCACAGATCAGAGATGCCTATGGTTTCAGTGAAGGAGAAAAAATAACAGCCTATACCTCTTACGTTTTTGATGTATCAGTATCAGAATTTTTTAATGCCCTGTTATATGGAAACGAGCTGCATATCCTTGATGAAGCCATTAAAAAAGATGCCGATTCCATAAGTCAATACCTTTTAGAAAACGATATTGCTTATGCTTATCTGCCGCCGGTGATGCTTTCAGTATTACCAAAAATAAAATATCCTTCTCTGAAAGGAATGTTGTATGCCGGAGAACCTTGTGATTATGAAACCGGGAAATACTGGTCAGAATATACCCGTTTATACAACCTTTACGGACCAACAGAAGCAACTATTTATGCCACCTATAAACAGGTTGAACATGGCGATGTACATCTTATCGGCCGTCCTGTTAATAATACTTCAGCCTATGTATTGGATGCCTATTACCGTCCCGTTCCAATAGGGGCTATAGGTGAACTTTATCTTGGCGGAAACGGAATTGCAAGAGGATATCTGAACAGACCGGATCTTACTTCCGATCGTTTTATTGTTAACCCTTTCCAGACTCCGATACAGAAAATCAGAGGAAAAAACGGAATAATTTATAAAACCGGAGACTTGGTACGCCTTCATCCGGATGGAAATATTGAGTATATCGGCAGGAATGACTTCCAGGTAAAAATCCGTGGTTATAGAATTGAATTAGGTGAAATTGAAAACAGGCTGCAGGAATATACAGGCATAAAGCAGGCGGTGATTCTTGCCAAAGAAAATAAAGCAGGAATGAAGGTTCTTGTCGGATATTATGTATCTGACGAAGTGTTAGATGAAACTCATCTTTCAACATTTTTATCAGAAACATTGCCGGAATATATGATTCCTGCTGCTTATGTACAGCTTGATACCCTTCCGTTAACCATTAACGGGAAATTAGACAGAAGAGCCCTTCCGGAACCAGAATTTACCGGAATCAAAAAATATACAGCTCCACAAACAGAACTTCAGGAAAAACTTTGCCGTATTTATGGGGAAATATTAGGGCTTGATGCTGATGAAATCAGTATTCATGATGATTTCTTCCGTCTCGGAGGAAACAGTATCATGGCGATAAAGCTGATCAGTAAAATTAAAAATTATCTGGATCTCCGTATTCAGGTAACGTCTGTATTTAATCATAAAACCATTGCTTCTCTTGCCTCTTTTCTGGAAACAGAATTCCAGGAAGAAAACATACATATAGAGCCTGTAATGGTTTCCTCTCCTGAAGATCAGCGCTTATCTTTTGCCCAGGAAAGGCTTTGGTTTATTGAGGCCTATGAGGGTGGAAGCAGTGCTTATAATATTCCTATGGTACTCACTTTGAGCCCGGATGTACAGTTGGAAGCACTTCAGAAAGCCCTGGAAATAGTCATTCTGCGCCACGAAGTCCTTCGGTCTGTAATTAAAACAACAGCAGAAGGAATAGGATATCAGGTTGTTACAGATGCTATACCAGAATTCAAAATGGTAGAAATTAGCACAGAAAAAGAGCTGGAAACGGCTATCAATACTGTGGCCAATAAAATATTCCGTCTGGAAGAAGAACTTCCTTTGGATATAACTCTTTTCAGACTGAAAAATCAATATTATTTATCTATAGTAGTCCATCATATCGCATTTGACGGATGGTCTGTAGATATTGTGTTGAAGGAAATTCAGGCCGTGTATGAAGCCCTGATTAACAAAATCCCTCATCAACTTCCTGATCTTGCTGTTCAGTATAAAGATTTTGCCCTTTGGCAAAGAAATTACCTGAAAGGAGAAATTCTGGATAAGCAGATTAATTATTGGAAAGGGATATTAGAAGACTTTGAATCTCTTAATTTACCTTTAGATTTCAAACGTCCGGCTCAGATTTCTTATGAAGGGGCTGCCATTTACTTTGATTTGTCTTTAGAAGTAGCTTCAGGGTTAAGGGCGATTTCCAAAGACCTTGGAGTAAGTTTGTATAGTGTGATGCTGGGTGGATACTATTTAATGCTTTCTGCTTATTCAGGTCAGGATGATATTATTGTAGGGAGCCCAATCTCCAATCGCCATCATGCAGGTCTTGAAGATATTGTTGGTTTCTTTGTGAATACACTGGCACTGAGAGGAAATGTGAATTCCGGACAGAATTTTAAAAACTTTATTCTTCAGGTATCCCAATCTGTAGCAGAAGCGCAGTCGCATCAGGATCTTCCATTTGAAAAATTGGTGGAAGAATTGGGCGTAGAGCAGGATATGTCCCGTCATCCGGTATTTCAGGTGATGTTTGGCGTTCAAAGCTTTGGTAGGGAAACCGGAAAAGATTCTGTATTCTCTCTTTTTGAAGGCGAAATAGATTATCAGGCAGCGAAATTTGACCTTACCACAATGATTGATGATGGAGAGGAAAAGATAAGAGGAATGTTTAATTATGCCGTTTCTCTTTTCAGTAAGAATACTATTTTGAGGATGAAAGATACCTATGTTCTGCTGTTGGAACAAATCGCAGCAATAGGGACTGAAAATGCAGAGAATATTAAAATCAACGATTTCCAATTCCTTAAAGCGACAGATTATAAAACAGTTATTGAAAACTGGAACAATACGGTTTCTGAATATCCATTTGATAAAACCATTCATCAGCTTTTTGAAGATCAGGTGGTAAAAACTCCGGATCATACAGTTTTAGTATATCAGGATATTCAACTTTCCTATCAGGAATTAAACGAAAAGGCAAACCAATTGGCCAATGATCTGATCGGAAAATATACTATTCAACCAGATGAAATTATTCCCCTATGTTTGGACCGTTCCGAAAATATGTTGATTGCGATGCTGGGAGTTCTGAAATCCGGAGGAGCCTATGTGCCGATTGATCCTTCATATCCTTCAGACAGAATCAGGCATATTATAAAAGACACCAAGGCCAGATTGGTGATAGGTCAGGAGAGTACAATTGAAAAATTAAAAGATCAAAATGCTGAATATATTTCTTTGGATGAGGTTCAATATAAGGCACAATTAGAGATTGCAGATTCAAATAACCCTGTTACGGAAACAAAGTCTGGAAATTTAGCGTATGTGATCTATACCAGCGGAACAACAGGACTTCCGAAAGGAGTAATGGTAGAACATAGAGGAGTTTCAAACCTTGTGACCCAATTTGCAGAAAAGCTGGAGTTAAATACCAGAGAAGATACCACGAAAAATTGTCTTTGGTATGCCAATTATGTCTTTGATGCGCATGTTGCAGAACTTTTCCCTGTTATTACCCATGGTCATAGCATTTATCTGCTGGATAAAGAAAAACAAACGGATATTGCAGCATTACAGCACTATATCCGTGAAAATGATATCAGGATTGCAACAATCCCTCCGGTACTTCTTACCAAAGATTATATTTTACCACTGGAGAAACTTATGGTTGCCGGAGATGTTACCAACCCTCAATTGATGGCCCTTTATCAGGCTCAGGGAATAGATATTATTAATGCTTATGGCCCTACAGAAGGAACAGTTTGTGCCACCCTTCATTACTATAAAGAAGACAACAATCCACTGAATATAGGAAAGCCTATCGGAAATATGACTTCTTATGTTTTGGATGATAAGCTACGTCCGGTTCCTGTTGGAGCAATAGGTGAGCTTTATATTGGTGGAGCAGGCATTACCAGAGGATATCTGAACCGTCCGGAGCTTACAGAAGAACGTTTTATGATCAATCCTTTCCAAAGTAGAGCTGAAAAAGCAGAAGGTAAAAATGGACGATTATATAAAACAGGGGATTTGGTACGCTGGCTTTCTAATGGAGAGCTTGAATATCTGGGAAGAAATGATTTCCAGGTGAAAATCCGTGGTTATAGAATTGAATTAGGAGAAATTGAAAATACATTAGTTCGTTATACGGGCATCCGCCAGACAGCAGTGCTGGCTAAAGAAAATAATGCCGGTTTGAAATATCTGGCCGGATATTATGTTGCTGATTCAGCAATAGATTCTCAGCTTCTTTCGGAATATGTATCAGAATCTTTACCAGAGTATATGGTTCCCGGAGCCTTTGTTCACTTAGAATCCTTACCGCTTACAATTAACGGAAAACTGGATAAAAAACAGCTGCCTGAACCTGAATTTACAGGAAGTAAAGACTATATTGCTCCAGAGACTGAACTTCAATCCAGATTATGCCAGATTTATAGCAGTGTATTGGGAATTGATGCCGGAACAATCAGTATTCACGATGATTTCTTCAAATTAGGAGGGGATAGTATTATCAGTATCCAGCTGGTAGGAAGAATCAGGCAACAGCTTGATGTAAAAGTAAGTGTGAAAGAGATTTTCACATCCAGAACGCCGGCGGTATTGTCCTTACTTATTGAAGAAAATAAAAAGAACGAACAAACACAAATTGTAGCAGAACAAGGACTCCTTACAGGAGAAGTTTCCTTACTTCCTGTTCAGGAATGGTTCTTTAGCCAGAAAGAGCAAGGATATCTTGCAGACTTCAACCATTGGAATCAGGCTTTCCTTGTGAATGTTCCTGAACTTGATAAAGAATTACTCGAAGAATCTATCAGACATTTGATAGAAAGACATGATGCATTCAGATTAAAATTTGAAAAAAGCAATACGGGGTATATTCAATCGTATGGAAATACTCAAATCTTCGCGTCTATCAAACAACTGGACGCTTCCACTCTGAATAAAGATGAACTATCAAAAATACTTACAGAATGGCAATCCGGGTTTGATATTGAGCAAGGCCCATTGTATCATGTAGGTTACATCTATGGATATAATGATGGAAGTGCCAGACTTTATTTTGCTTTTCATCATTTGATTATTGATGCGGTAAGCTGGAGGATTATTACAGAAGATATAAAGAATATTTATCAGGCCCTTGAAAAAGGAGATAGAGAAAAAGTACTTTCTCATAAGAAAGGAAGCAGTTATCGCCAATGGACAGAAGCCGTAAAACAATATCAAATATCAGATCCGGAATCCAGAGCACAGGAATTATTATTCTGGAATGCTGCTGCAGATACCGTATCAGATCAAAATGATACATTGAGTAGGTTGGTAGGAGAAGAATATCATTATGGGCATCTGACTCTCAGCAAAGAAATGACAGGTTTGTTGATTAGAAATATCCATCAGGCATATCATACACAGATTAATGATCTTCTTCTCGCAGCATTATCCCTTACTCTTTCTGATCTTACAGGAGAAGAAAGTCATTCTGTACTGTTAGAGAGTCATGGACGTGAAGAGGTATTTGAGAGTCTTGATATCACAGAGACAGTAGGTTGGTTTACAGCAATGTATCCATTGCTATTGAATAAAGGTAAGGATCTGTTTGATACCATTGTCCTGATAAAAGAGTCTTTACGAAAAATTCCTAATAAAGGAATCGGCTATGGAAGCCTGATTGGTTATACCGGTAATGCTCTTCCTAAGATCAGTTTTAATTATCTGGGGCAGTTGGATCAGGAAGATACCACAGGTGGGAAAAGTTGGTTTATTACTGCGGAAGATAGCGGGTTAGGTATTGGAGGTACAAACCGTGACAGCCACTATATCAGCATCAATGGAGCTGTTGTGGATGGGCAATTACGCTTTGAAGTATCCGGATATCTTTCAGAGCATCAGATCCATGCAGTTTCTTCTCAGTTTAAAGATCATCTGGAATCTATTATAACAAGACTTTCGGAAGAAAGTAAAAGCTATCTTACACCATCCGATGTAGACTATATTGTAGACCAGAAACAGCTTTCTATGATCCAGGAGAAAGGTGAAATAGAAGGGGTATATCTGGCAAACAGCTTACAGGAAGGGTTTGTTTACCATGCATTAAATCAAGGTGATAAAGATGATGCTTACAGAGTACAGTTAATCTGGGAATACCATTCTGAAATCAATAGAGATGATCTTAAAAAATCCTGGGAGCTTATCCAGAAGTCCTATCCCACATTACGAGTTCGATTTGACTGGAATGGGGAAATTGTTCAGGTGATTGATAAAGAAGGAGATTTGGATTGGCGTTATCAGGATATCAGTACTTTAGATGATCAATCTCAGGAGATATTCATCCGCGAACTTACTCAAAAAGATCGTTTTGAGATCTATGATCTTTCGAAAGGAAGCCTGTTCAGGGTATATCTTTTCAAGAGAGGAGAAAAGCATTACAGCTGCTTACTAAGCAATCACCACGCTATTTTGGATGGGTGGAGTATGCCTGTACTCTTAAACAGTGTACATGATGCTTATATGAGCCTGATTAAGAATGATATTCCGGTGATATCTGTTGACCATGCCTATGCGTTGACTCAGCAATATCTACAGTCTCATAAAACAGGAAGTACATCATTCTGGAAGTCGTACATGAGCTTATTAGAAGATCATGAAGATCTAAGCAGTCTGATCAAAGAAGAAGAGCGACATATTGATCTGGGAGCTTATCGCCATATACAGAATCATCAGCACATCAATTTACCGATAGAAGGAGAAAAGTACCACCGTTTGAAGAAATTTACTAAAGCGCAAGGTTTTACTGTAAATGCGGTGCTGCAGTATTTATGGCATAAACAGCTTAGTATTTATAGTGGATTGAACAGCAGTGTTGTAGGAACTACGGTATCGGGCAGAAACCTGCCAATAGATGGAATTGAGACTTCAGCAGGTTTATATATCAATACATTACCACTGATTGTGAATCATGGAGAAGGAAAGGTTACGGAACATATTATGGAGGTTCAGAACAGAATTTCTGAACTTAATACACACAGTAATATTAACCTTGCAGACCTTCACCACGATGGACGCAGAATTTTCAGCAGCTTATTTGTGTATGAAAATTATCCTGTTCCTAAGGGTGGAGAAAAGAATGAATTAGGCTTTGAGTTTAGAGATTCAGTAGAAAAATTAGATTATCCATTGGGGGTTGTAGCCTATGAACGTGAAGATAAAGTATCATTAATCCTGAATTATGATGGTTATTTATTCGAACAGGAAATGATGTCCCAGTTGATTATAGGGATGGAGACCATTCTTTCTCAGCTTCTGGATAACCCGGAAATGATGTCTGAAAAGCTCTCTTACCTTACCAAGGCAGAATTTAAAAAGATAACAGAAGATTGGAATAATACATGGTATGATTTCCCATCTGAGAAAACCATCCATGAACTTTTTGAAAAACAGGTTGCAAAAACTCCAGATCATATAGCCCTGATATTTCAGGATAGAAAACTTTTATATAGTGAGCTGAATGCGCTCTCAAACCGTCTGGCTCATTATCTTATCAGTACATATAATCTTCAGCCTGACGAATTAGTACCCTTATGTTTAGAACGTTCGGAGAATATGATCATTGCTATTTTGGCAGTATGGAAAGCAGGAGCAGCTTATGTTCCTATGGACCCTTCCTATCCTGCTGATAGAATAAAACATATTCTGACAGATACAGGTGCAAGGGTAGTCCTTGCCCAGGAAAGCACAGGGAATCAGGTGCAAGTGGTTGAAAATGTAAATGTTGTATCTCTTGATAATATTCTATTTAAAGATGCTATTGAGGGAATGCCTGCGGGAAATCCTACTAT
This sequence comes from Chryseobacterium sp. II3a, assembly GCF_057815135.1. Taxonomy (NCBI): domain Bacteria; kingdom Pseudomonadati; phylum Bacteroidota; class Flavobacteriia; order Flavobacteriales; family Weeksellaceae; genus Chryseobacterium; species Chryseobacterium sp. II3a. The sequence goes on along the minus strand of NZ_JBYPZJ010000002.1, from coordinate 637,143 downwards.
CAATATAAACTCGGGCAATCTTGCCTATGCCATTTATACGAGTGGAACAACAGGGCTTCCAAAAGGGGTAATGGTAGAGCATAAAAATGTAGTGAACCTTGTCTCTGACCTGTATTCCCGTTATGGTCTGGATGATCAGGATGTTATTCTTCAATTTGCCAACTATGTATTTGACCCATCCGTAGAGCAGATGTTATTGGCTCTTCTGAATGGAAATAGTATGCTTCTTAGTGAAGAGAAAAGCTATTTAAATGAAGAAGCATTCATAAAAATGCTTAATGATCATAAAGTTTCCTATATCAATCTTACTCCTTCGGTGTTGCAGAATATTGATATCACACAAGTGAAAACAATGCGTAAACTGGCTTCAGGAGGAGAAGCTTTGACTGTAGATCTTTATAATAAATTAAAAGAGGAACATTTCAACTTTCTTAATTGTTATGGTCCCACTGAAGTTACCGTTACCTCAATTGTTAATAATAATAGAAGAGCAAACAGTATAGGACGCCCTATTGGTAATACAAGCGTTTATGTATTAGATGCTCAGTTCCGTCCTGTACCTGTTGGAGCCGCAGGAGAACTTTATATTGGAGGATCAGGGGTTTCCAGAGGGTATCTGAACAGACCCGATCTTACAGATGAGCGTTTTATTTTCAACCCTTTTCAAACTGCAGCGCAAAATAATAAAAACGGGAAATTATATAAAACCGGAGATCTTGTTCGTTGGCTTCCGGACGGAAATATAGAATATATCGGAAGAAATGATTTCCAGGTAAAAATCCGTGGTTATCGTATTGAACTGGAAGAAATAGAAAACAGGCTGCTTCAACATCCGGAAATCCGTCAGGTGGCCGTTTTAGCTAAAGAAAATAATGCAGGGATGAAATATCTTGCAGGATATTATGTGGCTGACTCAGCCATTGATTCACATCTGCTTTCAGAATTTTTATCAGAGACTTTACCTGAATACATGATTCCCGCAGCATTTGTACATCTTACTGAACTTCCGATTTCTATCAATGGTAAGCTCGATAGAAAACAGCTGCCTGAACCTACATTTATAGGGATGGACACCTATACTGCTCCAGTCAATGAACTCCAGCAGAAACTCGCTGAAGTCTATGCAGGAGTTTTAGGATTGGATAGCAGCCGAATCAGTATTCATGACGATTTCTTCAGATTAGGAGGAAATAGTATTATGGCCATCAAACTGATCAGTAAAATTAAGCAAGTATTGGAGGTAAGGGTAGAAGTGGCAACCATTTTCAGTCATAAAACAGTGGCTTCTTTGTCTGAAGTTGTAAGCAACGAAACACACACTGAAGAGCAGGCTGTCATTACTCCTGCAAAAGTAAATTCTCCGGAAGAACAAAGATTATCATTTGCCCAGGAAAGACTTTGGTTTATTGAAACCTACGAAGGTGGAAGCAGTGCCTACAATATCCCAATGGCAGCAATTCTGGATGAAAAAACAGATATTTCAGTATTGCAGAAAGCATTTGAAAAAGTAATTAAACGTCATGAAATCCTTCGTTCCGTGATTAAAACAACAGAAGATGGAGCCGGTTATCAGCAGGTTACAGATCATCTGCCTGAATGGAATATGACGGAAGTAAGCACAAGAGAAGATTTAGATGAAGCGCTTAACAAATGTGCTAATAAAATCTTCCGACTTGAGGTAGAAATTCCTATTGAAACTAATATTTTCAAGTTTGAAAACAAACATTATCTGTCAGCAGTAATTCATCATATTGCTTTTGACGGGTGGTCTACCGATATATTTCTGAAAGAGATCCAGACGATCTATAAAGCACTTCTTAATAACGAAAAAGCGGAAGAACTTTCTGACGTACAGATTCAGTACAAAGACTATGCTTTATGGCAGCGTGAATATCTTTCAGGACAACGTCTTGAACAGCAGATCAATTATTGGAAAGATCAGCTTGAGGATTTCCAAAACCTGGATCTTCCGACCGATTTCAGAAGACCTTCTCAAATTTCTTACGAAGGAGAAAACCTATATTTCAGCTTGGATGAAGAACAAAGTGAAAAGCTGAGAGCTTTATCCAAAAATCTTGGAATAAGCCTGTATTCTGTAATGCTGGGCGGATATTATCTGATGCTTTCAGCATATTCAGGGCAGGATGATATTGTGGTAGGAAGCCCTATCGCCAACCGTCATCATGCAGGACTGGAAGATATTATCGGATTTTTTGTCAACACATTGGCATTGAGAGAGAAACTGGATGCTAAGCAAAATCTTAAAGACTTCCTTCTTCAGGTTTCAAAATCAGTGACCGATGCTCAATCTCATCAGGACCTGCCGTTTGAAAAATTAGTAGAAGAACTTGGAGTAGAACAGGATACCTCGAGACACCCTGTTTTCCAGGTGATGTTTGGGCTTCAGAACTTCGGTGGTGATGCTTTATCTCAAAATAACCAGGACAGGCTGTTTTATCCTTTTGATGGAGAAATAGATTATCAAGTGGCTAAATTCGATCTGACGACAATGATTGATGATGGCGGAGAGGAAATTAAAGGAATGTTCAACTATGCTAAAGCCATTTTCTCTAAAGAAACGGTGGGGAATATGATCCGGTCCTATGAATTTTTACTGGAGCAAATGACAAAAGATGAAGATCAAAGAAAAGTTACCCTTTCTGATTTAAACCTTGTTACTCATGATCAGTATAAAAAATTAACAGAAGATTGGAATGCAACCTATACAGCATATCCATCAGAAGTAACAATCCATCAACTTTTTGAAAATCAGGTGAAAAATACTCCTGATCAGACAGCATTGGTGTATCAGAATACCAAATTTTCTTATAAGGAGTTGAATGAAAAAGCTAATCAACTGGCTCATTATCTGATCGAAAATTATTCACTTCAACCAGATGATTTGGTACCAGTATGCCTTGAAAGGTCAGAAAATATATTGATCGCTATTCTTGCTATCTTAAAATCTGGAGCAGCTTATGTTCCGATGGATCCTTCCTATCCTTCAGACAGAATACAGCATATTTTGAATGATACTCAGGCAAAACTGGTGATCGGACAAGAAAGTACAGCAGGAAAACTGGAAAATGCATCTGTTGAGGTTCTTGCTTTAGATGATATCAGTCTTAAAGCAAAACTTGAAATAACATCAACTGAAAATCCTGTTGTACAGGTTAATGCAGATAATCTTGCTTATGTGATCTACACCAGTGGAACCACAGGATTGCCAAAAGGAGTAATGATTGAACATTCAGGAGTGATAAACCTCATTGAATCAATGATAAAAGCTCACCGACTTCAAGAATATCAGGAGGTAGGATGCTACTCAAACTATGTATTTGATGCCTTTGTGTATGAAGCATTTCCGGTACTCTGTAATGGAAATACGTTGTGGCTGTACAGCAATGATCTCAGAACATCCGTAGGAGAACTTAATGATTATATTAAAAATAATAACATTGAAGTTTCATTTATTCCGCCTGTTCTGCTAAGAGAAGTTGTAGAACATGGAACGAGTCTGAAACTCATATTTGCCGGCGGAGAAAGCTTCGCTGCTTTAGATAAAAATATTGACGATATTATCTTTGTAAATGAATATGGTCCTACAGAAGGAACAGTCTGTGCAACACTGCATTATTATAAAGGAGATAGAAATCCGTTGAACATCGGTGGCCCAATTGAAAACACCTATGCATATGTTCTTGATGAGCAAAATCGCCTGGCTCCTGTTGGGGCTGTAGGGGAACTGTATATTGGAGGAGCTGGGATCGCAAGAGGGTATCTGAACCGTCCTGAATTAACCGAAGAACGATTCGTCTCAAATCCTTTCCAAACAATTATTCAGAAAGAAAGAGAAGAGAACAGCCGTTTATACAAAACCGGAGATTTAGTGCGCTGGTTACCGAATGGAGAATTGGAATATGTAGGAAGAAACGACTTCCAGGTGAAAATCCGTGGCCATCGTATTGAATTAGGGGAAATTGAAAATTCCTTATTAGAATATTCCGATATTCGCCAGGGGGTTGTATTGGTGAAAGAAAACAAATCCGGACTGAAATATCTGGCAGCTTACTATGTTTCTGATTCAGTTATAGATTCAGAATTGCTTATAGAATATCTATCAGTGTCTCTTCCTGAATACATGGTTCCCGGTGTGTTTGTGCATTTAACAGCTTTACCGGTAACAATCAATGGAAAACTAGACCGAAAAGCTTTGCCCGAACCTGATTTTACAGGCAGCAAAGAATACACAGCTCCGGAAACAAACCTTCAGAAGCAGCTTTGCCAGATTTATGGTGAAGTTCTTGGAGTAGATGCGGACACGATCAGTATTCATGATGACTTCTTCAGGCTGGGCGGAAACAGTATTATGGCCATCAAGCTTATCAGTAAGATTAAACAGGTTTTACAGATACAGGTAGAAGTTTCCAAAATATTCAATTACAAGACCATTGCTTTATTATCAATGGTGTTATCAGAAGATACCCATGGCAGTGAGCAGGTGATGATTACCCCTGTCAAAGTAAATTCTCCTGAAGAACAGAGCTTATCTTTTGCTCAGGAAAGACTTTGGTTTATTGAAAATTATGAAGGTGGAACCAGTGCTTATAATATTCCAATGGTCTTTCTTCTGGATGAAAAAACAGATATTATGGTCCTTTGTAAATCATTGGATGCTATTGTAATGCGTCATGAAGTGCTTCGTTCAGTCATTCGTATGACCGATGAAGGAAAAGGCTGGCAGGTGGTTATGGATGATATTCCTGTTATTCATCAATATGAGGTGAAAACAATGCAGGAACTGGAAGAAAAAGTGAGCTATGCAGCCAACAAGATTTTCCGCTTAGAAGAAGAACTGCCTGTAGATATCAAAATCTTTAAGTTTGAAGAAAATTACTATTTATCAGTTGTAATTCACCATATCGCATTTGACGGATGGTCTACAGATGTCTTCTTAAAAGAATTAATCAGTATTTACAATACCATTAAAGAAGGTAAACCACATGAATTACCTGCATTAAAGATCCAATACAAGGATTTTGCATTATGGCAGCGCAATTATCTTACCGGAGAAAGGCTAGAACAGCAAATTGGTTACTGGAAAAATAAACTTGGAGGATTCCAGAATCTGGATCTGGCAACAGATTTCAAGAGACCGGCTCAGATATCCTATGAAGGAGAAAATATCTATTTCAGCCTTAATGAGGAGCAGACTCAAAAGTTAAAAAATCTCTCAAAAGATCTTGGAGTAAGTCTTTACAGTATTGTATTGGGTGGTTATTACCTTATGCTTTCTGCCTATTCCGGGCAGGATGATATTATTGTAGGAAGCCCTATTGCAAACCGTCACCATGCAGGTCTTGAAGAGATGATCGGATTCTTTGTCAATACACTGGCACTCAGAGAAACTATTGATCCGAATCAGCAGATAAAAGACTTTATTTTACAGGTCGCCCAATCAGTAACAGAAGCTCAGTCCTATCAGGATCTTCCTTTTGAAAAATTAGTGGAAGAACTTGGAGTAGAGAAAGATACTTCCCGACATCCGGTATTCCAGGTAATGTTTGGTCTTCAGAGCTTTGGGGAAGAAGTTTCTCAGCCAGAAAACAAAACAACATTATTGTATCCTTTCAATGGAAATGTTGATTACCAGGTAGCTAAGTTTGACTTAACAACTATGATTAACGATATCGGCCATAGTTTACAGGGAATGTTCAACTATGCGAAATCTGTTTTCTCAAAAGAAACCGTTCAGAATATGCTGAATACGTATCTTTTCCTGCTTGGTCAGATCGCAGAAATCAATGATACAGAAAGGCTTGCTATATCCGAATTGGATTTGATTTCTGAAGAACAAAATGAAGCTGTTTCTAAGCTATGGTCTTCCGGAGTTGACTATCCAAGTGATACTACCATTCATCAATTATTTGAAACCCAGGTTAAGAGAACACCAGATCATATAGCTATTGTATATCAGGACGTAAGACTCTCTTACCGTGATCTTAATGAGCGTTCCAACCGTTTGGCGAATTATCTTATCAAAACATATGATATTCAACCGGATGATCTTATTCCTTTATGTCTGGAGCGTTCCGAAGAAATGCTTGTGGCTATTCTGGCTGTGCTAAAATCCGGTGGAGCTTACGTACCAATGGATCCGTCATATCCAGCAGATAGAATCAAACATATTCTTACCGATACAGGCGCAAAAATTGTTATTACCCAAGGTGGTTCTGAGCTTAATGTTCTTGAAGCCTGTGGAGAGACAACTTCTATGCTTATACTGAACGATCCGGAACTGGAAACTGTTCTTGAAAATAGCAGCATTGAAAATCCTGTTACTTCCGTAGCATCTCATCATCTGGCGTATGTAATCTACACCAGTGGAACGACAGGAATGCCAAAAGGAGTACTACAGGAACACCGCAACGTAGCTCGTTTGTTCAGTGCTACAGATCATTGGTATCAGTTCAATGACAAAGACGTTTGGAGCTTATTCCATTCCTATGTATTTGACTTTAGTGTATGGGAAATCTGGGGAGCGCTGTTCTATGGCGGAAAATTATTAGTTCCATCCTCTGAACAAACCAAAGACACCAATTTATTCTTCAGCTTATGTTTAGAAGAAGGCTTAACGGTGCTTAATCAAACCCCAACTGCCTTCTACCATTTTATTGATACCGCCCTTCAGAGAGACGACCTATTAAGCAGTCTTCGCTATGTGATCTTTGGTGGAGAAGCTTTAAATCTGGCTTCTTTAAAACCTTGGTATGATCGTTATTCTGGATCACCAACACTGATTAACATGTATGGAATTACTGAGACCACCGTCCATGTAACCTACAAGAAATTAAGTGCGGAAGACTTGGATAAAGCCTCATTAATTGGGGAGAATATTCCGGATCAGGGTATGTATATACTTGATAAACATCTTCGTGCCGTTCCGGTAGGAGCAGTAGGAGAATTGTATGTAGGCGGAGCGGGAATTGCCAGAGGCTATCTGAACCGTGAAGAGCTTACTGCCGAACGTTTCATCAGCAATCCTTTCCAGACCTTGGAAGAGAAGAATCAAGGAATGAACGGAATCCTGTACAAAACAGGAGATTTGGTACGCTATCTTGCCGATGGCGAGCTGGAATACATCGGAAGAAATGACTTCCAGGTGAAGATCCGTGGCTATAGAATCGAATTAGGAGAAATAGAAAACAGACTTCAGGAATATCCGGAAGTAAAACAAGCTGTGGTTCTGGCCAAAGAAAACAAAGCCGGACTGAAATACCTTGTTGGATATTATGTCTCAGAAAAAGCGAATGAAGTAAGTGATCTTACCGCGTTCTTATCAGAGGTATTACCAGAATATATGGTTCCTGCAGCGTTTGTTCACTTAACCTCATTACCACTGACCATCAACGGTAAATTAGACAGAAAAGCATTACCGGAGCCTGAGTTTACCGGAGGCAGGGAATACACGGCCCCTGAAACCGAATTACAGGAGAAATTATGTCAGATCTATGGAGAAGTCCTTGGATTAGACGCCTCTGGTATTGGTATCCATGATGATTTCTTCAGATTAGGAGGTGACAGTATTATCAGTATTCAGCTTGTCAGCAGAATCAGACAAAGACTTGATATAAGAGTAAGTGTTAAAGATATTTTTACCACCAGATCAGTTCTGAAACTTTCCGACTTAATGGAAAGCAAGGCCAAAGAAGAGCAAACTCAGATTGTGACAGAACAGGGTCAGCTTACCGGAAGTTTGTCCTTCCTTCCTATTCAGGAATGGTTCTTTAATTTGGTTGAGGAAGGGTATGTAGGAGATCTTAATCACTGGAACCAATCTTTCCTGATTACCGTTCCTGAGCTTACTACAGAAGTACTGAAACAAAGTATAAAGCTGTTGTTTGAAAAGCATGATGCCTTCAGAATCTATTATCCAAAAGAAAATAATACATACACTCAACAGTACGGAATAGAATATATACCGGAAATTAAAGATCTTGATATTTCAGGAATGTCATCAGAAGAAATTTCCAACGTATTCACAGATTGGCAGTCTCATTTTGATATTGTAAACGGACCTTTATTCCAGGTTGGATATGCTCACGGATACGAAGACGGAAGTGCAAGAATCTTCTTTGCATTACACCACTTAATTATTGATGCTGTAAGCTGGAGAATCATTACAGAAGATCTGAAAAATATATATCAGACACTGGAAAAAGGAAATCAGCCTGAAACCTATGTAAAAGGAAGCAGCTACCGCCAATGGACTGAGGCTGTAAAAGGATATCTTCTTGATAACCCTGAAGCCAGAATCAAAGAACTTGCTTACTGGACTCATACTGCAGGAAATGTTGCGAAAAACAATGATATTTTAACTGAAGTATCTTCTGAGGAGTATCATTTTGCTAATCTTAGTCTTGAAGAAAGCTATACAGAGAAGCTGATTAGAGAGATTCATCATGTCTATCATACACAGATTAATGATATCTTGTTATCTGCGCTTGCTTCTGCACTTTCAGACCTTACCGGAACATCAGGACATACCGTTCTTCTGGAAGGGCACGGCCGTGAAGAGGTATTCAATAACCTGGATATTACAGAAACAGTGGGATGGTTTACTTCCATGTATCCATTGTTGCTGCAAACCGGAAAAGACGTAAAAGATACTGTTGTTTTAACCAAAGAATCGTTGAGAAGCATTCCAAACAATGGAATTGGATATGGCAGTCTTGTTGGATATACTGAACAGGCACTTCCAAAAATCAGCTTCAACTATCTTGGGCAGCTTGACCAGGAAGAAAGTACAGGAGAGAAAACCTGGTATATTTCTGGAGAAAACAGTGGAAACTCCATGGGTGATAGAAACCGTGACAGCTATATCATTAGTGTCAACGGAGCCATTGCCGACGGGCAGCTTCGCTTTGGAATCTCAGGATATCTTTCACAGGATCAGGTTAATCTGGTTACCCAAAAATTTAAAGAGTATATAAAACAAATTGTTGATGAATTAACAGCAGAACAAAAAACGTGGTTAACTCCATCAGATACAGAAAATATCGTTGGAAAAGATCAGCTGATGTATATTCAGGAATCCGGAGCTGTAGAAGGAGTATATCTGGCCAACAGCTTACAGGAAGGATTTGTATATCATGCATTGAATCAGGGAGATACTGATGATGCCTATCGTGTACAATTGGTATGGGATTATCGCTCAGAAATGAATCTTGAGCAATTGAAAAATGCATGGATATATACTCAAAATCAGCTTCCTACATTAAGATTGAGGTTTGATTGGAGTGAAGAAATTGTTCAGATCATTGACAAAAAAGGAAGTCTTGACTGGCGTTATCACGATCTGAGTGAAATGAACAAAGATCAACAGGAAGATTTGATTTCTGAAATGACTCATAAAGACCGTTTTGAAGTATATGATCTTGCAAAAGGAAGTCTTTTCAGAATATACCTGTTCAAACGTTCAGAACAGCATTACACCTGTCTTTTCAGTAATCATCACGCCATTCTTGATGGGTGGAGTATGCCAATATTCCTGACGCTTATTCATGAGGCTTATTTAAAATTAATTAAAAATCAGGAACTTTCTCCGGCACCGGATGAAGCGTATGCAGAAGCCCAAAAGTATCTTCAGAACCATAAAGATGCTAATGCTGATTTCTGGAAAGACTATATGGGACTTCTCGAAGATCGTGAAGATATCAGTGGCTGGATTAAAGAATCTAAGAAACAGATTGATCTTTCAGAATACAAACAGATTGTAGATCACCGCTCGATAAAAATGTCGATTGTGGGTAAACAATACGAGCAATTGAAGAAGTTTACAGCAAAGAACGGATTTACCATCAATGCTGTCCTTCAATATCTATGGCATAAACAATTAGCGATTTACAGCGGAACACAGTCTACGGTGGTAGGAACTACAGTTTCCGGAAGAAGTATACCGGTAGATGGTATTGAATCATCAGTTGGTTTGTATATCAATACCTTACCACTGATTGTGAGCCATACGGAAGGTAAAGTAGCCGATATTATTTCAGAAATTCAGAACAGAATCAGTGAGCTCAATACCCATAGTAGTGTAAACCTGGCAAGCCTTCAGCATGACGGACGTAGAATTTTCAGCAGCTTATTTGTGTACGAAAATTACCCGGCACCGAAAGGAGATGAGGATAATGAATTATCATTTGTCTTCAAAGGTTCAGTAGAGCGTCTGGATTATCCGTTGGGAATAGTAGCTTATGAAGCGAGTGATGAGATTTGGCTGAATATCAGCTACGAAGGATATTTGTTTGAGGAAGCCATGATTCAGCAATTAATCGATGGAATGAACACTGTTTTGGATCAGATCCTTGAAGACTCAGAAATTTCATCCGAGCAGTTATCTTATCTTACTAAGGAAGAATATAAAACGGTTTCCAAATTATGGTCTTCTGGAGTTGACTATTCAAGTGATACCACCATTCATCAATTATTTGAAACCCAGGTTAAGAGAACGCCAGATCATACGGCAATCGTTTATCAGGATGTAAGATTATCCTATCGTGAGCTTAATGAACGTTCCAACCGTTTGGCGAACTACCTTATCAAAACGTATGATATTCAGCCAGATGATCTTATCCCTTTATGTCTGGAGCGTTCAGAAGAAATGCTTGTAGCTATTCTGGCTGTGCTAAAATCCGGTGGAGCTTACGTACCAATGGATCCGTCATATCCAGCAGATAGAATTAAACATATTCTTACCGATACAGGCGCAAAAATTGTTATTACCCAAGGTGGTTCTGAGCTTAATGTTCTTGAAGCCTGCGGAGAGACAACTTCTATACTTATACTGAACGATCCGGAGCTGGAAACAGTTCTTGAAAATAACAGTATTGAAAATCCTGTTACTTCCGTAGCTTCCAATCATCTGGCGTATGTAATCTACACCAGTGGAACGACAGGAATGCCAAAAGGAGTACTACAGGAACACCGTAATGTAGCCCGTTTGTTCAGTGCTACTGATCATTGGTATCAGTTTAATGACAAAGACGTTTGGAGCTTATTTCATTCCTATGTATTTGACTTTAGTGTATGGGAAATCTGGGGAGCTTTATTCTACGGTGGAAAGCTATTAGTTCCATCCTCTGAACAAACCAAAGACACCAATTTATTCTTCAGCTTATGTTTAGAAGAAGGCTTAACGGTGCTTAACCAAACCCCAACTGCCTTCTACCAGTTTATCGATACAGCACTTCAAAGAGAAGAACAGTTAAGCAATCTTCGCTATGTGATCTTTGGTGGAGAAGCTTTAAATCTGGCCTCTTTAAAACCTTGGTATGAGCGTTATCATTCTTCTCCAACACTGATTAACATGTATGGAATTACTGAGACCACCGTCCATGTAACCTACAAGAAATTGAGTGCAGAGGATCTTGATAAAGCCTCATTGATCGGGGAGAATATTCCGGATCAGGGCATGTATATCCTGGATAAACATCTTCGTGCCGTTCCGGTCGGAGCAGTAGGAGAATTGTATGTAGGTGGATCGGGAATAGCCAGAGGCTATCTGAACCGTGAAGAACTCACCGCAGAACGTTTCATCAGCAATCCTTTCCAGACTTTGGAAGAGAAAGAGCAGGGAAGCAACGGAATCCTGTACAAAACCGGAGATTTGGTACGCTATCTTGCTGATGGCGAACTGGAATACATCGGAAGAAATGACTTCCAGGTGAAAATCAGAGGCTACAGAATCGAATTAGGAGAAATAGAAAATAGACTTCAGGAATATCCGGAAGTAAAACAAGCTGTGGTTCTGGCCAAAGAAAACAAAGCTGGACTGAAATACCTTGTTGGATATTATGTCTCAGAAAAAGCGAATGAAGTAAGTGATCTTACCGCGTTCTTATCAGAGGTATTACCAGAATATATGGTTCCTGCAGCGTTTGTTCATTTAACCTCATTACCACTGACCATCAATGGTAAATTAGACAGAAGAGCATTACCAGAACCTGAATTTACCGGAGTCAGGGAATACACAGCCCCCGAAACCGAATTACAGGAGAAATTATGTCAGATCTATGGAGAAGTCCTTGGATTAGACGCCTCTGGTATTGGTATTCATGATGATTTCTTCAGTCTTGGAGGAAACAGTATTATGGCCATCAAATTAATCAGCTCCATCAAACGAACTCTGGACATGCAGGTTGGGGTAGCTGTGATGTTTGGGCATAAAACAGTAGCCTCACTTTCAGAAGCATTAAATGATCAAAATAATATTGATGAACAGGTTACCATTATACCAGTAAAAGTAAATACCCCTGAAGAGCAAAAATTATCTTTTGCACAGGAAAGACTTTGGTTTATTGAAACTTATGAAGGAGGAAGCAGTGCCTATAACATCCCTATGACCGTTCGTCTGAACGAAAAAACAGATCTTTCAGTAATAGGAAAGGCACTCGAAACCATTGTAATACGACATGAAGTATTACGAACCATTATCCGTTCAACAGACGAAGGAAAAGGATATCAGTTGATTCTTGACCAGGTTCCAGCTATTCATTTACACGAGGTAAATACAAAAGAGGAGCTGGACAGAGAAATCAACAGAGTTTCCAATAAAATCTTCCGTCTGGATGAAGAACTTCCTATAGAAATTAGCATTTTTAGGTTAGGAGACCACCATCATTTGTCAGTTGTGATTCATCACATTGCATTTGATGGTTGGTCAACGGATATTTTCTTAAAAGAAATACAAACAATTTACAATGCCCTTACCAAGGGTGAAGAACCTCAACTTCCTGAAGTTAAGGTACAATATAAAGACTTTGCATTATGGCAGAGAGATTACCTTTCCGGAGAAAGACTTGACCGTCAGGTAGAGTACTGGAAAACAAAACTGGATGATTTCCAGACCTTAAATCTACCTGTAGATTATAAGAGACCCAACCAGGTTTCTTATGATGGAGAAACCATCCATTTTGTACTGTCTTCGAAACTGGCTCAGGATCTGAGAAAAACATCTAAATATCTTGGAGTGAGTTTATACAGTGTGATGCTTGGAGGGTATTATCTGATGCTGTCTGCTTATTCCGGTCAGGATGATATCGTAGTAGGAAGCCCTATTGCCAACAGACATCATGCAGGTCTTGAGGATATGATAGGGTTCTTCGTGAACACATTAGCCTTAAGAGAAACCATTGATACAGAGCAAAACCTTAAAGATTTTATTCTTCAGATCGCTCAGTCGGTAATTGAGGCACAGTCTCATCAGGACCTGCCGTTCGAAAAGCTGGTTGAAGAACTAGGTGTAGAACAGGATATGTCCCGTCATCCGGTATTTCAGGTGATGTTTGGTCTTCAGAGCTTTGGTAGAAGTACTGATAATGCAGATGTGCTGTTCCATCCTTATGAAGGAGATACGGATTATGATGTGGCTAAGTTTGATTTGTCTACTATGATTGATGATGGAGAAGAAACCATCCAGGGAATGTTCAATTATGCCAAGGCAATTTTCGCAAGAGAAACAGTGAGTAATATGATTGATTCTTATCTGTATCTGCTTGAACAGGCCTTTGGTAATAATGTGACCCTGGAAACAACCAAACTATCTGATCTTCGTTTAATAACAGAAGATACTGGTAAAAAAATGATGGAAGAATGGAATGCAACAGAAGTATTTTATCCTTCTGATATCACCATTCACAAATTATTCGAAAAACAGGTTGCGAAAACTCCGAATCAGATTGCAGTAGTGTATCAGGACGTAAGACTGTCTTACCGTGAGCTTAATGAATGTGCTAACCGTTTGGCGAACCATCTTATTGAAACTTATGGTCTTCAGCCGGATGATATTGTTCCATTATGTCTGAACCGTTCTGAGCAAATGCTTATTGCCATCCTGGCGGTATTAAAATCCGGAGCAGCTTATGTACCGATGGATCCTTCATATCCTGCAGACAGAATAGAACATATTCTTAAGGATACGGCAGCAAAAATTATTCTCGCAGAAGAAAATACATCAGAAAAAGTAAAAAATACATCAGTAGAATTTATTTCACTGGATACAATTACTTTCCAGGCTATTCTTGAAACAGTATCTTCAGAAAATCCTGTGACAGAAGTGAAACCTGAGAATCTGGCTTATGTAATTTATACCAGCGGTACTACAGGACTTCCAAAAGGAGTAATGATTGAACATAAAAGTGTAGCCAACTTAATAGAGCAGGAAGCTAAAGAATTTGGTCTGAAATCAGACTCTGTTCATAAAAACTGCCTGTGGTATGCTAACTATGTATTCGATGCGCACGTTTGGGAATTATATCCATCCATTACCCATGGGCACAGCATTTACATCCTGGAAAAAGATAAACAAACGGATCTTACTGCTTTACAGGAGTATATACATGAAAATAATATCAGTATTGCGACCATACCACCGGTACTTCTCACAAAAGACCATATTCTTCCATTAGAAATAATGGTGGTGGCAGGAGATGTTACCAATCCTCAGGTAATGAAGCTTTATAAAGAACAGGGAGTAGATCTTATCAATGCCTATGGACCTACAGAAAGTACCGTATGTGCTACTTTACACCATTACAACGAAGATGGCAATCCAGTGAATATCGGAGGTGCTATTGGGAATATGACGGTGTATGTTCTGGATGATTATCAACGTCCTGTACCTGTAGGAGCAGCCGGAGAGCTTTATGTTGGCGGAGCGGGTATTGCCAGAGGCTATCTGAATCGTCCTGAACTTACAGAAGAACGTTTTATTTCCAATCCTTTCCAAACTTCGGAACAACTCGTAAAAGGAGAGAATGGAAGGTTGTATAAAACCGGAGACTTGGTACGCTGGTTACCAAACGGAGAACTGGAGTATATCGGAAGAAACGACTTCCAGGTGAAAATCCGTGGCTATCGTATCGAATTAGGAGAGATTGAAAATACCTTACTAAGCTATCCGGGTATCCGACAGGTTGCGGTCATAGCCAAAGAAAATAAATCAGGAATTAAATATCTGGCCGGATATTATGTTTCTGATGCAATGATTGATTCAGTGCTGCTTTCGGAATATCTGTCTGAAACTCTTCCTGAATATATGGTTCCCGGAGCTTTTGTTCATTTAACAGCTTTACCATTAACCATCAATGGAAAACTGGATAAAAGAGCTTTACCGGAACCTGATTTCACCGGAAACAAAGAATATTCTGCTCCAGAAACGGAACTTCAGAAGAGTCTTGTTGAAATTTATGGAGAAGTACTGGGAATCAATGCCGGAAGTATCAGTATTCATGATGATTTCTTCAGATTAGGAGGGGATAGTATCATCAGCATTCAGCTGGTAGGAAAAATAAAACAACGTTTGGAGGTAAGGCTAAGCGTGAAAGAAATATTTTCCTCAAGAACTGCAGCAGCATTGGCGGTTCTGATGGAAGAGAAAAAATCAGGAGCTGAGGTTGAGATTCTTACAGAACAAGGAATCCTTACAGGTGAAGTTCCGCTTCTCCCTGTTCAGGAATGGTTCTTTAGTGAGAAAGAAAAGGGATACCTGGCGGATTCAAACCACTGGAATCAGGCATTCTTGATTAATGTTCCGGAACTGGATCGCAGTCTTTTAGAAAAAAGCATTGAACTTCTGATTGAAAAACATGATGCTTTCAGATTATATTATCCTCTTGAAAATGGAAATTATAGTCAGTATTATGGAGATCAGAATAGAGGGGCAAAAATCAATTATCTTGATGTTTCCAAAGTAAGTCAGAAAGAACTTTCTGAAATATTCACTACATGGCAGGAGCAGTTTGATATTGAAAAAGGACCACTTTACAATATCGGCTATATCACCGGATATCAGGATAAAACAGCAAGGATCTTCTTTGCTTTCCATCACCTTGTTATTGATACGGTGAGTTGGAGAATTATTCTTGAAGACCTCAGAAACATCTATCAGGCGATTGAAAAAGGAGAAAATTATCAGATTAAGAAAAGTAGCAGCTACCGCCAATGGGTACAAGCTATTAAAAATTATAAATATGAAGATCCAGAATCCAGAGATAAAGAACTGGCCTATTGGAGCGGCATAACCTCTGATGTAGATCAAAGCAATCAGATCCTTGAGGAAATTTCCGGTACCGAATACCATCATGATATCCTTCTTTTGGATCAGAATACTACAGAAAAACTGATTAGAGGAAGCCATCACGTATACCATACGGAAATCAATGATCTGCTGTTGGCAGCATTGTCATCAGCACTTACAGATTTCACTGGAGCATCCAGACATGCTATTGTATTGGAAGGACATGGCCGCGAAGACGTATTCACTAATCTGGATATTACGGAAACGGTAGGCTGGTTTACTTCCATGTATCCACTATTATTGGAAACAGGAAGAAGTGCGAGTGACACAGTGATATTGACCAAAGAAGCCTTAAGAGAAATTCCGGATCACGGTATTGGGTATGGAGGCCTTGTTGGCTATACTAATCACGAACTTCCGAAGATTGGATTCAATTATCTTGGACAGCTAGACCAGGAAGACCATTCTGGTGAAAAAACATGGTCTATTGCAGCAGAAGATACCGGTCTTTCAATAGGAAAAAGGAACAAAGACAGTCATATTATCAGTATTAATGGTGGAGTATTAAAAGGACAGCTTCGTTTCAGCCTTTCAGGATATCTTACTCAACAACAGGTAGAGCAGCTTGCACAATCTTTTAAAGAGCAGATTATTCATGTGGTTGAAGAACTTTCTCAAAATACCCGCAGCTTCCTTACCCGTTCGGATATTGATTATATTATAGAGGATAAACAACTCTTATCAGTTCAGGAATCGGCAGAGGTTGAGAAAATATATCTGGCAAACAGTCTTCAGGAAGGGTTTGTATATCATGCATTGAACCAGGGAGATACAGATGATGCCTATCGTGTACAATTGGTATGGGATTATCTTTCTGACATGAATGTGGAGGCCCTTAAAGAAGCATGGGCTTACACCCAGCAACAATTTCCGGCTCTGAGACTTAGATTTGACTGGAATGGAGAAATCATCCAGATTATTGATGAAAAAGGAAGCTTAGACTGGCGTTATCAGGATCTGAGTACCATGAATGAAGAAGAGCAAGAGAAATGGATTAGAGAAGCTACTCAAAAAGACCGTTTTGAAGTATATGATTTATCAAAAGGAGGATTATTCAGAGTATATTTGTTTAAACGTTCTGATAAGCATTATACCTGTCTTTTCAGTAACCATCACGCAGTGTTGGATGGCTGGAGTATGCCTATCATACTGACCAGTATCCACGATATCTACCTGAAACTTACTAAAAAACAGGATCTGAATATTGTCACAGATCATGCTTATATAAAAACTCAGGAATACCTTCAGCAGCATAAAGAGGGCAGCCGAAGCTTCTGGAATACTTATATGAACCTTCTCGAAGACCGTGAAGACCTTAGCTGCCTGCTTAAAGAATCCCAAAAACATATTGATTTGGGAACTTATCGTCAGATTAAAGATCATCAGGCTGTAAAAATGACAATCATTGAAGAGGAATATCAGCAACTGAAAAAATTTACCACTGAAAATGGTCTGACGATTAATGCTGTATTGCAATATCTATGGCATAATCAATTAAGTGTATACGGAGGCGTTGAAACTACCATAGTGGGAACAACCGTATCCGGACGAAGCCTTCCTGTAGATGACATAGAATCTTCAGCGGGTCTCTTTATCAATACACTTCCATTAATTGTACAGCATACTGAAGGCAAAGTGGTGGATATTATTTCTGATATTCAACAGCGAATCAGTGAGCTGAATACCCATAGTGATGTAAACCTTGCAGAACTTCATCAGGATGCAAGACGTATTTTCAGCAGCTTATTTGTGTACGAAAACTATCCGGTACCACAAGGAGGAGATGATAACAATGAATTAGGATTTGTTTTCAAAGATTCTGTTGAAAAACTGGATTATCCATTAGGAATAATGGCATTTGAGCAAGGAGAAAGTGTAACCCTGAAGATCAATTATGAAGGTGTTCTTTTTGAACAGCATACGATGGAGCAGCTGATTGATGGAATGAAAACAGTTCTTGCCCAAATCCTTGAAAACTGGACAATTACTTCCGATGAATTCTCATATATTTCTGATAATCAGCTTAAATTAATGGAAGGATGGAATGCTGTAGAATCAGATTATCCTTCTGATAAAAACATTCATCAGTTATTTGAAGAACAGGTGCTGAAAACTCCGGAAAATATAGCATTAGTTTATCAGGATGTTGTCTTAACATACAGAGAACTGAACGACAGATCAAACCGTCTGGCAAACTATCTGATCCAAACCTATGATCTTCAGTCGGATGAATTAGTTCCATTATGCCTGGAGCGCTCAGAAAATATGCTGATTGCCATTTTAGCAGTTTTAAAATCCGGAGCAGCCTATGTTCCAATGGATCCTTCTTTTCCTGTGGAAAGAATAGAACACATTCTTCAGGACACTGGGGCAAGACTGATTTTAGGCCAGGAAAGCACAGTAGAAAAGCTGGAAAATGTGGGTAAAGATGTGATTTCTTTAGATGAGATTACCTTTAAAGCAATGCTTGAAACCTTTGATGCTAAGACCCCTGCTACTAATACTCAACCAGGAAATTTAGCATACGTTATTTTCACCAGTGGAACTACCGGATTACCTAAAGGTGTAATGGTTGAACACAGAAATGTGGCCAACTTGATTCATCAGGAAGCTAAAGAATTCGGATTGCTGGGAACTGCTCAAAAGAACTGTTTATGGTATGCCAATTATGTATTTGATGCTCATGTTTGGGAATTGTATCCATCTATTACCCATGGACACAGTATTTACATTTTGGAAAAGGAACTTCAGACCGATTTAGCTGCTTTAAAAGACTATATCGAAGCCAATAACGTCAGTGTAGCAACAATTCCACCTGTACTTTTAACTAAAGAATATATTTTACCGTTAGAGATCCTTGTTGTTGCCGGAGACGTTACCAATCCTCAGGTGATGGCGATGTACAAAGAACATGGAGTAGACCTTATCAACGCTTACGGACCAACAGAAACTACCGTATGTGCCACGCTTCACCACTATAACGAAGATGAAAATCCGGTAAATATCGGTGGACCAATCGGAAATATGACCGTTTATGTATTGGATAATCATCATCGTATTGTTCCTGTAGGAGCGGTAGGAGAGCTATACATTGGCGGAGCAGGAATTGCAAGAGGCTATCTGAACAGAACAGATCTTACAGAAGAACGTTTCATTGCAAACCCTTTCCAGACTGAAGATCAGAAAACGAAAAGTGAAAACGGACGTTTATACAAAACCGGAGATTTAGTCCGTTGGTTATCCAATGGAGAGCTTGAATACATTGGAAGAAATGACTTCCAGGTGAAGATCCGTGGCTATAGAATTGAGCTTGGTGAAATTGAAAATCAATTGCTGGGTTATCCTGAAATCAGTCAGGTGGCTGTTTTAGCCAAAGAAAATAAGACTGGGTTGAAATATCTTGCAGGGTATTATGTGTCTGATACAGCCATAGATTCATCCTTACTGTCAGAATATCTGTCAGAATCACTCCCTGAATACATGGTTCCGGGAATCTACATTCATTTAACCTCTTTGCCGCTGACAATCAATGGTAAACTGGATAAAAAAGCGTTGCCAGAACCTGAGTTTACCGGAAGCACCCATTATGTTGCTCCTGAAAATGAATTACAGGAAAAACTATGCAAGGTGTACGGTGATGTATTAGGAATTAACTATGGAATGATCAGTATTCATGATGATTTCTTCAGATTGGGAGGAAACAGTATCATGGCTGTTAAGCTTATCAGTAAAATCAGACAGGATCTGGATCTACAGGTTAACGTAGGAATGGTATTTAACCATAAAACCGTGGCCTCTCTTTCCAATGTTTTAGCTCAGGAAAATAATAATGATAAACAAATAGAGCTTGTTCCAATCAAGGTTAATTCCCCTGAAGAGCAAAGATTATCCTTTGCTCAGGAAAGGCTTTGGTTTATAGAATCCTATGAAGGCGGAAGCAGTGCCTATAACATTCCTATCGTTACAAGATTAGATGACAGCATTCAGATCAATCTGTTTGAGGAATCTTTGAGAACGGTGATAATGCGACACGATATACTTCGGTCCATGATTCATACTACAGAAAATGGAGTAGGATATCAGAAAGTTACATGTCTTGTCCCTGAAATTAAAGTTTCAGAAGTGAAGAATGAGGAAGAATTAGAAAGTTCTATCAATAAATGTGTGAACAAAGTCTTCAGATTAGATGAAGAACTTCCTGTAGAAATCAATATGTTCAGATTGGAAGGGCAGGTTTATTTGGCTGTTGTGGTTCATCATATTGCTTTCGACGGATGGTCTACCGATGTTTTCCTAAAAGAAGTAGCCTCTGTTTATTACGCTCTTGTTGAAGGAAAAGAACCGGAACTTTCCCCTGTAAAAATTCAATACAAAGACTTTGCATTGTGGCAGCGTAATTACCTTTCAGGAGAACGCCTTGGTACTCAGATTGGGTATTGGAAGAATAAACTGGATGATTTCCAGAATCTGGACTTACCTTCAGATTTCAAGAGACCAGCTCAACTATCTTATGAAGGAGAAAATCTGTATTTCCACCTGAATAAAGAACAGGGAGAAAGACTTAGAGCTCTTTCCCAAAAACTGGGCGTAAGTCTTTACAGCCTTATGTTAGGAGGCTATTATCTGATGCTGTCTGCTTATTCCGGTCAGGATGATATTGTGGTGGGAAGCCCAATTGCTAACCGTCATCATGCAGGTCTTGAAGATATCATCGGTTTCTTTGTCAATACACTGGCATTAAGAGAGAAAGTAGATCCTGCACAGAATATCAGTGATTTTATTCTTCAGGTCTCAAAATCAGTCAATGAAGCCCAGTCTCATCAGGATCTTCCATTTGAAAAACTTGTGGATGAACTTGGTGTGGAGCAGGATACTTCAAGACACCCTGTTTTCCAGGTAATGTTTGGTCTTCAAAGTGTTGATAAAGAAGTGAAAGCAGTTGAAGGAGAAGTATTATTCCATTCTTTTGCCGGAGAAGTAGATTATAAAGCAGCCAAATTTGATTTGACAACAATGATTGACGATGACGGAGAAAACATCCGCATCATGTTCAATTATGCCAAAGCTTTGTTCAGAGAGGAAACCATTACCCGAATGGCAGGTTCTTATCAGCTTCTCTTAGATCAGATCATAGAGAACAATCCGGATAATACGCTAATCAGCAGCCTTTCATTGATATCAGAAGAAGAAACACTTCAGATAGAGCATTGGAATGCCACCCAGGAAGATTATCCGTCAGAAATGACCATTCACAAGATGTTTGAATATCAGGCTGAGAAAAACCCTGATACCATAGCTTTGGTGTATAATGATGTTAAACTTTCATATCGTGAACTGAATGAACGATCAAACCGTTTAGCAAATCATTTGATTCATCAGTACCAGCTTCAACCTGATGATCTGGTACCGCTATGCCTTGAAAGATCCGAAAATATGCTGATTGCCATCCTTGCCGTATTAAAAGCAGGAGCTGCTTATGTACCAATGGACCCATCATATCCGGCGGACAGAATAGGACATATTTTAGAAGATACCCAGGCAAAACTGGTCATTGCACAGGAAAGTACAATAGAGAAATTACAGAATATAGAAGTCATTTCACTCGATGAAGTTACCCTTAAAGCAACGCTTGAGACAGAAGTAATTAATAATCCTGTTACAGAAGTGAATTCAGGAAACCTTGCTTATGTAATTTACACCAGTGGAACCACAGGACTTCCAAAAGGAGTAATGATTGAACATGCTGGAGTAATAAACCTCATCAGATCAATGATTAAGGCACACCGACTTGAAGAATATCAGGAAGTAGGATGCTATTCCAATTATGTATTTGATGCCTTTGTATATGAAGCCTTCCCTGTATTGTGCAATGGAAATACCCTGTGGTTATACAGCAATGAGCTTAGAACCTCAGTGAATGAACTTAATGATTATATTAAAACCAACGCTATTCAAGTTTCCTTTATTCCACCAGTTCTGTTAAGAGAAATCGTGGAAAATGGTACGAGTTTAAAACTCATCTTCGCAGGAGGAGAAAGCTTCCCGGCATTGGATAAAAATATTGAAAACATTACCCTTGTTAACGAATATGGCCCAACAGAAGGAACCGTATGTGTTACCCTTCATGAGTACAAAGAAGATAAAAACCCACTGAATATTGGTGGAGCGATTGCGAATACAACCTTGTATGTTCTGGATGCTCAATACCGTCCTGTACCTGTAGGAGCGGTAGGAGAATTGTTTATCGGTGGAGCAGGTATTGCCAGAGGGTATCTGAACAGACCTGAACTTACTGAAGAACGTTTTATGGCTAATCCATTCCAGACTGCACAAGAGAAAGAACGAAATGAAAACAGCCGTTTATACAGAACAGGGGATTTAGTTCGCTGGCTGCCAAACGGAGAACTGGAATACAGAGGAAGAAACGACTTCCAGGTGAAGATCCGAGGTCATAGAATTGAATTAGGAGAGATTGAAAATACTTTGCTTCAGTTTGAAGGCATCCGCCAGACAGCAGTTTTAGCTAAAGAAAATAAATCAGGATTAAAATACCTGGCTGCTTACTATATCTCTGATTCAGCAATTGATACTAATCTTCTTTCTGAATTTGTATCAGAAACTCTTCCTGAATATATGGTGCCCGGTGCCTTTGTTCACTTGGCTGAGCTTCCGCTTACGATTAACGGAAAACTAGACAGAAGAGCATTACCGGAACCTGAATTTACAGCAGGTAAAGATTATGTAGCTGCCGAAACAGAACTTCAGTCTGCACTTTGCCAGATCTATGGCGATGTGCTTGGTCTTTTTCCGGAGACGATCAGTATTCATGATGATTTCTTCAGATTAGGTGGGGACAGTATTATCAGTATTCAGTTGGTAGGAAAGATCCGCCAACAGTTAGAAGTAAGATTAAGTGTAAAAGAAGTCTTTACAGCGCGAACTGTAGCTTCATTATCTCAGCTTATAGAAGATAAAAAACATGGCAGTGAAGCCACTATCCTTACCGAACAGGGAATTCTTACCGGAGAAGTACCACTTCTTCCGGTGCAGGAATGGTTCTTTGAACAAAAAGAATCAGGTTATCTTACAGAATTCAATCACTGGAACCAGGCGTTCTTAATCAATGTTCCTGAACTTGACAAAGTTCTTTTTGAACAGGCCGTAGAGCAATTGTTAACGAAGCATGATGCATTCAGGTTAGGATATACAGGACATACACAAGAATATAAAACAGGTCAAACTGCTCCTGAAATTAAGTATCTTGATGTTTCCGGCTTAAATGCTGAAGAACTAGCTGATATATTCACAGATTGGCAGTCGCATTTTGATATTGAAAAAGGTCCATTGTATCAGATTGGATATATCAATGGTTATCAGGACAAAAGTGCAAGAGTATTCTTTGCGTTCCATCACATCATTATTGATGCGGTGAGCTGGAGAATCCTTACCGAAGACCTGAAAAATATCTATCAGACCCTTGAAAAAGGAGAGAATTATCCGATTCAGAAAGGAAGCAGCTACCGCCAATGGGTAAAAGCTATCGGAACCTATAAAAAAGACAACCCGGAATCCAGAGATCAGGAAACCACCTATTGGAATCATATCGCTGATACAGTTGAGGAAAGCAATTCAACACTATCTCAACTGATTACTGAAGGTTATCACCATGGTCATCTTCAGTTGGATAAAGAATCTACAGGAAACCTTATTCGTGGAGTACATCACGTATATCACACCCAGATCAATGATTTGTTATTGTCTGCTTTAGCTTCAGCTCTTACTAAAGTTACCGGAGATCAGCGTCATGCTATTCTATTGGAAGGGCACGGACGTGAAGAAGTATTCAGCCAGTTAGACATTACCGAAACAATGGGTTGGTTTACCACCATGTATCCGGTGCAGTTGGAAACAGGAAAATCAGTAAAAGAGACTGTTGTTCTCACCAAAGAATCTTTAAGGAGTATTCCAAATAATGGAATTGGATATGGTAGCCTGATAGGATACATCAACCGTGAATTACCGAAGATCATCTTCAATTACCTAGGTCAGCTTGACCAGGATGATACATCCGGAGATAAAACGTGGTTCATTGCGGCTGAAAACAGTGGTGCCGGAGTGGGAGCTTCCAACCGAGACAGCCATTTTGTAAACATTAATGGTGCTGTAGTTGACGGGCAGCTTAGATTTGGAATCTCAGGATACCTTTCTGATGAAAAGATCACCCTTTTAGCCGATAGTTTTAAACAGAACCTTGAAGCCATTATCAAGAACCTTTCAGAAGAAAACAGAAGCTATCTTACAGTATCAGATGTAGACTATATAGTAGAAAACGCTCAGCTTTCAGCCGTTCAGGAGAAAGGAGAAATAGAAGGCGTATATCTTGCGAACAGCTTACAGGAAGGCTTCGTGTACCATGCCCTGAATCAGGGAGAAAAAGATGATGCCTACAGAGTACAGCTGATGTGGGATTATCAGGCTAAAATCAATACAGAAAAGCTTAAAAAATCCTGGGAATTAACTCAGACGCAGTATCCATCTCTAAGAATCCGGTTTGATTGGAATGGAGAAATTGTACAGGTAATTGACAAAGAAGGTCAGCTAGACTGGCGATACGAAGATATCAGTGTGATGTCTGAAAAAGCCCAGGAAGATTTGATCCAGAAAATTACAGATAACGATCGTCTGGAAGGATATGATCTTTCTAAAGGAAATCTTTTCAGAGTGTATCTTTTCAAACGAAGCGAAGAATATTACAGCTGTCTGTTCAGTAATCACCATGCTATTCTGGACGGGTGGAGTATGCCTGTTATCATGAATAGTGTTCATGATGCCTATCTGCACCAGCTTCATGGTCAGGAGCCAACTTTATTGACGGATTCTGCATATGCAGCAAGTCAGAAATATTTACAGGCTAATAAACAGGCAGGGCGCAGCTTCTGGAATCAGTATATGACCCTTCTTGAAGACCAGGAAGACCTGAAAAGTCTTGTAAAAGAAGACCAGAGACAGATAGATTTAGGAACTTACCGCCATATTAAAGACCACCAGAAAGTAACAATGCTGGTGAGCGGAGACCAATACAATAGTCTGAAAGATCTTACAAAAGCTCATGGATTAACAGTAAATGCAGTAATGCAATACTTATGGCACAGTCAGTTAAAACTGTATAGCGGATTGCAGACCACAGTAGTAGGAACAACCGTTTCAGGAAGAAACTTACCTGTTGATGGTATAGAATCCTCAGCCGGATTGTATATCAATACTCTGCCATTAATTGTAAGTCATGAAGAAGGAAGTGTGGTAGATCGCATTATGGAAATCCAGAACAGAATCAGTGAACTAAATTCTCATAGCGATATTAGCCTTGCAGAGCTTCACCATGATGGGCGCCGTATTTTCAGCAGCTTATTTGTATATGAAAATTATCCGGTACCAAAAGGAGGCGGAAATAATGAGCTAGGTTTTACCTTCAGAGATTCCGTTGAAAAACTGGATTATCCACTTAGCATAATGGCTTCTGAACAAGGAGATCGTGTGACGCTGAAGATCAACTATGAAGGCTTTATTTTTGAATCAACAATGATGGAGCAGCTTGTAAAAGGAATGGAATTGATGTTGGATCAGATCGTAAAAGATCCTGATATAAACTCAAATAACACTTCATATATTGTTGATAATCATGTTGATTTGTTGAGTTCCTGGAATAATACTGAAGACTTAACAATCTCATATAATACAACCCTTCATCAGCGATTTGAAGAGCAGGCGGCCAAAACACCGGATCATACTGCATTGGTTTATAAAGATATCCGATTATCTTATAAAGAGTTGAATGACAGATCAAACCGCCTGGCAAACTATCTGATTCAAAACTATGATATTCAGCCGGATGATCTTGTTCCGCTATGTTTGGAACGTTCAGAAAATATGATGATTGCTATTTTAGCAGTATTAAAATCAGGAGCAGCTTATGTTCCAATGGATCCTTCCTATCCAACGGAAAGAATAGAGCACATTCTTACAGATACGAATACCAAAATCATCATAAGTGAAGAAAATACAAAAGATAAAGTACAGGTACTGGACAAAGCTGAGGTGATTTCCTTAGAAGATGTGAATCTACAGCTGGCTGTTGATGGAATGTCATCAAAAAATCCGATTACTTCGGTAACTCCGGAAAACCTAGCCTATGTAATCTACACCAGTGGAACCACTGGACTTCCAAAAGGAGTCATGATTGAGCATAGAAATGCAGTTAATGTAGTAAATCAGGTAAGAGAAGCCTATGGTTTCAGTGAAGGTAAAAAGATAACTGCTTATACCTCATATGTTTTTGATGTTTCAGTGTCTGAATTCTTCAATACATTATTGTTCGGAAATGAACTTCATCTATTGGATGAAGAAACGAAAAAAGATGCAGATTCTATAAGCAGATACCTGTTAACCAATGAAATTGATTACGCGTATTTACCACCTGTAATGCTTTCCGTATTGCCACGTATAGAATACACGGATCTTAAAGGATTACTGTATGCAGGAGAACCTTGTGATTATGAAACAGGTAAATACTGGTCAGAATATACTCAACTTTATAACCTGTATGGCCCAACTGAAGCAACGATCTATGCAACGTATAAAAAAGTAGAACATGGCGATGTACAGCTTATAGGCCGCCCTGTACGAAATTCTATAGCCTATATTTTGGATGGTTATGGTCGTTTACTTCCTGTAGGAGCCATTGGAGAACTTTATCTTGGTGGAGCAGGCATTGCCAGGGGTTATCTGAACAGAGAAGACCTTACAAAAGAAAGATTTGTTGATAATCCTTATCAGACTGAAGAGCAGAAGAAAACCGGTGAAAACTCACGTTTATACAAAACCGGAGATTTGGTTCGCTATTTAGCGGATGGAAACATAGAATACATTGGCCGTAATGACTTCCAGGTGAAGATTCGAGGATATAGAATAGAGCTGGGAGAAATAGAAAACAGACTTTCCCAATATCCGCAAATAAAACAATCTGTGGTACTGGCTAAGGATAATACGAATGGAATGAAATACCTTGCCGGCTACTATGTTTCAGATACTGCATTAGAGATAGAAAAGCTCACTGCATTTTTATCAGAAACATTGCCGGAATATATGATTCCTTCTGTTTTTATTCATTTAAAATCATTGCCATTAACCATCAATGGTAAGCTAGATAGAAAACTATTACCTGAACCTGAATTTACGGGCGGAAATGAATATACCGCTCCAATGAATGACCTTCAGGAAAAGCTTTGTACGATTTATGGAGAAGTATTAGGAATCAACCCGGAATATATCAGTATTCATGATGATTTCTTCAGATTAGGCGGAAACAGTATTATGGCCATTAAGCTTATTGGTAAAATTAAACAGGAGCTAGGATTACAGGCTAATGTGTCAATGGTATTCAACCATAAGACCGTTGCTTTATTGGAAGGAGCATTAACAACCGGAGAGATTGCTGCCGAGGGAATTGAAATACTTCCTGTTGAGGTTAGCTCACCGGAAGAACAAAGATTATCCTTTGCTCAGGAAAGGCTTTGGTTTATAGAATCTTATGAAGGGGGAAGCAGTGCTTATAATATTCCAATGACCGTTACTTTGAATACAAAAACGGATATTAAGGCTTTAGTTAAGGCTTTGGAGACAGTAATTCAACGTCATGAAGTCCTTCGCACGTTCATTATGACAACAGAAAATGGAGTAGGTTATCAGGTAGTAACCGATCTTCTTCCGGAAATCAGAGTAATAGAGGCAGAAAACAGGGACGAGTTAGAAGAATTAGTAAATAAAGCTGCGCATAAAGTATTTCGTTTGGAAGAAGAAATCCCTGTAGATATCAACATTTTCAGATTAGATAATACCAATTATCTTTCAGTGGTTATTCATCACATTGCTTTTGATGGATGGTCTACCGATATATTCCTGAAAGAAGTATCTGAAACCTACCAGGCAATGGCAGCAGGACAACAACCTAAGCTTCCGAAATTAACAATCCAATACAAGGATTTTGCATTATGGCAGCGTAAATATCTTTCAGGAGAACGCCTTGACCGTCAGATTAACTATTGGAAAACAAAGCTGGATGACCATCAGAGCTTAGATCTTCCGGTCGATTTCCACAGGCCTGCTGAAATTTCCTATGAAGGAGATACCCTCGGATTCAATATTCCAAAAGACATCGCCTTTGGATTAAAAGAAGTATCTAAAAACCTTGGGGTAAGTTTATACAATGTGATGCTGAGTGGTTACTATCTTGCTCTTTCTGCCTATTCAGGTCAGGATGATATCATAGTGGGAAGTCCAATGGCCAACCGTCATTATGCAGGCCTTGAAAACCTTATCGGATTCTTTGTCAATACATTGGTGTTGAGGGAAAAGATTGATCCTAAGCAAGAGATCAGAGACTTTATTCTGCAGGTGTCAAAATCCGTAACAGAAGCACAATCTCATCAGGATCTTCCATTTGAAAAACTGGTAGAAGAATTGGGAGTTGAGCAGGATACTTCAAGACATCCGGTATTTCAGGTGATGTTTGGACTTCAGACCAGCAATGGAGGTGAGGCTGCAAATCAAAGTGAAGAAGCTATTTTCCAACCTTTTGATGGTGATATAGACTATCAGGCTGCGAAATTTGATTTGACTACGATGATTAATGAAAGCCCTTACGGAATTCAGATGTCCTTCAACTATGCAACATCTTTATTTAAAAAAGAAACCATAGACCGTATTGCTGACACGTATCAATATCTGTTGAGCCAGATTGTAGAATTTGGAGTGTCCAATGTTAAAAATCTGAAAATAGGAGAAATGTCCCTGTTGTCAGAAACAGAAAATAAGCAGATCACAGAAGGATTGAATGATAACAGAAAAGCATATCAGGATAAAAACACCATTCATCAGCAGTTTGAAGCTCAGGTTTCTAAAACACCTGATGCTCCAGCTTTGGTATATCAGGATGTTAGATTATCTTATAAAGAACTGAATGATAGAGCTAATCAATTGGCCAATTACCTTATCAAAGAATACCAGCTTCAGCCGGATGATTTGGTTCCGCTATGCCTTGAACGTTCTGAAGAGATGTTGATAGCCATTCTTGCCGTATTAAAAACCGGAGCAGCTTATGTTCCGATGGATCCTTCATACCCTGCAGAAAGAATCATCCATATTCTAAAAGATACAGCAGCTGAGGTTATTCTTACTCATGAAGAAGTAAAACATAAATTAAATGAGATTTCTTTGGATGTAAATCTGGTTTCATTGAACAGCAGAGAATTGGTTGATAAGCTGGCAGCAACAGATCATCATAATCCTGTTACTCAGGTATCCTCAGATAATTTAGCCTATGTGATTTACACCAGTGGAACCACAGGACTTCCAAAAGGAGTAATGATTGAACATACAGGAGTTATCAATCTGATAGATACCATGACGGAAGTTCATCAGCTTGAAAAATATCAGAATGTAGGCGTGTACTCCAATTATGTGTTTGACGCCCTTGTATACGAGATATTCCCGTCTTTATGCAACGGAAATACCCTTTGGTTGTACAGCAATGATTTGAGAACCTCAGTAAATGATCTTAATGATTATATCAAAGCAAATGCAGTAGAAGTTTCCTTTATTCCACCAGTCCTGTTGAAGGAAATCGTGGATAATGGAACAAGCTTGCAACTGATTCATGCAGGAGGAGAAAGCTTCCCGGCTTTAGATAAAAATATTGAGAACATTACCCTTGTCAATGAATATGGACCAACGG
Organism: Chryseobacterium sp. II3a; assembly: GCF_057815135.1. Taxonomy (NCBI): domain Bacteria; kingdom Pseudomonadati; phylum Bacteroidota; class Flavobacteriia; order Flavobacteriales; family Weeksellaceae; genus Chryseobacterium; species Chryseobacterium sp. II3a. Next base: position 607,216 of record NZ_JBYPZJ010000002.1, on the reverse strand, counting down.
AAGGAACAGTATGTGCCACACTTCATAACTACAAGGAAGATAAAAATCCATTGAACATTGGAAAAGCGATTGCGAATACAAGTTTATATGTTCTTGATAACCAATATCGCCCTGTTCCAACAGGAGCAGTAGGTGAGCTATACATTGGTGGAGCTGGTATCGCCAGAGGATATCTGAACAGACCTGAACTTACAGAGGAACGCTTTATGGCAAATCCATTCCAAACGGAAGATCAGAAAGAAAGAGGAGAAAACAGCCGTTTGTACAAAACAGGAGATTTGGTACGCAGATTAGCCAATGGAGACCTTGAATATATGGGAAGAAATGATTTCCAGGTGAAAATCCGTGGTCATAGAATTGAGTTAGGTGAAATTGAGAACACGTTGCTAAGTTATGAAGGTATTCGTCAGGCTGCCGTATTGGTAAAAGAAAATAAAGGTGGAATAAAATATCTGGTTGGATATTATGTATCTGATCCTGTAATTGATCCACAGCAGCTTTCAGAATTCCTGATGGAAACTCTTCCGGACTATATGATCCCGAATGTTTTTGTTCATCTTGAACAGCTTCCTTTAACCATTAACGGCAAATTGGATAGAAGACAGCTTCCTGAACCTGAATTTACAAGGATCTCAGAATATGCCGCTCCTGTAAATGAATTACAGAGACAATTAGCAGCAATTTATGGTGAAGTTTTGGGTATTGATCCTCAAAGTATAAGCATTCATGATGATTTCTTCAGATTAGGAGGAAACAGTATTATGGTGATTAAGCTGATAAGCAGAATAAGAGCTTTATTGGATATTCAAATCAAAATCCTGGATATTTTCAAAGAAAGAACCATCAGCAAATTATCGGTAATTTTTGGCAGAAATGACAAAGAATATAAAACGGTTTCAACGTTGGGCGGGATTAATAACCAACCTAATATTTTCCTTATTCATCCTGGAAATGGAGGGAGCGAAGTATATCAGTCTCTTGCGGAACAGCTTAAATCAGATTATGACTGCTATGGAGTAGACTCTTATAATCTGTACCATGAAGAGAAAATTGATAACCTTAGCAGGCTGGCCAATTATTATTTGGAACACATGGATGTAATACAAAAACAGACCCAACAGGAAGAATACATTTTGCTGGGCTGGTCTTTAGGTGGAAATATTGCCTTGGAAATAGCTGCTGAACTGGAAAAAAGAGGACATCAGAAAATTAAAGTCTATTTGCTGGATACGATTCTGTATGCATCAGATCAGACATTAATAGATTTCCTTTCATTCCCTACAGATGAAGAACTAAGCAATAGGCTGGCCGTACCGATTGGTGACAGTTATTTTATAGCCACCAAAAACTTTATGTCAGCTGAATTTATGATTGCTAAGGAACCTATTTCGCATAATCTGAACTCAACCCAGGTTGTATTATTGAAAGCAATGCAGAGCGGAGATACATTCAATGAATCATTTAATAACCACATTAAAAATTCAATGTATAATAATATAGACTCGATCGTGGAAAACAGAGATTTACTTTCTGTGTATCCTATTGAAGCTTCGCATCAGATGATGTTGGAGAAAGAAGAGCAGATCCTGGATATCATTAATCAAACCGTTGGAAAATAAAAAAGACATGGGAGATCTCGGTCTCCCATACTTTCATGTAAAAACGAAAAGAAAAACCTATGAACATAACAGCATCATCCAAACCACAGATATTTTTATTACACTATGCCGGCGGGGACAGAAATTCCTTTCGCCCTTTAATAGAAGAATTACAATCGCAATTTCAGATAGAAACACCGGAACTCCCGGGAAGAGGAGACCGAATGACAGAATCCCCTTTAAAAGATAAACAGGAGGCCATAGCAGACGTATTGAACCAGATAAAACGTACCCGGCAGAAAGATGTTCCTTATTTAATTTATGGTCACAGCATGGGAGCCATATTAGGATTTGAAATTTGCTATGCAATGGAAAAAGAGAACGATGCTCCCGTACATTTTGTAGCTACAGGATATCCGGGACCAGGAATAAAAGAGACTCCGCCTATTGCAGATCTTCCCAAAACAGAATTCTTCGCTGAAGTAAGAAAACTGGGCGGAATTTCCGATGAGGTAATGCAGTATGAAGAACTATTAGACTTCTTTGAGCCCTTATTGAGAGGAGATTTCGGACTTCTGGAGAATAAAAATAACCAGACCCCTGATATAAAAATACAGACTCCAATCTATGCGGTAATGGGTAAAAGTGAAAAATATGCACTGAATATAAGAAACTGGGCCAATTATACAGAAGCAGCATGTGAATGTCAGATTGTGAATGGAAATCATTTCTTTATCAATCAGAATTTCAATTATCTGTCACAGGTGATCAAGAATCTAATGAGTGCAACAACAGCTAAATAGCTCTATTCACTACTAACGAACGAAATGTTATGGCTAAAGAAAAAAATTACGCATTAGTTTTTATTTACATCACCATTCTGATTGATATCATCGGAATAGGGATTGTTGCTCCCGTATTACCCACTCTTATTTTAAAATTATCAAAAGGAGATTTAAGTGCAACAACACAATATATAGGATGGTTTATATCCATATATGCTTTCATACAGTTTATATTTGCCCCTATCCTGGGAAGCCTTAGCGATCGGTATGGACGTCGCCCCTTATTGCTATGGTCTCTGTTGGGACTAGGAATAGATTATATCATTCTTGCGATGGCACCTAATCTCATTTGGCTTTTTGTAGGAAGAATAATTGCTGGAGTTATGGGGTCCAGTATGACTACAGCAACAGCATATGTAGCAGATGTAAGCACTCCTGAAAAAAAGAGTCAGAATTTTGGAATGATAAGTGCTGTCGCAGGGCTGGGTTTAATTATTGGTCCTGTAATTGGAGGTGTATTGGGACAGTATGGTGAACGGATTCCTTTCTATGCTGCTGCTGGATTGAGTATTATCAATTTTATGTATGGCGTTTTTGTTTTACCTGAATCGCTGAAAAAGAGCAACCGGAGACCATTCTCCTGGAAAACAGCCAATCCTATTGGTGCAATGAGAAGTATTAAGAAAGAAATACTGGCACCATCCCTGATCTTTGCATTTGTATTTATTGCTTTGGCAGGACACGCCATGCAGAGTACATGGAATGTATACGGAATGGAAAAATTTAATTGGAAGGCAGATATGATCGGATATTCATTAGGCTTTTTTGGTGTTTTAATGGTCATAACCCAGGGATTGCTCATTGGATTATTTATTAATAAACTGGGACAGAAGAAATCAATAATGATTTGTTTGATCATTTACTGTGTCAGCCTGTTTTTGTTTAGTCTCATCAATCAGTCATGGATGGCTTTTGTGGTTATGATTCCCTATGCATTGGGAGGAATGGCTACTCCTATACTTCAAAGCCTGATATCATCAAAAGTTCCTGATAACAAACAGGGCCTGTTACAAGGAGGTTTATCCAGCATTGGAAGTATTACCGCGGTTTTTGGCCCTTTATTAATGACTAATATATTTGCTTATTTTACATCAGGATATGCTCCTTTCATCTTCAGTGGAGCTCCGTTTGTCCTGGCTTCTGTTTTAGCAATGATAGGAAGTGTTTTTGTATATGCCGCCCTAAAAAATGAGAAGTCCTGAAAATAGCAATAAAAAACAATTAATTACTGTTTCAGATTGATACCTTTGTTCATCAACAGTTTTGAATTGGAAGAGTATAAAAAACGGATTGTAAAGACCATACAATATATTGACGCGAACCTTGACGCTGATCTCTCACTGGAAAAAATTGCAGAGATCAGTGCCTATTCGCCGTTTCATTTTCACAGAATATTCAAACTGGTTACAGGAGAAACCCTCCAAAATTATATTATCAGGAAAAAAATAGAAAAAAGTGCTTTTTTCCTGGCAGTAAAGAAGGATGTGGAAATTAAAGAAATCTATCTTGATCTTGGATTTTCAAATCATTCTGTTTTCAGCAAAACCTTTAAAAAATATTACGGATTGCCCCCTTCTGAATTTCGCAGAACAGCCCCCGAAGCATTTCACAAGATTTTACAAACTCAAAGCAAGAACGGACAAATTGATACGGTTTTCAGCCAATACATTTGCACTATTGAAAACCTGTTAAATTGGACCACAATGAATTTAAAAATCGAAGTAAAAGAAATGCCGGAAATGAACCTGGCAGCAGTAATGAGCCTTGGTATTGCCGGGGTAGAGCCTTCTTATAATGTGTTAATAGAGTGGGCGAAAAATAAGCATCTCTTTCCCAGAGAAAATGTAAAAATGATCTCCGTGTATCATGATAGCTTTAAAGTAACGCCTCCGGATAAGGTAAGAATTCATGCCTGCATGCTGTTGGATGAAAAATTGGAAGAGCCAACAGGAGAAGTGTTTTCAGAAACCATAGAAGCCGGGAAATTTATCGTAGGAAGCGGGGAAGTTACGCTTAACGATTTTGAGCAATGCTGGGTTTCCTTATTTTTATGGATGAATGAACATCAATATTCTACAAGAAGAACTTTCCCGTTTGAGATTTATCATTCCAACTTTAAAGAGCATCCGAAAGGAAAAATGATCGTGGATTTCTGTATCCCGATTCAGTAATTAATTTTAGGCAGAAAGCTCAAAGCTGGAAGCAGGGAGATAGAAGAAGGAAGTCGTGAAGGTCATAAAGAATAAGCATCTGCCTTTCAAAGGCAATTGATTTGAAAGTGAACATCAGTGGCTATAACTAAAAGCAACTTCCAGCCTCCTTCCTTCCAGCTTCTCGCTCTTTTTACCATTCAGTAACAAAAGTATGCCCTTCAGTAATAATTTTTTTACAAGAGGGCATTTTCATATTACTTTTGATTCAGAAATTAATAATCATGAAAACACAAGGACATAAAATACTTTTTCTGATAGCATTGATTGCTTCCATAATGGGATATTCACAGGTGAAGATATCAGGAAAAGTTTCCTTTAAAAACAAAGGAGTAAGTGAAGTAAATGTCACGCTGAAAGATACCTATGACGGGACAACTACAGATGCTCAGGGTAATTTTTCTTTTGAAACTTCAGAAAAAGGAGAGCATAAAATAACATTTACCCATCCGAAATATGAAGATATAGAAAGAACTGTTTTGATTGAAAATCAGGATGTTTCTTTGAATGTTGACCTTAAAGAGCAGATCAGCGAGATTGATGCAGTAGTAGTTTCTGCGGGGTCTATTGAAGCAAGTGATAAGAAAAGAGCAACAGCATTGCTTTCTCCTATAGATATTTATACCACAGCAGGAGCTGACGGGCAGATTTCTTCAGCTTTAACCTACCTTCCCGGAGTACAGAAAGTGGGCGGAACTGAAGGTCTTTTTATCAGAGGTGGTACAGGAACAGAGTCTAAAATTTTTATGGATGGAAGTCTTATCAATAATTATTTTTCTAATTCTGTTCCGGGAATTGCAGGAAGAGACCAGTTCAATACCTCACTTTTCAAAGGAAATATATTTTCAAGCGGCGGATATTCTGCATTGTATGGGCAGGCTCTTTCAGGAGTCTTGATGTTGGAAAGTGTGGATTTGCCGGATCAGAGTTCTTACACTTTAGGCGTTTCACCTATTTTTCTGAGTGCTGGGTTTCAGAAGCTTGGAGATAATAAAAATTATTCCTACGGAGCTACAGCAGGATATTCTATTTTAAGTCTGATGCAGAAAGTTTTTAATTTTAATACAGATTTTGTTGAAGCACCCCAGGGACTTAATGGAGATTTGAATTTCAGATTTAAAACAAAATCAGGAGGTTTTTTCAAATATTATGGGATGTTCAACTCCAATAAAATGGGAGTAAGATCAGAAAGTCTTGAACCCGGATATGATTTCAGCCTGGTAAAGCTTAACGGTAAAAATACTTTTCATAATCTCTCTTTTAAGCAGAAATTTGGAAAATATCTTTTGAATGTAGGCGGTTCTTACTCTTACAACATATCAGATCTTCATTTTTCTACAGAAACTAATGATGTTGAATCCAACAGAAACCAGCTTCTTACAAACGGAAATTATTTGAATTTCAAAGCAGTTCTTGAAAGAAAAATCAATAGAATCAGCGCTCTTAGAGGAGGATTTGAGTTGAATAATACGGATGAAAACCTGAACTTTGAAGCGGTACAGAAACATTATAAAGATTTGATTTCTTCTGCCTTTCTTGAAACAGATCTGGGGTTCAGTAATGCACTGTCAGCGAAAATAGGAGTAAGAGCAGAGCACTCTTCTTTTTTAGGAAAGAATAATATTGCCCCACGTTTTGCCATTGCTTACCGTCTGGCAAAAGACTGGACGACTTCCTTAGCTTATGGTCTTTTTTATCAGAATCCGGAAAGTAAATATATCAATGGGCCTGCAGATCTTGGTTTCCAAAAATCTCAGCATTATATTTTTCAGGTTCAGAGGGCTTCGGAAGGTAGAACACTTCGTTTTGAGGCATTTTATAAAAAATATGACCAGCTGATTAAAACATTTAATGGTAATCAGGATAAAGAACAAAATCAGCAGATTCAGAGTGCTTTAAACAACAGTGGATACGGATATGCAAAAGGAATAGAATTTTTCTGGAGAGACAATAAAAAAACATTTGAGAATATAGATTATTGGATTAGCTACTCATACCTGGATTCTAAAAGAGACTTTCTTAATTATCCGGTAAGCATGCAGCCAGGCTTTGCAGCAGAACACACCCTATCTGCAGTGGCAAAGAGATTTATTCCGGAATGGAAGCTTGGGGTAAACTTATCATATACCTACGCCAAAGGACGTCCTTATTATGATATTGCCTCAACGTTTGAGAATGGGAAAGCAATTAATTATACTAGAAATGAAGGACGATTAAAAGATTATAATGCTTTGAATTTCAGCATTAATTATCTTCCGAATATAGGTAAAAAAGAGGCAAAAGCCTTTCCGGTATTCGTATTGAGTATCAGCAATATTTTAGGATCAAAGAATGTATACGGCTATAATTTCTCTACAGACGGATCCAGAAGTTCTGCAATCGTTCCGCCAGTTAATACATTTGTGTTCATTGGAGCATTTATAAGTTTTGGAGTAGATAAAACGGATGATGCCATCAATAATAATTTATAAAAACATACCTTAGGGTCAATAAACATACTAACTTTTAATATTTGATATCATGAAAAAATACCTTTTAAGCTTTGCTTTAGTTCTGGTGAGTTTAACGGCTTTTGCTCAAGCTGATTACGAAAAAATAATGGCTGAAAAAATTGCAAAAATAGAATCCTGTAAGACCCCAGAAGATTTTCAGAACTTGTCTAATGATTTCCAGAGAATAGGAAGTAAAGAAAGTACACAGTGGCTTCCTCCATATTACGCAGCATTATCCCAGATTCAAAAAGGAAGGGTGATGATGAGAAATGGAAATGTGCAGGATCTGGATGGGGTTGCTGAACAGGCAGAAAAATATTTGGGAACAGCTCAGAGCCTTGCAGGAGCTGATAATGCCGAGATCCGATTGTTGAAAAAAATGGCATATTCACTTAGAATGATGGTCAATCCACAGCAACGTTTTATGACAGATGGTGCAAGAGCTTCTGAAGAATTGAGCAGAGCAGAAAAATTAGACCCTGCCAATCCTAGAATTGCTCTTATTAAAGCAGAAGACGTTTATTTTACCCCTGAACAATACGGCGGAAGTAAAAGCAAAGGGATAGAAATGTTTAAAGATGCACTCGCAAAATTTAATGCTTATAAACCTAAAACAGCCTTAGACCCAAACTGGGGTAGAGGAGAAGCTGAGTATTTTATAAGTTTACCGGCAGAAAGTAAAAAATAATCTCATAGAGATCATTCATCATCCTTATCTAAAAAGAAAAAGTACCATCATCATGGTACTTTTTCTTTTTTATATAAAAACTAAGCTTATTCACACAAATTTCAGTCTTTTAAACTAAAATTAGTGGTAATCGTTCGAGTGTTAGCATGCAAAAACGGAGCATCTTCCAAACTGATTTCTGCACATATTCCATCCGCATCCATCATCCTCAAACGGGTCTTTTGGAAGTAAACCGCCTCCAACTCTCTTTTGCTCGTCTCTTGTAAGTTTTTTTAACGCTTTGAACTTAATTTGTTTTTTCATTTTAGTTTGTTTTTTGATAGTTCCTACTCTTTAAGCTTTTCGGATAACGCTGTTTGTTATTTCCCTAAATTAGGATAAATATTGTAATTGACAAAATTATTTTCATTAAAATGTTTATTTTTTAATGAATAGTTTTTAAAATATGTTGTTTTGGTGCTGAATTACTAATTTTATATTAACCCTCCAAGGCAGTTCTATTCAATCTTGTATGCCTATACCATTCAGTAATTAAAACTAACCCTTCGGTAAGAAATAATTTTTGATACCTTTAATAAAAGCTATTTTTGAATCAAGAAAACTCGTCATGAAACGTAAGGATATTATAACCATGTTTTGGGTCTCATTCATAGTCTCTATGTTTTTCTTTTTTGCTTTTACAGGAGAGAAAAACCTGGAAAACTTTGTATTGACTATATTTATTTCTCTGCTATATACTTTTGTATTAGGAGGCGGAAACGGATTGCTGAACAGCGTCCTTAACAAAAAATTTCCCTGGTCTGAAGAAACATCCAAAAGAGCGGTGATCAGTATTATCTCCGTTATTATTGTGAATATTATATTAGTCTATTTTTGTAATTATATCAATTTTGTATTGATTCAGAACGCGGCTACTACAGAAGAATACTTTTCAGGGAAATACAACTTTGCCAACTGGTTTACCATCAATATTGCCCTGCTTATTTCTGCTTTTCTTCATGCAAAGAATTTTATGCAGGAACTGAAGAAAACTTCCAGGAAAGAGGTGGTGGAGCAAAAGCTTATTGCAAAATCAGCCAATGCACAATTTGAAAGTTTAAAAAACCAGCTGGACCCTCATTTCCTTTTTAATTCTTTAAATGTTTTAAGCTCATTAATTGATGAAAATCCTAATCAGGCACAGAAGTTTACGGCTTCAATGTCAAAGATTTACCGATATGTACTTGAACAGAAAGATAAAGAACTGGTGACAGTGGAAGATGAAATAGAATTTGCCAAAACCTATTGCGATCTTTTAAAAACACGATTCGAAGACAGTGTTGATTTTATTTTTGATGTGAAGCAGGAAGACTACCGGAAGTATGTTGTGCCTTTATCACTGCAGCTTCTGTTGGAAAACTGCATCAAACACAATTTTGCTACATCATCAAAGCCTTTGGTTATTAGAATTTTTTCGGAAAATGATATCCTTTGCATTGAAAACAATTTACAGATAAGAGAGCAGATCAAAGAAAGCTCAGGTATCGGATTGGCAAATATTGTACAGCGGTATTCGCTGCTTACAAAAAGGAATGTATTCATTGAAAAATCTGACGATTATTTTAAAGTAAAACTTCCAATGCTGGTTAATAAACCTAATATAGTCAGTGAAAAGCAGGATGATGATCTTAAAGCTTATAAGAAAGCTCAGAAAAGGATGAAAGAGATCAAAGATTTCTATATGAATCTGATTTCTTACTGTATTGTAATTCCTTTTTTGATCTTCATTAATCTTTTCACCAAAAGTTCATTTCACTGGTTCTGGTTTCCGGTGTTTGGATGGGGAATTGGGCTGGCTACTCATGCCTTTCAGGTATTTGGAGTGGGAGAATCCTGGCAGGAAAAGAAAATTCGTGAAATTATGAACAACCAAAAAAATAATAACGATGGAAAGTTTTGATGAAAATGATATTCAATATCAGAAAGCAAAAAGATATGTTGAGAAATTGAGAGGCTTTTATGCACATTTATTTGTGTATATCGCCATTAATGTGATGATTGTTTTTTACAATTATTCCCATCTAAAACCTGGGGAGAGCTATTTTGAATTTAAAAATTTCTTTACACTCACATTCTGGGGCATCGGACTATTAGCTCATGCCGCAACTGTTTTCTTGTCAAAAAGCGGTTATCTGCACAATTGGGAAGAAAAAAAAATTCAGGAACTGATGAAAAAAGAGAAGAAAGATTTGTAAGAAAAGCGTAAGCTCTCCTTATTTTTCCTTGAATTTTGAATTGAAAACCTTTTAAATTGTATCAAAATGAAAGCTTTACAAATTTTCTTCGTAATATCTATGATGGCGTGGTTTCTCAGTGAGTTTCTGTATAAAAATATGCTGAAATCTGGTAAAGATGATAGAAAAGGAAAGGATAAATCTACCCTTAATATTCTATGGCTAGCCATCCCTTTTTCTATTGCAGCGGCAGTAACAGCTTCCAATCTATCCACTCTGCCAATGACTCATGAAAGTTGGATCATGTACTTAGGAGAAGCATTTATTCTTATCGGAATTATTTTCAGATTTGTTATTATAAGGTCCTTGGGAAAATATTTTACAGTAGACGTTACCATTAAAGAAGATCATAAGATCAAAAAAGAAGGCTTTTATAAATATTTAAGACATCCATCATATGCCTTTTCCATGCTGACCTCTTTGGGCCTTGGATTATACCTTAATAATTGGCTGTCTCTGATCTTAGCCTTTGTACCTCCGTTTTTAGCCTTTGCCTATAGAATCAAAATTGAAGAACAGGTTCTCATAGAACAATTTGGAGAAGAATATATTCAATACAGAAAAGTCACAAAGAAACTCATCCCATTTATCTACTAACTTTATTAAAAATCCGTTTATAAGGGCACATAGCATATAGGATTCCTAAATAAGTGTTTGCTGAAAATCAGTATGTCTTTACCTTTTCCAACAAGCAGGATCAGAGAATTTTTGATTTTCTGTACCCATTCAATTTCATAAAATTCATTACTCCTTTATTTTTTACCATTCGGAAAGCATAATCTACCGTTCAGTCATATAAAATTGATTGGAGGGTCTTTTCCACCATACCTTTGAATCAAGAAAAAGACAAATTAACCTTTAAAAAATAAAAAAATGGAAACTTTTAGTAAAGACACAACCGCTTATGAAAGAGCATCAAGAAGAGTAAAAGAATTAAAAGAATTCTACGGAAACCTTACCTCCTTTTGTATTGTAATCCCTTTTCTTGCCTTTTTAAATCTTATGACAGCCCCTGGTTATTTATGGTTTTTATGGCCAATGCTGGGATGGGGAATCGGTATCACATTTCACGCTGTAAATGTATTTGGTATCGGGAAAAGTTGGGAAGAGAAGAAGATTAAAGAATTGATGGAAGAAGAGAAAGGAAAAACTAAAACATTATCATAACTTAAAAAATAATATATCATGGATTACAACAGAGCATACGACAGAGTTAAGCAATTGAAAAAATTTTATAAACACCTGATGTGGTTTGGAATTATATCAGTAATTATTATCGGAAATGATTGGTTTAATGATGAAATGCGTTACCAAATATTTGGCGGACACTTGTTTTTAGGGATTTGGGCACTAATTCTGATGATGAAAGGCATTTCTTTATTTATTTTTAATGATGAATGGGAAAAGGAAACTATCGAAAAAGAAGTGGGAAAAAATAAAAAAACGATAGATTATTAAATCTGATTATTTTACCTAATTTTATTTTCCAATTTTATAACTAAAACTATTAGCTTAATGATCAAGACCGTTATTATCGAAGACGAAAAGCCTGCTTCAAGGAAATTAGAAAGAATGTTAAGTTTTTTTCCTGATATTGAAGTAGTTGCTAAAATAGAATCTGTAGAAGAAGGTATTGCCTGGTTTTCTGAAAATGAACATCCGCAGCTGATTTTTTCTGATATTGTTCTTGGAGACGGGCTGTCATTCGATATCTTTGAAAAAGCTCCTACCAAAGGGTTTATCATTTATACAACAGCATTTGATCAGTATACCTTAAAAGCCTTTAAATTAAATAGTATAGACTACCTGTTGAAACCTATTCTTGAAGAAGATCTTGCAGGAGCTATTGAGAAATTCAAGTCTTTTCTTCCTTCCAATAGTGACATTGGATCGCAGGATATTAAGCAGTTGATAAGAAAAGAAAAGTCTATTCTGTCAAGAGTTTTAGTGAAAATTGGGTACAATTTGAAAATTGTTCAGACCCAGGAAATAACTTGTTTTTTTAGTGAGAATAAGATTGTCTATCTTCAGACAGAAGAGCGTTCTTATCCATCAGATTTTACATTGGATGAACTGGATGATATATTGGATCACAAAAAGTTTTTCCGTGTTAACAGGCAGTTTATTATCAATTCAGATTATATCAAAAACATTCATACCTCACCTTATTACAAAGTAGACCTCGAATTTCAGCCCCAGGAAGAAATTACCGTAAGCCGGGACCGTGTCAAAGACTTCAAAGACTGGCTTGTAAGCTAAAATAATCGGATAGCAACCGAAGTTTATCCTCATCACCAAAAAACATAACTATGGATCTCATTCTTTTACTCTTCAGACTTCTCCTCTCCATTTTCTCATCCTGATGACTGAGAATAAAAATCACTGGCAGACTTTGTAAACTGATGAAAAGCTTCCGTTATTTCAGTCTTGTGTTTATGAGTTAATGGAAAAGGAACCATGTGGGAATAATCAAAAGGGAAATCCTTTATTTCAACCTCTACATTGATATTCCTGTAGCCGCCCTGCAATGTATTTAGGGCTTCTATAGGAGGAGCTACAGCATCTTTTTCTAAGACATAAGCTTTTAGTTGAGACTGGATCTCTTGAATTCGTTCCTCCCTTTCTTTCTGGAAGTAATTATACCTAAGCATCTTTTTGAACCAGCTTTCCTGAGGATGAAGTTCATCATCCTGATAATGCTTCAGCCTATGGTCAAACTTAAAATCAGAGCTTAGTAATTCTGTAAAAACAGACTGCATTTTAACCGTAGCCTGAGAATCCATAATGTACTTGGAGATAGGAAACATCCGGTCAATAGTCATTCCACCACAAAAACAAAAAACTTTGGACTGGGAAAAAAAATGATGTGGATCAGCCATTTTAATAATCATGGAAAGAAATGAGCCTATTGAATATCCAAACAGATCCAGGCTGGCATCCGGAGCGATGCTTTTAATCTTACCGTCTTTAATTTCCTTCACTACCTCAATAATATCCGAATAGGTTTGTAATCCTGACCAAAAAACACGTTGTGGATGAGCTTCCAATCTGGAACTTGTCGCGGCATTTACATAAGAAAAATGAGTGTTTTCAGGATATCTTTCCTTTCTGAATTTCACGATTTCTGTCATTTCATGGCGGTCACTCCAAATCGTTTCTGCACGATCCATATGGAAAGCAATAGGGAACAATAAAACTGCTTTACGGCTTTTCTGAGCCAATTCATAGGCCCATGGAAGATATTTATCCCATTTCTTTTCATTCAGTCCATGAAAAAAGATAATGCAGCCATCGGCAGTTGTAACATCAGCCCTTTTGAGAAGGTGATATTCAAATTTTTTATTGCATTCAATATCAAAATCCTTACTATCTATGGATGGGTGATTGTAGTGCAAGTAGGCATTTTGATTGATCTTCAGAGGATGATGATGTTTAGGGCAATTCAGATTTTCAGAACCATAAAGAAGATCCGAAACCTTAGACTCAAAAGGAATGGATTCAATAGTTAGATTCAAATCTTTTATTTCCATAATCTCTTTTCTGGAATCAAAATGACTTTTCAAAACTTCATACAATTCATAATATTCCATAACAAAAGTTTTGAGGGTTTATAATTAGAACTATTAAATTATGGAATTATTGCCGTAAATAATTGAATATTAAAGGTTAAAAGTATTCCAAACATAAGATATCTAAAGATAAACCCGGAACAAATTGCTCCGGATATATATGATGATAGCTGTAGATGTCTATATTTTATTTTTCTCATCAGTTTTGGTTCCGTATTTATGAACCATCACTGAAGTAAGGGCTGCCAGAATAATGCAAATAAAAAGATCTGATTTTTCCGGATGATAGATTGCCTGATAAATAGTATAGCCTAAAAGCATAGATACGATAAAAATCAAAACACTATTGGCTGAAGCATGCTGATTGTTGGAAGTAGATGTTTTCATGATGATATTTTTTATTATTCTTTACTCAGTAAGTATGACAACTTAGCATACGTTACAGAAAAATTTTAAAAAATAAAAAATACCTTTTCTGTACTCACTTTGAACCCGATTACCTATAATCAATCCTATTAGATTCCGTATCCTCAAGCTGTTTAAGAATCGATTCCGGAATTTCATCACTGTCAATAGGAAAACTGATAGAATCCGAAATAAAGCTCTTTCGGTCTGCTTTCCGGAAGATTTCAAATAAAGCAATAGGTTCCTGATTGAAGCTGATGCAGGTGCTGATGAAGTGAAGTTCATGAAGCTTGTAATCCGGATTTTTGAGCTTTTCTTTACTGTCTTTGATCCTGGATATAAAATGCCTTTGACGGATAAAAGTATTGCTGTTCATGATGATAAAAACGTAATCAGAATAAGCGGTTACTTTTCCGAAATACTTATGGTGATCGCCGCCGCTCCTTTCTATAAAATATTCTCCGGTGGTTTCAGCCTTATAGATTTCCATCGCAGAGCGCCATATTCTGTCTTCCCGGGCCTGTGTAGGGTTTTCCGGAAGATTTCTGTTATAAGAATACCAACAGCCCACAAGACGGTCTAAAAGAGCTGTATTTTGGTTTACATTATTCATATCAATCTTAAGATCATTAAAGTTGAAGGCTTCCGTATTAGAATTGATAAAGTCAATATAATTGGAGTACCCTAAAACTTTGACAATCAAACTTAATTTAGCAAGATTGGGACGACTTAAAACAGCATTTTCATTCTGGTTGAATTTTTTCAGTTTGTTGATTATCAGATGCTCGTATAGATAATTCGTTCCCAAAAGTTCAGGATTCTTTTTGATTTCCCTTTCAGAATGTTCACTGACAATAAGATCATTAAGCTCCGCACAGATATAGGACCATTCGGTTTTAGTAACATCTTCCCAATGATTTTTCTTTAAAAATTGCCTGCTTAGAAAATTCATGAGTTTCTCAAGATGCAGAATATCTTCCTTTTTCATAGTGTGATTTTGTAAGACTAATTTAAGATTTTTATCAAACCAAATAAGATTTTTGAAAGACTTTTATATTGTAAAATCCATTGATATTTACATAGAAAAACAAAAGAAAAAACAATGGAAACAAAAATGATATTAAAAGATGAGTCCCTTTGGAACAGAATTCAGGGATTCTCACTGGATGCTTCCGATGCTGCTTTTCCTTTTTCGAAAAAACTGGCAAAAGAAGAAAACTGGAGTCTGGATTTTACCAGAAAAGCGATAGAAGAGTATAAAAAATTTGTCTATCTCTGCTGTATCCTTCCAAAAGGAGCTTCCCCAAGCGAAATTGTAGATAAAGTCTGGCATATGCATTTGATTTATACACAGAATTATTGGGAAGAATTTTGTCCGAATATTTTAAAAAGATCCCTGCATCACCATCCTTCAAAGGGAGGAAGTACTGAAAAGCTTAAACACAATAATTGGTTTACAGAAACCTTGAAAAGCTACAAAGAAATTTTTCAGTCTGAAGCTCCTCAGGATATTTGGATGAACGGAAACACTGCCGGAAAGACAAAAAGGCAATGGAGAATATGGAAATTAATTCCATTTCTGCTTTTAATCTTAATGTTGAGTTCCTGCCTTGGAGAAGTACTAATTACCATTGGGTCCATTTTTCTTTCCTTCGCAGGAATTTTCATTTTTGGAGCGATCATAGCTTTTATTAGGCAGATTAAAGATATTCAGGTTGAAAATAAACAAAATTCCGGTTCAGATAGTGGGGGAAATAGTAGTAGTTGCAGTGGCGGAAGCAGTTGTAGTGGGGGAAGTAGCTGTGGTGGCGGATGCGGCGGCGGATGTGGTGGCTGCGGGGGGTGTGGCGGATAAAAAAGAATCATAAAATAATAATGAATCATGAAAAAGCTAATCATCCATTCTATACCTGTGGCAATAAGTTGTATATGGCTTGCCGCTGAATGTAAGACATTCAATCCGATTACATTAAAAGGGGCGGAGTTTTTAAAATTCTATCTGATTCTGGTTTTTGGATTTTATCTCTCCGTTTTTATTCTAAAATCATTTGGAGAAAAAGTTTCACAGATCACCTTTTATTTCCTAATATTTATTGGAGGTTTGGGAATTGTTAAACTGATCCGGGGAATTATGTTGGGGAAACCAATAGGATTCTTAATAATGATCTTAATTCTGGAACTGATTGTAATGCTCTTGCTGATGGTATCTGTCCCCAGGAAAGAGTTCAAAAAATAATACCAAAACAAACCCGAAACAAAAATGCTTCGGGCTTTATATATCATTAAAGACTGATCTTAATGTTGTCTGACTTTATAATTTGCGTTAAGAAATCACGCCACTTCCAATCAGCTCTTCATCAATATACCATGAAGCAAACTGTCCTTCAGCAATAGCAGATTGCGGCTCTTCAAATTCAACATAAAAAGCATCTTTAAACTGGTAAAGAGTAGCTTTCTGTAAAGGCTGCCTGTATCTGAATCTGGCCATTACTTCCATAGATTCTCCATTTTGAAGCTTCAGGTCCTCACGAACCCAGTGAAGTTCAGAATTATCTATTTTTAAAGCCTTTTTATACAGTCCAGGGAAATGATTTCCTTCTCCAACAAAAAGAATATTGTTTTCCATATCTCTAGAAACAATGAAACAGCTTTCTTTGTGGCCGCCAATTCCTAATCCTTTACTTTGTCCGATCGTGAAAAACTGAGCGCCCTGGTGCTTTCCAATTACTTTTCCGTCAGCTTTTTTATAGTTGATCTTTCTTGATAAGAAATTAAGTTCTTCTTCCTTCGTAAAAAATTCTGGAGTTTCTTCGGTAAATAAAGGCGAATCTTTGAAAATCTCTACGATTTCTCCTTCATTGGGTTTCAATTGCTGCTGTAAAAACTGAGGAAGACTTACTTTTCCAATAAAACATAACCCCTGAGAATCCTTTTTATCGGCAGTTACTAACCCGATTTCCTTAGCAATTTCCCTTACCTGAGGTTTGGTAAGTTCACCAATAGGGAATAAAGCTTTTGATAATTGATCCTGGCTTAGCTGGCAAAGAAAATAAGACTGATCCTTATTATTATCCTTTCCTGCTAAAAGATGGAAAATTTCCTTTCCGTTTTCATCAATAGTAGAATCTACTCTGGCATAATGTCCTGTAGCTACCTTATCAGCACCTAAAGACATTGCGGTTTTCATAAAAACATCGAATTTTACTTCTCGGTTACACAAGACATCAGGATTCGGAGTTCTTCCTTTCTGATATTCATCGAACATATAATCAACGATGCGTTCTTTATAAAGTTCACTCATATCAATCACCTGGAAAGGAATTCCAAGTTTTTGAGCCACCATAAGAGCATCATTACTGTCCTCAATCCATGGACATTCATCTTCTAATGTTACCGAAGCATCATTCCAGTTTCTCATAAACAAAGCCACTACTTCATGACCCTGCTGTTGTAGCAAATGTGCTGTAACACTTGAATCTACACCTCCGGAGAGGCCTACTACTACTTTCATTGTATTTCAATTTTACGAAACTCTTAACGGGAGTTCTTAGTTTGACCCGGCAAAAATACAACTAAATAAATTCGTAAAAAAACCATAATTTTAAACATTGATAAAAACGATGTTAATATAAAACACTATTAATAGAGTTTTTTGAATGGTAAGCACAGATGAAAATGTGTTTATTTATACCTTAGAACAAAATAAAATATTTAAATATGAAAAAGTTTATTATTTCCATGATGCTGATGGTTTCAGGACTCTCATTTTCTCAGGTTTCAATAGGCGCTCCGGTGCAGGAAAGCAATAAATGGACCTTTGGTGGGGGAATAGGCCTTGGGTTTGGAAGCAACAGTTCATTCTATCTGCAAGCTTCTCCAAGAGTAGGATACCGTCTTACTGAAGACTTGGAAGCAGGAGCGGTGGGAAGTGTTTCCTGGCAGACTTCCGATTATTATAGATCTACTATGTTTGGAATAGGTCCCTTTGTCAACTATTATATTGCCCGCTCATTTTATTTAAGTGGCAATTTCCAGCACTATTTCATTAATTATAATGATAAATATTACGATTATAAGTACAACAGAGAAGAAAATGCCTTGTATTTAGGGGGAGGATACATGCAAAGAATCGGCAATAATTCTTTTATGCAGATCGGGTTGATGTACAACGTCCTTTGGAAGGAGCGTTCAAGTGTATTCTCTAATGGTTTAGTCCCGAATATCGGATTTGTGGTAGGCCTTTAATCACAGCATCTATTGAAAAATGAGAAAACTCAGCGGTATTCAATTTTATTGAAGATAAAATCGTTACGCCTTAAAAACGCATCATATATAAGAACCTTTTGCTCCTTAGCGTTTTTCAACAATATTTGTCGTATTTAAATATAATTTTACAGATTACGCAGATGATTTAAAAACATCAAAATGTAAATTTAATAGATAACTTTAGTCAAAACCTATAAAAGCAAAAAGCACCAGGAAATTCCCGGTGCTTTTTTATTGAAATTAAATTATTTATTTAAGATTGAGAAGATTTCTCAGCAGCTGAAGACTTCTTAGACTTTGAAGTTTTTCCGCCTACTAAACCGTCTTTTGCTTCATTAAGCTCAAGAACTACAGTTTCACCTTCATTCAGTTGTTTATTGACAAGCATTTCTGCCAATAAATCCTCAATATACTTCTGGATAGCTCTCTTCAGTGGTCTTGCCCCGAAGTCTTTATCCCATCCTTTTTCAGAAATAAAGTCTTTCGCTTCTTCAGTTAATTCTACTTTATAGCCTAATTTTTCAAGTCTGCCATACAATTTGTTCAGTTCAATATCAATGATTTTCTTGATATCATCCTGTACAAGAGAGTTGAAGATCACAATATCATCAATTCTGTTTAAGAATTCCGGAGCAAATGCTTTTTTAAGTGCATTTTCAATCGTGCTTCTCGCTCTGGAGTCTGAAGTTGTTTTCTTAGCTGAAGTTCCAAATCCTACACCATCTCCGAAATCTTTAAGATCTCGGGTTCCGATATTGGAAGTAAGGATAATGATCGTATTTCTAAAGTCAATTTTTCTACCTAAGCTATCTGTAACGTGTCCTTCATCAAGAATCTGTAACAGAATATTGAATACATCCGGGTGAGCTTTTTCAATTTCATCCAAAAGAACCACAGCATAAGGTTTTCTTCTTACTGC
The DNA here is from genome assembly GCF_057815135.1 of Chryseobacterium sp. II3a. Taxonomy (NCBI): domain Bacteria; kingdom Pseudomonadati; phylum Bacteroidota; class Flavobacteriia; order Flavobacteriales; family Weeksellaceae; genus Chryseobacterium; species Chryseobacterium sp. II3a. The sequence goes on along the minus strand of NZ_JBYPZJ010000002.1, from coordinate 587,951 downwards.
TTCAGTCAATTGACCACCTTCTTCATATCCAACGTATCCTGGAGGCGCTCCAACCAATCTCGAAACGGCAAATTTCTCCATGTATTCACTCATATCAATTCGGATCAGAGACTCATCGGATTCAAAAAGTTCTCTAGCCATTACCTTGGCCAGCTCCGTTTTACCAACCCCTGTTGTACCAAGGAAGATAAAGGTACCGATTGGACGGTTTGGATCTTTAAGACCTGCTCTGTTTCTTTGAATAGCTTTCACTACTTTTTTCACAGCGTCTTCCTGTCCAATAACTTTTCCGTTCAGTTTCTCATCCATCTGAGCTAATTTATCAAGCTCATTCTTGCCCACTTTCGTTACAGGAACTCCACTCATCATAGAAACCACTTCTGCAACATTCTCTTCTGTTACGGTTTCTTTTTTCTCTTTTACGTCCTTATCCCATTTTTCCTGAGCAGCATTCAGCTCCATCTGAAGACGTTCCTCTTCATCCTTAAGCTTTCTGGCTTCAAGATAATCCTGTGCTTTTACAGCTTTTTGTTTCAGTTCTTTAATCTCTTCGATTTTCTTTTCAAAATCAATGATTTCAGTCGGAACTTTCATATTCTTGATGTACACTCTTGACCCTGCTTCATCCATAGCATCAATAGCTTTGTCTGGTAAGAAACGGTCTGTAATATATCTCGATGTCAAATTGACACACGCTGCAATCGCTTCAGGGGTATAAATTACATTGTGGTGCTCTTCATACTTATCCTTAATCTGATTCAAGATCTGAATGGTTTCATCAATAGAAGTAGGTTCCACCATTACTTTCTGGAATCTTCTTTCTAAAGCACCATCTTTTTCGATATACTGACGGTATTCATCCAAAGTAGTTGCTCCGATGCATTGAATTTCACCTCTTGCCAATGCCGGTTTGAACATATTGGAGGCATCTAAACTTCCAGTAGAACTTCCTGCACCTACAATCGTATGAAGCTCATCAATAAATAAGATGACATCTCTGTTTTTCTCCAGTTCAGTCATGATGGCTTTCATTCTTTCTTCAAACTGGCCACGGTATTTAGTTCCTGCCACTAAGCTGGCAAGGTCTAATGTAATGACACGTTTTCCGTAAAGAACTCTTGATACTTTTTTCTGTTGAATTCTTAAAGCCAGCCCTTCCGCAATCGCAGATTTACCCACTCCGGGTTCTCCAATAAGAAGCGGATTGTTTTTCTTCCTGCGGGATAAGATCTGAGATACTCTCTCAATTTCTTTTTCACGTCCGATTACCGGGTCCAGTTTTCCATCTCTGGCTAAAGACGTTAAGTCTCTACCAAAGTTGTCCAATGTAGGGGTTTTGCTTTTTGCTGAGCCTAAGTTTCCTGTAGGCTTTCTCATTTGCTCGAATTCCTCTCTTTCGTCATCGTCATCATAAGCACTCATTTGTGGTGACTGCCCGGAATTTTTAAGCATAGTCTGGTACTCTCTTGAAACACCTTCATAATCGATGTCATAAGCTCCCAAAATATTTGAAGTAGGGTCCTCATATTTATATAGAATACCTAAAAGCAGGTGAACGGTATTAATTTCATTGCTTTTGTATTGTCGGCATTCTAGCTCTGCACGTTTAATAGCATGATCTGCCATTTTGGTGAAAGAAATATTGGTAACCTCCTCAGAAATAGGATTAAGACTTGCTGTATTTAGAGTTTCAATTTTTCTTCTGATTTGTGTTAAATCCGCATTGAGGTTTTGAAGGATTTCTTTAGCAGAGTTTTCCGTTTTTATAATACCTAAAAGTAGATGTTCTGTATTAAGAAATTCACTTTTCAGCCTCTTAGCTTCGCTTTTGCTTTGTTTGAACACTTGGCTCAAACCTTGTGAAAACTTATAATCCATAATATATCTCATTAGAATAAAGGCAACATTACCATTTATCCATTATCTAAATTACAAATATTTTACCAAAAATCAATTAATGACTTTATGTCATGAAAAATTTTATTATCTTATTGAAAATGATTAAGTTTGTTATCTTTAAAATTTCCCAATGAATCCTGAAATTATCACTTACGTCGGATACTCAGCCTCAGTTTTTATCGTATTGAGTTTCATACTGAAAGATGTAAGAAAAATCAGAATTGTTAATATGATCGGTTGTGCCTGTTTTGTCATTTATGGTTTCTTTAGCGGACCATTATGGCCGGTTATTATCCCGAACGGACTTATTTGCTTTATTCAGATCTATCATTTACTGCTTGGAAAAAAAGCGTAATGAAGAAAAAAATAATCACATCAGCCTTCAGTAATTTGTATACTGACCAGCGTATTGAGAAAGTATGCCGTACTTTATATGAAAGCGGATATGAGATTGAGCTGATAGGCAATGACTGGAACGGAGCAGAAGAAATGCAGCGTCCTTATCCATTCTCAAGAATCCATTTAGTTTCAAAAAGTCTGAAAACAGCTTACTTTGAATTTAACTGGAAGCTGTACCATGTGCTTAAAAAAAGGGCGGATCAAAATACAATTCTTCATGCCAACGATATTGACGCGTTGTACCCCAATTATCTTATTGCCCAAAAATTAAATATTCCATTGGTTTTTGATAGTCATGAAATTTTTTCAGAAATGCCTGCTGTTCAAGGCAAAATGTCACAAAAATTATGGCGTTATGTAGAAAAGTCTGTCATTCCGAAGCTGACATGGATGATTACGGCGAGTGGAAGTTATGCCAAATGGTTTCAAAAAAAATATGGAATAAGTGCTGTAGTAGTACAAAATGCGCCCAGAAGGTTGGACTTTAGTGGTGAAATTCCTGAAAATAATCCTAAAATATTGCTGTACCAAGGCGCTATCAATCCATTCAGAGGAATTGATAAAGTGATTCTTGCCATGCATCATATGGATCATGTGAAACTGAAAATTGCTGGAGATGGTCCGAGAAAAAAAGAATACGAGGAATTGGTAATGAAAGAAAAACTTCAGCATAAAGTTGAGTTTCTTGGAAAATTAAAGCCGGAAGATTTAAGAACAATTACCATCGCTGCAGATTGTGGGATGAGTATTGAAGAAAACGGCGGAGACAGTTACCTGTATTCCTTACCTAATAAAGTGTTAGACTGTATTCAGGCCAGAGTTCCTTTGATCTTGTCGCATCTTCCTGAGCTTGAAAATATTAAAAATCAGTTTGATATAGGTGAATTAATCGAAGATCATCAACCTGAAAATATTGCTGCTGCTGTAAAGAAAGTTTTAGCCAAGGGAAGAAAAAATTATTTGCCAGAACTTGAAGAAGCCTCTAAAATGCTTTGTTGGGAAAACGAAGAAATAAAGCTGCTGCAGGTTTTCCAGAACGCTTCTAATACATTAGGGTTTAAGCAATAGACTATTCTGGATGGCATCATATTTCTAATATTAGCTTATCACTTACCAACTTAGGCCTAAAGCATAATTTACTATCTTTGCACAAAGAAATTGGATTTAAAATGACCATTAAAGAAAAACAGCAGGAAATAATCGACGAATTTGCGTTTCTTGACGATTGGGAGCAGAAATATGAGTACATCATTGATCTTGGAAAAGAACTGAAAGGACTCCCGGAAGATAAGAAAACAGAAGACAATCTCATCAAAGGTTGTCAGAGTAAAGTTTGGATAGATGCTGAATTTAAGGAGGGTAAACTATTCTTTAATGCCGATTCTGATGGAATTTTACCCAAAGGTATTGTTTCTCTTTTGGTGAGTATTTACAGCGGCCATAGTACACAGGAAATCTTAGATTCTGATTTTGAATTTATCTCAGAGATCGGATTACAGGAATTTCTTTCACCATCCAGAGCTAATGGGTTGATGGCCATGACGAAACAGATCAAATTTTACGCAGTTGCTTACCAGCTGAAATCATAATTGTGACCAGAATTTTAGCATATCGTTTTTCTGCATTTGGAGATGTTGCTATGACAGTTCCTGTTTTTAAGGAGTTTCTAGAGCAAAATCCAGATGTGGAGATTATCATGGTTTCCAGAAAGAACTTTGAAGCTTTGTTTGCAGGCATTCCTAATGTTATATTTAAAGGAATAAATGTGGATGATTACAAAGGATTATTTGGATTGAGAAGGCTGGGGAATGAATTGATCAAAGAATTCAAACCAGATTATATTGCCAACCTTCATGATGTGATCAGAACCAAAATTTTGGACAGAATCTACAGGCGAAAAGGATTAAAAGTCTTTAAAATAAATAAAGGAAAAGAAGAAAAAGAACATCTCACCGATGTCTGGAATCTGGATAAAGTTCAATTGAAAAAGACAGTGGAACGTTATGCCGATGTTTTCCGGGAAATGGGTTTTAAAGTGGAGCTTTCCCATAAACTCAGACCTGTTTCAGAACATAAGTCAGGAATTGGTTTTGCCCCTTTTGCTCAGCATAAAGGGAAGATGCTGCCTTTGGAAAAGTCATTTGAGCTGGCCAGACTTTTGGCTCAGAAACATACCATATATTTTTTTGGTGGTGGGAAAAAGGAAACAGAAACCCTTGAATCCTGGGAAAGTCAGATTCCAAATACAAAAAGTCTTTCAGGAAAATTAAGCCTGACCGAAGAGCTTCAGAAAATTTCTGAGCTGGAAGTAATGATCTCTATGGATTCTGCCAATATGCATTTGGCAAGTCTTATGGGAACCCGATGTGTTTCCATATGGTGTGCAACACACCCTTACGCGGGATTTTTAGGATTTGGGCAGAGTGAAGATGATGTAGTGCAGGTAAAAGACCTTTCCTGCAGGCCTTGTTCCGTTTTTGGAGATAAAGAGTGTTACAGGGGAGACTGGGCTTGCCTTGAAGAATTTAGTATTCAGAAAGTTGTTGAGAAAATCTGATATCATGAAACTTTCGGTATGCATTCCTGTCTATAATTTTGATGTCCGTGAATTGGTTTTTGATTTAAAAAAAGAAATTAATCACCAGCATATTGATGTTGAAATTATATTGATAGATGACGCTTCGAAAGATGAATGTAAGCAGGCCAACAAAGAGATTCAGAATCTTGTACACCAATTTATTTTTCTTGAAAAAAATATAGGCCGCTCACAGATCCGTAATCTGTTTTTACAATATGCAGAGGGAGAGTATCTTTTGTTCCTGGATTGCGATGGGAAAATTGTAGACAGGGATTTCTTAAAAAAATATACACAATTTTTACAGAAGAATCCGGACACTCAGATTATGTATGGAGGTCGGAATGTGGTAGAGGCAGCAGCAGATTCTGATCATTATTTACGATGGAAGTTTGCCGTTGAGAGAGAAAACCTTCCTGTAGAATTACGTAAAGAAAAACCATATTTAAGTTTTCAGACCAACAATTTTGTAATTCGTAAAGAGGTTCTGAATAAAGTAGGGTTCAATCCTGATTTTCAGAAATATGGATATGAAGATCTTCTTTTTGCCATGGATTTAAAAGTTGGAAATATAAAGATAGATCATATTGATAATCCTATTCTTAATAATGATTTGGAAAGCAATATTGTTTATCTGGAGAAAGTAGAAGAGTCTGTGGAAAGTTTGTCTAATATGCTTAAAGATGAGACGCTGAGTTCAAAATTGGCAGAAGTGAAACTCGTTAAATTATATAGTGTACTTAAGAATACACCTTTTAAAACTGTTTTTAACCTTTTATTCAATATAGGAGAGAGAAGTATCAAAAGAAAGCTCTCTGAAGGGAATGTGAATCTTCGTTATCTGGATATATATAAGCTTGGACTCCTTTTCAGGAAGATGAAATGAATAAAGGATTAGACAGTGACAGAATATTTATTATTTGATTTATCTCGCTGGTTTTGTGAATGTATTATAAATAAAAAAATCTCCCAGAAATCTGAGAGATTTTTTGTGGGTCCTGAGGGATTCGAACCCCCGACCCTCTGGGTGTAAACCAGATGCTCTGAACCAACTGAGCTAAGAACCCGAATTTTTTTTAAAGGTTTCGTTTCCTTTCTGTGGGTCCTGAGGGATTCGAACCCCCGACCCTCTGGGTGTAAACCAGATGCTCTGAACCAACTGAGCTAAGAACCCGAATTTTTTTTAAAGGTTTCGTTTCCTTTTTTGTGGGTCCTGAGGGATTCGAACCCCCGACCCTCTGGGTGTAAACCAGATGCTCTGAACCAACTGAGCTAAGAACCCGAATTTTTTTTAAAGGTTTCGTTTCCTTTTTTGTGGGTCCTGAGGGATTCGAACCCCCGACCCTCTGGGTGTAAACCAGATGCTCTGAACCAACTGAGCTAAGAACCCTCTAGACTTTTTTATTGTTTTCTCGTTTAGAGTGGTGCAAATATACAACTTATTCTTTAAACTCTAAATTTTTTTCTAAAAAATCTCCAACAACAAAGTTGCTTCCGCCAATAAAAATCATTTCTTCGTTTGTACATCGTTCTTTTGCAGATAGATACGCTTCCTGTACAGAATTAAAAATTTTATAAAAAATTTTCGCCTCCTTAAGCAAATATTCATAATCTTCGGGATGTCTTCCCCTATTGATGGATGGTTTGGCAAAATAAAACTCAGAATTTTCAGGAAGCAAATTCATTACTTCATCTATTTTTTTATCATTAACGAACCCCAAAATGATATGCTTGTGCTTGTCAATAGAATTTAATTGTGAAAAAACATACTCCAGACCCGCCTGATTATGCCCGGTATCACAAATAGTCAAAGGATCTTTTGAGAATTCAAACCAACGGCCAATGAATCCTGTATTTTGATGAACATTCAATAGACCGTTCTCAAGGTCCTTATCAGTAATAGTAACCTGTAGTTTTCTTAATTCTTCAACAATCGCTAAAACGACACGGAGATTCTTTTGCTGATAATTTCCTTTCAGATCAGAAGTAAGATCAGTACGGATTAGAGTAGCATCTATAAATGGAGCCTCTTCCTTAATTGCTTTTTCTCTGATGATTGATTTTACCATTTCATTTTCATCGCCTGAAATGATTGGAGTATTCTTTTTGATAATCCCTGCTTTCTCACCTGCAATTTCTTCAATAGTATCTCCCAATATATTCTGATGATCAAGCTGGACATTGGTAATCGCAGAAACTAATGGATTTATAATATTGGTAGAATCAAGTCTGCCGCCTAATCCAACTTCAATAATTGCGTAATCTACCTTTTGCTGATAGAAATATTCAAAAGCCATAATAGTGGTAAACTCAAAAAATGAAGGCCGGATATCTTCCGGAATATTTCTAAGTTTTTGAATAAAATCAAAGACAAACTCTTTATTACAATTTTGGCCATTTACTTTAATACGTTCTGTAAAATCGATAAGATGGGGAGAATTATATAAGCCTACTTTATAACCTGCTTCTTGAAGGATGGAGGCAAGCATATTGCTCGAAGATCCTTTTCCATTGGTTCCGCCAATGTGGATGCACTTTATTTTTTCCTGTGGGTTTCCAAAGTAAGCACAAAGTTTGGTAATATTGTCAAGTCCTGGTTTATAAGCCTTTTGTCCATCTATCTGGTAGTTGGGCATTTGTACGAAAAGCCAGTCGATAGCTTCCTGATATTGTTCGTTTGTCATGATACAAAATTCTCAAAAGTTTTATTAAAATGAAACTATTTTTTTCAATCTGTAACTTTTTTATATTTACTTCGTCTAATAGGGAAAAATCTTAATATGAAATCGTCATGATTTGCCAATACAAATACTGATGAAGATGATACGATTCCATATGACCATTAAAAACAAATAAACATCTACATAATATGAAAAAAGTTTGGATTATCGTTTTGGGATTAGGCTGTCTGAGTTTAAGTGCTCAGAAGAAATGGTCCTTAAAAGAATGTGTAAGCTATGCAGTGGAGCATAATCTTCAGGTTATCCAAAATCAATATACCAAGCAGAATCAGGATTATAATCTTAAAGCCGCCCGAAAAGAATATTTGCCTTCTGTATCGGGGAGTTTTATGAACGGAGTGAGTTTCGGTCAGGCATCATTGGGAGCAGGAAGTTTCAGAAATGATAGATTTAATAATAGTGTAGGAGTGAGTGCAGATGTTTTGGTTTATAACAATGGAAGGCTCGAAAAAAATGTAAGAAAGCTGCAGTTTGATGTAGAGGCAAGCCAATACGATATTGAAGCCATTAAAAATGATATTTCTGTACAGATTGCGCAACAATATTTAACTGCTCTATTGAATAAAGAGATTGTTAAGATTTCTCAAAGTGCTGTAGAAAATGCAAAAAAGCAGTATGACAGAGCTAAAATAACAACCCAGGTTGGAACTACGGCTCAGACTGTTCTTGCAGAAGCTGAAGCCGCTCTGGCTAGAGAAAAACAAAATCTTAAGACAGCTGAAGTTAATGTAGGACGAGCATTATTTGCTATTGTTCAGCTTCTACAGCTTCCGGATTATAAAGATTTTGATGTGGAAAATGTGGATGTTCCTGAAGGGCTGGATTCGCAGCTGGTACCTGTTGACGAGGTTCTTACTAAAGCTTATGATTCACAGCCACAGATAAAAGCTGCTGAAAGCAGAATAAGATCAGCCGAAGCCCAAACAGAAGTAAGTAAAACAGCCTTTTGGCCTACATTAACGGCAAGTGCAGGTCTTTCTACCTTCTATAATAATATATTGAATGGAGGCCCTGTAAGCAGTAATCAAGATGGATTTTTTAAACAATATAAAGATCAGTTCGGGCAAAATGTAGGATTGTCATTGAATATCCCTATTTTTAATAAAGGAAAAACAAAATTACAGGTTGAGCAATCCAAACTGAATGAAAGTGTTAGCAAGATTACCCTTGAACAACAAAAACAGACGGTAAGACAAAATGTACAAAAAGCTCAGTTTGATGCCGATGCCAATTATGAATCATATTTAGCAGCTGTAGAAGCAGAAAAGAGCTCTAAACTAGCCCTGGATTTTGCAGATAAAAGCTATGCTGCGGGGAAAACAACCATTTACGACGTTAATGTTGCAAGAAATAATTATGCAAATGCACAGGGATCAGTAGCACAGGCGAAATATAATTATCTTTTCAGCCTTAAATTATTGAATTTCTATGCAGGAATTCCACTAAGTTTGTAAAATGTCTATCCAATCATTAGAAAAATATTTACCACAAAACACACTTAAGTATCTGAGAGTTTGGTTTTCGGATTATTATATTCATATAAAAGTCACAAGGAACAGAAATTCTAAACTGGGAGATTATAGAAAACTTCCGGATAATTCTCATGAAATTACGGTAAACTCTACGCTTACCCCACAACTTTTTTTCTTTGTGCTTACCCACGAGCTGGCACACCTTATCGCTTTTGAAAAATACGGAAGGCGAATCTCACCTCATGGTAATGAATGGAAAGAAACTTTCAAAAATATGCTGCTTGAAAGCCTTGAAATTTACGATGAAGATCTGAAGCCTATTATTGTAAAATTTTCAAAATCACCAAAGGCAAATTTTATGGCAAGCCCTGATCTTGTAAGATATTTTCACACTGAAAAACAAGATGATAGGCTCCACTTTATTGAACAGCTTCAAAAGGGAGAATTTTTTATATATCGCAACGAAAAGTATTTATTAGAAGGTCTGATTAAAAAAAACTATCTTTGTAAGAACCTGGCTACGGGAAGGAAGTATTCTTTCAAACCTTTGGCGAGGGTAGAAAAATGTAGCTAAGAATGTTAAAATCAGATAGATACTGCGTGATAATGGCGGGAGGAATCGGTAGTAGATTCTGGCCTATGAGTACGCAGAAATTTCCAAAACAGTTTCAGGATATTTTAGGAACAGGGCGTACCATGATTCAGCAAACTTATGACAGAATCAGTAAAGTAATCCCTAAAGAACATATATTCGTTATTACCAATAAAGAGTATGTAGCACTTTCCCATCAGCAGCTTCCGGAAATTCCGGAAGAGAATATCGTAGGAGAACCTCTGATGAAAAATACAGCAGCCTGTAATCTTTACATGGCTAATAAAATTGCTGAAATTAACCCCAATGCGACTATGATCGTCCTTCCGGCAGATCATCTTATTTTGAAAGAAGATGTATTTCTGGAAAAAGTAATGCTTGCATTTGATCTTGCTTCTAAACATGATTATCTGGTAACATTAGGTATAACACCTACAAGGCCTGATACAGGATATGGATACATCCAATTCGTAGAAAAGAAAAATTCAGAATATTTTAAAGTAAAGACATTTACTGAAAAACCAATTCTCGAAATCGCACAAAGCTTTTTGGAGAGCGGGGATTTCCTTTGGAATGCGGGAATTTTTATTTGGAATATCAAAAGTATTCACCATGCCTTCGAGATGTATCTTCCTGAAATGACACAGCATTTTATGGCTTGCGAATACAATTCTGAAAAAGAAAATAACTGTATAGAAATCATTTATCCAAAAGTTCAGAAAATTTCTATTGATAACGGAATTTTAGAGAAAGCCAAAAATGTATATGTGATACCGTCAGATCTTGGCTGGAGTGACCTTGGAACCTGGACGTCTGTCTATGAAAATACAGAAAAGGATAAGGATGGGAATGCTGTGAAAATGAAGCATTTACTTACTTATAATTCGAAAGGAAACATCATTCGTTTAAAAAATAATAATAAGGCAGTTATTATTGATGGCCTTGAAAACTATATTGTGGTAGATACAGATAAGGCTCTGCTTATTTGCCCTAGAGATAATGACCAATTAATCAAGGATTATGTTCTGGATCTGAAAAATTTCAAGAAAGGAGATAAATTTATGTAGTAATTGGTATCTTTTATGCTTATTTTTAGGCTATGATTAAATTTACACTCCGATTTACAACTTTAGTACTTTTATTTTTTACGATTCTTGGCTATGCTCAGGAGAAGAAAAAGTTTTCGAGTATCCCTAATGTATTGCAGAGAATTGAACCTGATGAAAAGGTAGACTCCTGGATTTTAGTATACAACAGCTATGGAAAAGGAGAGGAGATTAAGGTTTCAGGTGGAAAAATAAGTTATACCCCCCAATTTACTGGGTTTAATCTGTTCCCCAGCGAAGACAGCTTTTATTATATAGTTTATTCTTCAGGAGGAAAAATTAATTATATTCTTGATACAGAAGCTTTAAAGAAATTTGTAGGAAAAATTGATAATGCTCAGGAAGCAGCTATCATATTAGCTTCCGATGGATATATGGTGGATGAGGAATTCAAAGATCTTGCAGGGAACTATCATGAAGATCAAAAGAATTATTATCTGGATCTTGGAAAACTAACCTCACAAGAGTGCCCTTATCAGAAAACACATTATACATTAACAGTAAATAAATCGACTGGTCTTGTATCGAATGTAAAGGATAACGGAACTTATATTGAGCTTTACAATAAAAAATGTGCTAATAACCCAAGACTTTTAAAGGTCGAGAAAAAAGAAGAACCAAAGAAAGATGAGCCTAAAAAAACATCCAAGAGCAGATAATACCTATGAAACTGAGCGATTAATACTTCGCCCGATGTCTGCTGAAGACAGAGATTTTATTTTTGAACTTTATAACAGACCTAAATTTGTTCAATATATCGGTAACCGAAACGTGAACAACGTTGAAGATGCCGAGAACTATATTCTAAACAGATTTGCCCCGCAGATCGAAAGACTGGGATTCGGAAACTATCTTTTAATAACCAAAGAAACCAACGAAAAAATAGGTGCTGTAGGGATTTTTGAAAGAGAAGGACTTGATGTGGTTGATATAGGATATTCTTTACTGGAAGAATTTGAAGGAAAGGGGTATGCGTATGAAGCGGCACAAAAAGTGAAATCAATCGGGATGGACGAATTTAAGTTGTCAAAAATATCAGCAATCATTTCAAAAGATAATCTTTCATCACAAAAACTGATTGAAAAATTAGGACTGAAGTTTAAAAAACATGTTACTCTTCCAGGAGAAACTGAAGAATTGAATTATTACGAAACAGAATAAGATCAAACATTACAATAAAAAAATCCACAAAAAATTTTTGTGGATTTTTCTTTTATCAGTACTTATGATTATCCTTCTAAGATTTGTTCAGCAGCAGTTTTTGAAGTTACTTTTTCAATAACTCTTGTGCAAATTCCGTTTTCATCAAAAATAAATGTGGTTCTTACAATACCCATATAGGTTTTACCAAACGTCTTTTTTTCCTGCCAAACCCCAAACTTTTCAATAATATCACGGTTTTCATCCGCAATAAGATCATAAGGGAAAGCAAATTTACTATGGAAGTTTTTTTGTTTTTTTATAGAATCTCCACTTACTCCTAATAGCTGATATCCTGCTTTTTCAAGCTTTGAATGATTATCACTCAGATTACACGCTTCTACAGTGCATGTTGGAGTGCTTGCTTGAGGGTAAAAGAAAACAACGAGCTTCTTCCCGATTAATTTTGATGAAGATATTGCTTCTCCATCCTGATTTGTTCCTTCAAATTGAGGTAATTTATCTCCAACTTTCAGCATAATGATTTATTTTTGTTCAAATTTAAGGGTAAAATGACAAAAAAGCAAAGAGCTGAGCTCGTTCAGATTGAACTGGATAAATTGTATCCTACAACGCCTATTCCTTTGGATCATACTGATCCCTATACCTTAATGGTGGCTGTTGCCCTTTCTGCACAGACAACAGATAAAAAGGTGAATGAAGTTACCCCAAACCTTTTCGAGGTAGCCGGAACACCACAGAGAATGGCAAGACTGGAAGAGTTTCAGATTAAGGAGCTAATTAAAGAAATAGGATTATCCAATACCAAAGCCAAAAACTTAAAGAGAATGGCTGAACTTTTACTGGAAAGACATGATGGTATTGTTCCGCAGACTTACGAAGAATTAGAGGCGCTTCCGGGCGTTGGTCATAAAACGGCGTCCGTCGTAATGAGCCAGGGTTTCGGGTTTCCTGCCTTTCCGGTAGATACCCATATTCACCGACTGATGACGCAGTGGAAACTTACTTCCGGTAAAAATGTGGTGGAAACAGAGAAGGATGCAAAGAAACTATTCCCGGAAGAAGTATGGAATAAGCTTCATCTTCAGATTATTTTCTATGGCAGAGAATATTCTCCGGCAAGAGGAAAAGGAGAGAAGGACTTTATTACCAAAATGATGTTTGAGAAGTAAAAATCCTGATGTTGTACGAAACAAAAATTGAGGACTGTCTCAAAAGTCAACTCATTTGGCTTTTGTCATTCTGACGAAGGAAGAATCTCTTTGGTAACCAATTATTTGAGATTCTTCATTACATTTCGTTCAGAATGACACTTTTGACAACCTCTGGATTTTGCATAGTAAAAAGACAGGGTAGTTTAAGTAGTGGCTAGAGATCCAATAATCGTCTATGATAATTAATCTGTCCTAAATGATAATCCAAATGGGAGAGAAGGTGGATGAGAAAATAACCTGTTGTCATTTTATCTTCAAAAACAACAAGAGGATATTCTTTTTCCATTTCAGTTTCCGGAAGTTGACTTAAAACGGAATCAATCATAGCTGCTGTAGCTTCAATTTTCTCAATAAGTTCGGTTCTCGGAATATTTTTTAGTGAGAATTCAAGGTCACGATGTCTTACATAACCTGTATTTCCCAGTTGTGTCCCAATGAAATGATTGAGATTTCCTATAAGATGAAGGCAAAGGTTTCCTGCAGAATTGGAAATGTTTTTATCAATTTTCCAAAGGTTTTCTTCGTTTTGATAAGCTTCAACTTCAGTTTTTAACTTGTTTAAATCTCTTTGATAAAGAGAACGTAAGGGTGTTGTGATCATTGTGGTTCGCTTTAAAATTAAAAATGGGACAGCTAAGATGTCCCATTTATATTGTATATTATTTCTGCTTTTTCGCCCAAAGTTCCATCTTTCTGTTCAAAACATCCAGTGGAAGACATCCCTGGCTTAGTACTTCATCATGGAAGCTTGCCAGATTAAACTTATTACCAAGCTCTTTCTGATACTTTTCTCTCAATTCACGGATTCGTAAAGACCCGATTTTATATCCTAAAGCCTGTCCCGGCATAGCCATATATCTTTCTACTTCAGCAACTGCAGATCCTTCATCATAAGAAATATTGCTCAGGAAATATTTAATAGCCTCTTCTCTGCTCATTTTTCCCGTATGTAAGCCTGTGTCTACCACTAATCTTACTGCTCTCAGCATCTGATCGCTTAAATACCCCATTTTTTGATAAGGATCTGTGTATAAGCCAAATTCAGGGCCTAGAGTTTCACAATAATGTGCCCATCCTTCCCCATAAGCACCAAACCATCCGAATCTCATGAATTTTGGCAGCTTTGTATTTTCCTGCTGAAGGGAAAACTGATAATGATGCCCTGGAATAGCTTCATGTAAAAATAAAGACTCCATTCCTGAAGTAACATTGAATTTGGTGGGGTCAGGAAGTGGAACATAGAAAATTCCTGCTCTTTTTCCATCCGGAGTTCCTGGAATATATTCAGCACTTGCGCTTGCTTCCCTGAATTTCTCTGTCTGTCTGATTTCAAACTTTGTTTTTGGGGTAACATTAAACATCGTCTTCAGCTTCGGAGTAATCTTGGCCAGAATACTGTTGAAACCGTTTAAAACCTCTTTGGATGTCTTATAAGGCATTGCTTTTGGATCTGTTTTCACAAAAGTGATAAATTCTTCCAGTGTTCCTGTAAAACCAACCTGCTGTTTTACTTTTTCCATTTCTGCACGAAGCATAGCCACTTGCTGCTGTCCGATTTTGTTGATCTCTTCCGGAGATTTCTTTGTTGTTGTCCAGCTTTTTACATAATAACCATAAATTTCATTTCCGTTAGGTAGGCTGTTGTATCCATCCGTATCTCTGCCTTTTGGTAAATATTCTTTTTCAAGGAATGTTCCCATTTTAGTATAGGCCGGAATGATTTTTTTAGTAATCGCTTCTTTATAAAGTGCTGAAAATTTATCTTTTTGAGCCTGAGTAAAATTCTTTGGAAAGTTCTTGATAGGACCATAGAAAATATTTTTTTCCATATCCTGAGTAGTGATTTCCTCTGCTTTCATTTGAGGAATCATTTTGACAATCAGTTTTTTAGGAAGAACTACTTTATTACTGATCCCATCACGGAAGTTATCTGCTGCTGCATCCATCCATTCTGGGAACTTTTCCATTCTTTTCAGCCAGTCGCTGTAATCTTTCTCCGTTTTGAAAGGCTGGCTTCCCTGCCCGCTTCCATATAAAGGAAAATTCAAAGGAAGACCCCCAAACTGGGTGAACGGGATATATTCCGGATGATAGGCATAAGCTTCAATTTTATCTTTTAAAGTATAATCCAATACATCGTATACCACCTTGTCTTCATCAGAAAGAGCCTTGTAATCTACGTTTTCCAGCTGCTTCTGTACTGAATTGTAAAAAGCAACCTCTCCTGAAATAAAATCTTTATCAATAGTAATAGGAAGCTGGTCATTGTATCTCAGGTCTCCTTGGGCTGTCGCATCTAAAGGATAGAGTTTAAGATACTGTTCATAATAATTGGATGCAATAGAATCCAGATTGGTAGGGGTCACCTTCGTAAGGGGAGAATCGGTCTTCTTGCATGAAGCAAGGCCGATCATCAATCCCAGTCCCAGAATACTTTTCGATAAAATGTTTTTCATTTTCAGAATCTTTATAAAACAAAAGTAAGTATTATTGGCAGATTCAGACCCATTGTATGAATTGATTTTAAAAAATAATATTCAAAATCCTTTTCACATTAAATCAATTTTTTATCTTTGTCTAAAACGTTTAACAATCATATTATTACAGTTCTTTTTTAAGAAAAAATGAAAGGGATTTTAAAAATTTACCATCCGGAGGAAACGCTAAAATACAATATCAGAAATACTTATTGTAAAGCAGTTTACAGCAACCAGCAACATTTTCTAGAGGTTGAAATTATCACGGATGACGGTTTGGATCACGTAGATGATGATTCATTACAATACAACTTTCCGCAGCTTTCACTTGAGGTCTTCGATTTTCCTATCGACTCTGCGGAAATAGAAGGGAAAACAATCAAAATCAATGATTCTGACGAAGAAACCTATACAGAGGTAGATCTTTTCGATGATGAAGAGGCCTATATCTACGACAACGAGCTTCTTTTCGAAAAGAACGAAGAGGGAGAACTTCAGGTGATATGGAAGGGAACCATTGATGATTTCTATACCGGATCAGATACTCCGATTCCTTTTAGGCTAAAATGCGAGTTCAAGCAGGATGATATTGAGGTAGACGAAGATTAAGCGTCACTTATCATTCTTTTAATATCAAATTTCTTTTCAAAATTTCTTTTGGAAAGAAATTTGCTGTTTATACATCATAACAAAATTTAAGTTGTTTTTAAGCAATTTTTAAGAGAGCAATTCATAATATTCCACTACATTTGTCGTTGAAACTTTAATAAAATTCACATTTAATGCTGTTAACGGAACTTTCTCAGATTTTATTTGCACAAATCACTACCCCTGCAGTTGCCGCAGACAATTTAGAATTTTCATTCTGGAAAATCATGTTCCACGGAGGAGCTTTCGCTAAAATAGTGATGGTAACTGTATTGCTTTTGGGAGTATTTTCTCTGTACCTGTTTTTTGAAAGATTTTTCTTTATTAAAAGGCTGACTTCAAAGACAGATTCCAACTTCATGAATAATATTGAAGACTTTATTAAGGAAGGAAAAATAGAAGCAGCTGCTGATTATTGTAAAACACAGAATTCCCCAGAAGGAAGAATCCTTGAAAAAGGAATTTCAAGACTAGGTCGCCCAGTTTCTGATATTGTAAGTGCGATGGAAGCTCAGGCTCAGGTAGAAGTGGCCAATATGGAGAAAAATCTGAATCTTTTGGCAGTTGTGCCCAGTATTGCACCAATGTTAGGACTTTTAGGAACGGTAATCGGGATGATTATTGCCTTCTTTAATCTATCACATGCAACAGGATCATTCTCTCCGAAAACACTTTCGGAAGGTATTTATACCGCTTTAGGACAGACGGCTGTTGGTCTTGCAGTGGCTATTCCTGCAAACTTCTGTTATAACATCCTTCTAACAAGGATTGATAAGTTTGTACTGAAGGCTCAGAATATGTCAGGAGAATTTTTAGACCTTATCAATAAACCTTTATAAATCTTTCTTAAGATGAAAATTCAGAGAAGAAATAAAGCGAATCCGGAATTCAGTTTAGCAGCGATGACAGACGTTATCCTGTTGATGCTGATTTTCTTTATGATTACCTCTTCTGCAGCCAATCAGAGTGCTATAGAAGTGAATCTGCCAAAAGCCGGAGCTGTTGAAGATAATATTCCAAATCCTGTGGTTGTAAGTATTAAACCGGATGGGGCTTATTTTGTAGATGACAATCCTGTAAATAGAGGTGATTTAGAGAGGGTTATTGTAGATAAACTGACAAGTCAGACCAATAAATCGTTTACCATCAGAGCTGATGAAAACACCATGCATAAAGATGTTGTTTTCGTGATGGAAATCGCTGAAAAACATAAGTTTAACATTGCTATTGCAACCGTTAAGGATAAATAAATGCTAAGATTCATTTTTTAAGATGAGAAGCTATACTGCAAACAAAAACGAGGAAAACCGGGACAGGATAAAGAGTGCATTGCTTTCTATTCTGATTTGGTGTGCCATCTTGCTTTTTGTTTTTTATTATAAATTAAAACCAGAACTGGACAAAGAACCCGAGGTTGTGACTACCATGCTGGTCAACTTTGGGGACAACAGAAACGGTAATGGAACTGAAGAACCTGCTGAACAGCCGGGAAGTTTAGCAGCAGAAACAGAAACGGTAACACCAGAACCGGTAGAAGTTCCTGTTCCTGAAACAAAAACTGAAGTAAAGCCTGAACCTGTTGTGAGACCTGAGCCTAAGAAAGCGGAAGTGAAGGATAAAGTCATTACAGGGAATAATTCAAAAAATACAGTTGCTAAAAAAGAAGAATCTAAAAAAGCAGAGAAAAAAGAAGCAACAAGTACCAGTACTGCTAAAAACACTAAAAAATCAGGAGCAGCAAAAGCTAATTCAAAAACCGGAAATGGTGATGGACAAGGAAATGCTGCAATCGGTAAATTTCTTGGTGGAAAAGGGCAGAAACCTGGTGGACAGGGTGATGGAAATGGGGCAGGAAATGCAGGAGATCCATTAGGAGGAGAAGGAAACGGAGACAGTAAAGTAGGAATCGACAGAAAGTTGGTAGGATATATTCCCGGAACAATGGGTAGAGGAGGAGCACAGCCATCTCACAGTTGTACAGCCAGCGGATCTATAACCATTGCTTATACGGTAGATAAAGCCGGAAATGTGGTGTCAGCCAAAAGAGCAGGAGGAATTTCAGATCCTTGTGTGTCATCTACATCCGTCGCCTGGGTTAAGAAATATGTAAAGGCAGAGAAAGCCAATGTTTCTTCCAGTGGAACTTATAAAATTACATTCTAAAAATACAAAAGCACTTTATTCAAGTGCTTTTTTTAATTCATTTATTCTGTTGATTACAGGAAGGGCAAAGATTCCGCTGGTTTGAAGATACAGCTCATAGAATGTCTTGGCTTTATCCTGAAAGTCTTTATTCTGTTCTTCTCTGCTTTTGAAGTAGAAAAGGTTTCCAAGCATTTCGTAATAGTCTTTATGATCTCTTTCCTGTCTTTCGTTAACAAGAGCGATCATTTCTTCTTTAGTCATTGATGACACCTCTGTGAAATTCATCTTGAAGATATCCCTCATCAGAGTATCAAAATCAAGCTCTTTCTGTAGTAAACTTTCTTCAGGTTTGTCCAGAATTAATTTTTCCAGCGCCTGTGTAAGCTGACGGATAAGTCTTAGGGTGAATTCTTTATCTGTAATCATATACTGATATTTATTTTAATTAAAAGTTTAAATAATCTTCTGTTTGAGTGAGTTCACTCCATCTGGCAGAAAGAAATTTTGCGTAATTAGAAGGGGAAATTCCATAGGTTCCCAAAGAATGTCCGTCATTTACTTCTACCAAAATTGTTTCTCCATTTTCATTTACTCCGAAATCCAAGGCATAAGAACGAGGCTGGGACTGAAATGCTGAGATTGCATTCCGAACAATTTTTAAATCAATTTTTTTATCCCATTCTCCTTTGTATCTTCTGATGTCCAGAATTTCTTTATATCGAATAAAACACCTCCATTCCGTTTTAAAATCTATCAGTTCAGAACACCATATTCTAATATCATTTTCCGGATCAATAAGACCTACGAAATCGATTTCGTTTTTGATTACCTTGCCTGCGAAAAGCTTTGTTTCCGTTTGTGGTTTTATGAAAATGTTCCAGTTTTTGCTGTTGAATGTTTCATTGATGGTTGAATCCCAGATCTTTCTTTTTAAATAGGCTTTCAGTTCAGTGGGATAATCAATCTCTTCATTTTCACGAATGATATTTAAATTTTGCAGACGTTTTCTAACATTTAGAATACCTCCAACGATAATATGCTCAGGGTTGTTATCAGAAATTTCGTCTGAGTCTATGAATTTTTCAACCTCGAATCCAAAGTTTTTAAAACCTTCATATGCTGTAAATGCATTCACATTATAAAACTCACCATCTTTATTGGTCTGAATATATGCTTTCATAGCGTAATAAGGTTAGGCAAAAAACAAATAAGCAAGCGCTATAGAGGTAATAATACCTACCAAATCAGCCAAAAGCATAGCAATTACCGTATATCTTGTATTCTTGATGGCTACGGCACCAAAGTATACTGCAATTACGTAAAACGTTGTATCTGAGCTTCCCTGAAGAACAGCTGCTAATTTCCCCTGGAAACTGTCTGCTCCGAAAGTAGCCATTGTGTCTACCATCATTCCTCTTGCTCCGGAACCGGATAAAGGTTTGATTAATGCGGTAGGGAGACCATCAACGAATCTTGGATCCAGGTGGGCTACATTGGCTACCCATTTCATTCCGTCAATAATAACATCAAAAACGCCGGAAGTTCTTAATAAAGAAATTGCGATCAGCATTCCAACCAGATAAGGAATAATCTTTACGCAGGTAGTAAATCCTTCTTTAGCACCTTCAATAAAGGCATCAAAAACGTTGATTTTTTTATAAACAGCTCCAAGTACAATCGCAAGGAAAATAAAGAGAATAAGGCCGTTACTTAATACTTTACTGAAATCATCAAGTTCGTCTTTACTTAATTGTACCAAATAGACAACTAATAAACCTATGATTGCAGAAATTCCTCCTACATAAGCAATCACTACCGGGCGAAGAAGGTTGATCTTCTGGTATAAAGAAACAATAATCATGGCCGCTAAAGTTGCTGCAAAAGTAGCAATCATACAAGGTAGAAAAATATCAGTAGGCGTTTTGGATCCCATTGAAGCCCTGATCGCAATGATTGATACTGGAATAAGCGTCATTCCTCCTGCGTGAAGGCACAGGAACATGATCTGTGAGTTGCTGGCAGTGTCTTTATTGGGATTTAAAGTCTGGAGGCTTTCCATAGCTTTTAATCCAAATGGAGTGGCTGCGTTATCCAATCCCAGAAGATTGGCACTGAAGTTCATCAGCATATGTCCGAATGCCGGGTGGTTTTTGGGAATATCAGGAAATAATTTAGAAAAGAAAGGTTGAATAAACCGGCTTAAAAGATTGATTCCGCCTGCTTTTTCAGCAATGCTCATGAATCCCATAAAAAGAGTCATGATTCCAATTAATCCCAAACATATTTTTACAGCAGTTTCTGAAGTTCCGATAACGCCATCAGCTTCCTGAACACGGTAAACGATTACATTTTGCTTTAATGAATCTGTTTTATAGTGAATTCTGCTGTCTGCAAAATCGTTTTTTTTCATCAGGCTGTCCTTCACAACAGGAGAGAGGGCGTTCATCGGTTGAGTCGCGATCTTTACCGTGTCACCACCTTTTCCCACTACCATATCATTGAAAATGGTTTTGTAATGGCTTGATGAAATGTATTTTATACTGGCAATGGCAATGGCAATGATAATGAAAGCCGACCAAATTCTGCTGAGAACCATTCGATTGATTTAATTGTTTAAACTTATCAAAAATACTTTAAACCACAAAAGTTACAAAAGAATTAAACACTTAAGTTTTTGAGAGGTGAGAAGGATTCTGTTGATAATAGTTTCAAGTTATTGAAAATCACTTGTTTTAACGCAATGTTCGCAAAGGTTTTTATAGGAAGATGTATATTTTTCGTTCGCAGCGGCATTAACACTTAGCAGAGTACGCAGGTTAGAAATCCTTGCTGAACGAAGTGCCTTTACGCTCAAAAATATGCATAAAGGTTTATAATTTCTTTGCGTATTCTTAGCGTAAAAAATAAAATATATATTAGTCTTCCAGATAAACAAGATGCCCCTCAAAATCATCATCCAGGTTTCTAAGAACTTTAGCATCATTCATTTTTTTGACCAATCCATCTACAAAAAAACTCTTTTCGAAGAATTGGCGGTGGATGCCGGGTAATAATTCCATGAAATAATCCATTCCTAATTTGTTGTTGTGGAGATCCATTTTGGTTTCCAAAGGCTGATTGGGAAACAGTTCTTCGTGAAGATCTGTCATTCTTTTACAGAAATCCAAAGCTTTTTCCGGGGAAGAAATTTTGCAGCAATACATCATGATAAAACAGCACCATAAGGCATGTCTGAATGCATTTCCGATTCCATTATTAGAGGCGGTTTCAGGGAATTTTGCCTGTGCAATGGTAAATGCTTTAACCGTAGCATGAAAGCTCAATATGGCAAAAAGAGGATGGGGGAGAACAAGGGATAAGAGACGCATAATCTTCTTAAAACTCATACTCCGGATGGTGTTGAAAAATATTTTAAAAGTCCTCATAAATAAAAATCTCTCCCTAATTAGAGAGAGATTGTATTGTTTTTGTTACAGAAACTATGCTTTTGCAGCTAATAAATTAACGGTTTTAGCAACAGTGTCCTGAATTTCAGTTCTTTTTACTATGAAATCTACAAATCCTTTTTCTTGTAGGAATTCAGAAGTCTGGAATCCTTCCGGTAAATCTCTACCGATGGTTTCACGAATTACTCTTGGGCCTGCAAAACCGATTAATGCTCCCGGTTCAGCCATGATGATATCAGCAGTCATCGCGAAAGATGCTGTAATTCCACCAAAAGTTGGATCACAAAGGTAAGCGATGTATAAAAGACCTGCTTCTGAAAGCTGAGCCAGTTTAGCCTGTACTTTAGCCAATTGCATCAAAGAATAAGTAGCTTCCTGCATTCTAGCACCTCCGGACTGACAGATAATCATATACGGAAGTTTGTGCTGGATACAGTAATCTACAGCTCTTCTGATCTTTTCACCCATTACAGAACCTAAAGACCCACCAATAAAAGCGAAGTCCATACAAGAAACTACCATTTCAGTTCCTTTTACAGTTCCTACAGCATTTCTGATAGAGTCTGTAAGCTTAGTTTTTGCTTTTACTTCTTTTAAACGGTCTTTATAAGGCTTTGTATCCTTAAAGTTTAAGATATCAATACTTTCAACATTGGCATCCAGTTCGGTAAATTTACCACCGTCAAAAAGGATGTCAAAAAATTCCGCACTTCCTATTCTCACATGAAATCCATCTTCAGGAGAAACGTAGTTATTTCTCTTTAATTCATCATGTTCCACAACTTTTCCGGATGGAGTCTGATGCCAAAGACCTTTGGGAACGTCTTTTTTCTCATCAGTAGAAGTGGTAATGTTTTTTGCTTTTCTTTTAAACCAGTCGAATGCCATTTTTAATTGTATTAATGTATAAATGTAAAATGTACCAATGTAAATGTACTCTGGGAGTCCTTTTTACATTGGTACAAATGTACAGTTCTTATTTTAAAGTATTTACGTTATTTAAATCTTCAAATGCTTGTACTAATCTTGTAGAGAAAGTTTCTTCACCTTTTCTTACCCAAACTCTTGGGTCATAGAACTTTTTGTTAGGTTTTTCTTCTCCTTCAGGGTTTCCGATTTGAGCTCTTAAATAATCAATATTGTTAACCATATAATCTCTTACTCCTTCTGTATAAGCAAATTGAAGGTCAGTATCGATATTCATTTTGATTACTCCGTAGTCAATTGCCTCTCTGATTTCTTCCAAAGTAGATCCAGAACCTCCGTGGAATACAAAGTTAATTGGCTTATCAGCAGTTCCGAACTTCTCCTGAACATATTTCTGAGAGTTGTCAAGGATTTTTGGAGTAAGAACCACGTTTCCTGGCTTGTAAACTCCGTGTACGTTGCCGAATGCTGCTGCAATCGTAAAGTTGTCAGAAATAGCTTTTAATTTTTCATATGTATACGCTACGTCTTCAGGCTGAGTATATAATTTAGAGTTATCAACGTCTGAGTTGTCAACACCGTCTTCTTCACCACCAGTTACTCCGATTTCTACTTCAAGAGTCATCTGAAGCTTAGCCATTCTTTCGAAATATTTAGCTGAAATCTCAAGGTTTTCTTCTAAAGATTCTTCAGAAAGGTCTAACATGTGAGAAGAGTAAAGAGATTTTCCTGTCTGCTTGAAGAATTCTTCGTTAGCATCCATTAGTCCATCGATCCAAGGCAATAATTTCTTTGCACAATGGTCTGTGTGAAGAATTACTGTTGCTCCGTAAGCTTCTGCAAGAGTGTGAATGTGTTTTGCTCCAGCGATAGCTCCTAAAATTGCAGACTTTTGTCCGTCATTGCTTAATCCTTTCCCTGCATTGAAAGCAGCACCTCCATTTGAAAACTGAATAATTACAGGAGAGTTTAATTTCGCTGCAGTTTCCATCGTAGCGTTTACGTTGCTTGATCCAATTACGTTTACTGCAGGCAATGCAAATTTGTTTTCTTTAGCATACTGAAAGATATCAGTAACTAACTGACCTGTGGCAACTCCTGCCGGAAAAATTCTGCTCATGTTTTACTTTTTATTATAAATTTATTAGGTGTTTATTTTCGTGTAAAGGTAATCATTTTTAAGAAATCATTAATTTCTTTTGTCACGCCCCCAAAGTAGCTTCTGACGGATGGTTTCGTAAAAGCTCAGATTATTAGGCTGCACCAGAAGAAGCTGAAAATCGGCTTTCCTGATGATAATTTCCTTATCGGTTTCAATATGAATCAATCTGGAGTCTAAAGACAATGAGTATTGGGGCACTCTGCTTTCCACTCTGAATTTAATTTCTACTTTATCGTTAACTACTAAAGGTCTCACATTCAGATTGTGAGGGGCGATAGGAGTGATGACGAAGTTTTCGTTATTCGGGGAAATGATAGGTCCGCCACAGCTTAAAGAGTAAGCCGTAGAACCAGTAGGAGTAGAAATAATAACTCCGTCGCCCCAGAATACATTTAAAAACTCATTATTGATATAAGAGTCTACCGTAATCATGGAAGTTGTTTCCTTTCTGGACACGGTAACATCGTTCAATGCATAGGGGAAAAAACCTTCAAGGTTGGGGGAAACCACTTCGATTACGGATCGGCGGCTTGTTTTTACATCTCCTTTTAAAATGGAATCCAGTTCTTTAAAAGCTTCCTCTTTTGTGAAGAAAGCAAGAAATCCTAATCTTCCGGTATTTACACCCACCACGGGTATTTCAAGATCTTCAATGAAAGTAAGGGAGTTTACAATGGTTCCGTCACCACCGAAAGTAAAGAAAAGGTCCACCTCTTTATCTAAAAGGTCCTGTTTATTGTTGAATGTTTCGAAAATCTTCGAAAATTGAAGTGCTTCAGCCATTTCATCATACAGAACAGATTTTACACCTCTGGTTTCAAGTTCAGAGATAAACTTGCTTAAATATAAAAAAGTATCAAGATCTTTTTTCTGAGAATATATGGCTGCCTTCATGTTATATTTCTATAAATTTTTGGAAAAAACCGAATCGGTCCTTAAACAGATCGGATTTCTCATCAGAATAGTATTTTTCAACAATTCTGTAGTCGTACCGGTCAAAAGTTGAGTCTATCGAGGCTAGGTTTTCATTGCTGATCTTGATGGTAATATGAATTACTTCATCAGACATAAAGCTAATGAACCCACCATAAAATTTCGAATTATTGCTTTCTACAATATTGGCAATTTCCGTCATGGAATACTTTCTGGCAGGAGTTTCTACGGTAAGAATAGCTCCTGATTCCGAAAATAATGGATAACGGGAAAGATCCTGGAAAATATCATCACAGGTAATATAGCCCAAATATTTCTCATTCTTGTTAATCACTGGGATTACATTGGTGTTGAATGTATAAAACAGGCGGATACTGTCCATGATATTATTATCATCCAGAATGGCAAATCGCTCGATCTGATGCTCAAGATCCTTCAAAGTTCCCCCATCTTCTTCGTATAAAAAGTCCTTGGCAAGGGCTCCGTAAAAATGATGGGATTTTTTGATGAAAATATGAGAATATCCGAAGTCATCCAATGTATTTCTTGCCGACTCTATAGAGTCCGACAGGCTAAAACATGGGAAATCTTTTGAGATATAGTCCTTGATAAACATTGTGCTAATTTATAAAAAATTAAACGAAACTGTTTCTGAAAACACGACTTTTTTTAAGTAAAAACAAAAAAAGTGCCGTTAAAATTTGTTTGTAAATAAAAAAAAGGTACCTTTGTCGCCTTTCATTTTTACTTTTTATTAGATTTATTTCAAACTGCACTGTCTACTAACGACATATGCAGTTTTTTTATTTTAGAGCTTTAGCAAACTCCCACATTACAATTCCGCCACATACACTTACATTAAGAGAATGCTTAGTTCCCAGTTGTGGAATTTCTAAGAATACATCAATATTAGGAAGTACCTCATCGCTGATTCCCTCTACTTCATTACCTAATATTAAAGCATATTTTTTAGACTTGTCAATAGTAAAATCTGTAATCATCTGGCTTCCGGTAGTCTGCTCTATACCTATGATTTCATATCCTTTACTTTTCAGATCTGAAATAGCATTGTTGGTATCTTCTTCATGAGACCAGTCTACACTTTCTGTAGCCCCTAATGCGGCTTTGTGAATCTCACGGTGGGGTGGTTGCGGGGTAATTCCGCAAAGGATTATTTTTTCAATTAAAAAGGCGTCTGCCGTTCTGAAAGCAGCACCTACATTGTGCATACTTCTGATATTATCTAAAATGATGACCAACGGAATTTTTTCAACTTTCTTAAATGTTTCTACATCTATTCTGTTAAGTTCCTCCAGTTTTAGTTTCTGTACCAATTGTTTTATTTTGTTGAGATTAATTTTCCGTCTTTATAGACCTCTGTTTTTTCAATGCTTCCGTCTTCACGGTAATGGATTCTATTGCCATTCCACTTGTCATTGACAAATTCTGTTTCGCGCTGTAGCTTTCCTGATGGATAGAATACTTTCCATTTTCCAGTGGCATGCCCGTTATCATAAGTTCCGGTCTGCTTTATAGATTTTCCATCTTCGTGAAAAAGTTTGGTTTCTCCGTGCAGTTTTGCAAATTTATAGTTGGAAACTTCCTCTGCAACTCCTTTGGGAGAATAGAAGGTGGCAGTAAAGCTGTTGTCATAAACATTTTTATCTCCGTTTCTATACATTTCCTTAGCAGTAAGAGTACCATTTTTATCATAGTAAACCCATTCTTTTACCTTGAAATCTTTCTTGAATTCACCTTTTGCATTGACTTTTCCGTTTTCGTGATAAAAAACAGCATCACCTTCTTTTTTTCCCTTCTTCCATTCAATCTCATTCTTTACCTGTCCGTTATCATAGAATTCTTTGCAGTTTCCTTCCTGCAATCCGTCTTTATATCCACAAGGTTTCTGTGCGAGGCCCATGATGGAAAAAGAAAAAAACAATAGAAAAATGTATTTCATAGCTATTTTTATTTCAAAAATAGTAAAATACTTATATTTGATTCAAAAATATACTATGAAAAAATTAATGACTTTATTTATACTGATGTTTGCTTTTTTGCACACACAGGCACAAAATACTTATTATCCACAAGCTTTTTTCGATAAAAAATTAGCCCGCGATATGCTTGCTTTCGGAAATTCAACCATTGAAGGGGTGGCTTCTACCAAACAAAAAAATAACTGGGGCATCAAACCACTGCTTGGACAGAAACATTATGCTCCGAAAGGAACGGTTATCATGCTTTTTCCGGTAACTCCTTATTTTGAAGAGTTTTATAGCATGAGAAAGAAGTATGAAAACAAGAAAACTACGGTGTATATGTCTGAAGAGGCTTTTAAATATAGAGTAGAAGCTTTAACAGACGACCACGGACGATTTAAATTTGAAAAGCTGAAACCCGGCAAATATTACCTAGAAACGATCGTTAATTTTACGGCAACTGGAAGTTATCAGCAGCAAACCGGAACAACAGATACTTATAATGGATTGGGTAACTATTTGTACTCATCACCCATTTATTCCACTTTTTTCTATGGTTATGATGCAGCGAACAGGGAAAGTAAGTTTGTAGAGATCAAACAGGACGGAGAACTTAAAGAAATCAACCTTTAAAGGGTTGATTTCTTATTTTTTGTTCATGATCTGGTGAACATTTTTTTCAATATTCTGGGCTATTGTTTCCATAGGAATATCATTCTCATCATTGTTGAACGGATCTTCAATTTCTTCAGCAATCATTTCAAGGCTCATGAGTACATAATATACAAAAACAGTAAGCGGAATCATGAAAAGCCCAATAGTAATTACATAAGCAATAGGAAGGGCAAGTACATATAAGATGATGAATTTTTTAATAAAAGAGGAATAAGAATAAGGAATAGGAGTATTTTTAATTCTTTCACATCCGCCGCATACTTCCAGAAATCCTGAAAGCTGAGTATCTAAATACAGCATTTCAATTTCTGAAATTTTCCCTTCTTTCTTTAATTGATTCAGTTTATGGCTTAGAAGGATAATAATCTCACTGGGACCATGGTTTTTCAACGTTTTTTCAATTTCTGTATAATCTTCATCCAATGCCAGACGTGTTGACTCTTTGGACAGATGCTTGGCTAAAAAGTGAGGGAAATATTTCAGGTATCTTGAAATCTGTTCCACATCCTGGCGGTTATCTCCAAGGATGGTATTGATCTTTATCGCAAAATTCCGGGTGTCATTCACCAGTTTTCCCCAGAGTTTTCTTCCTTCCCACCATCTATCATACGCCGTGTTGGTTCTGAAAACCAATAAAAGAGAGAGTACAAATCCAAGAAGAGAATGAATCATTCCTACATTACTTATGCCTGATTTTGCCGTAAGATGAAAATATCCTACCTCCAAATACTGAATTCCCCAGGAATATAATCCCACCATAATCATGCTTGGGAAAAGGATCTTCAGCGTATCACTTTTATGTAAGCTGAAAAGGATCTTAATGAAATGTTTTGTGTTATAGACTCTCATAAATTGGCTTAATATCACAAATATAAATTTTTCAGAATAAAGTAGGAAGTCTGAAGCTGGAAGAGAGAAGTTATTGAAGTTGTAGAAGTGGTTTAAGTTTTTTATAAAAATCTTTTATGAAAATGATCCATAGAGTTTGCCAACAATTAGAAACTTCCAGCCTCCTTCTTCCAGCTTCCAACTTAACAATCTTAATTTTTACAGTTTTCAAAAAAACACTATTTTTAGTTCACATTAAATACAAAATACATGATCCTCGAAAACGTAGATGTAGTGAATGATATCAGTAAAGAAGATTTTCAGAAGAATTATTTCAAAAAGCAAAAGCCTCTTTTAATTAAGAATTTTGCAAACCGCTGGGATGCTTTTGACAAATGGAATCTTGCCTATATTCGTGAAAAGGCCGGCGATCAGGATGTTCCTTTGTATGACAATAAACCCGCTGATGCGGCTAAAAGTTCTGATGCTCCGGTAACGAATATGAAGATGAAGGATTATATTGATACTATAAAAAGTAGACCTTCAGATCTCAGAATCTTCTTTTATATTATTACAGACAGACTGCCGGAACTTCTTAAAAACTTTACGTATCCTGATTTGGGAATAAAGTTCTTCAAAAGGCTTCCTACGTTGTTCTTTGGAGGAAGTGAAGCCCATGTATTGATGCATTATGATGTAGATTTGGGAGACTTCATGCATATCCATTTTGAGGGGAAAAAGAGAATTTTGTTATTCGATCAGAAACAGTCTCCGTTTTTATATAAAGTTCCATTATCCGTTCATACGATCTATGACGTAGATTATGAAAATCCTGATTATGAAAAGTTTCCAGCTCTGAAATATGCAAAAGGATACGAGATCTTCATGGAACATGGAGATGCCCTTTTTATTCCTGGAGCATTCTGGCATTTCAACCGATATCTTGAACCTGGATTTTCGCTGTCATTGAGAGCTCTTCCTAATAAACCCAATGTGTTTGCCAATATGCTTTATCATGTTTTTATTATGAGGTATACAGATAAAATTATGCGTAAGCTGTTTAAAGCAAAATGGGTGGAGTATAAGCAGAAGTGGGCTTATAAGAAAAGTTCAGAAGCGCTGGAAAAGCATTTGCAGAAAGTGAATTAGTATTAAAAGATGGAAGATGGAAGATGGAGGTTGGGAGTTATTTTTGCCGGAAATTCAATGTAAGTCTTTCATAAAAATATTCTGTTCTTATATCTAATGTTGTGTTATTGTAATTGGTTACACCGAATCTTCGATTTCTGACGAAGGAAGAGTCTTCTATACCCTTACAGATGTATAAAATGATAAGTAGATGTTTATAGCCAAATAGTAACTTCCAGCTTCCCGCCTCTGGCTTCCTGCTTTATTTATTAATCAATCCGAAAATTTTAGCATCCACAAATTTTCCTTTTTCAAAGAAGTAATCTCTAAGAGTTCCTTCTTCCTGAAAATTTACAGAAGTAAGAAGCTTTTCGGAGGAAATATTAGCGGGATCAATAAATGCATCTACACGATGTAGTCTCATGCTTTCAAACCCAAATGTAAGAATAGGGAGGATGGCTTCTTTCATATAACCTTGTCTCCAGAAAAGAGGATTAAGTTCGTAGCCAACTTCAGCCTTGAAATGTTCTCTGTGCCAGTTATGATAACCGCAGGTCCCAATTACTTTACCATCAGATTTCAATTGTAGAGCCCAACGGAACCCTTTTCCTTTCTCAAATTCACTGTTGAAATGTTGAATGATTTTCTGTGCATCTTCGGTAGATTTGAACGCTTCGAGATCATAATATTCCATGACCTTATCTTGGGAAAAATATTCGAATAGATCTTCGCAGTCATCAAGGGTGAGTTGTCGCAGAATAAGTCTTTCAGTTTCTAGAACAGGAAATTTCATGGATTTGATTTTATGGTGAAAATACGATTAATTCCTGACAGAGAAAAGTTATTCAGGATAACGATGAAACAATTCTGCAACCCTGGATTTATTTTTTTAAATTTGGGGCTCATTTTTTACTATGGCAAAAACGAAGAAGGAAACCCCATTAATGACTCAATATAATACCATCAAGGGCAAATACCCTGATGCACTTTTACTTTTCAGAGTAGGGGACTTTTATGAAACTTTTGGGCAGGATGCCGTGAAAACCTCTCAGATTTTGGGAATTGTCCTTACGAAAAGGAATAATGGAGAAGGAAGTGTAGAGTTAGCAGGATTTCCACATCATTCTATAGATTCTTATCTGCCAAAATTGGTAAGAGCTGGAATGAGAGTTGCGATTTGCGATCAGCTGGAAGATCCTAAAATGGTCAAAGGAATTGTGAAAAGAGGGGTTACAGAACTGGTAACTCCAGGAGTAACGTTCAATGACCAGGTTTTAAACTCAAAAAAGAATAACTTCCTGCTTTCCCTTCATAAGGAAAAAGAAAAATATGGAATTGCTTTGGTGGATATTTCTACCGGAGAGTTTTTGGTAAGCGAGGGTAACCTTGAAAAGCTGTTGCATATTATTAATACTTTTGATCCGAGTGAAATTATTTTCCAGAGAAGTGCACAGATTCCGGAGCAAATTAAGAACAAGAATGCTTTTAAACTGGAAGACTGGGCTTTTCAATACAATTTTGCCTATGAGAAATTAACCAGCCATTTTAAAACAAACTCATTAAAAGGGTTTGGAGTAGAAAACCTCCCATTAGCCATTACAGCAGCCGGAGCTGTTTTTGCGTATCTGGTAGAAGATACCCATCATAACCTACTTTCTCATATTACCAAACTTCAGATTATTCCTCAGGAAGATTATCTGATGATGGATAATTTCACCTTAAGAAATCTGGAAATCGTTTATCCAAGCAATCCGCAAGGAAAGTCATTGCTGGATATTATTGATAAAACTTCAACTCCGATGGGAGGGCGATTACTGAGGAGAAGAATTATTCTTCCTTTAAAATCTGTAGATGAAATTGCAAGAAGACTTTCGCTAATTGATTTCCTAAATGAAAATGATCACCTTAAATATGAAATAGGGCAACTGTTAAAATCAATTTCTGATCTTGACCGATTGATGGGGAAACTGGCCGCAGAAAAAATCTCACCCAGGGAATTTGGACACTTGCGTCAAAGTTTAATCAATATCCATACAATCAAAGCATTATTACATCCTCATGCGGATGTACTGGCATGGCTGGAACCTTTATTTGATCTTGAAGAACTGATTAAATTCCTGCAGAATCATCTGAATGAAGAACTTCCGGTAAGTATTGCTAAAGGTAATGTAGTAAAAGACGGGGTTTCTGAAGAACTGGATCGATTGAGAAACCTTCAGAGTAAAGGACGTGGTTTTCTGGATGAAATGTGCCAGAGAGAAATTGAAAGAACAGGAATTACAAGTCTTAAAATCGATTTTAATAACGTTTTCGGATACTATATTGAAGTCCGAAATACCCATAAAGATAAAGTTCCAAGCGATTGGGTGAGAAAGCAAACCCTTGTGAATGCAGAGCGGTACATTACCGAAGAATTAAAGGAATATGAAAACCAGATCCTGGGCGCTGAAGAGAAGATAAGCGTTCTGGAAAACCAGTTGTACAGAAATGTGTGCTCTGAAACGATGGTTTATATCGATCAGATCCAAGGAAATTCTAATATTATTGCACAGATTGATGTGGCTGCAGGACTATCTGAATTAGCAGTTTCAGAAAGCTATACCAAACCTATTTTGAATGACGGTTATGCAATTGATTTGAAGGAAGCAAGACACCCGATTATTGAAAATGCACTTCCATTAGGAGAAAAATATATTCCGAACGATATCTTCCTGGATAAAGACTCCCAGCAGATTATCATGGTGACAGGTCCCAACATGGCCGGTAAATCGGCAATTCTGCGTCAGACGGCTATAGTTTGTCTTTTGGCTCAGATCGGAAGCTTCGTGCCGGCTAAACATGCAGAAATCGGGATGCTGGACAAGATCTTTACAAGGGTTGGAGCAACAGATAATATTTCTGCAGGAGAATCTACATTCATGGTAGAAATGAATGAAGCAGCCAATATCCTGAATAATATTTCAGAACGAAGCCTTATCCTTCTGGATGAAATAGGGCGTGGAACTTCTACCTATGATGGGGTTTCTATTGCATGGGCTATTGCAGAATATCTTCATCAGCATGCTGCGCAGGCTAAAACTTTATTTGCTACGCACTACCATGAACTGAATGAGATGACCGTGAATTTTGAAAGAGTGAAGAACTTCCACGTTTCCATCCAGGAGAATAAAGGGAATATTATCTTCATGAGAAAATTGATTCCGGGGGGAAGTGAGCATAGTTTTGGAATTCATGTAGCTAAATTAGCCGGGATGCCTGCGAAAGTAGTCAACAGAGCTAATGAGATTCTTAAAACGCTTGAAGCTAGCCGAACTCAGGATGGAGGAGCCTCAGAGAATATCAAACGGGTAACAGAAGAAAATATGCAGCTTTCTTTCTTCCAGTTAGATGATCCGGTTTTGGAGAATATAAGGGAAGAACTTACTAAAATAGATATCAATACTTTAACACCGATTGAAGCCTTAATGAAGCTCAACGCCATAAAAAAAATGATTGGAGGATAGTCCAATCATTTTTCTTTTTATAAAAGTCCAAAAGACTTAGCAGCAGTATCCATCTTTACCTCTAGGACCGATAATCATAAAATGACTGCTTACTCCTCTGAGTTTGCATAGATCCTCTGCACAGTTGGCCTTAGCACCACCACTGATTTCTTTAAGCTCAGCTTTAGTAAGCTTCTTTTTGTGAGTGACTGATTTCTTCATATTTCCTGATTTGGTAATTTAATCTGTAATTAGCAGCAAGGGCCATCCTGAATTCCGTAAACGCCATATTGTTCCTCTCCGGTATTTCGGTCAAAACAACTAAATACCAGCGGGCAGATTGGGCCTGCTCCGTTAATCGTTTTCATCTCTCTTTTTGTAAGTTTCTTTTTTTGAATGTTTGATTTTTTCATAATATTTTAGTTTGATTGTATTCAAATATACAAAATTATTCAAATAATTCTATTGATTGTGAAAAAATAGATTATGTATAAGATGATAAAAAAGAGAGTCTTAAGATTTCTGGTTTCCAATTATTTATTACTTTTGAATATGAAGAATGTATTAAAAATCCTTGCTGTCCTTTTCTTTTGTGCGATTGGCAAAGCGCAGCAGACCGAAGTTTCAGTTCTGAAATATGAAGAGCTGGAAAAGAAAATCCAGTCAGAGAAGGATAAGTTTCTGGTTGTTAATTTTTGGGCAACTACCTGTGCGCCCTGTGTAAAAGAGCTCCCTCATTTTATGGAACTCAATCATGAATATGCAGGTAATCCTAAGTTTAAAATGATTCTTGTTTCATTAGACAGACTTGTGGATAAAGAAAGGGTTTTAAAATTCATTAAAAATAAAAATCTGACCGCTGAAGTTATTCTTTTAGATGATATTAAAAGAATGAATACCTGGATTCCAAGATTTGAAAAAGAATGGGATGGAAATATTCCTGTAACGATTTTTTATAAAAACGGAGAAAAAGTCTACTTCAATGACGGAGAAATGAGCAAAGAAGATCTGAAAAAAACAATTACTGAAAATCTATAATAAATAATTGATTATGAAAAATCTGAAAATTTTAATGGCTGCTATTATCACCGGATTAGGTTTGCTAAGCTTTACAACAATAGACCGCGATAATAATGAGCCTCAAAAAGAAAACGTCTCAGCTGTAAAAGGCTATGAAGTGGGAGATGAGGCTGCTGATTTTAAACTTAAAAATATTGACGGGAAAATGGTTTCCCTAAGCGATTTTAAAACGGCCAAAGGTTTCATTGTTATCTTTACATGCAATCATTGCCCTTATGCTAAAAAATATGAGGACAGAATCATTGAACTTGATAAGAAATATAAAAGCCAAGGATATCCAGTAATTGCTATTAATCCCAATGATCCAAATGTACAGCCGGAAGATGGTTATAAACAGATGATCGACAGATCAAAAGAGAAAGGATTTACTTTTCCGTACTTGGTAGATGAAGGGCAGAAGGTTTATCCGCAGTATGGAGCCACAAAGACTCCGCACGTTTTTGTACTGCAAAAGGAAAACGGAAAGAATATTGTAAAATATATAGGCGCTATTGATAACAATTATGACAATCCAAATGATGTGTCAGAATACTATGCTCAGGATGCTGTAAATGCTCTTATAAAGGGTGAAGCAGTGAAAATGACAAAAACAGTTGCCATTGGATGTACAATCAAAGTAAAGAAA
Source organism: Chryseobacterium sp. II3a (assembly GCF_057815135.1). NCBI lineage: Bacteria > Pseudomonadati > Bacteroidota > Flavobacteriia > Flavobacteriales > Weeksellaceae > Chryseobacterium > Chryseobacterium sp. II3a. The sequence continues at coordinate 553,254 of NZ_JBYPZJ010000002.1, read as the reverse complement.
TAATATATTTGTCAAAATAAAAATCGGTATTCATTAAAATACCGATTTTTTATGCCCAAACTTTTTAAAACATAAACATGAAATTCCAATTTAGCCTTAAATATCTTCTCATTTCTATTGTTATTTTCCTGGTTGAAGTGCTGATTGCTACGAAATTGAAGGATATTTTCTTTGTGAGAGCTTATCTTGGAGATGTGATTGTAGTGATACTTCTTTATACTTTAGTGAAAAGTTTTTTCAGGGTAAACAATGAAAGGCTTATTCTTGGAATTTTAATTTTTTCCTGCTTTATAGAATTTGCCCAGTATTTCAATATAGCAGAAAAACTAGGCTTCCGTCCTGGAAGCCTGATGTATATTGTGATTGGAAATTCTTTTTCCTGGATTGATATCCTGTGTTATGCCGTAGGTTGTCTGTTGATCTATCTATTCGTAATAATGACAAAAGGTCAGGGCTTAACTACAACACCTGATCTCTAATACCTGCTACCTATAATCTATTAATCTATCTTCCAAAGCTGTCATATTTATCTTCAGCATATTTAATGAATCGGTTCAATAAAGCTACATTATCCTTTTCCATAGGGGAAAGTTCATTGTCTACATTATTAGAAACCGGAATATACCAATTCGTTTGTTCAAAGAAGTCTCTGTAAGTTTCTTTTTTAAAGGAATAACCATGCCTTGCAAATACTGAGTTTTTAATAATCTCCATATCCAGTTTTCTCAGGTTCTTGAGGTCTTTTTCACTAAGTTTTTGTTTAGAGGCGTTCAGTTTAAAAATTGCTTCCGAAGCAACCCGATTCTTTGATGTTGTGTAGCTTTCTGTTTTTCCATCACTGTCAGTATATTTCTCTACAAAATCTTTAGGATTGTTCCAGTCAACTAAATTGGAATCCGGATCAAGCATAAAATTAGGATTATAAACAAAATCTTTTTTGATAAGTTTGAGAGATTTCAAAGGAGCCTTTACCGCTTTTTTGTTGAAAGCATTCCATCTTCCGGTTAAACTGTCTCCATTCAGTTTTACCTCGAATCTGCCATCCGTTTTGTCGTTGCCTGGCTCGTCCAGAACAAAAGATTTGGATGTTTCATTAAAAACACCTCTTACAGGACGCTGGTTTCCATTTACAATGCTTTGTCCATACACACTGTCCTTGGTAATTCTATTGATTTTCAAAGAGATTTTTTTATAGACATTCTCATCATATTCAGAGCCGTCTACATCATCAACCATTTTTTCCATTCCTGCAAAATCACCTGTATACACTCCGTAATATTCTTTATGAACTTCAGGAATAATCACAGAATCTTTTTTTGCGGTTAGGGAATCCTTGCTGGACTCATTTGTTTTTCCATCTTTTTTGCAGCTTATCAGGGAAACTGCAAACAGGGAAATCAAAGTGTAGTGTAAAGTTTTCATATCTGTTTTTTTGTAATTAGGTATTCAATAAAAAGGATGTTGGGAATCCAGCCCAGCCATGCAATGATTTGGTAAACATCCATGGGATTGGGGTGGAATAAATATACAATAATAACCTTCCACATCCGCAATGTGATGGCCGATAATGTAAAAGCAAAACTCCGCCACATCCACTGCTTATGCTCTTTAAATCTTTTTTGTCTTGCCAGCTGATAAGCCCTGAAGGTAGAAAACCACCATAAAAAGCCTAGTAGAACAAATGAAATCTTCGAAAAAACTCCTCCATTGGCAAAAAAGCCCATATAAATTCCCGAAGGAGCAGCCAAAATCAAAATGAGAAAAATGTATACTTTTCCCATATTCCTGTGGAAGTTTTTTAATCTGAAATCCTTTCTGATGATCGCTAAGAATCCTGAAAGAAGGACAACAATGCTGGTATAAACATGAGTGTAAAAAAAGTAAAGATATTCTGGTCTCTGTTCCACCTCAGTCTGCTTAATCATCAGAAAGCTGACATTGGGATCCAAAGGAATATATTCCACTGTAATGCTAAGCATCAGCCAAAAGAAATACACAAATCCTATAATGAGAAGGATTTTGAAAAATGTGATATTTCTTTTGGCTGAAAGCATATTATTGAAGTGTCAAGTTTGTAGGAAAGCTGAAATCGCTGTTGACAGGTACTCCGTTTGACTCTGCAGGTTTCCATTTGGTTTTCAATGATTTTAAGGCTCTTTCTATTTCATTGTTAAGACCAACATTATCTCCAGTTACTTTGATATTTTCTATGTTACCTTTAATGTTAACTGTAAATATTGCTTTCGAAACGATTGTTCCTCTTGTTCCTCTTATTTTATCGGTATTTATTTTTTCAGCAATATCTTTTCGAAGTGTCATTAATCCTCCTGGATATTCCGCAGGTTTATGATCATTTTTTTCCTTAAAAATACCGTGGGTAGGAAGAGGATCTTTTATCTGAGAAAAAGCTAATTGAGTTGCTAATAATAAAATTAATAGTATCGTTTTTTTCATGTATTATTATTTTTTTTAATGTTTATAGGGTATTCAAATCCTGTGCAATCAGCCAACCTTCACTCCAGCATGCCTGAAAATTGAAGCCTCCTGTTACTGCATCAATATTTAATACTTCTCCCGCAATATAAAAATTAGGCAGCAATTTTGAAGACATGTTTTTGAAGTTAATTTCTTTTAGATCAACACCTCCTGCGGTAACGAACTCATCTTTAAAAGTTGATTTTCCAGTAACCTGAAATTTCTTTTTACATAGATTTTCCAGGATCTTCTGCATCTCCTTTCCTGAGATATTGGCAACCTGCTTATTAAGATCTACTTTTGAAATCTCCAGGATTTTTTGCCAGAATCTGTTCGTTATATCAAATATTTTTGATTGTCCAATCGTCTTTTTAGGGTTGCTTTGTTTGAAGCTTTGGAACATTTCGTCTGCATCTTCAATATCTACAGACACAAAATTAACCTCAATTTCAAAGTTGTATTTAAGTTTCGCAAGACTTATTGCTTCCCATGCTGAAATTTTCAGAACAGCGGGTCCTGAAAGTCCCCAATGCGTAATCAATAGTGGTCCGCTTTCTTCAGTTTTTAACTTAGGAATTGAAATCCCTGCATTTTCAAAACTGGTTCCCGGAAGATCTTTTAAAAGTTCATCTTTAATATTAAAAGTAAACAGCGATGGAACAAGGTCTATGATCTTGTGCCCCAAATTTTCAATAATTTTTAATGATTTTGGTGAACTTCCGGTAGTATATACGATATAATCTGCCTCAAAATCTCCGGAATTGGTTTTTACAAGATATTTTTCATCCTGTTTTTCAATCTCTTTTACACTGCATTTCGTTTGCACCACCACATTTTTCTTCTGAGTTTCATTCAGAAAAGTATTGATGATGGTTTGGGAAGAATTGCTTTCAGGAAAAGTTCGGTTGTCGTTCTCTATTTTCAAGGGAGCATTGCGCTGATCGAACCATTCCATAGTATCTCCCGGCTGAAATTTGGTGAATACACTCAATAATTCTTTGTTTCCACGGGGATAGAACTGTACCAATTCTTTTGGGTCAAAGCAGGCGTGGGTGACATTACAGCGTCCGCCTCCGGAAATCTTAACTTTCTGAAGGACATCCGAGTTTTGTTCTAAAATCGTAACCTTATATTTCTTTTCGTCTAGATTGGATGCGCAGAAAAAGCCTGCAGCACCACCTCCGATAATGATGATCTGTTTCATGTATATGTAATCTTATGCTGAAGATTATTTTTTCAAAAGTACAATTTTTATAAACCATCTTATTTGAGTATTTTTGAAGATTATAATTTTTAATTATACCAAAAACGATTTCAGTATGATTTTCTACCATAAATTTGAAGTACGTTGGAGCGATCTTGATGCCAACAAACACCTAGCTAATTCATCCTATGTACAATATTGCGCGCAAGCCAGAATGGCCTTTATGACCAAGGAAAAAATGGGGGTTACCCAATTAAGCAGATGGGGAATAGGCCCTGTAATCCTGCATGAAAGATATTCTTTCTTCAAGGAGATCTATGCTGATCAGACCGTTATTGTAAGTGTAGAGATTGATGGATGTTCAGATGATTCTTCTATCTACCGTTTCGTGCATAAATTCTATACTCCGGATGGAGTACACTGTGCAACTGCGGAGGCAACAGGAGTATGGATCGATATGATGTTAAGAAAAATGACCACTCCACCAGATGATGTAGTGGAAGCAATGAATAAATACAAAAGCGCGGAAACAGTAGTGTTATCAAAAGAAGACTTTAAAAAGCTTCCTTTCCACCCACACAATATTGATCCGGCAGAAATTAATATATAAATGATAAAAGATAATTGATACCCACAGAAAATTTGTATTCCTGATCTATCAATTATCTTTTATCAATGATCACTTATAAACAGAAATTTATGTTTGAAGATAAATCACAGGAGCTTACGCCCATTTCAAAATTAGGAGAATTCGGTCTGATTAAACATTTAACAGAATATTTCCCCTTATCCAATGAATCTTCGGAGCTTGGAGTAGGAGATGATGCGGCAGTGATTAACCCTAATAATAAAAAAGTGGTTCTTACCACGGATGTTCTGGCGGAAGGTGTACACTTTAACTTAGGTTATGTTCCATTAAAGCATTTAGGTTATAAAGCCGTAGTGGTCAACCTAAGCGATATTGCAGCAATGAATGCCGTTCCTACACAGATTCTGGTTTCTTTAGCTGTTTCCAACCGTTTTCCAGTAGAAGCTTTGGAAGAACTTTATGCAGGAATTCAGGCAGCATGTGCCAGATACAAAGTTGACCTGATTGGTGGAGATACTACAAGTTCTAATTCCGGATTAGTAATGAGCATTACAGCAGTAGGTATTGAATCTGACGAAAATATTGTGAAGAGAAGTGGAGCGAAACCTAATGACCTTCTTGTAGTAACAGGAGATTTGGGTGGAGCTTATATGGGACTGCAGATTTTGGAAAGAGAACATGCCGTTTATCTTGCTGATCCAAATATGCAGCCGGAGATGGAAGGATACGATTATATCTTGGAGAGACAATTGAAGCCTGAAGCAAGAACCGATGTTAAAACAATTCTGGAAGAACTGGATATTAAGCCAACTTCCATGATCGATATTTCTGATGGTTTGGCTTCGGAAATTCTTCATCTTTCCGATCAGTCTAGAGTAGGATTCAGACTGTATGAGGAAAAAGTACCATTGGATAATCTTACCATCTCTACAGCGGATGAAATGAACTTAAATCCTGTTATGACTGCATTAAGCGGTGGTGAAGATTATGAATTACTGTTCACTATTTCACCAAATGATTTTGATAAGATTAAAAACCATCCTGATTTTACCATCATAGGACATGCTGTGGAAAAAGAAGAAGGAAACTTTATGGTAGCAAGAGGATCCAACCAATTGGTAGCGCTTACTGCTCAGGGATGGGATGCCTTTTTAGGGAACCAAAACGGATAAAATTATTTAATTTTAAATATTGTAGAGAAAACCGCAGCACTTTTTTTGCTGTGGTTTTTGTTTGTAGCTTACTTATTTTAAACCCCCAGTGATGATTATACCAGAAAAAGAAATACCGATGCATCATCTTACCTCTGAAGAATTTCAGATGAGTACCCTAAGTGCAGCAGGCCCGGAGAATTTTCATGATGTACACCGGCATAATTTTTTTGAAATTATTTGGTTCAGAGAAGTCTATGAAAAAAGCTGCCTGGAACTGGATTTTGAGAGCTATAAACTAGAGAATAATCAAATCTGCATTATTGCACCGGGACAGGCATTCAATATGAAAGTAGAAGATGAGGAGGGATATGCTATGGCGATAAGCCGTGAAATTTTCAATGAAGCCTGTAATATTGAATCTGTACTTACCGGAGGTGTACTTCCGTTTCTTTTAGATCCTAAAAATGAGAAAACCTGCATTACACTCATCTCATTGATTGAAGAGGAGTATAAAGCCACCTCAAGGACTGAGCTTTTGAAGGCCTATCTGAAAGCATTTTGTATCATCATTGGAGAACAGATTAACCCACAGGAACCTTTACTGAATGACCGGCAGCGTGTTCAGGACTTGGTCGCTCTTATTGAGAAACATTATATTGTACATAAAGAAACGGCTTTCTATGCTGGAAAATTAAAAATAAGTACCCACCACCTCAATGATATTGTACGTCTTCTGAGGGGAACAACAGTAAAAAAAATGATCAATCAGCGTCTTATCCTGGAAGCCAAAAGAGAACTCAGTTTTGGAGCACTCACAGTGAAGGAGATTGCTTTTAAACTCGGTTTTAATGATGCTTCATATTTTTCAAGGTTTTTTAAGAAACATGCAGGGCAAAATCCTGAAAATTTTAAAAATAATGAAAAATAACAATCTTCAATATTTACAATTATGATGGTTTAAAATTGATTGTTTTTTATCTGGTATTATGTTTTAATCTTCAGTTTGTCCTATACTTCCTTCAGTTCTTTTATTGTGTTCACTTCCTTTTTAAGGCAATTTTGCACCCTGAAAAAAATCGCCTGTGAGGGCTTACAATTATGAAGAAGTTAGGTATTGTAGTGTTTATTTTAGCATTACTCAACACGTTAGAATCCTTAAGTATAGATCTTTATCTTCCTGCTTTCCCAAGCATGGCTGAAATTTTTAAAACGGATATCGGGCATATCCAGATCTCTATTTCTGTTTTCTTTGCCGGATTTGCTTTCGGACAATTATTATGGGGACCTTTATCGGACAAAACAGGCCGTAAACCTATGCTGTATTGCGGGCTTCTCCTTTTTATCATAGGAGCTACAGCCATTTATTTTACCTCAGATATTTACGTTTTATGGGCTATGCGTTTCTTACAGGCATTTGGAGGAAGTGCAGGGATTGTGATCGGAAGAGCTATTATTATTGATCTTTATGATAAACAAAAATCTGTAACCATCTTTGCACAGCAATCTCAGATCAGTGGTATAGCACCTATTGTTGCTCCTTTGATGGGAAGTGTATTTCTGAAATATTGGGGCTGGAACAGTTCGTTTGCCTTCTTATGCATTATGGGGATGATTACCTTCTTTATGGTATACAAATATGTTCCGGAAACAAATAAAAGAATCAGCCGGCCGGACCATGAAATAACGGATGAAAAAGGGTTGAAAGAACAGCTGAAAATGATTATCTCCAATAAAGAGTTCATCAACAGTACAATGGTAGGAAGTATTGCTTTTGCCTCCTTGATTATTTATATTTCAAATGCTCCGTTCCTGTTTATGGAAATTCACGGGTTTTCCAGTGAGACTTTCAGTTTCATATTTGCATTTAATTCATTAGCCTTGATTACAGCGGCTTATATTACACCAAGACTAATTAAAAGAATCAGTAACTCAGATCTTTTATTTGGAGCAACATTGATGCTATTGTTGGTCTGTGTACTTCACATTCTGATTGCTGCAGGAAGTGTTTCTGTAGCTTTGGAAATAGCAATGCTGTATCTATCATTACTGGCGATCGGAATACTATTTCCTATTACTTCGGCACATGCTTTATCCCCGTTTAAAGAAGGGAGAGGCACAGCGGCAGCATTATTGGGGTTCACACAACTGATGATAACCTTTTTAGTTTCGGGAATATTAGGCCTTTTGGAGGCGGATTCTATTATACCAATGGTGACTACCCGTGCAGGAATGGCATTGGTTGCTGTATGGTTTGGATATCAGATATTTAAAAGTAAAAAAACAGCAGTGCAGCAACAATCTGTAGCTTAATAAGTAAGTAAGCGGAAAGCTTGTGGATAAAAGCTATTGAAGGAAGAAGAGCGAATAACGGGTTAAATTTTTCTGGATTTTAGGGTTTGATTTATAGTAACTTTCATCTTCTGGCTTCCATCCCATTGAGCTTTATCCTGCCATTGCTTCGATTGGTCATACCATTTAGGCACTTAATCAAGTAATTTTTGTAAAAAATAGTCAAAAGGTTCTCTTTGCATAAAATTTAAAATATGAAAAGGAACCTTTTGACGGCTTTATGCTGTCTGTTGCCGTTAGGATATTGGGTAAGTGCCCAATCGGGAATCTCTGCTGAACTTAAAACAGAATACATCCCATCCTCTAATTATATCCGTCCGGAAGACAGTGTAAAGACGAATTCTAAAAGTGATTTTAAAAGGGTAGATCTTACTCTGAGTATTCCGTTATCAGTAAAAAAAGATAAAGAAGGTAAGGTAAAAGCATGGTCTATGCTATTGAGTGGATCTTATGCAAAGATGTCACACAAGAATTATGAAACCCAGTTATTTCCGGATCAGATGCTAAATGCCCAGGTGGGATTGCAACATGTAAGACCTCTAGGAAAAAAATGGAGCATGATGATGATGGCTTCTGTTGGAGTTTACACAGACATGGAAAGGGTAAGCTTTGATGATGTATTGGGGCAGGGAGGAATTGTCTTTATCAGGCATTTTAATCCTAATCTTGCCTTGGGAGCGGGGCCAGTGCTTACAACAGCATTTGGGGTTCCAATGGTGTTGCCATGGATCTATTTCGACTGGAAAACTAATGGAAAGGTAAAATTCAGAATTAATTTCCCGGAAGGTGCAGAAGTTGGATATCAGTTCTCTGAGGCTTTCACCTTAAAAGCTGTAGTTAATCTTAACGGAATGACAGTAGAAAGGAATAAAAACGGGGAATCTTTTATGTTTGGTTATCAGCAGATCACAGCGGGGCTCCGACCGGAAATAAAGATCAATGATAAGTTAAAAATAGGGATTACAGGAGGATCAACTCTGGTGAGAAGTTTCACAGAAAGCGAACGGAAAATCAAAAGTATCTTTAAAGAGAAAAACGTTGCAGATCCTAAGTTTTCCAGTACATTCTACGCTGCTGTATCTTTACGCTGGAATCTACCTTAAAATATAATAAAAGAGGCCGGAATGTATGTATTTGATCTAATTTTAACTTGAATAATTCCCCCCAAGCTTCCGGCTTTCTTTTTTATTTACTGATAAGCTTCTTATAAACTACTTGATTAAGTAATTCTTCTTTTCGGGTACGGGAAATAGGGAGTTCTGTTTTATTGATAAACAGACGGCCGCCAGAAATCATATCAATGTGTGTAATGTTGATTAAAAATGATTTATGAATCCTAAAGAAATGCTCAGAAGGTAAGGATTCTTCAATGGCTTTCATGGTCTGATGAATCACAAGGGACTTATCCTTAAAATGCAGCTTGGTATAGTTCTGCATACTTTCAATATATAAAATATCTACCCAGGAAACTTTGATAAAGGTATCAGATTGTCTTACGTACAAAAAAGGATCATCCCAAGGAGTGTTTTTCTTTAATTTTTCACTGATGATAAACTGTTGCTGGGCTTTATTGACCGCCTGATAAAAACGGTTAAATGCAATAGGCTTTAATAGATAGTCTACTACCTGAAGGCGGAACCCTTCCAGCGCATACTCAGAGTAAGCGGTTGTAAAAATACATAAAGGTGGATTTTCAAGCTGCTCCAGGAAATCAATACCATTCAGATAAGGCATATTGATATCCAGAAAAAGAAGGTCTATTTCACATTCTTTTACCTTGGCGTCTGCTTCCAATGCTGTAGCATAAGTTCCTTCTACCGATAAAAACTCAATCTTGTCTGCCAGTTCTTTAAGGTGGAATCTTGCCAGGGGCTCATCATCTATAATCAGGCATTTCATTTTGGGGATGTTATTACTCATTTTCGGATAGTTTTAAGGTTAAAGTTACTTTATAGACAAGATGATCAGATTCAATGTTGAGATCATAAGCATCAGGGTATTGCAATTTCAGACGTTTCTGTACGTTTTGAAGACCAATCCCGCCGTCTTTCTTTTTATGAACGGCGATTTCTGAATATGAATTTTCAACATAAAAGAAGAGGTTATTGTTTTCTTCCTTGCAGAAGATCTTTACATAACCGGTTTGCCCCGGAAGCCTGCATACATATTTAAAAGCATTTTCAATAAAAGGAACCAATAGCAGAGGGGCAATAAAAGCTTTTGTATCACTGATTTTCATAGTAGCCTTTACATTAAGTTCATTTCCCCATCTTAATTTTTCTACCTCTACCAGATTTTGGAGATATTCAATTTCTTTGTCAAGAGGAACGAGATTTTGATTGCAGTGATAGAGCTGGTATCGTAAAATGTCTGAAAATTTCATTAATAAAAAATCAGCAAGTTCAGTATCCGTTTTGATGAGAATATGAATGTGATTCAGAATATTGAAAACCACATGGGGATTAATCTGGTCTTGGAGCAGTTTGAGTTGGTTTTCCAAATGGGCCTGCTGAAGAAGGATGTGATCCCGCTCTATTTTTTCATGTTCAAGATAAAATTTAATACCACACGTAGCAACGCTTATCATAAAAGCAGCAGGAATAGCCATATAAAACCCTTGCCATAAAATAGGTAAATGATCGTAGAAGCTGGGAGGTAAATCAACTGTAGGTGCAACCTGAAGATAGGTGAAAATGAAGGAATAAACAACACTCATTATTAAAATATTCAACACAGCCTGTACCAGGAAAATCTTCATTTTTTTTGTCCTTAAGGCTTTGGGAAGAAGCTTTTGAGCAAGATGATAGGTGAAAATAAATGAGGTTATTACAATAGCAATAGTTTGAAGCACAGCAATCAGCCGATCCGTATTGACCTGAAAGTTGATCCATATTACTACGGCAAAAATACACCAAAAGCTGATGTAGAATATATATTCTTTGAAAATAGGAGATTTTGTCATGGGTGGTCTGAAGAGAGGTTACAAAAAATTAGAAACTGCAGGTTCACAGTTTCTAATTGGTCAAAGATAATTCAAGTTTTTAGAATAAGAAATAACCTATTCCAAGGCTAAAGCTGTGGGGTTTGGATTTAAATTCCTTACTGATGTTGGATAGTCCTCTTTCATATCTGAAATCTATGGTGAGATTTTTATAATCAACTCCTATTCCTCCTGTAATTCCGATATTGGATTTATCAAACTTATTAAAACCTTCCTGCAGAGATTCGGAAACCGATAATTTGTTGTTAAAGGCGTAGCTGTACACACCGCCAGCAAATGCTCTTACATTAAAATCATCCGTTTTGATGAATTTATATCCAATTACTACAGGAATATCAATAGAGTTCCATGTTAGCTTTGCAGATCCTTTGTCATTTGCTTCGTAAGAGGTCTTTCTTTTGTTGAATAGAGCTTCTCCTTGTACATACAGGCTTCCAATATCGAATCTTGCCATTGCCCCTGCCTGATAGCCGAAGCCGTATTTCCCTTCCAAGGAAGAAGACTCCGTTGAGGTTTTTGTAAAATTTGCTCCGCCCTTAATTCCGATATGAATAGACGGACTTTGCTGAGCCTGGGTCTCTATAGAACATGTAATACATAATAACAAAGAGCTGAATGCTAAAAACTGTTGTTTCATAATTTTAATTATTGTTAGAAATTTGATGCAAAACAACAAATCCGGCAGGCTGAATAAAATTTTATTTGATGAACGGTAATCGGGTAGTGACGAGCCGTTGGTATTACCATTTTATTTTTTAATCATTAAAAGAAAAATCTCACTTCAAGTGAAATGAGATTGTATATTTGGTATGGCAGAAGGTTTAATTCTTAATAAATTTAGAGCTTTGATCTCCAATTTTATACAAATAAACTCCTGCATTAAGAGATTCTACATCAACGGAAATGTTTTTCTCCCCTGAGCTAAAGCTTTTATAAAGCACCATTTTTCCTGAGGCATCATAAATCTGAATATTCTGGCCTCCGTTTCCGGGATTGATAATATTTAAAAGTTTGTTTGCCGGAACAGGATAAGCTGAAAGCTTACTTTTATTTTGTGCTTGAATCTCTAAAGTAGTTAATGTAGATGTAGGCAAAGCATAAACTTCTGTAATAGTATTGGTACCTGAACTTTTTGAAATGACAAATTTGTTCTGATTAGAGACAGCATCATGAAAAACCTGATATAGAGAATGATATTCATTACCAAATTGTTTGATGATATTTCCGTCTTCATTGATGATCAGCATCAAGTGTTGCCCACCTTGATTATTGATAAAAGTGAGCATAAATTCTAATTGGTCATCCGTATTAAAAATATGTTTTGAAATAGAGTAGTTTTCTTTGAGCAATTCGGGAATATAAAGGTAGTTATTTGGGATATTGGGTGTTAGTGTTTTATACAGTGTATGATTAGCATTATAAATATCAAAAGTATTATTCCCTTTACCAATCAGATAATGAGACGTGTTGCTGTCAGAATAAACATCCCAATGGCTGCTGTCAGAAGTATAAGAGTGTTCAAGGTTCATTTGGCCAAATACAAAATTTGCTGCAATAATGGCTAGTGAAAAAAGAGTTTTTTTCATAAGTGATTGTTGTTTAATGAATTTGGTGCAAAACAACAGATCTGAAAGATGAACATGAATTTTATTTGATAAAAGGTAGAAATGCTATGACAAAAATCTATTTTCAGATGAAAAGAAAATCGGAAGTATCATTACTTCCGATCGTATGTATTATTAATAAGGTTCTTCCACACAAATTGTAGGCGGTGTACATCCGCCAGTACCGCCACCTCCAACGGCAATACACTGCCCTGGGCTTCCGTCTTCATATGTTTCACAGGCTTTTCCCCATGTGCACTGGCAGTCATTTTGGCAATTATAAGAATCTCCGCCCATATGGCAACTGTCTATTCCGTTACCAAGAATAGTTGAAAGATCCCTTCTCAAAAGTTTTTTCATTTGTTTCATAGTTTAATAGTAAATGTTACAGTTTTATGATTTTGTATTCTAAGTAAATATAAGGGAAATTTATTTTAAATAGCTGAAAATAAGCCTAGTATAAGGTGTTTGAAAACAAAGGTAAGCCGCTACATATACGGCTTGTCTATAATTATAATTTTTTCTTTAAAAAATAAAATCCTTTTGATAGAGCAAATATTCTTTTTTAAATAGAGGAATCGTACCTTCATATCTTAATGGGGCAATCCCAAAACCATAAAACATATCCGCCTGAATTCTGCCTTTTACAGAAAAAACACCTTTTCTTTCAGGAATAACTGTTAAGCCCAAAGAAGAGAGTGCAGAAGCCCTTCCTCTTAATCCTGAATTAGCGATAGGTATAGTGAGAAATAGAAGTCCTACAGCTCCTTTTGCCTCAAGACCTGCCTCTGCAGACAAATTTCCTTCCAATCCGGTGATTGCCGGATCTGATTTTTTTTGAAGGTTAATATTCAGAGCTGGTGTTTTGCTTACAAGAAAGCTGGCATTTCCTTCAAGATCCAGAAGCTGTCCTTGTATTTTTCCTGTGGCCTGTAATCCAAGAAATGGCCCCGCAGAAATGGTAGGGCTTAAAATAAGTCCTGTGGGTCCCAGCACGATAGGAGCAATTGGAATATTCAGGTAATCTGTAGTGCTTGCCGTATAACCAAGACTTCCTACAATGCTTGCCGTGCTCTGAAGTTTGATGTCATCCATAATGAGATTTACATAATAATCAGATAAATGGCCCCATGAGAAAGAAATAGTATAATCAATTTTAGGAGTGAACCCTCCTTTTACATTCACACTGGATGTTCCGGCTGAAGATAAAGGAAAGGAGAAGGTTTTGTCAAAATTGAAACGATTGAATTCAACTATTTTCTGCTTTTGAAGATTTTGAGCTTCAATAGAAAGAATTCTATTATTGATTTCTTTGGATACCAAACCTTCGACAGGTACATAATTAACCATTTTCCCATTGATGCTTAACGGTGCTTTATCTGAGGGATCATAGATCCCGCTTAAAGTTCCGCTGTAGATAAATTCCTCAAGCTTAGCACTGGAGGTTTGTACGATAAATTTATTATTGATCTTAGCAACGGAAGTTACTTTTGATAGAATGGTATTCACCTGATCCCCATTTATTTTTGTCCCTACAATAACAGTTCCCTTTGAAATACTATCTGTTTGTGGTGTTACATGGTCAAATGTAATTGTTCCCTCATGATGAGAAGAAATGGCATTTACAGATTCATCATTTAGAATAATCACATTTTTTTGTAAAGTCAGATTTCCTAAGGTTTTCATTGCTGCGGACTCCGTTGTTTTTTCAACAGGATCATCCGCCGGATCATCCTGAGAACAAGACATTAAAAGAAACATGCAGAAAATAGCTAAAAGAATTGAGAAATGAAATTTTCTGCTGATTTTTAAGAAGTTAGATTTCATTTTCATAAGCGTAAATTTGTTTCTCTCTAAATTAGGTGAATTATTTAAAGGCTACAAAATAATCTCATTAAATTAGTGTTGCTAACATAATGATTTACAGTGTTATTTGTATTTTGTACTTGTTTATTTGTGATTTTAATGAAACAAGAAAAATAAAACCCGCTTTTGCAGCGGGTTTATAGTATTTATTTTTTAAATTTTAAAACCAAAGGAATCGATACAGCAGATGATACCGGTTTTCCGTTAGCTTCTGCAGGTTTCCACTTGCCTTTTTCTTTAATGCGATAAAAAGCAGCTTCAATAAATGCATTTACATCTTCATTGTTTCCCTTTACGTGAGCATCAAAAGCATTTCCTTTAGAATCTACTATAAAGCTTAATGTGGCTCTATAGGAATCTGATGCATAATTTAAGAAAGCAAGATCAACAGCATCATACAATGATTTTTGAAAGGCTGTTACTCCCATTTCGTATTCCGCTTCTTTTGTCAATTTAGTTTTAACGGGCGGATCATTGGCTAATACTTTCTTTTCTTCTTCGGAAATTTTGTCTAAAGCATTTTTATAAGATGTTATTTTATCTTCCGTAAGAAGCCACTCTAGCTTAGTTCTGAGATCATTAGGCTTAGGGTATTTGTTGTACAATGCCGTTTTCTTTCTTTCATATTTAGAATCAGCCTTTTGAAATGCTGATACCTGAGCACTTCCGAAAGTATAAGATACTATGAATGCTAATGCTAAGAGTCTTTTCATCTTGTTAAGCTTTTACAATATTAATAATCACTTCTGTAGCCTTTTCCATACTTTCTAATGCTACATATTCATATGGCCCATGGAAGTTGATTCCTCCTGCAAAGATATTGGGGCAAGGAAGTCCCATATAAGAAAGCTGAGCACCATCTGTACCTCCTCTGATCGCTTTGATCTTAGGTTCAATACCTGCCTCTGTCATCGCTTTGGCAGCAAGATCCACAATGTGCATTTTACCTTCAAATTGCTGTTTCATATTTCTGTATTGTTCCTTGATCTCTACTTCAGCGGTTCCTGCACCATGTTTTTGGTTGAATTCAGCTACTTTTTCTTCCATGAATTTCTTTCTTGCTTCAAATTTATCAGCGTCGTGATCTCGGATGATGTATTGGAGTTTCGCTTCAGAAATATCAGCAGTAATGTCCATTAAGTGATAGAATCCATCAAACCCTTTAGTGGTAGACGGGGTTTCATTGGCAGGTAACATTTGAGCAAATTCAGAAGCTAATAAAGCCGCATTGATCATTTTACCATAAGCATATCCTGGGTGTACGCTTAGTCCATGAATTTTTACCACAGCACCGGCAGCGTTAAAGTTTTCGTATTCAAGTTCTCCAACTTCTCCACCATCCATTGTATAGGCCCATTCAGCACCGAATTTAGCGACATCAAACTTGTGCGCACCTCTTCCGATCTCTTCATCAGGGGTGAATCCTACTGCAATTCTTCCGTGTTTGATTTCAGGGTGAGCGATAAGATATTCTGCTGCTGTTACAATTTCTGCACAACCTGCTTTATCATCAGCTCCAAGAAGGGTATTTCCGTCAGTAGTAATTAACGTCTGGCCGATATATTTTTTTAAGCTTTCAAATCTTGAAGGTGATAAAGTGAAACCTGTAGTCTGGTTTAATAGAAGGTCATTTCCATCATAATTTTCCCAAACCTGAGGATTTACATTTTCTCCGTTGAAATCAGGAGATGTGTCGTAGTGTGAAATGAACCCAATCGTAGGTCTGTCATCATTTTCAAGGTTAGAAGGAACATAGCCCATAATATAACCGTGTTCATCAATTGAAACATTTTCTAAACCGATTGTTTTCAGTTCTTCTGTAATATAATTGGCAATATCCCATTGGCGTTCAGTAGAAGGTGTAGATTCACTTTCTGCATCACTTGTAGAATATATTTTTACATAACTAAGAAAACGGTTCAGTAATTTCTCTTTCCATAAAGGATTGAATTCTATTGTACTCATCAGATTTATTCTAAATTTTAACAAAGTTAGCAAATTTGATGCTCAGAATGTATTATTTGCAACCGAATATCAGGTATTGAAATTATAAATCAAATATAAAACTTTGAGAATCAAAACAATGTTAGCTTTGTATGTACAGTATACTAAATAGTTTAGTTTTACTATATTTGAGAAAATGAAAGTACCAATGTTTCTTACCGAATGCCCTAGAGATGCTATGCAGGGATGGGGAGAATTTATCCCTACAGATAAAAAGATAGATTATATCAACTCCTTAATGGATGTTGGTTTTGATGTGTTGGACTGCCTGAGTTTTGTTTCTCCAAAAGCAATTCCCCAGATGGCTGATTCCAATGAAGTAGCTGAAAATATTGATAAATCCCGCTCAAAGACTAAGGTTTCTGCGATTATTGGGAACTATAGAGGTGCTGAAAAGGCACTAAAGCACCAGTCTGTGGATATCCTGGGCTTTCCTTTTTCTATTTCTGAAACATTTCAGCACAGAAATACCAATAAGAGCCAGGAAGAGGCTTTTGATGAGATTATTAAAATGCTTGAACTGGTAAAAAGCGAAGGAAAACAATTAAATATTTATTTTTCTATGGCTTTTGGAAATCCGTATGGTGAAATGTGGAAATGGGAAGATGTAGACCAGTGGGCACAAAGGTTTTCAGATATTGGAGTAAAAGACATTTTGCTTTCTGATACAACAGGGGTGGCAACACCGGAAACCATTGCTCTTTTATTTGAAAAAATTCCATCAAAATATCCTGGAATCAATTTCGGAGGACATTTCCATAACCGTTATGAAGAATCTTATTCAAAACTGAAAGCTGCTTATGACAAAGGCTGCAGAAGATTTGATAGTGCCATCAAAGGAATTGGCGGATGTCCTATGGCTAAAGATGACTTGGTAGGAAATATGCCTACGGAGCAGGTAATCAACTTTATGAGTGTTGAAAAAGTAGATCACAAGCTGAATCTTTTAAACTTTGAAAGTTCTTACAACAAGGCTAAAGATATTTTCCATTTTTAAAATGATTTAAAATCTTTCGCAAGTTACGCAGATAAGAAAACTGGAAAATTAGAATCTGAGAAATCTCTGTGATATGTGTTACATTGAAAATATAAATAGGAGCGGACTTTAGTCCGCTTTACTATATTCATCAATCCATTGGCTTTAGCAAAAAAACCTAATTAAAATAACCTAAAATTCAACAAAATGTCTCCAATAATTTCACCTTCTGAATTAAAAAACCTTCCAACAGGTAACCTCATCATTCTTGATGCAAGAACGGGTAAAGATGTAAAGCAAAATTATCTTGAAAAACATATTAAAGGAGCAAGATTTATTGATCTGGATAAAGACTTGGCTGAAATAGGAACAGATGCTGCTTTTGGAGGAAGGCATCCGCTTCCAAGCCCGGAAAAATTTGCAGATATACTTTCCAACCTCGGGATCACTGAAAATGCTCATATTGTTGTATATGATGATAAAAACGGTTCAAATGCTGCTGCCAGAGCCTGGTGGATGTTGAGAGCTTTCGGGTTTGAAAATGTGCAGGTTTTGGATGGCGGAATACAGGCTGCAGAAAATAATACTATGGAATTTTCGTCAGGAGAAGAAACGTTTGAGAAGGCTCCACCAATTAAAAAGGAACATTGGTCTCTTCCGATTTCAAGTCTGGAAGATGTTGAAAATGAGTTAAAAAACAATACTTCTACTGTAATTGATGTAAGAGATGCTTATCGATACAGAGGAGAATCTGAACCCATTGATCTGGTTGCGGGGCATATTCCGAAAGCCATTAATATTCCTTTTTCTGAAAATCTGGATGAAAACGGACTCTTCCTGAGTCCTGAAGTGCTGAAAGAAAAATATACTCAGTTATTAAAAGATAAGCCTGAAAGTCTGATTATTCATTGTGGTTCAGGGGTTACGGCATGTCATACGATTTTAGCACTAGCACATGCCGGTTTTAGAATCCCGAATCTATACGTGGGATCATGGAGTGAATGGAGCAGAAGAGAGGGGAAAACAATAGCGAAAGAAGTGTAAAAATGACCCGAATTTAGGATTCAACAATGCAAAAAAGGATGTCTCAGAGTATGACATCCTTTTTATATTTTCAATTCTATATTACTTTTATCCAGTTGCAGCAGTGAAATAATGATAAATCCTATTCCTATTATAAAATAAATAAAGCTTATATACTCCTAAGAAAGCTGTTGCTATCTTTTTAATCTGATCACTGAATAATAATGGGTAATATTAATTCTATCTGCGAAGCAATACTTAAGGTCTATAGCATTCCCAATTCAAATTTTGCTTCTTCACTCATCATATCCTTATTCCAGCTCGGTTCAAAAGTAAGCTCAAGGTCAACACTTTTTACATGCTCTACTTCTGCTACTTTATCCTTAACTTCCTGAGGCAGAGTTTCTGCTACCGGGCAGTTGGGAGTGGTAAGGGTCATTATAATTTTTACGTCAGCATCATCGGAGATCTGCACATCATAAATAAGCCCTAATTCGTAAATATCTACCGGAATTTCGGGGTCATATACGGTTTTTAGCACACTGATGATTTCTTCACCAATGTCTGCAATTTGATCGTCTGTAAATTTCATTTTTTAATCTAAATTGATATTCCTTTTCAACAAATCTTCCTGACGCATACGCCGGAAAATATTCGCCAAAGTTAAGACATCTTTTTCACAATAGTCAACAATTCGCTGCAAGTCTTTTTCTATGTAGTAAATTGATGAAACCATTGAGCCGTCAATATCATCCTTTGGAGTGGGAATACCAAAGACATGAGCCAGTAATTCCAATGATACAAAACTTTTATAATCTCCAAATTTCCATAGTTCCATAGTGTCTATGTGAGGAATCTCCCAAGGCTTTTTTCCAAACATCTGGAATGGAGCCGGAGGCTGCATCCCATTGATGAGATATCTTCGCGCAATCCATGGAAAATCAAATTCTTTTCCGTTATGGGCACAAAGAATTACATTATAAAGCCTCGGACTGTTGAATATCTCTCCAAACTCCTGAAGCATTTTTTTCTCATCATGTCCGGAGAAGCTTTTGATCTTTAAGGTTTCATTCTTTTCCACCATTCCGATCGTGATGCATATGATCTTTCCGAACTCTGCCATGATTCCGGCTCTTTCATAAAATTCAGCTGCAGAAACATCGTCTTTTCTTTGAAATTTTGTCTTTTTATCCCAAAGATGCTGATCGGTTTCAGATAAATCGTCCCAGGAACCAGCCTGTGGAACGGTTTCAATATCAAGGAATAAGACCTTTTCTAATGGTATGTTCTGTATCATTGTGTTTTTTATTTTCTATCCTACCTGCATTCCGTTTTTAGTAGGTAATGAAGGTGCTAAAAGAGTGACATCGCTTTTATCTTCTCCGTATAATCCTAAAACCAGGCATTCACTGAAGAAGTTGGCAATCTGTTTTTTAGGGAAATTAACGACAGCTAAGATCTGTTTTCCCACCAGTTCTTCTTTTTGATATAGTGAAGTAATTTGTGCAGATGATTTTCTGATTCCCAAATCACCAAAGTCTATTTCCAACTGATAGGAAGGATTTCTGGCTTTTTCAAAATCATTTACTGAAAGAATCGTTCCGCATCTGATGTCTATTTTTTCAAAATCTGCCCAAGTTATGTCTGGTTTTACGTTCATGGTAATGTATTAATTAAATGTTCTACTTCTATTTTCTGTTCTGCATATTTTTGTTGTAGTTCTGAGCCTTCACCCATTCTTTTATAATATTCCAGGGCTTTTCCGCCAAAGAATTTTTTATGAAAGTCTGAAACTTCAGGAACTTGTGGGAAGACTTTGTGAAAGAGCATTTCATAATACGCCTGAAATTCTCTTTCATTTTTATCTTCAACCACCTGTCCCGGAGCCTTTTGTCTTACATGGAGCATTTCGTGAGCAACCATATTCAGGACAAGGTTCAGGTCAAAATCAAATAAATTTCTGGGAATCATCACTGTTTGAGGCCCACCCAATTCTCCTTCTGCAGTAAGAAGCATCGAAGTAGGAGAAAGTTCTTCCCTGAATCCAAATCCTGCAAAATTATCATGTTCCAGCTCAAAAGAGTGGATCAGATATTGTGCAGCATCCAGAATCTGGTTATGTTCTTTATAGGCTTCAAGGTGTAGATTAACCTGCTCGAAATTCATTTGAAGTATGTTTTATAACAAATGTATTAAAATATTGAGAAACCCATTGATCGTCATGCAGAAAATCTAAATTTAGCTTTTGCTTTGACCAATGAATAGGGTCATTCCAATTTTAGAATTCTTTTCCAGCTATTTCCATCAAATTCTAACACATCATTTGCTCCAATAGACCACATAATTCCATCAGCTGCGGATAAATGATAGCAGGAAAATGGTTCAATATCTTTATCAAAATTAACAGGAATTAATTCCTGACCTATTAATTCATAAATAGTATATAAACTTGAAATGTAGATGGTATTATTAAATTCTACCAGCCCCCAAAGGTCTTCATGCTCTGTTTCAATGACTTCCCAATGGTCTCCACGCCCCTTAATAATAACTCCAGCCATACCACATCCGTAGATAAGACCATCACTGGCTGTTCTTATTTTTGTTAAATGTTTTTTAATTCCTAATTCTATTTTTCTGAATTGATTACCATCATACATCCAAAAGTCACCTTCCCAGCCGGCACAATACACTTCATTATCTGAGAATCCAGCCACAGACTCAAAACATTTGTCATATTTTTCTTCGTCTTTTGCATAGATCTGTGCTGTTTCATCCAGACATTTCCATTGGTCCCTGTCTGTTCTCATATAGACCTGGCGGCAGGTGCCCACAGCGTAAGCTTTGCCCTCAATAGCATTAATCTCTCTTAAAGGTCCTCTTTTTTGGGGTCCTCCATTTTCCGTGATCTCTTTTTCAGTTGTAATTTCACCTCCACCAGAGGTTTCTATCTGTCCATATTCACCAAGCCTGATGCATTTTTCTTCCGGATAATGGATAACCGCTTCTGAAACTACGAGCCAATTTAGCAGGTCGCATCCCCAAATACCCCTATCAAGTTCAGTATCATATGAATGTTTGCGGCCATCTTTTAATTGCTCGTTATCAACCATTGAAAGGTAAAATAAATCATTATAGCGGACAATGCCGGTTGTAATACTGCAGCCTTTCATGGCGTTTGCAATATCCTGTTGTGTACTCATTAAAATCTGTAATTTAAGTGTTCATGTTTTCTATTAAATGTAATATATCTTCTTTCGTTACCAAATGGGTAATTTCATTTTTTACCGGATATATTATCATTTTTCAGAATTGTTATCTGTTGAACAAATCTACAAAATACAGGATGATGCAGCCCTCAGAATATTTTAAAATTATTATAATGGATTTTATTGTTTATGGCTGTATCCATTTAAATAAAGAAATCTGTGTCTGTGTTCATTCATAATTTATTTGCAATTTTATACTAAGAAAAAAGCATAATAACGGAAACATGAAAATTACATTAGTAGGCTTTAAAAAAGAAGATCGGTTTTCGGTGGGAGTGGCCAATGATGAGGATTCAGAATTAATCGGCTTTTTAAAAGACAAAGGTCTGGATGTAGTTCCTACCATTTGGAATGATGAAAATATAGATTGGAGCAGTTTTGACGTTGTGGTGATCAAGTCTCCGTGGGATTATCATAACCACTTAAACGAATTTTTGAACTGGCTGGATCATCTTGAAACAGTAGGGGTTAAAGTTTTAAATCCTGTAGAAATCATCAAGTGGAATTCAGATAAGCATTACCTGAAAGATATCGCCGATAAGCAGCTTCCGGTTATTGCATCAGAATATCTGGAAAAAGGCTCTTCTTTTGGTCATCATTTCTTTGATCTTCTTAATGCAGATAAACTTGTAGTGAAGCCTTGTGTGAGTGCTGGTGCACAGAATACTGTTACGATCAGCAGAGATAATTTTGATGAACGTTCTAAAGGGATAGACCAATTTCTGAAAGATCAGGATTATATGGTACAGCCTTTCGTAGAAGAAATCAAAAATGGGGAATGGTCATTCGTGTTTTTCAACGGGAAATACAGTCATTGTTCGTTAAAAATACCTAAACAGGGAGATTTCAGAGTGCAGCATTATCATGGTGGAAGCATCAGCTATCCCACGCCGGATCTATTGCATATAAAGCAGGCTGGGGTATATTTAGAAAGCTTATCTCAACCTACATTGTATGCGAGAGTAGATGGTGTATTAATCAACAACTCGTTTCACTTAATGGAACTGGAGCTTATTGAGCCCTATTTATTTCTCAATGGCAGCAATGAGTTACAAGAAAACTATTATCAGGCATTAACAACTCAGATTTCCTGATAGTTTTTTATATTATTATATTAAGGATGGCCTTCTACGTTGACAGCGTAGGAGGCTTTTTTTTAAATTAGAATTATTTTATAACCTCCATATTTGAAACAGGAATAATTGCTGTATTCTCTGGTGAGTCAGTTGTATTGGAGAAAGTTAATCCCTGCGGGTTTGTTTTCAGTATAAATCCTCCGTCTGAAAAGCTTCCGTCAGGATTATTATTTTCTATCCTATATACAATATTTCCAGACGTCAATTCTTCATTCATCTCACATTTAATTTCCTTAATCTTATAATTGGTGACCTTTTTATCTTTTTTATTGGGCATTTGAATCGTCGTTCTGATAGAGGAATTAGCTGGATCGATGATAATTTCAGTTTGAACAGGCTGTTCATAATGATTGAAGGTTAATATAATTTTATCAGAAGTCAGTTTCAGCTTTTGCAGGCATTGTTTACTGATCTTTTGTGCAGTCAAAGGAATACTTCCGATGAGCAGCAGACAGAAAGTAAGGGATCTGTAATAAAAATAATTAGATTTCATAATACTTTGTTTTACAATAAAAGTACAATTTATATTATAATAAAAAAGATTGTTTTAATCTGAATATTGATCTTTCTATTTGATTTGCAGAGAGTATGGGTTAGAAATCAAAATAAGACCGAAGAAAACTCCGGTCTTATTAAACAAGATTAAGTGTAAAATTTAACCTTTAAAAAGGCAAAAAAGGATAATTCAAATGTTGATTTTTATTGATTGAGCCTTAATCTATGTTTAGGGGGATTGATAGTAATGGAACTTTATTTTTATAAGCCATGATGGCTGTTTTGCTTCGATGGAAAAGAGATTCCACAAGATTGTACCGGTAAGGAACCATGGTCAGCAGATCAGCATTAACCAGTTTTACTTCCTCCTCAATCGCTTTAGTGATTTCAATAGACTGAATCATCTTGAAGCTGTATTTAATATCATCTAGGTCATAGCCGGAATTCAGATCAATGTCATGTATAACTTCCGTAAAATCTTCTACACGCTCACCTACATTAAATACCTCAATTTCAGCATTGAACTCATTAATAAAGGTATAAATGTCATTCATTGTAGACCATGTTATGGATTTATGAGTGTCATAGGCAAAAAGAATTTTTCGGATACCTGTGTATTCTATATGGCCAGGAATAATTAATATAGGCTTTTTAATCCTGTGAATAGCCTTGATGACATTATTTCCCAAAAGTCTTTGCTCAAGAGTCTTTTCTGCCATTCCCATCACGATAAAATCAGCATTAGTAGTCTGTAAACAGTTATTAAGTTCCTCAATGAAGCTCCCCGAAGCCAGGTGATATGCTGTCTTTATAGCATATAAACTACCGATTTCCGAAGCTTTATCTGTAAGTTTCTTTTGGTTTTTAAGAGTCTGTTCGTAGAAAAAATCAGCAGAAGCCTGAGCATTCAGAGCATGGATAGAAACGCTTTGCAGATTGAACAGAACAATATGATATTGGTTTTCCTTTGCCAGAGAAGCTGCATAATGAATCGCATTTTCAGCTTCCTGGGAAAAGTCTGTGCAGACAATTATTGTTTTCATTGTACCGATTTTAATACTGTAAAACTAAGACAGGAAAAGCAAGAGTTATAATAAAAATATTGTGATGTTGTATAAAATGATGATGAAATGTATTTTTCAGGTGATGAAACGTCATCTTCATTTGAACTCGTCTATTTTACGTTTCAGGTATGGTTTTGGCGGTCTCGTTGAAAATAGAGAAAACTCTTCTGAAATCTATTTTTATATTTACATTCACAAAGTCCCGGATAATGAATAGGATTGCAACCATCAGAAAAAATTTAATACGAAGTAAAAAGTTTCTTTCCACAATGAAAAGGAGGCTGGTAATCTGGGCTGTAGCGGTGATTGCTTTTTGTGGCTTCTCTTATCTGATTGATCCATTTGACCCGGTTTGGCAGGAATATTTGAACACTCCGCTAAAGATGATTATTGAAGACGCTTCATGGGTGTTTCTTTTTTCAGTTATCATATCGGAGGTAAGTATCCTTATTGATGCGTCACTCAATAAACTGCTTCCCTGGAAAGACAGAACCATCAAGCGATTGTTGATACAAGGATTTCTTCAGATTGTAGGAAGTGTCCTGATTGTGATGATCATTAATACCATTGTAGACTGTACCTCAGACAATTTACCTGAAATGGACTCCCGGAAAGAATATACCTTATTAGGACAATGGGTAGCCACCAATATTGTAATATCTCTTATTATAAGTGGTTTTAATACAGTGGATTACCTGCTTCAAAACTGGAAAAGAACTGCCGTGGAAGCAGCACAGCATAAATTAAGAGCTTCTAAGCATAAGCAAGCTGCCATGGCCGCTGAACTTCAGGCGCTTAAGCTGCAAATAGATCCGCATTTTATCTTTAATAACCTAAGTGTACTTTCAGAGCTTATTCTGGAAGATCAGCAGCTGGGATATGAATATTCAGAAAAATTTGCCCGGGTATATCGATATCTGCTGGTCAATTCCAAGAAAGATATCATTGCTGTAGAAGAAGAATTGAAGTTTCTAGACTCTTATATTTTCCTGATTGAAAAAAGAATTGGGGAAGGTGTTGTATTTAAAATTGATATCCAGGAAGAATACAGATCCATGTACACGCTTCCATTATCTCTACAATTGTTGGTAGAAAACGCTATCAAGCACAACCAGACCTCAAAGGCGAATCCATTGGAAATTCATGTGTATACAAACTCGGAAAAAGAGCTGGTGGTCGCCAATACCTTTTTACGGTTACTCAATAAGCCGGACTCTTCAGGAGTGGGGCTTACCAATATTATTGCCAGGTATGAGATTCTAGGTTATACAAAACCGATTATAGAAAAAACAGAAGATAAATTTATTGTAAAACTCCCGTTGATATGAAGATTAATAAAATTTTAATAGTCGAGGATGAAAGACCTAATGCAGACCGATTAAAAAGGCTGTTGCTAAAGCTAAGACCACACATTGAAATTCTTTCCGTAGAAGATTCAATAACCTCTACGGTAAATTGGCTCGAAAATAATGTCGTTCCGGATATCATTATGATGGATATTCGTCTGGCAGACGGTCTAAGCTTTGAGATTTTTAATAAACATGAAGTTAAAAGTGCTGTGATTTTTACAACAGCATATGACGAATATGCAGTACAGGCCTTCAAATATAACAGTGTAGACTATCTTCTGAAACCCATAGAAGAAGAAGAACTGGATGCCGCATTAAAGCGGTATGAAACCTTTATGGAAGCGGTTCCTGTTGTAGGATCAGCTATTGAAGGATTGCTCAATTATATCCAGCCTAAAGATTATAGAAAACGATTTCTTATCGTTCATCGTGACGGATATAAAACAGTATTGTCAGAAGACATTTTATACTTTTACACAGAATTGGGTATCAGTAAAGCAATGCTGAATACCGGCGTTGTAGAAAATATTCCACAAACACTTGAAGAACTTGAAAAACAATTGGACCCAAAGTTTTTCTTCCGTGCTAACAGGCAGTTTATCATTCACATAGATTCTGTAAAACAGATCTTTAACCATTTCAATGGAAAACTCAAACTGGAATTGAGAAAACAACCTGAAATGGAAGTGATCGTAAGCCGCGAAAAAGCTTCTATTTTCAAATCCTGGATGGATTATTAGTGAAAGGAAGCTGGGAGAGGGAAGTTATTGAGGTCCGAAAACAAATTAAAACTATTTTTAATTATCTAGTAGTTTTTATAATGATTAGAAGTTCTTTGTACAATAGTAACTTCCAGTTTCCAACCCTACACCTGCCAAAATCCCCTCACGAATTGCTCATGAAGGGATCATATGAAGAAAAAGCTATGAATTAAAGATTATAAAGGAATAGCATATCCCAGAGAAATCGCAAAACCTCTGTTTTTCACATCTGCCCCTTTCTCATCAGAGATATTATTTAATCCTAAATTATATCTGCCATCTATAATCACTTTTCCTGGCCCGGCAGGAATGGCTACTCCTGCACCCATCTGCAATCCAAAATCTATTGATTTGGTTTTGCCATATGCAGCTTTCATTTTATCATTTTTTCCCATAAGGAACCCAATAGAAGGACCTGCATTTACATACAATGGACCGAAGCTGTATTTAGCTAATACCGGAATTTCTAAATAATTAAAATTGTACGTTTCGCTTCCAAAGCTATTTTTAAACTTTGTTCCTTTGCTGATGAAATTAACCTCGGGCTGCACAGAAAAGTTTTTTATACCTGTTTGAATATTTACCCCTAAACCAGCTTGAAAGGAGGTCTTTGATTTCTCACCATTCACATTTTTAATGGATTGATTGGCAATATTGATTCCAGCTTTTGGAATTAATTCTATTCCTGATTCCTTTTTCGGTGTGGTAGTTTGAGCCTGTACTCCTAATCCTAATACGATCGCTGTGATTGCTAAAAACTTTTTCATTTGATAAAAATTTAAATTATTGACTTATTTTTTGATGTTTTGATACTGCGAAATTAGAAGGGAAAATAACCTGAGCTATGAGTTATAAAAGCGAAGCGTATAAATTGAAACCTCAACCGTATTTTTGAAATACTAAAACGAAAAAGTCCTTTTTTACCGATCTGAATCACCGAAATATCTCCTTTTCTTTTCATTTTTGGTATGATACGTTTCATCTGCTATTAACTACGTTTCACCAGATTTTTGCACTCATATCCTTATTATATGAACTTATTTTGCTGTTGTAAAATTTAAAAACAAATGTTATGAACTATAGAAAAGGATACCTGGCACTTTCACTTATGGCTGCAGCAGTACTGTACTCCTGCGGTTCAGGAAATGCTCAGGAAAATGCACAGCAGGTGCAGGCACTTCCTACCGATTTCATCCAGGTGAAATCAGGAAATGAAGACGTTACAACAGGATACCCGGGAAGTATGGAAGGACAGGATAATGTGGAAATAAAAGCACAGGTAACAGGATACCTTGAAGCGGTATACATAAAAGAAGGTCAGTTTGTAAGCAAAGGGCAAACGTTGTTCAGAATTAATCCATCAGTATATAATGAGCAGGTGAATACCAATGAAGCAGCATTAAAGTCTGCTTTGGCAGCCCAGGAAACAGCAAGATTGGAAGTTGAAAAGCTAAGACCTCTTGTAGAAGGAAAAGTAGTTTCTGATATGCAGCTGAAAACAGCACAAGCGAGTTTGAAAGCAGCATCAGCACAGGTAGCTCAGGCACAATCTTCTTTAGGTTCTTCAAAAATCAATGCTAATTTTACCTACATTAAAGCTCCTGTGAGCGGTTATATAGGAAGAATCCCGAACAGGGTAGGAAACCTTATCAGCCCTTCTGATGCTTCACCATTAACAACTCTTTCTAATATAAGCAGTATAAATGTTTACTTCTCCATGAACGAAGCAGACTTTATTGCTCATAGCAGAGCCGCTGCTTCAGGAGAAAATACTGAAAACGTAGAACTTATTCTAGCAGATGGTTCTAAGTATGGTTTCAAAGGAAGATTGGAAAATGCAAGCGGAAACTTTGACAGAAATACAGGAAGTATTCAGATGAAAGCAGTTTTTCAGAATCCGGATAAATTACTAAGATCAGGAGGTACAGGAAGAGTAATGATTCATAATGCATTAGATGGTGTGGTAAAGCTTCCGAAAACCTCCGTAAAAGATATTCAGGATAGGTTCTTTGTCTATAAACTTGAAGGAAAAGATAAAGTGAAAATGACGCAGATCCAAGTCTCAGGAAGCACTTCCCAGGACTACTTTGTGAAGAATGGAGTGAATGCAGGAGACAAGATCGCTATCAACAGGATAGATGCCCTTACAGATGGAGCACTGGTTGTAGCTAAAGTAACTCCTTCGAAATAATTTTATAATCATTCTTAGAAAATTCGAAAATGTTAAAAAAGATAATAGACCGTCCGGTACTGGCGACGGTAATATCCCTTATCATTGTCATTTTGGGGATCATAGGATTAAACCAGCTGGCAGTGACCCGATTTCCGGACATTTCTCCACCTACCATTACGGTTTCAGGTTCTTATCCTGGGGGAAATAGTGAAACGGTAATTCGTTCCGTAGTAACACCGCTGGAAGAGCAGATCAACGGGGTGGAAGACATGAGTTACATGAAATCCACGGCAAGTAATGACGGAACATTTACCATCTCAGTGATATTTAAGCAGGGAGTAAATGCCGATCAGGCTGCAGTGAACGTACAGAACAGAGTACAGCAGGCGACTCCGATATTGCCTCAGGAAGTGATAAGAATGGGGCTTACTACCTCTAAACAACAGAATAGTATGGTATTGATTTTCAATATCTATACTGAAGATAATGAGCAGTATGATGAAACCTTTCTTCAGAACTATGCCAATATTAACCTTATTCCACAGGTAAAAAGGGTGAAAGGAGTAGGGCAGGCACAGATTTTCGGAATTAAAGATTATTCCATGAGAATATGGCTGAATCCTCAGAAGATGGCCTCTTATGGATTGGAACCTTCTGATGTTTCCAACGCGATTGCTGATCACAGTTTAGAGTCTGCTCCCGGTAAATTAGGAGAAGAATCTAATGCTGCATTAGAATATGTAATCCGATATAAAGGGAAAAAAAACAAGCCTGAACAATACGAAAATATCGTCGTTAAAAATGACGGAACCAATGTGATCAGGCTTAAAGATGTTGCCAGAATAGAATTTGGATCCATCAATAACAGTGGTGATAACCTTTCTAATGGTAAAAATGCGGTTACTGTGGCCATTATGCAGACTACAGGATCCAATGCCAATGAAATTGAAATAGGAGTCAATAAAGCGATTGACCAGCTGTCAAAATCTTTCCCTCCAGGAATCAAATACACTAAAGTGATGAGTACCAAGGAAAGATTGGATGAAGCGACAGGACAGGTAAAATCTACTCTGATAGAAGCATTTATCCTTGTATTTATTGTAGTGTTTATCTTCTTACAGGATTTCAGATCTACCATTATTCCGGCCATTGCAGTTCCGGTAGCGATTATTGGTACTTTCTTCTTCCTTTTGGTATTAGGATTTACCATTAATGTACTGACTCTATTTGCCCTTGTATTGGCAATTGGTATTGTCGTCGATGATGCCATTGTAGTAGTGGAAGCAGTTCACAGTAATATGGAAGGAACAGATCTTTCCGGAAGAGATGCTACGCATAAGGCGATGAGTGAAATTACAGGAGCTGTTATTTCCATTACTTTAGTGATGTCTGCGGTATTTATTCCAATTGGGTTTATGTCAGGTTCTGCGGGATTATTCTATAAGCAGTTTGCCTATACATTAGCGATTGCGATTATTATCTCAGCGGTAAATGCTCTTACTTTAACACCAGCTTTATGTGCGGTATTTTTGAAAAATCACCATGCAGAAGAAGGCGGAAAGAAAAAAGGATTCGGACAGAGATTTGCCGTTGCTTTTAATGCTGGATTCAATAATATGACGGAACGTTATGCGAAAGGAGTAAGATTTTTAATTGGGCGTAAATGGATTGCAGCGGGATTGGTAGCCGGAATTATAGGCCTTTCAGCATGGCTGATGACCAGTACAACCAAGAGCTTTGTTCCGATGGAAGATGACGGATTCTTCATCTATTCATTAAGTATGCCGCCAGGAACCGGATTGACCAAAACTACAGAAGTATCCAATAAGATCAATGCGATTTTGAAAACGGTAGATGCTGTTCAGGAAAATACGTCCATTACAGGATTTAATTTATTAAGTAACAGTGCCGGACCTGCTTATGCAATGGGGTTTGTGAAGTTAAAGCCTAAAAAAGAAAGAGGAGCGGTTCAGGATATTGACGAGATTATGAATATTGTAAACGGAAAGCTGTCCGTGATCAAAGAAGGAAGTGTAATGAGCTTCAGAATGCCTCCGGTAGAAGGATATGGAGTAACGAATGATGCTGAGATTGTTCTTCAAGATCGTATGGCCAGAGATCCACAGGTTCTTAAAGCAAAAGCAGATGATGTGATTGGACAGTTGATGCAGGTTCCGGAAGTGGCATATGCCTATACCATGTTCAGAGCAGATTATCCGCAGCTGGAGCTTGAAGTGAATGAAGATAAAGCCAAGCAGTTAGGAGTTAGTATTTCCAATTTATTAAACTCTATACAGACCTATTTCTCAGGAGATCAGTCTCAGAATTTCTCAAGATTCGGAAAGTTCTATAGGGTGAATATCAAAGCTGATGGGGTCTTCAGAATGGATGAACAGGCGTTCAATGATATTTTCGTGAAAAATAATAAAGGAGAAATGGTTCCTGCCAATACCTTAATCACTTTGAAAAAAGTATACGGCCCGGAATCTGTTCAGCGATATAATCTTTATAATTCATTGAACATTAACGTGGTACCGAAACCAGGAATCAGTAACGGAGCTTTAATGGATAAAATTGAGCCAACCTTGAATAAGCTTCCTTCTGATTATAGTTATGAATGGACAGGATTAAGCTTGGAAGAAAAATCAGCAGGAAGCCAAACCGTTGTGATCCTTGGATTATGTTTACTGTTTGTGTATCTGCTTCTTGCAGCCCAATATGAGAGTTATATTCTTCCATTGGCGGTAATGCTTTCCATTCCAACAGGAATTGTAGGAGCATTCTTAGGAATCAAAGCCATTGGGCTGGATAACAATATCTATGTACAGGTAGGATTGATTATGCTTATTGGTCTTTTGGCGAAAAATGCGATCCTTATTGTAGAATTCGCTGTCCAGAGGCGAAAATCAGGACTTTCTATTCTGGATTCGGCACTGGAAGGAGCAAAAGCTAGGCTGCGTCCGATCATCATGACCTCATTAGCCTTTATTGTGGGGATGATTCCGCTGATGATTTCTACAGGAGGAATGGCTTCAGGAAATAAATCCATCAGTGTAAGTGCTGCCATAGGAATGTTGAGTGGAGTTGTATTAGGAGTATTTGTAATTCCTGTTCTGTATATGTTCTTCCAATATCTGGATGAGAAATTTTCATCCAAAAAGAAGTATCCTGTAATCCAAAATCAATTGACAAATGAGAATATTTAATATAAAAAATTTCCTTATTTCTGGCGCAATGGCATCAATACTGGTGTCCTGCGCCGTGGGGAAACCTTATGCAAGGACAGATCTTCAGATGCCGGAAACCTACAAAGAATCTGTGCAGGTAACAGGAGATACCGTCGTGCTTCCATGGAAGACATTCTTTAAGGATTCTAAGCTGATTGGCTTAATAGACAAAGCGCTGGCTAGAAATAATGAAGTAAATGTTGCCCTGAAAAATATAGAACAGCTTGATTTGATGTACAAGCAAGCTAAGTTATCCCTTCTTCCAACACTCGATCTTAGTGCCGGAGCAAACAGAAGCTGGGCTTCCAAAAATACGCTTAACGGATCATTGAATGAGCAGTTTGTAGGAACCACCCATATGGATGACTTCAGTGCCAATCTGAGGCTTTCATGGGAAGTTGATATCTGGGGAAAAGCGAAGATGCAGAAAGAGTCGGCAGCAGCAGAATACTTTGCCCAAAAAGAAAATTTAAATGCTATAAAAAGCAGAATCATTGTTCAGGTAGCCCAGGCTTATTATAATTTGATAAGTTTAGATGAGCAGATGAAAATTGCAGAACAGAATATTGAGCTAAGCAATAATACTCTTAAAATGATGGATCTTCAGTTTAAGGCAGGGCAGATCAATTCATTGGCAGTACAGCAATCCGAAGCGCAGAAGAAAACGGCTGAACTTCTGATTCCCCTGGCCAAGCAGAATATATCCATTCAGGAAAATGCTTTGAGTATCCTTTGTGGTGAATATCCGGCGAAGATTGAAAGATCAGGAGAGCTGAAAATGATGATCCCTGGAAATAAACTTTCAGAAGGGCTTCCTGCACAGTTGTTAAGCCGAAGACCGGACCTTAAGATGGCTGAATTCAATGTTATCAGTCTGAATTCAAAAACAGGATTGGCAAAAGCAGCGATGTATCCAAGTATCAGCCTGAGCCCGCAGATTGGAGTAAACTCGAATAAATTCAGTTCATGGTTTGATATTCCGGGTTCCATTACTAAAGCCGTGGCAGCAAACCTGGCGGCACCCATTTTTCAGAAAAAACAATTGAAAACGGCTTATGAAACGGCATTAATTGAACAGGAAAAAGCAGCAATCAATTTTAAGCAGTCAGTGATGACAGCGGTTGGTGAAGTTTCTGATGCCATGGCTAAAACTCAAGGGACTTCTGAGAGGCTGCAGCTTTTAGAGCAAAGAACCGCCATTCTTGATAAAGGAATTGGAGATGCTTTGAAACTGTATAAAAGTGGAATGGCAACTTATCTTGAGGTGATTACAGCCCAAAATAATAAACTTCAGAATGATCTGGAAGCAATCAACGTTACGTTGGAAAGATTAAATGCTGAGGTAGATCTATACCGTGCACTAGGTGGAGGTATAGAGTAATGCAGATGAAAAGAGAAGAAAGGAAGTTATATAATGTAGCTTCCTTTTTTTGTTATATACATATAATGCTTTTGAAAGGTAAGTTGATTAAAAATCAAATGATAGCCCTATAGATTTCAGAACAATGATTATTTTTTATTGAAAAAAACATTTGGATGAATTTTTTTTGGCTCATTAAATCAATGAGTTATAAGAAAAAATTATTTTTTTTGAATAATGCGTGCAAGATTTTCGGAAAATGAGATTTATATCAATGAGTACTCAAAATAATTAATGTTTAATGAAAAAATAATGCAATGAAAAAATTTACAGTATCTCAATTTTTAACAGCTATTGTAATAGTATTAACAGGGATTACTTTGTATTCATGTAGTGTGGACAGTCCGGAAATTATCCCGGTAAAACTGGAAGATGTAAATGGAAATTATAAAGGAAGGCTCATTACTATACAGGGAGAAAGCAAAACAGAAAAAATAAAGAATTTTAAAGCAAAAAAAGATACGATTATGTTTTCAGAATTTCCAGTGGAAGAGATTGTGAAAACAGTAGTAAAAGACCCGGTAAAAGCAGACGAGGCTATTAAAGCGTTAGGAAAGGTAAAGTATGAAATTAAATATACCGCTTCTATCAATACAGTGAGCAATGTAATCGAGCTATCTTTGGCCCCCAAATCTATGGAGCTCCTGATCCCTGTAGATGGGAAGACTAAAAAGACAGAAGTGACATTGAATGCTAAGCAGAAAGGGTTTTATGTAGGGATGGACGGTTCATTGCGATTTGCTTTGACTGCTGAGAAAATTACCGTAGACGGTACAGTACTTGCCCCTTATGAAGCGATTAATTATAATTTTCCGTTCTGTGTAAAATATTAGTTAATGGTTATTACTATAAATAGATTGTATTTATACGATGCAATCTATTTTTGCTTTAAAATTTTAATCAATATATCGTATACTGGAGCAGTACATGGGAGAAAGTAAAGAACAGATTTTGGTAAACCGCCTTCTGGAGAAGGAGGAAGCCGCCTGGAAAGAGCTTTTTGGAGCTTATTCAGGAAATCTGGCTTATGTATGTTCCCGGTATATCACTGAAAAAGAAGATGTGCATGATGTGCTTCAAAATAGTTTTATTAAGATGTTTCGTTCTATAGAATCATTTGAATACAGAGGAGATGGCTCACTTAGAGCATGGATTACCCGTATTGCTGTAAACGAGTCTCTGAAGCATATCAAACAGAAAGGAGACTTTAAGTCTTCCGTTGAGGTAGAAGATCTTCCCGATCTTCCCAATGAAGAAGAACCGGACTTTGAGGAAATTCCGAAAGAAGATATTATGAAGTTAATTCATTCTCTTCCAGATGGATATAGAGCTGTTTTCAACCTGTATGTGTTTGAACAGAAAAGTCATAAGGAAATTGCATTGCTGCTGGGAATTGCAGAAAATTCTTCAGCATCACAGTTTCATCGTGCAAAAGGGGTGCTGGTTCAGAAAATAAAGGAATTTAAAATGTCAAAAAAAGCACAATATGAATAACGAATGGCTCGATAACCTGCGAAGCAGAATGGAGAACCATGAAGATGAGGTTCCGGAAGGATTGTGGGATGACATCAGGGATGAATTGTTCTCAGAAGATAGTGAAAATAAACCTACAGGCTTTATTCCTACAATTGATGCTGAAAATAAAGAAGAAAAGATAAAAGAAATAAATGCAGGAAGCAAATCCTGGTTGTACCGTATTGGTGGTATTGCTGCAGCAGCTGTTTTAATCTTTATGATGATGAAAATAGTACCGGAAGAAAACCAGAACAGGCATGTACAGAATCCATCGGATTTTAATAAAAATAAAGATACAAGTCTGCCTTTGAACAATATAGAACAAGAAAAGAGTGG
Organism: Chryseobacterium sp. II3a; assembly: GCF_057815135.1. Classification (NCBI taxonomy): domain Bacteria; kingdom Pseudomonadati; phylum Bacteroidota; class Flavobacteriia; order Flavobacteriales; family Weeksellaceae; genus Chryseobacterium; species Chryseobacterium sp. II3a. The sequence continues at coordinate 518,267 of NZ_JBYPZJ010000002.1, read as the reverse complement.
AAAGATTTGGAAAAACTCAAAGGCAGATATTTCTTTAGAACAGAATGATTTTAATACAATAGGTCATTTTGCTAAAAATATAAAGCAGACAACATCTGAAAAGACAGGAGGAAAAGAACCCGGAAATGATGAAAAAGTTCAAGATGTTATACAAGCAGATAAGTTAGAGCAGACGATCTTGATTCCAGATGAAAATAAAACCAAAGAAAAGCCTTTGGCGAATGATAATGTAAAGAATGAAGAGGGAGAAAAGAAAGTAAATGAAGTGGAGAAAGAGCTGCCGGAAAAATATGCAGATAATACCAAAACCAAGCATATAAAATCTAAATCTGAAAAGAAATGGATGTTAAGTATGCTTACAGGAAATGCATCATCCAATTCCGCAGAGCAGCAGTTTCATGGTTATGCCTCTGTAGATGGAAAACCTATGAGTTTTGAGCAGGTATGGACTGCTTCCAGCTATGTAGAAGATCCTTTGACCCAAATATTATTGGCCAATCAGAGTAAGCCGGTAGAAGCAAGGATCAGGCATAAAGTACCGGTAACATTTGGGCTGTCAGTATACTATAATCTAGGCAAAAGATGGGGTATAGGAACAGGAATAAATTATACAAAACTTGCTTCTGAGCTTCATTCAGGAAGTGATGATAATTATATTAAAGGAGAGCAGAAGGTTCACTATATCGGAATTCCTGTTCAGATTAATTATAATGTGATTCAGAAAGGAAGATTTACGGGATATGTTACAGGAGGAGCTTTGGTAGAAAAGCCCATATCCGGAAGTATTACAACAAGTTATGTAGTAAATGATGAAGTAAAAGAAATTTCAGAAGAAAAATTGGATCATAAACCACTGTCGTTTTCAGTAAATACAGCAGTAGGGCTTCAGATGAAGTTGGTCAAAAGGTTGGGGGTTTATGCGGAACCGGGAATTGGATATCATTTTAAGAATGAAAACTCTCCTAACACAATTTATAAGGAAAAACCCCTGCATTTTAATGTAAAATTCGGGATCAGATTGTTGATTGATTAATGCTGATGACTTTACAATAGAAATCAACTTAAATGTCAATATATATGAAAACAAAACTGATTTTTTTAACATTTTTATTGTTTAACCTTCTGAATATAAAGGCGCAGTGTAATCCTGTCATTACCAGCCCAAGATTAGGGGCCATGTTCGCAGATAAGATCCTGTTCTGTGAAAATGAAGATGAAATACTTTCCACTACCCAAACCTATTCAACCTATCAATGGTATAAACAGGAATGGACCTGGCAAAGCCCTAATAATAATCCTTGGGAAGCAATTCCAGGGGCTACCTCACAACAATTGACCATTAATGGAAATGACCAGTTGTATTATTTTAAGGTAGCAGTTACACAAGGTGATTGTGCTGCGGAAAGTGCTGCAGTGATGGCAGATGGATATGTGTATGGCTTACCTGCTATGATGTCCACTTTTGTTCCGGGAACTTATGAGATTGTAGATGGTGGAATAGTGCATGTATGCAATGAGGCTCCTGTGAAGTTTGATAATGTATTTCCCGTAGTATATGGTCCTCATACATGGTTCAAATGTGTTCCAACAACTACGGCTCCTTTTACCGGGGATCCTTGCGTGATTCCTAATGTGACGGGAGATACCTATACTGCTTCTGAACCGGGAGAATATGGTTTTTATGCCTGTACGGAATATTGTCCTAATCAGTGCCAAATGCTAGACCCTTTTGCTTTCGTAAAATTAGAATATAGTAATTGGGAGTTTTGTGGAAACTTAGGAACAGGAGAAGTGAAGCGTAAAGAAAATAAATTAAATATATACCCGAATCCTACGGCGCAGTTTCTTTATATAGGAAAAGAATCTGAGGAGTATAAAGAGGTTGCTATTATGGATATGTCCGGAAAACTGGTTCTTCAGAAAAAGGACCATCAATACAAGCAAGGCATTGATGTAAGCCATTTAGTTCCCGGAAATTATATCATCGTTTCCAAAAGCACCAAAGGAGAGGTCTATAGAAATAAATTTATAAAGAAATAAAGGATTAAATAATCTTTTCGTTAGTTTTTAATAGTGGTTAAATCGGCACAATCTGTTTTGTGCCGATTTTATTTTGGAAAACAAAACCAGACCCAATGATGAGCCTGGTAAAAAACAATGATGTTAGTTGGTTATTTTTATTTCTAAAGTCTTCCGAGAAGGACATTCAAATTATAGCATACGATTTTTGCGGTTGGTCTCTAGGTCTGAGGCTGTAATCTCAATTCCGGATCTTTGAAGTTTAAATCGTAAGACATCATTTTTAGTCACAATGCCATGACGGTAAAACTGTTCCGCCTGTTGAATAAGGTTATCAACTGCTGTGAGATTCTGCTGTACAATTTTTTGGCTTTGAGAAATTTTGTACAGGTCAAAATACATCTGAATCGCAGTGTAAATCACCTCATCCTCAGTAAGAGTCACATTGGTTTTCGCAATTTCAGAAAGGAGTAGGGTAGACTGCCTTGCATACTTCAGTTTAAAACCATTGAAAACAGTTTCGTTAAGCGAAGCATTTCCTACATAAGATTCGGCACTTTTAGGGAGTACCCAGTCAAGAGATCCCAGTTTGATATGGTTGGCGATATTTTCCGTATGAGAAAATGTTCCGCTAACGCTTCCCGTAGGAAGAGACAGGTCTTTGGCCTGGTTATATTTATTGATGGCAAGATCTACAGAAGCTCTTTTCATTTTCAGGGCATTGCTGTTTGAAAGTGCCATTTCTACCGTTTGATTTAAGGTAAGCAAACGAGTTTGTGCATTTCCGGGAATACTCAACGCTGTACCAAGACATAGCAGGAGAGATTTCCAGAGAAGTGGATTGATTAATGTTTTCATTTGTTGTAAGACATAGCTCCGCCAGGCAGGCATTGAGCTTGCTTTAAGAGGTTAGTTATGATGAATAAGATTTAGTGTGTTTCGTGATTGTATGGAAGAACCAATACCGGAGTAGTAGAGTGGCGGATGATGTATTCTGCGGTACTGCCACTGATGAGATGATCTAATCCGGTTCTTCCATGGGTGCCTATAATTAATAGGTCTGCGCTGTTGTCAGCCATAAACTGAATGATTTGTTCCTGCGGATCACCATTAAGAATTGTCGTTGAATGTTCTATCAAACTAAATTTTTCGGTAACCTGCTTAATTTTAGCCATTTGCTTTTCCATCGAGTCATCATTTTCTATCGAAGTATTGGCTAGTGAGGCATTAAGAATGGCTGTATTATTTCTTACAAGAAGGAGCTTCACGGTAGCATTAAAAAAGATGGCCAGTTCAAAGCCCCGGGAAGCAATTCGTGGAGAAAAGAGACTTTCATCCAGGGCGATGACAATAGATTGAATGTTCATAGTTTATATTTAAATCGTGTTGCAAAATTCCGTTATCCAAGGAATAAAAACTTTGACCTGGGTTAAAAAACGATCCTATGATGATTGTTTTTTATGCAATCCAGCCTGATCTTCCGATTCACCAGCCTTCCAATAAGATACAGCATGCAGCGCGCGGGAATCAAGAGTTGTATCAGCTTTGAAATAATCACGAAGTTCTTTTACCGTAGAATATTCCGCAGCTACATACACATATTTTCTTTGCTCATCTTCAGGAAATTTAAACTGTTTGGCCGCTTCTACAAGCTGGCTTCCTTTTTCCGGTGTTGGATTATAAAGCCATTCAATATCTACATTGGCTGCAGAGCAGGAAAGTATTTCATCGTCTTTTCCGAATGTTTCCATCAATACTTTAACGTTTACTCCTTCAGGCAGCTGTTCTACAATTGCGCAGATAACGGGTAGGGCAGTGGCATCACCTACCAACAGATAAGAATCTGCTTCAGGAACTAAAGGTCTTGTACTTTCTTTCATTCCTATCCCTAAAAAATCACCTTCCTGTACGTTTAACGCCCATGCTGATGCAGGTCCGTTGTCTCCGTGTGCTACAAAATCAATGCTCAGTTCTCTGTTTTCAAGATCAATTTTTCGGTTAGTATAGGTTCTTACAATTTCCTGTGCATCTGTCTCATCTACAGGGATAAATATCTTGTTATTTGAACCCGATTTTACATTAGCGAGCATTTCTGCCTGATTGTCATTAATATTGAAAATAACCCTGATAAAATGGGGGGTGAGATACTCTTTATGTTTCACATGAAACACTGAACGTATTTTTTTTGTTTCGGTTGAATTCATTGTGGTTAAATTTTATTGTAAAACATTTTCTGCTAATAAGTTATCCGAAGTGTGCATTTGTCTGTATTCGATGATATCTTCTATGGATAAAACCATTAAATCATGCTTTAATGCAAATACTACAATCTGTGGAAATCTGGACATGGTTCCGTCATCATTCATCAGTTCACATAAAACAGATATCGGTTTTAATCCAGCTAATCGCATCAGATCTATACTCCCTTCCGTATGCCCGTTTCTTCCTAAGACACCATCGTTGTGTGCTCTTAAAGGAAATATATGCCCGGGACGAACCAGGTCTTCTGGTTGGGCATTTTCAGCAAAAGCTGCTTTTACCGTTGCAATTCTGTCGGACGCTGACAATCCTGTTGTAGCACCTTTTCTGGCATCTATAGATACTGTAAAAGGAGTCTGGTATGGACTGGAATTATCTGTTACCATATAAGAAAGCTCTAATTCATCAGCTTTTTCATGGGTAAGACAAAGGCAGACTACACCGCTGCAATACCGGATCATCTGGATCATATCTTCTTCATTCATGTGTTCTGCGGAGAAAATAAGATCACCTTCATTCTCTCTGTCTTCATTGTCAATTAGCAAAACACCTTTGCCAACTTGTAGGTCTTCTATTGCGTTTTCAACTCTTGTTTTGGAATCTGCGCCAAATATTTTTAACATATTTTCCATAAGTAAATATTTAAATTGTATATAATAATCAATGACTATCTGTCTGTTGTTAGTGCTGTAATAGCCAGGTATTCGTATTTCTTATTCTGTATTTCAAATTGGTGATGCAAAGTTGGACATGCCGGAAATGAAAAACTTTGATTTAGGTTAAAAAAGTAAGCTCAATCTTAATTTTTATACTCTAATGTTTCCATTTCATGATAAACAGTAGTGGCCCAAAAGTCTAGTTCCCACTCTTTTTTACGGATTACTTCAAGTGAATATTCACCTATATAATAATTTTTAATAAGTTCTTTCCGTTGGAATTCTATAAGCTGAAGTTCAATATTGAAGTAGGTTTTTCTCCATTCAATCCGGTCAATAGGTTCGGAATTTCCGGATTGATACAGTTCTGTTTCTTCTTTCTTTAATTTTTCAATCATTCCGGAAACAATACCCTCGGTGATTGAGTGATCATTTTTTTTGTTTTCCAGAAAGGAAAGTGATTGATCAATTAATAAGATGTTCAATTCTTTTTCGTTCTTTTTCTCTTCTTCAGCAGGTTTTATAAGCTTTATCAAATGGGGCAACGTAAACCCCTGAATGAGTAATGTGAAAATAATTACCACAAATGTTATAAATAAAATGGTGCTTCTTTGGGAAATCAGGACTCCGTCATTATCTTCTAAAGGCATGGCGAGTGCAGCAGCTAATGATACAACACCCCGCATTCCGGACCACGATAAAATGATATATTCCTTTTTGGCCTGTGAAAAGAATCCTGTTTCTTTTTTGATTTTATTTCCTGAAAATAAAGGAAATGTAAAGATCATAAACAGCCTGATAATGATAAGGATTCCAAAAATGAGAAGGCTATACAGAATTAATATCGGAAGTTCAGAGTGAGGAATGTCTGCAATAATCTGGGGAAGCTGCATCCCCAGAATCAGGAAGACTAAGCCATTCAGAACAAAGACAATAACATCCCAGAAGTGGCTCATCTGTATTCTGCTGCTAGCACTGAAAAGTGAAAAGGAATTCCATGAAAGAAACATGCCTAAAACAACAACAGCAAGAACTCCGGAGCATTCTAAATGTTCAGCCATACTGTATGTGGCAAATGGTAATAAAATAATGACAAAGGTTTCTGCATTGCTGTTTCCGTTCAGAAATCTATGCAGTTTCAGAAATATATATCCTATAACAAGGGCAACAACAATTCCGCCTAAGCTAATGGTTACAAATTGAAATCCTGCGTTCCAGAAAGAAAAAGTTCCGCTTACAATAGCAATCAAAGCACATTTATAAGCAATAAGCGCTGAAGCATCATTCAAAAGACTTTCTCCTTCAAGGATGGTAACCAGCTTTTTAGGTAATGGAAGTCCTTTGGTTATACTGGTAGCAGCTACAGCGTCTGGTGGTGAAATAATAGCTCCTAAAATGAAAGCTAACGGCCATGATAAACCCGGAATGATACTGTAAGCAATGATGGCAATAATAGTTGTTGTCAGAAAGACCAATCCTACTGCTAAAAGTGATATTTTGGAAAATTCTTTTTTGAATTCGGGAATAGATGTATTCCATGCTGCATCAAATAATATGGGTGGTAAAACCACATAAAAGATCATCTCCGGGCTCATATCTATGGAAGGAATCAACCTTGTAAGACTTAAAATAAGCCCTGCTGATAAAAGTAAAAGCGGAAGTGCTAATTTGAGCCTTTCTTTTACTGAAATAATGACGATGAGAATGATAGAGATCCATATAATTTTTTCAAGTTCTGCCATAAGTTTCTTTATTGTGCGGCAAAATTATTGTGCTGACAAAAGCAAAACTTTGATCTGGATCAAAAAACGATGAATCTGAGAAAATATAATTTTAGGAAAAGTATAAAAGTTTTATAATCATTTGTTTATTGGTAATGTTGTACACGACTAGGGTTGCTATAATTTACTTTTGATCCTCATCATTTCAACATTTCTTTTTTTAAACAATATGTCATAAGAAAATAGAAACTTCCTTATGACAGTATATAATGATATTGAATGGGTGTAATTATTCGAGAATATATATTTTCTTATTTTTTATACTGATAACAATTTTATTACCTAACCAATTGATGCTTGTTTTACCCTCATAGATTAAATTTTCTACAAACATTACATTTTGGTCTTTTAAGGTAGCGTATTCATTTGAAATTTGGGAAATGCTGCCTTTGTAGATTTTTGTTTTCACAGATTTATTGAATTCACTTTCTTTTTCAATAACCTGCATATTTTTGGTATCGAGGTTAAGGGTGGAGATTAATTTATCGCTGAACCAGAATGAGTTACTGCCTGCTCCGGAGTCTAGTAATACTTTTATTTTGTATTTATTATTTAAGGTGACATAGGTAAAGATATCTACTGTATCATCCTGTTGTGTAGAAAGAAAAATATCAATTGATTTTGAATAAGATTGGGGAGCCTTGTCAGAAAAACTTATTTCCTGAGCCTTGAAGTCAATCACAAGATCTTGTTTTTCAAATGTTTTTAATGAAATCAATCCGTCAATTCCGGGTATTTTCATATCTACGGTTGAGAAAGGGATATTTTTAAAGCTATTTTTTCCTAGGATGGTTTCCTTGCTTGTAAAAAGAGGAATATCAATACGTTCTCCGGTTGCTCTGAAGCCTGTGAAGAAATTATAAGAAGATGGTTTTTGAGGGAATTTAGCTGCAAAATCATTAAAAAAAAGATTGATTCCAGCTCCGGTATCCAGTATGAAATTTCCTTCTACCCCTTCTATTTTTGCAGGAACAATAATGTGGCCCGAAGGTAAGGTTTTGAATGGTACATTTTGAGAAAATGCCTGAGTCGTCATTGATAATAAAAATGCGAAAAATATCTTTTTCATAATCTTATAATTTAATTTATATTGCTTCTGAGAGCACATCTTGCTGCTCAATATTTCCTTTATCTAATTTAAAAATGTGATCTGCCAATTCAAGAGTTTCTAATCTGTGAGAAACAATAATAATGATAGATCCGGGGAAAAGGAGACGAATGGTTTTAATAATTTCATTCTCCAGTTTTGCATCCAATGATGCTGTAGATTCATCAAATATAAATACAGATGGAGATCTGTTAATTGCTCTTGCAATAGATAGGCGCTGCTTCTGTCCGTCTGAAAATGTTCCGCCACTGAAAGAAATGAGGCTGTCTGGCCCTTTTTCCAATTTTTTTATAGCATCTTCCAGTTGAACATATTTTATGATTTCATCAAGCTCAAACCTGCTATTATCAGTTCCATACTGGATATTATTGCGTATGGTATCATGAAATAATTGGTTTTCTTTTTCTATCAGGCAATATTCGTTCTGCCAATACGTATTTTCTTTGATATTCTCATTGTTGATTAATATCTGACCTTCCGTTGGCTCTGCAAAGCCACATAACAAATTAATGATAGATGACTTTCCACTTCCGCTCTTTCCACTCAGGATGTAGGTTTTTCCATAGTCGAAAGATAAGTTTATTTCTTTTAAAATATCTGTTCCAGAATGATTAATAGATATGTTTTGGAAGATAATTTCATGAATGCTTTGTCTCTCAGGTTCTAATGATTCGTGTACATCCTTTTTTGTTTCATCAAAATACTCTGAGACCCTTTTCATTGAAATAAGTGATTTCGAGAATTGATTATGAGTGGATACAATCTCAACAGTAGGAGTAAACAATCTGTTAAGGTATTGTATGAAAGCAATAAGAGCTCCTACACTCATCGTATTTTGAAAAACTTGATATCCACCATAAGACAACACTAAGACGGGGGCTAAGGACATGAGCAGGGAAGATGCACCGGTATTGAGACCGCTTACAAATGTACCTCTTGAATGTTTTCCAACGAGATCACTATGCTGTTTTTTGATATTAAGCATCTCAAAATGGTTGGTTCCATAGCTTTTAATCACTCTGATATTCTTTATTCTTTCTACAAGATAATTATTGAGATGTCCTTCCAAATGTTGTATTCCTTTAAAATTCTTTTTTATGTGAGGGGCAAAAGCCTTAATCACCAGAACAACGGCAGGAAGTAGGATGAGACTTAATAATGTAAGTTTGTAATCCAGTATAAAAAGCATTATGACTACTCCTATCAGAATAATGATGTTTTTTATTGATCTGATGAGTAATGAAGAAATTGTCAGCTGAATATTATCCACATCATTCATCAGGGTAAATACCAATTCTCCAACTTTTGAGTTCTTAAAGAAAGATACATCTTTATTTAAAATATTGGCAAATGCTTCTTCCCGGATGTCTGAAGAGATCTTCTTGCTTACAGTGGTAGACATTACATCAGAAATCAAAGAGAAAATGACCTGAAGAACATATATTCCTACCAATACTCCTATTAACACCACAAGGTCCTGATAACTTCCCTTAGGAAATACATCATCAATGATGACTTTCAGCATATAAGGGGTTACCAATGTGCCGGCACTTGAAATAATCATCAACACAAAAAGAATAATTTCTTCTTTAACGTAAGGATTGATATATTTTAAAAACCTTTTTAGCAGTTCTTTTTGTGAATTCATATTAATTAAATTTTGATTAATAATTTTCACAGATGCTATCGGAATTTTTAGTTAGAACTATACTCATCTACTTTTTTTCTCATGATTGAGTGCATAGATAAATAATCCCCTTTTCCGTAAGCTGTGAAAAAAACAGGTATTTTTTTGATTCCGTCCATTTTACAGAACTTTTCTATAGCAGAATCTTTGAATGCACCCGTAATCCAGGTTTGTAAGGACTGAGATACAGCAATCAATTGAGACGTTTGAGAGAAGTGACCTGCTTCTAATAATACAACTTTAAAGTTTCTCGGAGTTTTATATTTCCATGCTAAAACTTCAAGATTAGCAGCGAAAAAGATTCCAAATGAACATTTACCACCGAAAAACTGACCCGCTAAACATTCTCTTAGATCCTGATAAGAAAACTCATCGGTTACCTTACATAAAGAATGGGTTTCAGGCTCATACCAATAAACTCCTTTTTCAACTCCTTCAACATTGAATACCGTAATATAAGGCTCAATAATTTGTAAACTTCCTCCTGAAGGGCTGCTTCTTCTTCTAAAAGGTTTGTATTCTTCTTCTTCACCGTGAATATAACCGAAGGTGTAAAAAAGCATATTGCTCAACTGTTCAAGACTTGCTTCTGTATCTTGAAATTCTCTGATTGTTTTTCTCCTTTTTAAGGTATCATAAAAGTCTGTTTGTATAGAAGTAGGTTCTGGTAGTTTGTATACCGTTTCATAGTCTTCTACCTGGCCTCTTCTTGGAAACTCCTGTTTCTTTACTCTTTTGCAAATATCAAGATACTGGCTGGCCCATTCTTCTTCTGTAGAATCTGACATTGATAAAGAGGTATCTTTAGTAATGTAGTTGAACATATGAGCATAATAATGCAAGTAAGGTTCTTCCAGATTGTTGTTTTCGGTAAGAACATCAGCCGTAATAAGATCATTGATAATGGCATTCTCTGCAGTAGGGTGCTCTTCAGTTTGCGAGTAATCAATAAGTGTTTTAAGGTATTCTTTTCTTACACTGTACTCTTTTTTGTCTTTATAATTAAATAAAATGGGCTCGTTGTTTTTAAAGTATACAAAGAAATTATGTGAGATATTCATGATATTAAAGTTTTATTAAAGAAGGAGTGATTAATCATGAGTGAAAAATCACTCCTTCTGTTGGTGTTATTGTTGAGGATAATCTGGTAGGTAAGTACACATCACGTTAATGTCGAAAAAATCGTGATTAATAGGATTTTCTATTTTAGTCATTGTTAAATTTTTTTGATTTTAGTATTTAGTTTAGTTAATTTTTTACTGTAATTATCCACAGATAAGGTTGAAATCAAAAAAATCGTTGTCGATAGGTTTGTCTACTTGAGTCATGTTTTAAGTTTTTGAATTTAATAATTGTTTTAAAAGTTCCTTTGTTCTGTTGTAATTATTTACAGATCAGGTTGAAATCGAAGAAATCGTTGTCGATAGGTTTATCTACTTGAGTCATTTCTTAAAGTATTAGAGGTTAATAATTGTTTTAAAAGTTCCTTTGTTCTGTTGTAATTATCCACAGATAAGGTTGAAATCGAAGAAATCGTTGTCGATAGGTTTGTCTACTTGAGTCATTTCTTAAAGTATTAGAGGTTAATAATTGTTTTAAAAGTTCCTTTGCTCTGTTGTAATTATTTACAGATAAGGTTGAAATCGAAGAAATCGTTGTCGATAGGTTTATCTACTTGAGTCATTTCTTAAAGTATTAGAAGTTAATAATTGTTTTAAAAGTTCCTTTGCTCTGTTGTAATTATTTACAGATAAGGTTGAAATCGAAGAAATCGTTGTCGATAGGTTTATCTACTTGAGTCATTTCTTAAAGTATTAGAGGTTAATAATTGTTTTTTAAAGTCCTTTGCTCTGTTGTAATTATTTACAGATCAGGTTGAAATCGAAGAAATCGTTGTCGATAGGTTTGTCTACTTGAGTCATTTCTTAAAGTATTAGAGGTTAATAATTGTTTTAAAAGTCCTTTTGCTTCGTGTTGATTATCCACAGATAAGGTTGAAATCGAAGAAATCGTTGTCGATAGGTTTGTCTACTTGAGTCATTTCTTAAAGTATTAGAGGTTAATAATTGTTTTAAAAGTCCTTTTGCTTAGTGTTGATTATCCACAGATAAGGTTGAAGTCGAAGAAATCGTTGTCGATAGGTTTATCTACTTGAGTCATTTCTTAAAGTATTAGAGGTTAATAATTGTTTTAAAAGTTCCTTTGCTCTGTTGTAATTATTTACAGATAAGGTTGAAATCGAAGAAATCGTTGTCGATAGGTTTGTCTACTTGAGTCATTTCTTAAAGTATTAGAGGTTAATAATTGTTTTAAAAGTCCTTTTGCTTCGTGTTGATTATCCACAGATCAGATTGAAATCAAAGAAATCGTTGTCGATAGGTTTGTCTACTTGAGTCATTTCTTAAAGTATTAGAAGTTAATAATTGTTTTAAAAGTTCCTTTGCTCTGTTGTAATTATTTACAGATAAGGTTGAAATCGAAGAAATCGTTGTCGATAGGTTTATCTACTTGAGTCATTTCTTAAAGTATTAGAGGTTAATAATTGTTTTTTAAAGTCCTTTGCTCTGTTGTAATTATTTACAGATCAGGTTGAAATCGAAGAAATCGTTGTCGATAGGTTTATCTACTTGAGTCATTTCTTAAAGTATTAGAGGTTAATAATTGTTTTAAAAGTTCCTTTGTTCTGTTGTAATTATTTACAGATCAGGTTGAAGTCGAAGAAATCGTTGTCGATAGGTTTATCTACTTGAGTCATTTCTTAAAGTATTAGAGGTTAATAATTGTTTTAAAAGTTCCTTTGTTCTGTTGTAATTATTTACAGATCAGGTTGAAATCGAAGAAATCGTTGTCGATAGGTTTGTCTACTTGAGTCATTTCTTAAAGTATTAGATGTTAATAATTGTTTTAAAAGTTCCTTTGTTCTGTTGTAATTATTTACAGATCAGGTTGAAATCAAAGAAATCGTTGTCGATAGGTTTGTCTACTTGAGTCATTTCTTAAAGTATTTATGGTTAATATTAATTTGTTCGGTCTACTTCTTCCAGTTTTATTTGTTTGTTGTTTCCTTTTACTTTACTGTTTCCAAATTGATAAGTAACACTGATGTTAAAGGTTCTTGCATCATAATAATTATCAGAATACGTATAGTAATTGGTGTAATGAGCTTTTCCTCTGAATTTCATTCCTTTTAAGATATCCTGGATGGTCATGTTTACTTGTAATTTCTTTTCAAAAAGAGAAACTCTAAGTCCCGATGAAAGGTTGTATATGTTTTCAAAATCAAAGTTTCCTTTGGTGTGAGGTAAAAAATTCAGGAAGTTTAAAAGAAAAGAAAACGTCTTGCTTGAATTCAGATGAACAGTATTGTTCACAGAATAATATAAAGAGTTTGAACTCAATCCTTTTACCTGATCAATAATTCCCTTGGATTCTACATAGGCATAATTTACAGAAGCATACATATCCCATCTTTTGAAAAATGTGTTGGAATAGGTTGCATTGATTCCTAAACTGTTTTCATCATAATTATTGAGATATTTTACAACTCGATTGGTGCCTTCAAGGTCAACTACCTGCCCGAAATTATCAGTACTCATTTGATAATATGCCGTTACAGATAACTTATTGTTAAAGATGTATCCAAGTTCAAAGTTATTACTGAAAGATGGCTTTAGGTAAGGGTTTCCAATTACATAAGCATACGGATCCAAATAAATAGTGGTCGGGTTTAGCGCTCTTGCACTAGGACGTGTAATTCTTTTAGAATAGCTTAGGGTAAGTATATTCTTTTTATTTGCTTTATAAGTAAGATAAAGACTTGGGAACCACTTTCCATAGGTATTGTTTACCTCTGTGCTGTTGCGTGCCACTCCATTCAGAACCGTATATTCATATCTAAGGCCGGCCTTACCCTCCAGTTTTTCTGTGAATGACTTAGAAAATGTTATATAAGAAGCCCAATTATCTTCGTTATAATCAAAAAAATTACTTCTATTGTTGTCATACATTGGTATATCATTATTATTAATAAAGAAATCTAGCCCGGTATTGGTGTTAAAATGGGTATACTTTCCACCAATTTCTCCAACAAATGATTTGAAAGGAAGGTATAAATCCACTTGACCAGAATAGATTTTGTATCTATAGTTTGAATTGATCTGGTAATTTATACTGTTGGCATTAGATTCAGATGCTAAGGAAAAAGGATTATCGTTTCGACTATCAAAAAGATTTCCGCCCAAATATAATTTTTTGCCTAAGCTGTCTAATTTTCTCTCAAAATAAATATTCAACTGATTGTTCTTTGTCTTACTTATATTATAAGAATTTGAAACCACTGTAGAATCAAGAACATTTCCTTGATAATATTTTGATAAATTTTTGGAATCACCATCTGTATCCGTGTCTGAGAAATTGTAGATAGCTCCAACAGATGTTTTATCATTGATTTTATAGTCAATACTATAATTGATATTGTATCCCTTATTTTTATCCAGTCTGTTGTTTTGTGTTTTCAAAATATTCCCGGCATAAATAGATAGGTCCTCAGTAGTTGTCTTTTCATTGTCGAATTGGGACACTCTTAAAGATGTATTAACCTTTTTAGACTGATAATTCAATGAACCATTATTGGAATAACCATTTCTGGATCTCCTCAGATAGCTGGTGGAGATATTTCCACTAAAGCCCATGCTTGAATTCTGTTTCAAAACAATATTGATGATTCCACTGTTTCCCTGAGCTTCATATTTTGCAGGTGGAGTAGTGATGACTTCAATTCTCTCAATATTTTCAGATCGGATGGTCTTCAGGTAAGAAACAAGTTCTTTTCCAGAAAGATTTACAGGTCTGTCATTAATCATAATAGAAACTGCACTTTTACCTATAATTTCTATATTTCCTTCGTCATCCGCTTTTACCATTGGAGTTGCTGCTAATACATCTAATCCGTCTACCCCTTTTGATGCAATAGAATTCTCTGTATTGAATACAAAACGGTCTATTTTTCTTTCAAAAGTTTTCTTCTTATTAACAACCAAAACTACTTCCTTAATTCCGGATACTTTTTCTTTTTCTATGGCTATAGAAATGTTTTGTGAAGCATTATTCAATAAAAATTCCTTAGAAGAATTAGTATATCCACTTGCAGAGGTAATCACATTATAAGTTCCGTGATTAAGTCCTTGTGTGCTGAAAGCTCCATTCTCATCAGTAATCTTTTCTGCAATAACATTGGTCTTACTATCAGAAGAATATATTTTTACTAACGCAAAAGGAACGGATTGCCCTCTTGTATCGGTCACTTTACCATTAAGCATATTCTGTGCATTTATTGCTGTTGCACTAAGAAGTGCGATACACAGGAAACTTGATTTTTTCATTATTTTCTGATTTCTATGCCTCAAAATTATAAAGCACAGAAAGAGAAAAGAATTATTTTCGACGAGATGGATGTTTTATCAGATGAAAATTAAAAAAAAACCGTTAAAGGCGTTCATCGATTAAATAGAGGGATAAAGGTTTTATTATTTAAAAGAATTAAGTGATAGAGGGAGTTAAAGAGTGGTTTCTAAAGTCAATGAATGGTAAAGCGTAGTAAATTTATGATGGGAATATTCCTGCGTTATATTTACTTACTCCATGTTCTGGCTATTTCTAGTTGATTTTGTCTGAATTTCTAATGAGGTGCAGGCTGTCAGATAATAAAAAGGTGTTTTAGATCTGGCTTGTGAAATATTCAATACTCCTATTTTATTAATTATTCAATAATGAAAAGACTCTATATTTATTCTAAAGTATTCATATCGACTAGGTTTCTTTCCTGTTTTTTGCGATATTTATAAAAATGTTTAATGATGAAATTGAATTTTAATAAATTATTTTTACCCTTGATGGTATTCTGTACGCTATGGGTGTATGCTCAAAAAAATGCTGAAAATATTGATGGGGTGTACCAAACAAAGGGTGGTGCTTTAGCAATCAATAAAAATAAAACGTTTCTGATCATAGCTTATGGTACTTTGATAAAAGGGACATGGATTATTGAAAAAAATCTTCTTTATGTGAAGCCTAAAAACCCTGCCAATTGTAATAACTAATAATTAAAAAGATTTTGAATACCTGCTTTTCTTAAAGTTCTCTTTTTATACGTCAAGTTTTGTCGTAGCCTGTATTGATATTTGTAATAACAAAATAACAAAATATGAATACAATAGAACAAAACGATCCATTTACGGGTGAATGGACAGTCTTTTTAGAATCTTCTGTTACTTATAATGGAGTACCCATTACTCTTGCGATGTGTGATGATATTATATACAAGAGTATAAACAATGTATTTTATAGAAGGGTTTTAATTAAAGATACAGTAAATGTAAAATGGTTTGGTGCTGTAGGTGATTCTGTAGCCAATGACACATTATCATTTCAGAAATCTGTAGATTTTTTAAGTACAATAGGTGGTGGTAAACTATTTATACCAAGTGGCAGCTATGCCGTTGATCATATTGATTTTAGGACTAAAGCTTACTCAAATATTGAGATTATAGGAAATAATTCGACACTAATAGGATTAACAAAACATAGAGCCTCTGTAGATGCAGCAGATGGAATTTTTGCTTTTGAAGCTTGTGTATCTAATCAATCAGATGACTCAAACTCAATAAAAAATATTAAAATTAGCGGGCTCAATTTTTTCACATTGAATATTAAACCCCCAACACCAGAACCAGAACCAGGACAAGAGCCAGAACCAGAACCAAAAGTTGATGAGCTTTCTCATCACATTGCAGCACATGGGGTAAGTGATTTTACTGTTGAAAACTGTACATTTACAGGGTTTTTTGGAGATGGAATTGCTATATGTAGAGGCTTGTTTCAGGATGGATATAGAAATGCCTATAATAAAAATGTTACTATAAAAAACTGTAAATTCGATGGGGACAACAAATTTAATCGACAAGCTATTTCAATTTACCATTGTGATAGATTTATAATCGATAACTGTGATTTCTATAGAACGACTGAAGTTGGAATGCCTGGTGCAATAGATATAGAATCCGACGATCCCAATTTAACGATTACCACTAATGGATTAATAACTAACTGTTATTTTAATGATATAGGAGGTATGGGAGCAATTTGTATTTTTTCAAAAAACAGATCTATTATTGATTTTCAACAGAATGAAAGATTAAATTATCAAAGCTTTAAAATTGATAATTGTAAATTTGAAGACGTTCATACCCCATTAACAGTGTATGGTAATTATGAGCCATTAACAAATGATGATAAGGATGATAATGGAGTGTATAGTATAGTATTTCAAAACTCAAATGTTTTAAAGGCCAAAAGAGCGATATATTTTAATGCTGCTTGCAGAGTAAAGGTCTCCAACGTTACTTTTAAAAATATTTATAGTCCTTCTAACTCAGTCTGTGATGGCGGAGCCTATAAAGTTTTATTTGAACAATGTGAATTTGATACTGTTAATAACCCTGCGGGTCTTTCTTTTGTAGGTGGCGGAAAATATATAGATTTTATAAAATGCATCTTTAAAAATTTTACGACCAATGTAATAACTTTTAATGTGTCAAAACCAATTGGTACCATAAAGTATAATCAGTTCTATAATTCAACGAATCCTGGTATGTGTCTTTTAACTAATCCAAGTGTTGATAATCTCAGAAATGCAATAATTGAAGGAAATGAATATCTTGGGAATATCCCTGAAATTGATTTCTATTCAATTATGAATCAAGGGTATTCATATAATTACGATACTGCTGTTATGATACCGTCAAATATTTTGTATCACAAAAGTGAATTTGAAAGTGAAGGCGTTTTTCCAGAAGCTTATCTTGGGAATACAAAAGGATTAGTCAGAAATGAAAGATTAGAAGATTACAATAATAAACCTGTTGTTTATCAGACTTTTTTACCGTATGACCCGTTAGGTGTAAAGTGGACAAGGCAGGCACTTAATGATAGTACATGGACAAGTTGGAAAAAATTAGAAAATTAAATTATTTTTAATTTAAGAAATATAATAGCGAAGATATATGTATTCTTCGCTATTTTGTTTTACCAATCTATATCCTGACTTTATTGAATATCACTATTTATTTTTATTGAGATCCTTTTTCTATAGAAAATTATTAGCATAACTGCCAGATTTTTAAAATAGTATATTAATTATATTTACTTTAAAAACACACCATGCTGATCAAAATTTATGGCAGTGCCATTCATGGCGTTGCGGCCCAGACGATAACCATTGAAGTAAATGTAGATACCGGCGGAGTTGGATATCATTTAGTAGGACTTCCGGATAATGCAATAAAAGAAAGCAGTTACAGGATTTCTGCTGCCTTAAAAAATGTAGGTTACAAGATTCCCGGAAAGAAGATTACCATCAATATGGCTCCCGCAGATCTGCGAAAAGAAGGCTCTGCGTATGACCTGAGTATAGCTGTTGGTATTCTGGCCGCATCAGATCAGATTCTGGCCGAAGAAATTCAGAATTATATCATTATGGGTGAGCTTTCATTGGATGGAAGCCTGCAGCCTATTAAAGGAGTTTTACCGATAGCTATCCAAGCCAGGGAAGAAGGTTTTAAAGGGATTATTCTTCCCATGCAAAATGCCCGGGAAGCAGCTATTGTTAGTGATCTTGAAGTGTATGGAGTAGAAAATATAAAGCAGGTTATTGATTTTTTTAATGAGGGAAAGCCCATTGAAAAAGTAATACTAGACACCAAAAAAGAATTCCAGGAAAGAATTAATGACTTCCCCTTTGATTTCTCAGAAGTGAAGGGACAGGAAACGGCAAAAAGAGCTATGGAAGTAGCGGCTGCCGGTGGTCACAATATTATTTTGATTGGTCCTCCCGGAAGTGGAAAGACAATGCTGGCAAAGAGAGTTCCAAGCATATTACCTCCATTAACATTGAAAGAAGCCCTTGAGACTACAAAGATACACTCTGTAGCAGGTAAAATAGGCACGGAAGCTTCATTAATGACTGTTCGTCCTTTCAGATCCCCGCATCACACCATTTCAGATGTTGCCCTTGTAGGAGGAGGAAGCTATCCTCAACCGGGAGAAATTTCTTTAGCTCATAATGGCGTTTTATTTCTGGATGAAATGCCAGAATTCAAACGAACGGTGCTGGAGGTGATGAGACAGCCTTTGGAAGACAGGGAAGTAACGATTTCAAGAGCTCGATTTACGGTCAATTATCCTGCAAGTTTTATGTTGGTTGCTTCGATGAACCCAAGTCCCAGCGGTTTTTTTCCTGATGATCCCAACAATACTTCTTCTGTGTACGAAATGCAAAGGTATATGAATAAGCTCTCCGGGCCGCTTTTGGATAGGATTGATATTCATATAGAAGTTCAGAAAGTAGAATTTGAGCAGCTTTCAGAAAAAAGAAAAGGAGAAAAAAGTAAAGATATCCGGGACCGGGTTTTGAAAGCAAGGGATATCCAGAATGAACGGTATAAAAATCTCAATATCAGCAGCAATGCTCAGATTGGTCCAAAAGAAATTGAGGCATTCTGTGATCTGGATGAAGCCTCATTCAACCTCATCAAACTGGCTATGGAGAAACTAAATCTATCTGCAAGGGCTTATGACAGAATTCTGAAAGTTGCCCGTACGATTGCTGATCTTGAAGAATCTGAGAGAATACTTTCCCATCATATTTCCGAAGCCATACAATATAGAAGCTTGGATCGTGAATTCTGGAATGCTTAGTAAGAAAGCTTTTAAGTTATTAATTATGCAAATTTTGGGTTCTTTGTTTCTTTTCTTATAGTATGGTTTTCTTGTAATCTTATCGTATTTCAATTATTGATGTTGTAAGTTTATTTTGCTGTAAATCAATTTGTTTTTATAATAATTAATTTTTTTGTGTGGGATAATCTTATAATTATGTAACATTTTATATTTTTATTATGTTAAATTTGACTATTGAATTACTAATCATAATTCATTATGTGGTTTAAATTGTTAATCAATAAAATGATTTTCTTTTGAGGCTTACATGGGAGAATTAAAACATTCTTTTTGAGAGTTATAAATAAAGCATTGTTTTATTTACAGTTCTGTTCAACTGGGCAGATCATCTGATCTTTATCTGCAACAACCGTTTACAAAGTTTTTATCATTACACATTGAATTCATCATTGTGTCTATTCTTTACACCCTGTTATTTACTTATTTTTTATGTTTGAATAATGGGGAGTGTCCATATTTTCAATTAATTAGCTTTGAATGGTGTTGACGGAAAAGTTCTAAGGAAAAGTAAACTTTTAACCAAATCAGATCATTACAATGTCAAATTCAACATCAACATTAGAAACCCAGTCATTGGGAACTGCTGTATTACTGTCTTCCGCAGACAGAGAGAAACTTTTAAATGATTTCAATAAAACCGGATGGGATTATAAAAAGGAAGAAACTCTGGTATCCCTTTTTAGAAAACAGGTTGAACTTCACCCTGATCATGTTGCAGCTGTATACAAGGATCAGGAGATCACCTACAAAGAACTGGATCAGAAAAGTAACCAGCTTGCCAATCAATTAATAAGCAAAGGAATTAAAGAAAATATGTTTGTTCCTGTGTGGCTTGACCGCTCTTTGGAGTGGGTTGTAGCTGTTCTTGGAATTGTAAAAATAGGAGCAGCATATGTTCCTATAGATCCGGCATATCCGGTAAAAAGGGTAGAATATATTCTTTCAGATACTTCTGCTCAAATGATGATTGCCAGCCAATATTTTGGTTCACAGCTTTCGGAGAATATAAAAACTGAAATCATTCAGCTGGATATGATGAAAGATCTGGATTCCTTTTCTTTACAGCAACCGGAAATTGAAATTCATCAGGAAGCATTGGCATATACCATTTATACTTCTGGATCTACCGGAAAACCCAAAGGAGTAATGATTACCCATCAGGCAATTCAACATTTGGTAACATGGCATAACCATTACTTTCATGTGGATCATACCTCACATCTCACTATTGTTGCAGGTTTGGCATTTGATATTTCAGTGTGGGAAACATGGTCCGGACTTACCTCCGGAGCAAAGCTTTTTATTGCTGAAAATGAAGAAAGAACAGACTCCTCTGCTTTAGTAGAATATTTCCACAAAAATCATATTACCCATGGCTTCGTACCAACAGTTCTTGTTCCATCTTTTATAGAGAAGACTAAAAATTACAATGATTTATCACTTAAATATCTTTTCACAGCGGGTGAAAAACTAAAACCAGTATTAACAACAGAATTAAGCTATGAACTCATAGATTATTATGGTCCTACTGAATGTACAGTATATGCTACATTTAGAAAGGTTAAAGATGTAGAAGGTAAATATATCTCTTCAATAGGCAGACCTATAGCAAATACCAAGGCCTATATTTTAGGAAAGAATATGGAATTGTTACCGGTAGGCGCTGTTGGTGAATTGTATATAGGAGGTGACCTTTTAGCTAAAGGGTATCTTAATAATGAAGAACTTACCCATGAAAGATTTATTATTAATCCTTTTAAAAAAGAAGAAAAACTATATCTTACCGGAGATCTCGCCAAATGGCTTCCTGATGGAGAGATTGAATTTTTAGGAAGAATAGACAATCAGATAAAAATTCGTGGATTCCGGGTAGAATTGAGTGAAATAGAACGTACCCTGAGTCAACAGGAAAATGTGCAGGAGGCTATCGTAATTACAAAAGATACAGCTGGGAACAATAAATACCTCATTGCTTTTATTGTATCTAAACCTGGTTCTAAAAAAGATAGTACTTCTGTCAGGAATCTATTGAAAGAAGAATTACCGGGATATATGATTCCTGCCCAGATTATTTTTATTGATAAAATTCCCCTTACAGCCAATGGAAAAACAGATTCTGATTTTTTAAAAAAACTGGCAGATAAAGAAGCAAAAGATCTGGTTTCTTTCGAACCGCCCACTAATGAAACAGAACGGATTATTGCGGATATATGGTCATCAGAATTGGAACGTCCAGTAATTAATATTACAGATAACTTCTTTGATATAGGAGGAAATTCTCTGTTGGTTGCTGTTGTAGCAGTAGCATTGGAAAGAAGACTGGAAGTAAAAGTATACCTGAGAGATATCTATCAGTATCCAGTATTGCAACAGCTTTCAGAAATGTTGATTACCAGGTCCAAAGAAGCAAGAGAAACCGCTCCAATAGAAGATATGGAACCTTATGTAGAGTTGCAGCAGGATGTATATCTTGCTCCGGGAACTGTATTTGCTGGAGGTTTTGATCCTAAACAATTGGAAAATCCATCGGTTATATTTTTAACCGGAGTTACAGGATTTGTAGGAATTCATCTTTTACAGGAACTTTTAGATACAACAAATGCTGATATTTACTGTCTGGTGAGAGCTCAGGATGATTTTCATGCTAAAGAAAAAATTGACCGTTGCTATAAACAATTTGCTGTTCCTCAAAAAGAAGAACAAAAATCAAGAATTATTCCTGTAATTGGCGATCTGGCACTACCATCACTGGGACTTTCAGAAGAGATGTTTAAAATGCTAGCTGGAAAAACAGATTTGATTTACCATTCAGGAAGCTCAGTAAATTTTATAGAACCCTATTCCTATATGAAGGCTCCAAATGTAGAAGGGCTGAGAGAAATTATAAAACTTGCAGGAGCAGAAAGAACAAAATGTCTGGCACTGCTTTCCACAATATCAGTTTATAGCTGGGGCCATATATTTACAGGAAAGACCGTTATGCTTGAATCGGATGATATTGCTCAAAATCTGATGTCGGTAAGCAAAGATATTGGCTATGTAAGGAGCAAATGGGTGATGGAAGCTGTAGCAGATTTGGCTGCAAAAGAAGGATTGCCATTGATCACTTACAGATTAGGGTATGCTATGTGCCACAGTGAAACAGGTGCAAGTGCTCCATATCAGTGGTGGTCAGGTTTAGTGAAAAATTGTGTAGAATTCCAGTCTTATCCGGCCCTGACGGAATTGAGGGAAGGATTAATCACAGTAGATTATATGACTCAGGCTATGGCTCATATTACTAAAAATAAAGAGGCGGTGGGGAAGAAGTTCAACCTAATTGCCAGTCCTGAAACGAACCTCACCTTAGAGGATTTCTTCGGCCTCATGAAAAAGTATTATCCGTTTACATTAAAAAGCCTTCCTTATAAAGAATGGCGAAAACAATGGGAAAATGATAGTAAAAACCGATTGTATCCATTGACGAGTCTCTTTAGAGATAATATGCATGAAGGCTTATCAACCGTTGAGCTATATCAGAATACCTATGTCTGGGATTGTTCCAATGTGCAGCAATTTCTGAAAGGTTCAGATATAAAAGAACCGGTGTTTGATAAAAATATGCTGGATTCATATTTGAAGTACCTTGGTATCCCTATTACAGAATCAATTTAAATTAAATCCCAGGCAGCTTAGCTGCCTGGGATTTTTGGAAAACCAAACTATTCCGTACAAATAGATTTAGGTCGAATCCAACAAACTTTAATTCACAGTTACTTTTATTATACTTTGCACAGCAGGAACCGGATATTGTGTTCCAACTTTAGAAATAGGCATACTTTCACTTTGTGGGGTTCCGCCAAACAAAGCCTGACGATTTCCGGCACCAGGATATTGATCTACTCCCGTTCCTGAATCAAATAAAGAAGTTTTTGAAGTAAGATCACCTTTGAAATTAGCTTCGATACTTTGGTCATTGGCATAGAACCAGTCATTAGAAAAACCAAACATGGTTGCATAGGCAATCTTATCTCCCGGATCAGCTTTGAAGCTGGCCATTACCTTATTTCCTGGTGGCACAGGTGCATTACCTGCAACATAGACCCCTTTTATATTGGGTAATGATTTCAAACTATTCTGAAGTTTGGCTACATTCCCAAACTGGGCAATATCTTTCAATCCCATTCCTGTATCTGTTTTCCCCAGTTCATAAATAGGATTTTTATCCCCACGATAAACAACGATCAATGCGGGAGAAAGCCCCGTCATAATTCCTGTATTAGCCATAAGTTTTGCCTTCATTTTGTCAATATTTCCCATCTGGGCAATATCTGTGATCTCAGGATTAGATAATGCATTAGGAGTGAAAAATGGAGCACTGTTCAGGAGCTGCATGCCATTATAGTTAGATACGGCCCATACTCCCGGAGAAAATGGCGTCTGATTGGCTGTTCCGCCGGAAGTATTGTTAATGGTAAGAGTGAATTCGGATTTTACATCATCATAAGTCAGATTAAGTTTCATCAATTGCGAAGCTGTTACATTAGGAACCTGCATGATAGGCTTGCTCTCAGGCTGCCCGGTCATATTATCTTTAGTTCCATTGTCCCATAATAATACGCTTGAAGAAACATCACCTGTGATAGGAACTCCATTAGAGTCAAAGAGTTTGATGCCTGGCTGTTGAGATGCAAAAAACCAATCTTTTGAAGCACCATACATCGTGGCAAACATAAGGGCCTGCGTTTTTCCTGCACTGAACTTGAATGATACAGACTGCCCTGGCATAATTACCGGAGGAGTTCCTGATCCCTGGAAGCTTCCACTTTGTACAAAATCTTTAGGAGCAACGATATTTTCGAAGGTGATGGTTCTTTGATAAGAGTTGTTCATCATGTTGTTGTCCGAATCGTCGCATGAAAAAAGCGTTAATGCAGCTGTTATAGCTGCCGCAAATACTGTGGTTTTAAAGAATGTCTTTTTCATAAAGTGATTTTTTTAAGTTGTAGTCAAAACTATAGTCGATCACTTTTAAAGATCCTGACAAAAAAATATCAAATATTTTAAAGTATTGAAACCAGCTAGTTTGAGAAAGAACTGTTTTGTAAATAATACGTCGAGTTCTGTCGCTAGAGATAAAGACTTTTGTATCAGAATAAAAAAAATAGAAAATGAATAATTATATGATATTAACTAAGGATTTTGTAGCCAATGAAAGTGTGGTGATAGATCTGACCTCATCAGGATTTGAAAATAGACTGGATTCATTGATTTTTCAAAATCAAAAAGGACAGTCTGCACAATTTCTATGGCAGCCAGATCATGTAAAGAAAAGTGGATATTTTAAAGAGATCATGAATGACCTTGGAGTAAGGGTAGCTCATTATGACGGATTTCTGACTGTTACCAATGGAGGAGGAAAGCAATATTTGGAAGCAGAAGTAAAAGTGTAATGATAAAGAAGGATAATTATACTCCTTTTTTTCCTTCCAGAATCATCTGAATCATTTTAACTTTTCTGTTTTCTCTTGTTTCAGACTTTTTAGCTTCTTCAATCCATCGGATATATTCCTTTTTGTGGGTATAGCTCATTGTGTCGAATAATACTTTTGCATCAGGGTTTTCATTAAAGATCAAGGCAATGTCATCTGCAATTTCAACAATTCTTTCTTCTTTATCTTCAATAAGAGAGACAGAAACCTCATCGCCAAAAGTTTTTCCAATTTGCTGCCTGATTTCTTTGGTCAGTCCCAAAATATGGCAGTCTGATTTCATTGTAACCAGACTCCCCCTGTATTCAACCTTGCCATCAAATAGAGCTTTTATTTTTACCTGTCCTTTTTTGTTGAACAGCTTTTCTGTGGAAAATGGAAACTCTACAAAAGCAGCATTCATGTCTCCATTCTGTTTTATAATGGCTGTGAATAATATAGGCTGAAAACTCATTGTAAATATTTTAATATTCAAAAATAAAAAAACCGTGAAAATTACTTTCACGGTTTCAAAAATATATCAGATAATATTATTTTTTCTTTGTTTTCTTAGGTAATGTTGTAGTACCTGAGTTTTTAGTTTTTGTATCAGCCGGAGTATTTGCATCTCTTACAAGCTTTAATTCATCAACTAATCTTCTTGCACCAGCAAATTTATCAATGGTCCAAAGAACGAAACGAACATCTACGTTAATTGTTTTTTGCCATTCAGGCTCGAATACGATATCTCCGCTTAATGCTTCGCTGTTTCCATCAAAGGCAATACCAATAAGGTTTCCGTCTCCATCAATTACTGGAGAACCAGAGTTTCCACCTGTAATATCATTATTGGAAAGGAAGTTTACAGGCATATAACCTTTTGCGTCAGCATACTGTCCGAAATCTTTAAGGTTGTAAAGATCAATCACTCTTTGAGGCAGATCGAATTCTTCATCACCTTTCTTGTATTTTCCAACAAGGCCAGACATGTCTGTATAGTAGTTATCAGTAACCCCGAAGTAGTTTCTGTCTTCTCTGATAGGAAGTTTGTCTACTGTTCCGTAAGTTAATCTCATTGTAGAGTTTGCATCCGGATAGAATTTCTTCTCAGGCATAGCTTTCATTAATCCAGCTAAGAATAGGCGGCTGTTTTTTGCAAAATTGTCATCTATCTTTACATATCTTTCAGCACTCATTTTCTGATCTGCACTGATGCCGTTTGCTGCTTTCCAAAGTGGATCAGCATCAAGTTTTAATGCATCAGGATTCAATAAGAAGTTTGTTGCAGAAGTTTTGTTGGCAAAAATAGAAGAATAAGCTAAGTTAGAAACTGTTTTAGCATCTAATCCTAAGATGGTAGCAGAAGCAACTTCTGGGTTTTTTACTCTAGCTTGGTAAAGGCTTGTCATTGCTGATAGCATTTCTCCTTCCAATGGAGTACTGAAGTTTTCATAAGCTGCTTTAATCGCCGCTTCTGTTTTAGTCTTCATTGCTAGTCTTCCTTGCATATCCTGAGCTGCATAAGTTTTTAAAACAGAACCTAATTGTAAAGCAAGAGAAATATATTTGGCGTTTCTAGAAAACTGAGTAGCATAGTTTCTTTCAACATTTCTGTCTGAAGCTTGTTTGTAATATGCCTCAATGTCTAATAAAATACCATCATAAGTTTCATTTCCTGGCTTTGCAGACCATTTTTTATAAATGTCTTCAATTTTTTGTTTGTCAGAAATTGTTCCGTTTTTGTTAACAGCGTCAATCGTTCCTTGTCTGTTTTTCCAATAGTTCGCTACAGAAGCATATTGAGAAGCATAGTTAAGCTGGGTCGCTTTATCTTTATCCATATACTTCTTCATTACATCCATTGCTGTTTTAGAAGCTTCAACCCAAGCCGGATAGTCTTTGTTTACCATCTGCTGAATTCCATAAGAAGTAAGGTAACGGTTTGTTCTTCCAGGGTATCCAAGGATCATGGAGAAATCACCAGGCTTAATTCCTTTAAGAGAAACCGGTAAGAAATGCTTAGGTTTCATAGGAACGTTACTTGGAGAATATTCTGCAGGATTTCCCGCTGCATCAGCATACACTCTGAAAACAGTGAAGTCTGCAGTGTGTCTTGGCCACTCCCAGTTGTCAGTATCACCCCCGAATTTTCCTAATGATGAAGGTGGTGCTCCTACTAATCTTACATCTTTATAATCTTGGTATACGAAATAGTAGAATTCGTTTCCGTTGAAGAAATCTTTTACCACTACAGTATATTTCCCGTTTTCAGAGTTTTCTGTCTGGATGGCTTTCGTTTCAGCGTCAATCACAGCTTTTCTCTCTGCTCCGGTCATATTGTTGTTGAGCTTGGATGTGATTCTTTGAGTAGCATCATCCATTCTTACTAAAAATCTTACATAAAGATCCTTTGCATTGAATTCGTCTTTCTGTTTCATTGCCCAGAATCCGTTCTTCAAATAGTCTTTTTCCGGAGTAGAGGCCGCAGCTACAGCTCCGTACCCACAGTGGTGGTTCGTGAATAAAAGTCCTTTATCAGAAACAATCTCTCCTGTACAGAAGCCACCAAAACTTACGATGGCGTCTTTTAAGCTGGAATTGTTTACTGAATAAATTTCTTCAGGCGTTAGATGTAGACCCTCTTTTTGCATATCAACACCGTTAAGTCTTTTGACAAGCATAAGCAGCCACATCCCCTCATCCGCCCTCATCTGAGCAAAGCTCAGTAAGAAAGTGAATAGTAGAAATAGTCTTTTCATTTTATAAAATAATTTTTGTGTCGCTAATTTACTAATTTTTATGAGATTCTGCCCAGGAATGGTATGAAAATGGGATGATAATCAGCATGAAAAAAATATTATTTCCGCTTTTGACAATATTATTTTTAGGGCTTGTGGTAAATTGTTCTGCTGTACCAGATAAAGATACTTCTTTACAAAGACAATGGATGCTTGTTTCCTTTGATGGTTTTTCTAAAAATCAGCTAATCGATCATAAAGCTGAAATTAATCTGACGGGGAAGAGGGAAAAAGGCAAAATTTATGGAAGCGCATACATGGGTTGTAACCAGATGTCTTTTACTTCTGAATTTAAAAAAGGAGGAAAAGTGAAGATTTCTCAAGGAGTAAGTACTTTGAAAGGTTGTGAGGATATGGCTCTGGAAACTTCTTTTCAGAAAAAATTTGAAACCATGACGAAATACTCTGTGGAAGGGCATTTTCTTACGTTGTCTGACAATCACGGAAATAGTATGAAATTTGTAGCTGCTGATTGGGACTAACGATTCGAACTTTAATAATACAAAAGTCCGCTGTTCAGCGGACTTCTTTTTGTTTGAAAAATCTAGTTTGGTTATCAGTTTTTGGGATTATTAGTTTTTTAGGGCTATTAGTTTTTAGGAATTGTTTTTTTAATTTCTTCTAAAGTTGCATTATTAGGGAGCCCAATAATTGTTTTTGTGTTCCTAGAATGTATAGTATTGTGATATGCCTGCCTGTTGGGAATTGTTTTTTTTATTTCTTCCAATGTTGCCGTATTGGGAAGCTGTTTTCCGGAGTCGCTGGAAGCTTTAGATTTTTGTTCCTGTTTTTTTACTTCCAGTCCCTGGTCAGAAGTTAATCCTGTATGTGGAGTTTGCTTTTCTAAATCTTCTTTGGCCTCCTTCATGAGCTTTGCTTCCTGCTCTTTTATTTGCTTCAGGGCCTGTGTCTGATCTTCCATTGGAACAGACTGTTTATTTTCTTGAGCATACGTAAAGGCGCTTAAGAATAATAACGGGATGATATATGCTGTTTTCATAATGGCTTATTTTATATTGACTAGTACTTGAATTTTACCAACCTCTTTTTGATTGAAATCCTGAAGGGCTTTTCCGATGACCTGTCCTATTTTTACCTTTTTAAGATTAGCCTTCATGGCAACACCTGTTTGGGAGGAGGTGACCAAAAGATCTCCTCTTTTTATTTTTCCGTTTTCAAGACATACCTTGGTAGGGATAACACCGATGACTCCCATTGGAACTTTACCGGAAAGATCAGTATCTATATGTTCTTCTGTTAAAAGTACACCAGGTTTGGTGGCGTATATTCCGGCTACAAGATTAGAGTAAGGGGTTGAAGATTTCTCTACTGTTCGGTCAGAATTTGTAGAAATTACCAATATATCACCGGGTTCATATTGAGAAGTTGCTCCTTCTACATCAAATGCTTCGGCAACGTCTGCACCGCTATTTTGTGTTCCGCCATTGAAAAATCCTGTTCCTGCTTTATTGATACGGGCTACATTCACAGATGCACTTTGATAGATCGCAATATTACCTGAAGGCCCCTGATGATTAATCAATAGAGTAGAGCCTGTACCGGTTGTCGTTACATGTACTACTGGTTGCCCGTTACTATTGTTGAAGTTGGCAAACCTACCTGCTTTACCAGTACCAAAGTTGGGTATAAAGCCAGAAATCGCATTACCAGATCCGTCACAGGATGCCTCAATGCCATCACCATTTCCCCCTGCATTAGCCGTAATCCCATTTCCGTTTCCATCTGTTAGAGCTAATACTGAAGGCCCGTTTCCTGAAGTATTTGATGCGTGAAATAAACCAGCATAGCCGCCTGTTCCGGAGGAAACACCATAGATGCCTGCTGTTCCGAAATTAGCAAATTGTGAAGTGACTTCTCCTTTTACTGCAGCAGAGGTTCCTGTTACTCTATCAACTTTGAAATTCCCCGCGATACCATTTCCAACCGTTTTTACCGTTATAACATCACTGGTGTTAGCATCGTTGAATATTTCAAATCTTCCGGCTCTTCCGGTAGAAAAGCTGGGAACCCATGCGTAGAGAGCATTTCCTGCCCCATCAATATTAGTTTCTACACCGTTTCCGTCTTTGCCGGCATTGGCCGTGATGGCATTTCCGTTTCCGTCTGTCAAAGCGATCAATGATGCTCCGTTACCTGCGGGATTTGATGCATAGAATAAACCTGCTCGGCCCCCGGTTCCCGAAGAGACGCCAAATACTGCAGCAGCTCCAAAGTTTCCGAAAATAGTATTCACTTCTCCTCTTACAGCAGCCC
The DNA here is from genome assembly GCF_057815135.1 of Chryseobacterium sp. II3a. NCBI lineage: Bacteria > Pseudomonadati > Bacteroidota > Flavobacteriia > Flavobacteriales > Weeksellaceae > Chryseobacterium > Chryseobacterium sp. II3a. The sequence continues at coordinate 488,440 of NZ_JBYPZJ010000002.1, read as the reverse complement.
CCACACTGTTGTTGTTATCAAGTAAAAAAGAAGCTGCATTTCCTTTTGTGTTATCTGGAATATTTCCATTTCCGTTAGATACCACTTCAAAAGTATTCGCGTCAGTATTAGTATTGTTAAAATTTTCAAACCTACCAGCTCGTCCGGTACTGTTATTGGTACCTACTTGTCCATACACTCCTATTCCTGTTCCGGATGTATTGGTTGCAATAAAACCTCTTACCCCATATCCGCCACCGTCATTTCTACCCACTACAGCTCCGGCTATATCACTGGTTGTTCTCCCTACTACAGCTTCACCTGCGCCGTTGTTATCAGCAACTACACCAGCAGAGGTTTGGGCACTGGTAATCCCATGAAGAGCGAAACCGGCACCTGTGGAGCTTCTTACTCCGGCACCATTTCCTGTTGTTGTAACATTTACAACTGTTCCGTTTCCTACTGTAGAAATACTAAGAGCATTGTTATTATTGGCATTATTGAAGATCGATATACTTGCCGGGATTCCATTGTTACTGGTAGCTGTAAGTCCTGTGCCTGTATTGCTGTTGGCATATACGCCTGTTCCGTTAGCACTTGCATTTCCATATACACCCAATCCGTTAGGAGTTACACCATATACACCCCATCCACTTCCGGCTTGACTTCCGTAAACCCCTACACCAAGTCCTCCTGTTCCGTTATTGATTCCCCGTACTGCAGAAGAAAATCCTCCTGGGGATGCACTGGTTACAATTCCTCTTACCGCTGCAATATTGGATGTTGTAGTGTTGTTATTTCCTTCTAGTGAAGTTCCGTCTCCATCGTTCGTTAAAGAGAATAGAGTAGAAGGATTATTAACAGTATTGGTGTAAGGGATTGCAAAACTACCCCCACTGCCTCCTGCAGATTTTGCATACATGGCATAGGGAACACTTAATAGCTGGCTGGTTCCTGCTATGGTATAGTTTGTGCCGCCTGAAGGGTCAGTTTCTGTTTTCAAATAATAATTTCCCAGAGTCCAATCGATAGAAGGGAATGTTCCAGACAGTATAGTTCCGGTTCCTATCTCCATGTTGATAAGGCCGTTAGCATTTGTATTTCCGGTAAGCCGCTCAGAATACACAAGAGTGCCTGCAGGAGATCCTTGTAATAGACTTACTTTGACAGCAATTGTCTGATTGTCAAGTAACTGTCCTGATCCGTTTCTTATGACAGCCTGATAGCTCATTTTTTCAGGAGCCTGTGAAAGTCCCATAAAGAGACCAGACAGAATCCAGAACAATAATAATATTTTTTTCATGGTGATTATTTTTTGATGATTTTAAATGTTTTTAGGTTTTCTCCATGTTGGGTAATTCTGATGATATAGGTAGCAGAAGGGATATCGGAGAAATTGAGCTCAGATTTTGGCTGTGAGATCAAATCTTTTCGGATTAATTTACCCTGAGCATCAAATAGCTGGTATTCTGCACCTTTAAAATTATTTGTAGTAAAGTCCAGGTATAGGTAATCTTTGAAAGGGTTAGGATACAGTAAAATATCTTTCAGGTCTGCTGCTGCTGTTTCACGAGTGGTAAGTGCAGTGATTTCATAAGGTTGTTGAACGCCTTCCATAACTTGGTCTCCGCTGCCCTTATAAAGATAGGCTATTTGCCCGATACTGTAGGATACAGAGCCATTGCCGCCTGAAATATCCAATCCTGTTGGCAATACTGCAGATTGAGCTTTCAGGGATGAGATGGAAAAGGCGAGCAAGATGAGAGAATAGATAGATGTTTTTTTCATGGATAACAGTTTTTAAGGTGATAAAGTAAAGTCTTTCCATAAGAAATTTGGGAAGACTAAATTACTGCCTATCCTAACCTGATTGCCGAAAAATAGACCAACGGCAGAAATAATCGACCAATGGCATTTTGTGAATTATTATTGAATTGTAGCCACCTTTTTATGGCTCAAAGAAAGATAGATTATTTTTGTAAGTTCTGCCGATGGGCAGCTTTATATCGTGAATCAGTTCTATTTCATGACAACTTTTTCCACGGATGAGGTGTTTGGGAACGGCATAACTTCTATGTATTCTGATAAAAGAATCAAAAAAGCTTTTGTGCAGAAGATTTCCTAAAGAATCAAGGATACAATGTTTTTTTTCCAGAGTGATGATCCGTGTATAATCTTTGAGAGCTTCCAGATAAAGAATATCTGTTTTTCTAACCTGAAAGATATTCCCGCTTTCTTTTATTTTAATAAAATCATGCCCTAGTATCGCATCATAGCATTCACATTTTTCTTTTACTTTAAAGAATTCGAAGAGTCTCTGCATAGAGTAGTGGAAGCGTTCAGAAGTGAGGGGCTTGGTAATAAAATCCAATGTATTGATCTCAAAAACACAGGCCGCCAGTTCAGGATGGGAACTTACGAAAATACAGGCAGGAATTCTGTGAGCTAGTTTTCGGAATTCCAGCCCGCTCATGCCTTTTAAATTGGTTTCGGTGATTAGAAGATCGATGGGGAGTTCGAGATAAGGAATTGCCTTTTCAGCCGAATCAAAAGAAGCGACAATTTCTACGTTCTCGTACTGTTTAAGATAATGCTGAAGAACCAGCCTGTCCAGTTCATCATCATCAATAATCATACATCTAATATGGGTCATCATGATCTTCTGGAAATTATTTTAAGTTAAACGTTTATAAAACAGAAAATTATTACATAAAGTTAGGAAATTTTTGGAAAACCATCACGAGATGAACTTAAATTTATATTAAAAAATGATTTTAACTAAAAATTGATTTTGTTTTTTTTCTGAAAAATATTATCTTGTAAAAATCATAAACATAGACAGAACTTAATGTTAGAAAAAAAAGAACATAATTATGAGAAAGCGGTCTTGGTAGGGATTATTACTCAAAATCAAGATGAAGAAAAACTGGTGGAGTACATGGATGAACTTGAGTTTTTAGCTTTCACGGCTGGAGCAACCGTACAAAAACGCTTTACCCAAAAATTAACACAACCTGATTCCAAAACCTTTATTGGAAGCGGAAAAGCACTCGAAATAAAAGAATATGTAAAAGAAAATGAGATCGGAACCGTAATTTTTGACGATGAGCTTTCTCCTTCGCAGCTTAAAAATTTAGAAAGAGAAATGGAGGTTAAAATCTTAGACCGTACCAATCTTATTCTTGATATTTTTGCACAAAGAGCACAGACTTCTTATGCGAGAACTCAGGTGGAGTTGGCTCAATATCAATATCTTTTACCTCGTTTGACGAGAATGTGGACTCACTTGGAGCGTCAGAAAGGGGGAATCGGGATGAGAGGTCCTGGAGAAACAGAGATTGAAACTGACCGTCGTATCATTCGTGACAGAATTACTCTATTGAAAGATAAGCTGAAAACCATTGATAAGCAGATGGCCACTCAGCGTAATAACCGCGGAAAAGTAGTGCGTGCAGCTTTGGTAGGATATACGAATGTTGGAAAGTCTACCTTGATGAATTCTATTTCAAAATCTGAGGTCTTTGCTGAAAATAAATTGTTTGCAACATTGGATACCACTGTTCGTAAAGTTGTAATCGGAAATCTTCCGTTTCTGCTTACTGATACTGTAGGGTTTATTAGAAAATTGCCTACTCAGCTGGTAGAATCATTTAAATCTACGTTGGATGAGGTTCGTGAAGCCGATCTTTTGATTCATGTGGTTGATATTTCTCACGAAAGTTTTGAAGATCATATCAACTCTGTTAATCAGATATTAATGGATATCAATGCTCATCAGAAACCGATGATTATGGTGTTTAACAAAATTGATGATTTTAGCTATGAAAAAAAGGATGAAGATGATCTGACTCCTAGTACGAAAAAGAACATTTCTCTCGAAGAATGGAAAAAAACATGGATGGCTAAATCAAAGCATCCTACTGTTTTCATTTCTGCTTTAACGAAGGAAAACTTCCCGGAAATGAAAAAGATGATCTATGATGAGGTCATGAAGATCCATATTTCGAGATTTCCATACAATGATTTCCTTTTCGAGTACTTTGATGACGAAGAGGAAGAAAACAACAATTAATGAAATATCATTTTTTCCTTTTATTCATTCTGTTTTCGGTTTTTGGTTTCGGCCAGAAATCAAAAGTAGATTTTAAAGCCATTGAGAAAAGTCTCAAAAGGTCTGATTCTCCGTACAATTATGATAAACTTCTTTTTAAATATAAAGGCTATCCGAAGTCTTTGGATAGTATAGAAGCCCAGTATCTTTACTACGGAAGGAGTTTCAGAGAAGACAAAATAAGTACCTCAGACGAGGCTTTCAAAAGTTTGGCGGAAGCTTTCAAACAAAACAATTTTGAAGAGTGTATCAAGCAAGGAAAAGCGATGTATGATAAAGATCCTACAAACCTAGATATTCTGCTCATTTTGCTCAGAGCTTATGATTCATTAAAAGATGGAAATAACTTTATGCATCATCTGAGCCAGTTTCGGGCTTTGGCAGATGGAATCAAAAGTTCGGGTGATGGAAAGTCTGAAAAAACTGCTTATCTCGTGAATTCAGTGGGAGATGAATACATTTTGCTGAATATTCTAAATATAGGAAATGAGTATACAAGAGGATCAAGGCCTTCAAAGGACGGAATGTTTGATATCTGGGAAAAAGACGGTCAAAAAATATACATCAAGGTCCTTTATTTAGACTTATAAATTAATTTTAAAAAGAACACTTAGTGGAATTATATTATTCATTTTCAGCATTAATCGTATTAGCATCCATATTTGCCTATTTGAATTACAGATTTTTAAAACTTCCGAGTACCATCGGAATCATGGTGATTGCCATTGTGGTTTCCATTTTTTTGGTCATGTTCGGAGAAACTGTGCTTCCAAGAACATTTGGACATCTTCATAATCTGATGAACAGTATTGATTTTACAGAGGTTCTGATGGGTGCTATGCTTAATTTTCTTCTTTTTGCAGGAGGAATTCATATTAATATTAATGATCTCAAAGAACAGTTCCGGCCTGTATTGATATTTTCTACTGTGGGAGTTGTAATTTCTACTTTCGTGGTAGGTTTTGGAATGTTTTATCTCCTTCCTTATGTGGGAATTAAGCTTCCGTTTATTTACTGTCTTGTTTTTGGTGCTCTGATTTCTCCTACCGATCCGGTAGCTGTTCTGAGTGTACTGAAACAGGCTAAAGTTTCTAAATCACTAGAAACAAAAGTCGCTGGTGAATCCCTTTTTAATGATGGTATGGCAGTGGTAGTTTTTACAGTAGTGCTGCAACTAGCTGTTGGAAAAGAAGTAGATCTGGGAGTAGAAAATATTGCGTTGTTATTACTTCATGAAGCTGGAGGAGGTCTTTTATTGGGAGTTCTGCTAGGGTGGGTTACTTCAAGATTAATGCGTGAAGTAGATGATTATATTATTTCCGTATTGGTAACACTTTCTGTGGTGATGGGCGGTTATCTTATTGCAAGACAAATGCACATTTCCGGGCCATTAACGATGGTAGCAGCAGGATTGTTTATGGGGAATTTTAACCGTAATTTCAAAATGAAATCTGTTACCCAGGATTATCTTATCAAATTCTGGGAATTAATTGACGAAATTCTGAATGCCGTATTATTCTTGTTCATAGGATTTGAGCTTTTAATGATTAAAGATCTTAAACATTTTATGATTCCTGGTTTACTGGCTATTTTTGTAGTGCTTTTTGCCAGATTTATTTCGATTTGGGGGCCTACGAAGTTTACTTCCTTGAGAAGAAGTTTTAGCCCACAAACTGTAAAAGTATTGGTTTGGGGTGGAATTCGTGGTGGTGTTTCCATTGCATTGGCAATGTCTATCCCTAAAAGTGAGTATAGTGAGATTATTTTGAGTATCACATATTGTGTAGTTGTATTCTCTATTGTTGTTCAGGGGCTTACAATAGCCAAAGTGGCAAACCCTACACAGATTGCCAGGGAGGAAGAGCAAAACGATGTTATTTCAGATCATTAGATTTTTTTAATTTCGTTATAATAAATAATTATTGATGTAAATTTGATAAAATAAATAGGGAAAATGTTTTTTTTTGTAATTTCATTGTAGCTAATAATTTAATAATGAAATCACAAACAACTACCTTTGGCTATCCCTTTGAGCTCAGACAAAATCCACATTTAGAATCTTTAGAGAAACAAGTTTCATTATGGATTGATGAATGCAAATGCTTACCGGAATCATTGAAAAAAAATTATCAAAAATCAAAATTCGGAAAGTTTACGACGAGTTATTACCCCGCAGCCAATCTGGAGCAAACCATGATTATTGGAAGGTGGGTTTGGGCATCTTTTGCTTTTGATGACTTATACGGAGCCAATTCTTTAGAAGATTTAAGAGATCAATGTCAAAAAGTAATAGAAGTTTTAAAAGGCAATATCCTTGATTATGAAAACGAAATTTTTGAAGCCTATGGAGCTGTAAGGGATAGTGTACTGCCTTTAGCTAATGAAAATTGGATGAAAAGATTTATCGAACATCATCTATTTTGGTTTGACGGAATGGAACAGGAAACGATCTATAGTTATCATGATGTAGTCACTTATCCATCTTTGGAAGAGTATAAAATTATACGTGAAAAAGTTTCAGGAGGAAGAACAGTCTGTGATCTTTTGGAAATTGTTTCCGGATTTATCATGCCTGATGAAATTTTTTATCATCCCACCATTTTCAGAATTCGTCAATTGGTTAATTTTCTACTGGGATGGTTTAATGACCTTCATTCTGTTGCTTGGGAATTGGAAAGAAATGAAGCCACAAATTTGGTGCTGGTGATCAGGAATGAACAAAATTGTACATTAGAAGAAGCGTATGACAAGGCGGTTGAAATTCATAACAACGACTTGTCGGAATTTATCAGGATCAAACAGAATCTACCTGATTTCAAGCAATATAATGAGGATGTGAAAAGATATATCTATCATTTAGAATTATTATTAAAAGGCCAGGAGCTATGGTATTTTGAAGGTACGGAAAGGTATGCTTCTGTATAAAATAAATGATACTCATTTCATTAAAAACATTTTTCACAAAATAAGACGGGAGATAAAACCTACACGGACAAGTATACATTCCGCGGAAGTTGAATTTTGACTTTTATAGATTTTAATTGTATTATTGTGAATATCTATTAAAAAAAATACTTAAACAAAGCCAGATGAGTGATTTAATAAAAGAAATTAAGGAAGCATTAATGGCTTTATCAATCCCGGAAAAAGCTGTTTTTTTTCCAAAATTTTTTAAAACAGGAAAAGGAGAATATGGAGAAGGAGACTTGTTTTTGGGAGTAAAAGTGCCGGATCAGAGAACTGTTGCCAAAGAATATTACTCAAAAATCAATTTAAAAGAACTAGGTAGGCTTCTTTCTTCAAAATATCATGAACATCGGTTAACAGCTCTTTTTATTCTCATTTCAAAATTTGAAAAGACAAAGGATAAGGTGGTAAAAGATGAAATTATTGAATTTTATCTTAGCCATCTTCAGTATGTTAATAATTGGGATCTGGTAGATTCCAGTTGCTATAAGATTCTAGGCAGATATGCATATGAAAATGGGAAAGACAACTTGTTGAGAGAGCTCTCCGAGGCAGAAGACATGTGGCATAAGAGAATTGCTGTGGTAGGTACTATGCATTACATCAAAAAAGGTGATTATAATCTTACTAAGGAATTCGTAACCAAAAACCTTAAACATACTCATGATCTGATGCATAAAGCCAATGGCTGGTTACTTCGGGAAATGGGCAATAAAAACGAGCAGGAGCTCATCAGCTATCTGAATGAACATTATAAAGAAATGCCGAGAACCTGCCTGCGGTATGCTATTGAAAAGCTGGATGAGGATCTGAGACAGGATTATTTAAAAGGGCGCATTTAAAAAAAATAAAAACATAAAATGGTTAAATTTTCGTCTGAAAAGTACCGGAAAATAGCTATTTATATTCAAAAAACTAAAGATCATAAGGATTTAAGGTCAGAATTAAGTAATTTTGTGGCTTTAAACCAATCATGAAACATTTTCTTAAATTATTTCTTCTATTTTTCCCATTGTTACTTCTGACAAGCTGTTTTGACATTCTGGATAAAGTGAATCTAAAAGCAGATGGTACAGGAGAATATACAATTATTCTTAATGCCAGCAAGAGTAAAACGCGGCTTGCATCCATCTCCAAAATGGAAACGATCAACGGGAAAAAAGTTCCAAAACGAGCTGAAATTGAAAATAAAATTAATGAAGCGGCTAAAATTTTTAAAGGCACCCCTGGAATCAGTAATGTAAAAACATCCATGGATTTTGATAATTATATCATCAAACTGAGTTGTAACTTCAAGAAAATTGAAAACATCAATGCTGGTCTGGAGAAGTTGAAGGCTCAGAAAATATTAGGCAAAATGGTCCCAACTCAAGTTTATAATCAGAACCTTGAAAAAAAGACATTGGCAAGAAATAAAGTCAATACGTTCAAAGAAGATTATGATAAAATGAGTAAGGCGGATAAGGAAGTTTTTAATGATGCAAAATATACTTCCGTCATGCAGTTCGAAAGCATGGTAAAATCTCAGACCAATAGTACTTATATACTTTCCGCTAACAAAAAAGCACTTAAGCTGGAGGCTGATATCCTGGATCTTATCCTTCAGAAAAAGCAAATACAAAACACAATTATTTTCCAATAATTTCTAAACTATAGTCATGAAATCTATCCTAATAAAAACACAGAAAATTATTTTCGTACTCTTTGGCTTTATATTGGCTTTTGCTCAAAACAGTATGAAACTTCCATCAGATGCCGTATTTTATATGGAAGTCAACGGAAAAGAGCTTAATAATAAAATCAATTGGAATAAACTGAACCCATTGCTGCATGAACTCAGCAAAAAAGATAAAGAAAAACCTTCATGGACAGATTATTCCAAAACAGGAATTAAATATGATGCTGTTCAGTATCACTATGCAAGCTTTAATGATTCCATAAAGTCATATAATACTCATTTTATCATTGATAATAAAGAAAAGTTCCAGGATTTTGTAAATTCTATGAAGAAAAAAGGACAGGAAATTTTCAATAAAAAAAACTATTCTTATGTAGATATTGATGATGATATTTTTGTAGCGTGGAATGGGAGTCGCGCAGTTCTCAGTATGATCAGCTATACCAGACCTTATAAAGATCTCTGGACTGCAGATGCTGTTACAGACAGTACTGCTGTTGCTGTTGCGGATTCAGCTGTTGCTGTAGATGCTACAGATGTTTATACTGATGAACCGGAAAAGCCTTTCAATTATAAAGATGAGATCAAAAGTCTGAAGGAAGATATTAAGTATCTGCAAGAAAGCATTAAAGATAATAACAAAGAGATCGCAAGAATTCAGAAAGATATTAAATATCTGCAAAAGCATCATCAATATCCCAAAGAAAAAGAGAGTGCTGAGAGCCTTGAAAATGAAGGAGAAATGCCTGGTGAAACTTATGATGATGAATATGAAAAAGCCTATCAGAAAGAACAGGATTCTATTCGCAGAGAAAATTTCAAAGTTGTACAAAAGAATGCTGAAGACAGGTTTGATCAATATTTCAGATCAAATTTAGAGATTGATGTTCCTAAAGAAATGTTGTCATTCAGGGACGCTCGTTCCGATGTTTTTGTTTACACAGATTACGGAAGAATTGTAAATGAAGGGATCTATGGTAAAATGACCAAGTATTATACGTATGGACAGCTCTTCAAAAACATGTACAATTCTAACCATTCATATAATCTCTATTTTGATAAAGACAAAGTAAGACTGGTGAATAATTATCAGCACAAAAATTCTGAAATACAGAAGAGTATGTCTGCTATTTATAAAGGGAAGAAAAACAAGAAGCTGCTGGAGCTTATCAATGAAAAAAGTGTAGGTTACTATGCCATGAATGTGAACGGGGCCAAATGTTTTGATATGATGTACAGCCTTCTTCAAAATTCAGGAGTAAATGAGTACAAAAAAGAAATGGAGCTCATCATGGAAACCATGAAAATTATTCTGGATGAAGAAGCTATTGCCAAAATAGCACCAGGAAACGGGATTTTTGTTCTGAATGAGTTGAAATCCAAAAAAGTAGAGTATACAGATTATGAATACGATGCCGATTTCAATGAAAAAGAAGTTAAGAAAACCAAAGATATTGCTGTTCCTAACTTCACGTTTGCTTTTGCAACAGAGAATGAAGGCTATTGGAACCGTATTTTTGATATGCTGGCTGCCAATAAAAAATTGTCTAAAAGATTCTCTAAAAAAGGAAGCCTATACACTTTTAAAGAAGAGAAAGAAGGCGGATATATAGACCAGCTATTCTTTACTGTGAAAGATGGTGTTGTGTATCTGATGAGTTCTGCAGATAATATTTTACCAGTAAACCAATCTGATATTTCCAGAAAATGGGCAAAAGATTCCGCTAAATATCCTTTGTCAGGAAGACTGGATCTTCAAAAACTTTTAACCGGTTTAGATAAAGAATTCAAAAGCCCTAAAGAAAGAAAAACGTTGGATGCTATCAGAAAAAATGTAGGAGAATTGTTTTATAAAACTGAAGTAAAAGCCGAAAGTATCCAAACGGAAATGAATTATAATATCAAAGATACTTCTGAGAACAGTCTAATGTATTTCTTTGATGTATTCGACCAGGTTTTTAAAACAAAAGAAACAGAAAAGAAATCCCCAATCTTATAGATGAAAAAGAAGATTATTGTCCCATTACTTTTATTACTCGCTATTGGGGTGTATTTTGTGGCTTTTTATAAAGACAAACGTCTCAAATACATTCCTGGGAACGCTGATGCAGTGGTTTTAATCGATACAAAGAAACTAATGGGACAATACCTCTTCAACTGGGCCACACACCCTTCAAGCTGGTCTGGAAGTAAAACCGAGAGTAAAAGTTCAGCTTCACTGAATGATTCAGGGATCAGAATTCCGGATTTTTTACAGATTTTTCATGTTAAAGACACTCGATTTTCTGAATGGTACAGCATTTTAGAACTCAAAGATCCTCAAAAATTTATTATTTTTTTAAAGAAACAGAAGTTTACAGATAAAGGAAATAACCGCTTTCAGAAAGATCAGGTTTTCTTCATGATAAAAGGAGATCATTGCATTATAGGAACATCTGAACTCGCTTTTGAAACTATTCAGAAACAACTTCTTCTTACTTCTACAGCTCCTGCCTGGAATGCAGATCAGTTTATTCAAAATACATTGGGAAGCCTTTCTTTTATCTCAGGACAGAAAATTCAAAACTTTTCAATTGAATTACATGATGACGAAATTGAAATCAAAAATAATTCAAATCAGGAAGTTTTTAATTCAATTGCTTCAAAACTTCAGAAAAGAAACAACTTTCTGGAGATGGAATTAGATCAGAATAACCTAAGAAAATTCACTTATTTTTTAGATAAAGATATGGCCGATTCTTTACGGGCTACTTCTTTTAAAGCTACTACCAGCCTCGAACAGGTGAATGACACCATCATAAGTTATGAATATGATGACAACTTTAATGAAGTTGAAAAAAAGACCTTCCAGAAGATTGTCCTGCCTAATTATAGTATTGAAATTCAAAGTAAGGATCCTGAAAGAATATGGGGATATTTCCAGTCTAAAAAGTGGATCAACGAAGAAAATCAATTCACTCAAATCCCTTTTCAACCCAATAAGATTAGCCAAAACAGTGAAGGTGTTGTTATAAAATCAACCCGAAAACCGGTATTATCTTCACCTCTATTACAAGAAAACTATATCATGGTCAGAAACAGCACTCTGTTGTATTCATCTTTAAAAACACTGAGTAATAAAGAAAAAAAGATCATTTCTGATATCGATTACGTCCTGTATGGGAATAAATCACAGGATTATTGGGTGAAAATAAAAGCGAAAAAAGGAAATTTACCCCTAATTTTACGATGGTAACTGGTAAATATATATCGTTTAATGGCTCCATCAGAAATTGCATTGCTCAAAACGTGCACGCATTATTTTTTACATTTTGTGTTTCCGGTGTTTATAGCACTGGTGTTTTATCCTAAAAACTGGAAGAAGGTATATCTTATTTTATTGGCTACAATGCTGGTAGATCTGGATCATCTTTTTGCCAATCCCATTTTTGATCCATCAAGAGAAAGTATTGGTTTTCATTTTTTGCATTCTTATTATGCCATTGCGGTGTATTTTTTGCTGTTATTTTTCAAAGGAAACGTCAGAATTGTTGCTATTGGGTTGTTGTTTCACATGTTGACAGATTATCAGGACTTTAACTTCTGGCCTCATTAAAATATTATTAATATTTTCTTTTAATATTGAAAATATTATAGATTTTTTGTATTTTGTAGTCACTATATGAGACTTAAAGAACTTTTACACTACACTTATATTTTTCCTGTCCTTGCGGTAGGTTACTACTTTTCCGGACTGATGGGAAGTGGCATTATTTATGATATTATTGCAGGTATTTTACTCATTGGGAGTGTTTTATCGGCAGTTCACCATGCTGAAATGGTAGCTCATAAAGTGGGAGAACCTTTCGGAACAATTATCCTTGCCCTTTGTATCACCATTATTGAAGTAGCCCTTATCATCTCACTGATGGTTGCCGGCGGAGATCAGGCGATCACGCTGGCCAGAGATACCGTTTTTGCTGCTGTTATGCTTATTCTTAATGGTATTTTGGGAATCTGTATATTGGTTGGAGGCGTGAAATATCATGAACAGTTCTTTGCCAGAACTTCTGCTACCACCTATTTGGTGAGTACAGTTTCAATTCTCATCCTTACCCTGGTTCTTCCTAATTTTACATCAAGTGTCAATGGACCATTCTACAACCAGGCACAGCTTATTTTTGTATCTATTGCCTGTCTGGTCATCTATGGTGTTTTCCTGATGGTACAGACGGTAAGACACAGAAGTTATTTTATAGTTCCTGATGAACATCCTGAAGAACATTATATTCCTACATTAACTAAGACACTGATCAGTTTTGGCTTTTTAGTTGTTTGTCTGGTCATCGTTGTTTTAATGGCAAAAGGACTTTCTGATACTATTGAAGGAATGGTACAGAGTGTAGGGGCTCCTAAATCTTTAGTAGGAGTAATTATCGCTGCAGTAGTTCTTCTTCCCGAAGGTGTTGCTGCAATACGAGCTGCAAGAGCCAATCAAATCCAATCTAGTTTAAATCTGGCATTAGGTTCAGCACTGGCAAGTATTGGTTTGACAATTCCAGCAGTTTCAGTAGTATGTATTATGTATGATATCCCGTTGGTCCTTGGGTTAGATAAGAAGGATATTATTCTGCTTTCACTTTCTGTATTTATCGTCATGCTTTCATTGAGCCGAGGAAAAACAAATATCCTGTACGGAACGGTTTTATTAGTAAATCTGGCAGCCTATATCTTTACGGTAATTGTTCCTTAAGAGAGGCGTAGGAGAACTCAAACCCCGTTAAAGTCTTCTTGCTAAGTCCATTTTAAAGGCCATCAGCTTGGCAATATTCTCGGATTTGTAGATCGCCATATCCGCATTTTCACCTACAAAATTCTCCTCAATGGTTGTTCTCCATAGCTCCAGCCATCTGTTGAAGTGTTTTTGCTCCATAGCCTGTATTTCATTGATCGGAAAATGGACGCCCATAGGATTTCCCTTATAGGACATCTGGCCAAAAAGAATAGACTCCCAAAACGAATACATTTTTGGAAGGTGCTTATCCCAGTCTACTTTCGCAATATCATTGAAGAAGAAACTAATGGTTTCATCCTTTACTACTTTGGCATAAAATGAATTTACCAGGTGTTCAATATCCTCTCTTGATTCAAGCTTTTTCATACTCCAAATTTACGGCTAAATCAAATTGAATAAGTAATGCTTTGATTGATAAAATTCATGAAAACAATATTTTATCTTTGTATCCGGAAAGTGGGGTAGATTAATGGTGAGCAACTAAGCAATTCAAAAAAACAAATGATAAGATGACAAGAGGATTCAGAAAAAAAATCCGTCAGAAAAACACGGAGAATAGTGGTTTCGGAAGTAATGCCTCAGGAAGATTCATCAATAAAGATGGTCTCCCGAATGTAAAAAGAACGGGTGTGAATGTTTTCAACAGCCTGAGTTGGTATCATACGATGCTGAATCTGTCTTCATTTCGTTTTATCTCGTATCTCGTTGTGGCTTATATTCTGATCAACCTTGTATTTGCGATGATTTATTATCTGATAGGAGTAGAGCATCTTACAGGAATAGATAAAAGTGATCCTCTGAACGAGTTTATTGATGTTTTCTTTTTCAGTTCACAAACCTTTACTACGGTAGGATATGGAAGAATCGCTCCTGTAGGTTTTTTAGCCAGTCTGGTGGCTACTTTTGAAGCTTTTCTGGGATTGCTTACCTTTGCTATTGCAACGGGGCTTTTTTATGGGAGATTTTCAAGACCGAGAGCATATTTAAGGTTTTCTGATATTGCAGTGATCGCCCCTTTTGAAGAAGGTACAGCTTTAATGTTCAGACTAGCACCCTATAAAAATAATGCGTTGACAGATGCTGATGTCATTGTTTCTACAGCGATTGAAGTGATTGAAAACGATGTTCCCAAGAGTAACTTTTATAGGCTGGAAACGCATTTAAGCAAGATCAATACTTTGGCCCTGAACTGGACGGTTGTTCATAAAATCAATGAAAGTTCCCCGTTTTATGGTTTCTCTGAAGACGATTTTAAAAGTACAGATATTGAGATCATTGTTCAGGTAAGAGCTTTTGATGAAGTATTCTCTAATACGGTAGTTCAAAGATCTTCCTTTGTGACGGGAGAAATTGTATACGGAGCAAAATTTGTCCCAATGTATTATCCAGATAAAAAGAACCTTGCTACCATTTTAGATCTGGATAAGATTAATGAATATAAGAATATAGATCTTCCTGTGCAGACAGGAAATAAAGAATAAATGAATTTAGATTTTTATAAAAAGCAAGCTTTACAAAAGCAGAAAGAGCATAAAAAATTTTTGGACGGATTAAAGAAAAAGCCGCCCAAAAACCTGGATTATGTAGTGCAGGAAACCCATGATGAAGTTTTTGAAGAAATTGACTGCTTACAGTGTGCCAATTGCTGTAAAACTACGGGCCCATTATATACTGAAAAGGATATTGAGCGTATCGCTAAGCATCTTCGTATGAAATCTGCCGATTTTGAAGCTAAATTTTTAAGAGTGGATGAAGACAATGATAAAGTATTGCAGAATCTTCCATGCTTTTTCCTGAACAGTGATAATACTTGCTCCATTTATGAAGTAAGACCAAAAGCATGCAGAGAATATCCTCATACGGATCGTAAAAAAATTTACCAGATCAATAACCTGATGCTGAAGAATACAGTGATCTGCCCGGCTGCTTTTGAATTTGTAGAGAAGATGATGAAGAATATAGCAAAGTAAATTCTAAGATAAAAATCAAGGAGATTAGAAATAGATGTCTTGGCAGGAAGTAGTTTAACAAACAATCCTTGTCAAGGTTCTAAACCTTGACAAGGATTTCGGAAAAAAAGACTGGATAAAACTAATAATAACTGTTAAAGCATTTAATATTAGTTCCAAAAATAATAAAAGACTAAAAAAGTCGTTCTTTGAGCCCACAGAGGCTCTTTTTTATGATTTAATTTCCTTTTTCGTATTTATAAATTCCTCTTAAAAATTGATAAAGTCCGTTAAATAAGTTACTTACGTATAATTTTTATAAATGATGTCACGTTTAGTTTAAACAATCATTTAAATATTACATTATGAAAAAGTTATTTTTAACAGCTGCATTTACATTAGTTGGAGTAATAGCAGTATCGGCTCAAACCCAGACTCAGACCCAGAAGCCTGCTGAAAGCACAACTAACCCATCCGCTACAACCCAAACGCAGCCACAGACATCGGAAACCAAATCAGATTGGAATTCTACCACAACCGGACAAAATCAAAGTACAACTAAAGTGGAAGCTTCAACAGCAGCACCTGCTGCTGATGCAACTGTGAGTACAGGAACTACGATGGAAGCCACTAAGCCTGCGGAAGCAACAAAAGAAGAGAAGAAATCTAAGAAGAAAAAGTGATAGTACTTTAGCAAACACTAGTCTGAATCCTGGAATCTTATATTTCAGGATTTTTTCTGTTCAATTTCTCTGATTCTGAATGCTACAATCTTATTAATCAGATCTAGCGGAATATTTTCATCTATTGGAAACTGCACGGCTCCTTTAGAAAACTTGTAATTCATCTTTTCAAAATCTTTTTCAAAATTTTTGATTCCTTCAGCACCGGGATAAAACCCGATATGCTTTTTGTAAGCTGCAAAATATACCAAAGGCTTTCCTTTATGTTTAAAAGCCGGCATCTGATAGCCAATGTATTCTTCAAGATCAGGAATTTGGGAGTGAATAGCTTTCCTTAGTTCAAACAACTGTTCCTGAACATTAATCGGGAATAAAAGGATATAATCATCAATATTTTTAAAGGTGTTTTTCATACCTATAAAAATAAAAAAAGCGCTGCATATAGCAGCGCTTTCTCCTTTCACTTTTTACTTTTTTCCCATTATCCCGGGAACAGGCTATATCAAAAAAGGTCGGGAGTTTTTCCCAACCTTTATTATTTTTTGTTACACAACTCCTTGAGCTAACATTGCTTCTGCTACTTTTACGAAGCCCGCAATATTTGCACCCTTTACGTAGTTTACATAACCATCTTCGTCTTTTCCGTAGTCTCTACAAGCTTTGTGGATACCGATCATGATTTCCTTTAATCTTGCGTCAACCTCTTCAGAAGTCCAGTTAAGACGGATAGAGTTCTGAGTCATTTCTAATCCTGAAGTAGCAACACCTCCAGCGTTGGAAGCTTTACCAGGAGAGAATAATACTTTATTGTCTAGGAAATAGTTGATTGCGTCTAATGTAGAAGGCATGTTAGCTGCTTCAGTTACACAAAGACATCCGTTTTCAACTAATTTTCTTGCGTCATCTAAATCTAATTCGTTTTGGGTTGCAGAAGGGAACGCTACATCACACTTCACTTCCCAAGGACGTTTTCCAGCGTGGAATTCAGCAGATGGATATTTTTTAGCATAGTCCTCAGCTCTGTTGTTTCCAGAAGCTCTAAGTTCTAATAAATAATCAATTTTTTCTCCGCTGATACCGTCTTTATCATAAATATATCCGTCAGGACCAGAAAGCGTTACCACTTTTGCTCCAAGTTCAGTTGCTTTTTTGATAACTCCCCAAGCTACGTTTCCGAAACCTGATACTGTTACTGTTTTCCCTTGGAAATTCTGTCCGATAGTTTTAAGCATCTGCTCAGCGAAGTATACTACTCCGTATCCTGTAGCTTCAGGACGAATTAATGAACCTCCATAAGCAAGACCTTTTCCTGTAAGAACTCCGGTGAATTCGTTTCTGATTTTCTTGTATTGTCCGAATAGATAACCGATTTCTCTAGCTCCTACACCGATATCTCCTGCAGGTACGTCTGTTTCAGGACCAATGTGCTTGCATAATTCTGTCATGAAAGCCTGGCAGAAACGCATTACTTCCATATCAGATTTACCTTGCGGATCGAAATCTGAACCTCCTTTACCACCACCCATTGGAAGAGTAGTTAAAGAGTTTTTAAACACTTGTTCGAAAGCTAAGAACTTAAGAACTGATAAGTTTACAGTAGGATGGAAACGGATTCCTCCTTTGTATGGACCAATAGCAGAGTTCATTTGGATTCTGAAACCTCTGTTAACCTGAATCTCTCCTTTATCATCAACCCATGGAACTCTGAAGATAATAATTCTTTCAGCTTCAGCCATTCTTTCAAGCAGCTTCATTCCGTTATATTCTTTTCTCGTAGCAATGAATGGAATTACAGTTACGGCAACTTCTTTTACAGCCTGTAAGAATTCCGGTTCGTTAGGATTTTTTGCTTCAATTTTTGCAATAAACTCTTGGATTTTCTGGTCAATATTATATTGTTCCATATATTAAGGTTGAATATTATTGTCAACAAATTTAATTTTTTTTTCAAGATTCACAACACTCTATTTTAACATTGTTAAAAATTAAATAATAATGATCTGAAATATTATTAAATTAATAATTTGTGATTAAAATTTATTAAAAATTAAATGTTATGTATGAAATAATGCAGTATTAAGAAATCATTAATTCTTAATTTGCGATAAATTGTCTCCCAGAAAACGATTTTACTTTCCCTAAAAGTTCTAATTCTAAAATTATCGGTAAAATTTTGTGTGCAGGTATGGCAATTTCCTGGGCAAGATCATCTAAAGAAATCTGTGGATTTTCTTTAATAAATTGATATATTTCGCTTTGATTATCAGTTAATTGTGTTATGGTTTCACTATAAGGAAATAGCTCAGCAATTTTTTCTTTTGGATTATTAAAACCAAGCATGCTTATAAGGTCTTTAAGGGTAGAAATAGCAGTTGCTTTGTTATGCAAAATCAATTGATTACAACCTTGACTATGAACATCGGTGATTTTTCCTGGAAGTGCAAAGACCTCTCTGTTATAATCGTTAGCAAAAGCAGCTGTGCTTACAGATCCGCCTCCAAATCCTGTTTCCACAACAATCGTTGCGGGAGAAAGGCCAGCTACAATTCTGTTTCTTTGAATAAAGTTTTCCCGATCCGGTTTTCTTGTTGAATTGAATTCTGTCAATAAGGCACCTCCTTCCTGAATAATTTTCTCTGACAATTTTCTGTTTTTGGCTGGATATAAAAATTCGAAACCATGAGCAAGAACAGCGATGGTCGGTTTCTGACTTCGGATAGACTGTTCATGAACTTCTTTGTCTACTCCTAAAGCAAGACCGCTCACAGAAACATATTTTGAAGATTGAGTGGCATCAAAAAAGTCTCCGATAAATTGTTTGCCGTAAGCTGTCATATTTCGGGTCCCAACGATGCTTATTTTTTGAAGAGATACATCAATATTTCCTTTTTGGTAAAGGATAGAAGGAGCATCTATGCATTCATTAAGAAGGGTGGGAGCCTCATCAAGATGTCTTAACCTGATTCGGATATTGTTCTTTTCGCAAAACATGAGTTCTTTTTCAGCAAACTTCAGATGGTTTTCATTTCCAATATCAGCAACTGTTTTTTGTCCTATACCTTCTAATTTTCTGTATTCTCTTTTTGCTTTTTTCCATGCATTTTCAGCACTTCCAAAGGTTCTTACAAGTTTATGAAAATTGATGTCACCAATCAGACTGCTTTCGCGTAAAGCAATAGCATATAAATATTCTTCGGAGATCATGTGCGTTTTTTATCAAATGTATGAATTAAGTTTTATTTTTCTCTTAATTCATCCAAATGATCCCATATGTCATCTCTTTTTTTGTATGGAAGTTCCATAAAATCTTCCGGGTGATTTTCCTTGTATTCCTGCCAAAGCTTATCATCTTTTTCGCTATAATAATTAGGATATTCCCAGATGAATTTTTTCTTTTTTTCTCCTACATTTTTAAAAGCAAAAGCAATAATACTTCCTATAATAGCTCCGGAAAGGTGAGCCTGCCATGAGATTTTACTTGGCTCCTGCATATTATAGAACAGTTCTTCAGGAAGCATTCCCCATATCAAACTTCCATAGTATAATACAACGAGTAATGAAATGGTCAAAAGCTTCATATTCCATTTAAAAACACCACTAAAGAAGAGGAAAAAAGCCAATACATAGACTACACCGCTGGCTCCGATGGTACAGGTATACATATATTCACCCGTCATGATGTCAATGGGAGGGAGCAGCCATACCAAAAGTCCCGTTGCAATCCATCCGATAAAGAAAACTTTATTGGCAACCAAGGGATAGAATTGGTATAGTAAAAACATCAATGCTGCCATGGGAATAGAGTTTCCTATAATATGGTCTATATTTCCATGCAGCAGTGGAGAGGTCAGAATTCCAAGCAGCCCTTCGGGGACTAGGGGAATAATGGCTCCGAAGCAACTTCCAAAAAAGCCGTGCATCTGTAAAAAAAATCCGAACCACATTGCAGAAAGCATCAGCAAAGGGTATATAATCGCTCTTTTGGAAATTACATTTTTAAACATAAAGGTTGTACGTCAAATCAAAAGCCAATGATAAATTTCGGAAAATTTGGCGATGATAGTATTTCTACCTAGCTGATTTTAAGACAAAAGGTATCAAATTTAACTTTTGAACCAATTATTTTGGCACTGATTTTATTGAAGTATTTTGTTGCCAATAGGTTGAAATGATAAAAAGTAGATTGTTTAAGGCTAATTTTAGCTTTTAAAAAAATTATATTAATATTTTTGCATTGAAAATTATTAAGAGTAATGAAGAAGTTTTTATTGATTCTTTCCATATTTATGGGGATTTATGCAAGTGCACAAGAAGAATTGAAAAAAGATTCCGTAGTGGTAGACACAGTGAAATACTGGTCTGTGTTAGGAAAAAACACTGTAATGATTAATCAGGCTGCCTTTTCGAATTGGGTTGGAGGAGGAGCCAATAACGTAGGCTGGCTTGCTGGTGTTAATTATAATATTACCTATGAAAAAGACAATGATCTTTGGGAAAATATTATTATTCTTGGATATGGACAGAATGATACCAAAGGATTGGGGATAAGAAAGACCCAGGATGTCATTAACGTTTCCACCAACTATGGGAGAAAGTTTTCCAAAAGCTGGTATTTCTCTTTAGGGACTGGTTTACAGTCTCAGTTTGCTCCGGGATATGAAGATGGTAATAATCCGGAAGCTAAAAAAATCTCAAACTTTATGGCACCGGGCTATCTGAATGTCGGTATGGGTATCACCTACAGGCCAAATGATGACTTAACGGTAACTTTACGTCCTACCAACGCCAGATGGACGTTTGTATTGGATAAAGAGCTTCAGCTTGCCGGAAATTACGGTCTGAAAAGTGATGGAGCCACTTCATTACTGCAATTCGGTTTCCTGGGAACCGCGATGTATAAGCTTAAAATTATGGAAGATATTCATTTGACAAATACCGCTTCTGTCTTTTCGAATTATCTGGATCGTCCGGACAGGCTTGTATTGGCCTACGGAGCACTCCTGAACTTAAAAGTTAATAAATATATTTCATCTAATATTTCATTAGACTTGCTGTATGATCATAACCAGATTGAAAAAACACAGTTAAAACAAACACTGGGAATTGGCTTCGCTTATACTCTGGATAATGGAGTAAAACGTTCTGATCGTAAAGACAGCCAATGGTGGATAAAGAAATAAATGAACAATCAAAATTCAATAATAAAAGCACTTCAGAAATGAGGTGTTTTTTTGTTTTTAAAACTTCAGGTTTTTAAGTTGCTTTAAGTTTGCTATGTATTGGGCGGTTATTTAAAAGGTTTATTTTCATTGTGTTGCTTCTGTATATGTCGTTTGATTCAATTCATTTCAAGGTGAGTTTTATTCAGGCGTAAATTATTATTTATACATTTGTAGGAAATCGTTAATTATGAAAAAAGTTTTATTAATCGCTTCCATTTCTTTTGGGGCTATGTCTATGGCGCAAGAAGCCAAAACTGATGCTCCTGCAGCAGATACTGTTAAAGCCTGGTCCATCCAGGGACAAAATACTTTAATGCTTAATCAGGCTGCTTTTTCCAATTGGGTAGGGGGAGGAGCCAATAACGTAGGATGGCTTGCCGGTGTCAATTACAACCTTACTTATGAAAAAGGGAAAGACCTTTGGGAAAACATTATTATTCTTGGTTACGGACAAAACAACACACAAGGTACTGGAGTAAGAAAAACCCAGGATGTTATCAATTTATCTACAAACTATGGTAGAGAATTCGCTAAGCACTGGTATTTTTCTGCAGGTGCAGGTCTTCAGACTCAATTTGCTCCAGGGTATGAGGATGGGAACAATCCTGATGCCAAGAAAATTTCAAACTTTATGGCTCCAGGCTATCTAAATCTGGGAGCAGGGGTTACTTACCGTCCTAATGATAATTTTACTGTGACAATGCGCCCAGCGAACGCCCGATGGACTTTCGTGCTGGATAAAGATCTTCAAAAAGCAGGAACTTATGGACTTAAAAATGATGGAGATTCTTCTCTTTTCCAGTTCGGTTTCTTGGGGACAGCTATGTACAAGCTGAAAATTATGGAAAACATTACTTTGCTTAATACAGCTTCCGTATTCTCAAACTACCTGGATCATCCGGAAAGATTAGTTCTTGGGTATAGTGGCGTTTTAAGTATGAAAATCAATAAATATATTTCCACAAATGTAACACTGGATCTATTATATGATCACAACCAGATATGGAAAACCCAGTTGAAACAAACATTAGGAGTGGGTCTGGCTTATAATTTTGATAACGGAAAGAAACGTTCAGAAAATAAGGATAACCAAAGTTGGTTGAAAAAATAAGAACGGCAATAGTTTATCACAAAAATAAAAAAGCACTTCAGAAATGAAGTGCTTTTATGTATCAATATATATAAAGTTTAAAATTCTATATCTACTTCTAATTTCTCTGCTAAAAGCTTTGAAATCTTCTCTTTTAGTGGTTCAATATCGATATTTTGCATCGCATCATTAGCAAATGCATATAGAAGTAATGCCTGAGCTTCTTTTTTAGAAATCCCTCTCGCTCTCAGATAGAACAGGGCATCTTCATTAAGCTGGCCTACTGTACATCCGTGAGAACATTTTACGTCATCTGCAAAAATCTCTAACTGAGGTTTAGTATCAATACTAGCACCCTCACTTAGTAATACGTTATTGTTCTGCTGGTAAGCATTGGTCTTCTGAGCAATTTTATCAACAAAAACTTTTCCGTTGAAAACTCCGTGAGCATTACCATCAAAGATTCCTTTATAGTTCTGGTAACTTTCACAGTTAGGGAAATTGTGGTGAACCGCTGTATGGTGGTCTACCAACTGGTCTTTTCCGATAATTGTGATTCCGTTCATGAATGAATTGATATTAGATCCATTCTGAATGAAATCAAGGTTGTTTCTTACCAGTTTTCCTCCGAAAGAGAAGGTATTTACAGTGGTTAAACTGTCTTTCTCCTGTTTTGCAAAGGTATTGTCTACAAGGTAAGATGTATTGTTATCGTTCTGAAGCTTGTGCCAGTCTGCCTTTGCATTTGGATAGGTGAAGATTTCCGTCACAGAATTGGTGAACACATACGTGTCATCAAAATTATGGTGGCTTTCAATAACCTCAACTTTTGCTCCTTCTTCAACAATTAATAAATTTCTTGTATTGTAGAATGTATTTTCTTCCTGATTCTGAGAAATGTAGAAAACATGGATTGGCTTTTCAATCACTACATTTTTAGGAACTTTCAAAAAGAAACCATATTTGCAGTACGCAAGGTTTAAGTTCGTGAAAGCTAGATCTTTGGAAGCAATTGTATTGAAATACTTTTCAAATACCTCTTTATGTTTGTCATCATTCAATGCGTAATTGAATGAAAGGAACTCTACATTTTCAATAGAAACTTTAGAAAGTTCTTTGTGAAGTTTACCGTTTACGAAAACAATCCAATCAAAATTTTCTTCACCAAGGTGCAATTCATCAAACTGCTCTTTAGTGATGTTGTGGTTTTCTTTCGGGAAGAAGTTGTAGCTTTTTTCCGTGATCTCCTTTAGATTGGTATATTTATATTCTTCGTCTTTTTTTGTCGGAAAACCAATACCTTCAAACTTCTGAAGAGCAGCTTTTCTATCGTCATCCAGAAATCTGTGACGAAGGCTCTCCAAAAACTCGTTATGGTTTTCGATGATTTGTTCTTTTAATGCCATTACTGGTATATCTGTGGTTTGCACCATTTTTTCTTTTTATTTTGAACTAAAAATATTGCTATTCCGAGGAACAGAGAATCCAATTTTTAATATTAGAGATTTTTTTTGCTACGCTTATTTACCGTGAAAATTTTAATCTCTGAAATACTACTTCTTAGTTAAGAAGCCAGTCGTATCCTTTTTCTTCAAGCTCTAATGCTAAAGATTTATCACCTGTTTTGATGATTTTTCCGTTAGCTAAAACGTGAACGAAATCAGGCTGAATATAATTAAGCAATCTTTGATAGTGAGTAATCAAAAGAACTGCGTTTCCTTCATTTTTAAAAGCATTTACCCCATCAGCTACAATTCTTAGAGCATCAATGTCTAGTCCTGAATCTGTTTCATCTAGGATAGCCAATTTAGGGTCAAGCATCATCATTTGGAAGATCTCGTTTCTTTTCTTTTCACCTCCGGAGAATCCTTCGTTCAGTGATCTTGAAAGGAAATCTTTTTTGATTCCTAATTTTTCAGATTTTTCACGGATTAATGCAAGCATTTCTTTTGCCGGCATTTCTGCCAATCCGTTTGCTTTTCTTGTTTCGTTTAAAGCAGCTTTGATGAAGTTCGTTACAGAAACTCCCGGAATTTCCACTGGATACTGGAAAGAAAGGAAGATTCCTTTGTGTGCTCTGTCTTCCGGAGCATCTTCGATGATATCTTCTCCTTGGAAAATAATTTCTCCACCTGTCACTTCGTAATCCTCTTTTCCTGCGATTACAGAAGAAAGGGTAGACTTACCAGCTCCGTTTGGCCCCATAATAGCGTGAACTTCTCCTGGTTTTATTTCAAGGTTGATCCCTTTTAATATTTCTGCGCCATCTTCAATTTTGGCGTGAAGGTTTTTAATTTCTAACATTTTATTTGCTTAAACAAATTATTTTTGAATTCTATATACTAAACTTTCAGGTTGACCAGGAACATCATTCAGAGTCCCGATTTTGATCATACCTGCCTTTTCCAAAACTTTAACAGAAGCTAGATTACTGGGACGGACAATGGCGAATATTTCTTCTTTATTGTCTCCATTCAATCCAAAATCTATAGCTTTCTTTGTGAATTCTGTAGCATATCCTTTCCCCCATGCCTGGGAAGCAAAACGATAGCCTAAATTCAATTTTTCTTCTTCTCCGTAGAGTCTGTAGCTCAGTCCGCCAAAACCAATTATATTTTCAGGATTGTCCTTTTCAACAATTGCCCAGCTTCCAAAATGATGGTTTTCCCAATGATCAAGCATTCTGGTAAATGTACTTTCTGCTTTTTCAAAACTCATTGGCCCGCTTGGATTATGAATATTGGTTTCAGGGTCATGATTAATTTCGAAGAATCTTTCAAAATCTTCTTTTGCAGGTTTTCTTAAAATTAATCTTTCTGTAGCGATCATATCTTGTTATCCTACTGATCCTTCTAATGAAATTTCAAGTAGTTTTTGTGCTTCAATAGCAAATTCCATTGGAAGCTTATTTAAAACTTCTTTACTGAATCCGTTTACGATCAATGCAATCGCTCTTTCTGTGTCAATACCTCTTTGGTTACAGTAGAAAATCTGATCTTCACCAATTTTTGAAGTGGTTGCTTCGTGCTCTAATTGAGCCGTAGGATCTTTGATTTCAATGTAAGGGAAAGTGTGTGCTCCACATTCGTTACCCATCAATAAAGAGTCACATTGAGAGAAGTTTCTTGCTCCTTTTGCAGAAGGCATTACTTTTACCTGTCCTCTGTATGAGTTTTGAGATTTTCCTGCAGAAATACCTTTTGAAATGATCGTTGATTTAGTATTTTTCCCAATGTGGATCATTTTTGTTCCTGTATCTGCATATTGGTGATTGTTTGTTACAGCGATAGAGTAGAACTCTCCGATTGAATTATCACCTTTAAGGATACAAGAAGGGTATTTCCATGTTACTGCAGAACCTGTTTCAACCTGTGTCCATGAGATTTTTGCATTTCTTTCACAAAGACCTCTTTTCGTTACAAAGTTGAATACCCCACCTTTTCCTTCTTCATTACCTGGGTACCAGTTTTGTACAGTAGAATATTTAATTTCAGCATTATCCAGAGCGATCAATTCCACAACTGCTGCGTGAAGCTGATTTTCGTCTCTTGATGGTGCTGTACATCCTTCAAGATATGAAACATAGCTTCCTTCATCTGCAATCACAAGCGTTCTTTCAAACTGACCTGTTCCTGCCTGATTGATACGGAAGTAAGTGGATAGCTCCATTGGACATTTTACTCCTTTAGGAATATAGCAGAAACTTCCGTCAGAGAATACTGCGGAGTTCAATGCTGCATAGAAGTTATCTCCTCTAGGAACTACTTTACCAAGATATTTTCTTACTAAATCAGGGTGGTTTTTAATTGCTTCAGAGATTGAACAGAAAATAATTCCTTTTTCTGCCAATGTATCCTGGAACGTAGTTTTCACAGAAACTGAATCTATTACGATATCTACAGCTACTCCTGAAAGTCTTTTTTGCTCCTCAATATTAATCCCTAGCTTTTCGAAAGTTTTCAATAATTCAGGGTCCACCTGATCAAGGCTTTCCAATTCCGGCTTAGCCTTTGGAGCGGCATAGTAACGGATAGCTTGAAAATCTGGCTTTTCATATTTGATATTAGCCCAGTTAGGCTCTACCATTTTCAACCAGATTTTGAAAGATTCCAAACGCCATTCAGTCATCCATTCCGGTTCCTCTTTTTTAGCGGAAATGGCACGGATGATGTCCTCATTTAAACCAATCGGGAAATCTTCATAATCAATTTTGGTTTCCCAACCGAATTCATATTTTTTATTTTCTAGATCGACTCTTAAATCGTCTTCAGTATATTTACTCATTATAATTTTTTAGATTTCAGATTTAGACCTCATATTTTCTGATGTCTAGGATCTTATGTCTTTTCTCTAAAGACTAAATGATTCTCCACATCCACATGTTCTGGATGCGTTCGGGTTGTTAAAAACAAACCCTTTTCCGTTCAATCCTCCTGAATATTCAAGAGTGGTTCCTGCTAAATAAAGAATGGATTTTTTATCGATGATAATTTTAATGTCATTATCTTCAAAAATCTGATCTGTGTCTGTTTTTTGGTTGTCGAACTTCAAAACATACTCTAAACCAGAGCATCCGCCGCTTTTCACCCCAACTCTTATATAATCTTCAGCAGGGTTAAAACCATCTTCAGTCATTAACTGGATGGCTTTCTCCTTTGCATAGTCTGATACTTTTATCATTGTATTTATTTAGAATGATTTAATGACGCAAAAATACGAACAAAAATCAGGATATAAAAATCAGCATTTTTATTTTATCGATTTTTATCATTGATGAGTTTAACTTTGGTAATCTTTTGAAATCCAAAACATAAATTGACTCGAATATGAAAAAAATAGGCATAATTGCTCTGGTGCTATTTATACAGCATGTTTCCGGACAAACGAACAGGTTTGTATATCAGGTAACGATGAAGCCGGATGCAGAAAATAAGACTTATACAAAGACTGAAAATGCATATCTCGATATTTCTTCTGAAAAATCTTTTTTTTATTCTGAAAATAGAATAAAAAGAGATTCTATTATGAAAAAAGCTTTTCAGGGAGGTGCTGAAAGGGTAAATCTCGGCAGAGATCAGATGGAAGGACTGAGAAGTAATATCAATTATTCCATTGAAAAAGATAAAACCAATCAAAAAACTTTTTTTAAAGAGAGAATAGGAAGGGATGTTTATTCTTATGAAGAAGACAGACCTATGACATGGAAAATGGCTTCCGAAACCAGAAAAATAGGCGAATATAAAGTACAGAAAGCGGAGACTGATTTTGCTGGAAGAAAGTGGACAGCATGGTTTACTACAGATCTGCCTTATCAGGATGGCCCATATAAATTTGGTGGGCTTCCAGGATTGGTTGTCAAAATTGAAGATGAGAAAGGGGAGTATTCATTTGACCTTATGAAAAATTATAAGATTACAGAGTTGCCGGCGATGAATCAATTTGGTAATACCTTAAAAGTGAAGAGGACAGATTTTTTAAAGCAACAGGAGAGATATAAAACTGATCCTATGTCATTCATGACCCAAGGCGGAATGGCTCCTCCAATGCGAATCGGAGGAAGAAGCTCTGGCGGAAATCAAAACCCTGATGAGATGAGAAAACGAATAGAAGAAAGAGTGAAAGAAGAAGCTAAAAAGAACAGCAATCCGATTGAGCTACAATAAAAATGTATTCTGGCTAAACCTGTTAGGTTTAAATCAGTAGGAAAAGTAGAAATAAAAACGCCAGTGAAAATTTTCACTGGCGATTATTTTATTTTTATAATGTAAGTCTATTTTTATTTCAAAAGTTGGTTGAAAGTATCCCCTTGTCTGATATCTCCGGTATTATATCCTTTCATAAACCATTCTTTACGCTGGGCAGATGACCCATGGGTAAAGCTTTCCTGATTCACATATCCCTGTCCTCTTTTTTGGATATTATCATCACCTACAGCTTCTGCAGCCTCTATTGCAGACTGAATATCTCCAGGTTCAAGAATTTTTCTGGATTCATCAGTACGTTTAGCCCAAACTCCGGCATAAAAATCTGCCTGTAATTCTGTGGCTACAGATACTCTGTTCATTTCCGCTTCAGAATATCTTCCGCTTCTTCTTAAATTATCTACTTTTTGGGTGGTTCCTAAAAGGGTTTGTACGTGATGCCCCATTTCATGAGCCAGAACATAGGCTACGGTAAATTCAGTGACCTTGGCTCCAAATCTTTGCTGAAGCTCACCGAAAAACTCCATGTCCATATAGATTTTCTGATCGGCAGGGCAGTAAAATGGTCCCATGGCAGATTGAGCGGTACCACATCCGGAACTGGTAGTGTTTTCGAAAAGTACAATTCTAGGTTCAGAAAAAGTCATCCCATTTTCTTTAAAGATCTGATCCCAGGTCAAGGTATTCCATCCGGACATCATATCAACCATTTCCCCAATTTGTTTTTCCTGGGCAGTAAGTTCCCTTTTTTCTCCTGTATTTCCTGAAGACTGTATACTGCCGGAATTCAAAATCCCGGAAGGATCGCCTCCCAAAAAGAAAACAATAGCTGCTATAATTAAAGTTCCGAGTCCGCCGCCAACAATCATACCGCCACCTCCGCCTCCGGAGCCGCGGCGATCATCAACGTTGCCGCCTCTATCGTCTGTCCATCTCATAATAATATGTTTTTTTGTGTCGTAAATTTATAAAATTAAAGCTTACGCCCGTTTATTAAGTTACTTTATAAAAGAATTCTCTTATCGGTTAAGCTGCTTGGTCTTTAGCCAATAAGATGTTGATTGGTAGGCCGAAATGGCATCATCTACCAGCTTCTGATCTGTATTTTTTAACAACTTTTCATCATAATACAGCTTAAATTCCGGAGCAAGATCACTTTTTTCCAGTTCCAGAGAGTACTGTTTTGCTTTTTTTACCGGGGAAATAATGGTTAGGCGATTGTCTTTTACAAAACCAAGGTCCTGATAAGTAGCGATATAAGCTTTAGGTTGGAATTCCGGTTTGAAAACATCCTGGCCTAAGAATTTAGATTGATAATTGAAATTCAGTAATCCGAAAAGGGTAGGCATCACATCAATCTGTGACATCAAAGTATCAAATTTCTGTGGCTGGATAAATCCTTCTGAAAAGATCAGTGCAGGAATTCTGTATTTGTCCATTGGAAGCTCTGTTTTTCCGGCACTGGACGCACAATGGTCTGCAATAATAACAAAGACTGTATTTTTATACCAATCCTGCTTTTTCGCCATATCAAAAAACAGTTTTAGTGAATAGTCTGTATATTTTACACCACCTTCACGCGATTTTGATGTTCCGGGAATATCAATTCTTCCATCAGGATAGGTGAAAGGTCTGTGGTTGGAAACCGTCATCCAGTGATTAAAGAATGGCTTTCCTGATTTTGCTTCAGCATTCATTACCTGAATAGCTTTTCTGGCCATATCTTCGTCTGCAACACCCCAAACATTGGCAAAAGTAATTTCTTCCGGTTTAAAGTTGTTTCTGTCTACAATATCATAGCCGTTACCCCCGAAGAAGTCCTGCATGTTATCAAAATAGCTGTATCCACCATATAGGAATTTAACATCATATCCTTTTGATTTGAATACACTTCCTGTAGTGAATTTATTCTTATTATCATTTCTTTTGATGATACTTTCTCCGGCTGTAGGTGGAATACAAAGTGTTAGAGCTTCCAATCCGCGTACAGTTCTGTTTCCTGTAGCATAAAGGTTGGTGAACATTAAAGACTTATCTGCAAGACTATCCAGGAATGGCGTAATTTTCTGAGTATTTCCATAATGTTCAAGGAAATCTGCAGAAAGACTCTCAATAGATATCAGAACTACATTTTTCTTTACTTCCGGTTGTTCTGCTACAATATTTCTTGCTAAAGTATGCTGTGGATATTGGCTTAAGAAATTTTTCTCTGCCTGTTGCTGATTAATCTGCGAGTAAAACTGAAAATAATCAAGCTCATTATGAGTAAAAGCCCAGTAGAATTTAGGAAGTCCGTTGGCTTCAATTTCATCAGCAAAAACATTGTCAGATTTGATCTGCATTAACGATGGCAAAGTCAGTAAGCTGATCGCACAAAGCACTGCAAAAGATCCTAATAAGATCAGTTTCTGCTTAAAATTAGGAAGCTCCAGTAATTCGTTTTTTGTTTTTTTATAGATAAACCAGGTAATAGTTAATGTAATTAGCATTATTCCTGAAAACAATGGAATAACAGGGTAACTTTCCATAATATTTCCAATGACCTCATTGGTATATATTAGATAATCTACAGCAATAAAATTGTAACGTACACCGAATTCATTATAGAAGAAATATTCACTTACTCCATTGAAAATGATAAGCAGTACATACAGCAATAATGTGATAAAGTATAAAACATTGCGGATCTTGATTCTTTGGGTAGGAAGGAAAAGCATCAAACCGAATAGAAATGTCTTTATTCCTACAAAAGAAAGGGCTACTTCCGTTACAGAGCCTCCATATTGTTTGAAAATATTGTTTGGAATGAGCCAAATATACAGGAAAAATGCAACCAAGGCTCCAAAAATAATATATCCGTAAGGCTTTTTATATTTTGAATTGGAGAGGAATAAAAAGTAGAGTGCAAGGATCGCACTGGCAAGGATAAAAACAAAAATATCGTTGATAAGACCTACAAACAGTACTTTAATGATCTCAAAGAATCCGAAACTGGCTGTGGTGATAGGATGAAAAAAGAATATTGTCCTTACAATCAAGGAAATAATCAGGTAAAAAACTCCTAAATACAGGAAAGGTTTTATTTTTTTTAGAAACATGGATTTTGGTCTATACGATTTTCACAAAGA
This sequence comes from Chryseobacterium sp. II3a, assembly GCF_057815135.1. Taxonomy (NCBI): domain Bacteria; kingdom Pseudomonadati; phylum Bacteroidota; class Flavobacteriia; order Flavobacteriales; family Weeksellaceae; genus Chryseobacterium; species Chryseobacterium sp. II3a. The sequence continues at coordinate 457,157 of NZ_JBYPZJ010000002.1, read as the reverse complement.
TAGTTCGTTGTATCTAACTTTTAGGCCAAAAAAAGCAAAACCTGATATTTATTAATAGGATTTTAAGAATTTTGAGTCTTAATTTAAACGGATGTTTAATGAATTGGTCTTTATTCTTGAATCTTCCAATAAAAAAGGACTATTAAAAAATAGTCCCCGTATATTGTTAAAGTAGATCAACGATTAAGAGTGTCCAAAACCGATGTTTCCTTTTTTATCAGATAAATTTTTTTTGAAATCAATCATTCTTAAGGCAGTAACTGCTGCTTCTACTCCTTTATTCCCAAGATCTCCGCCGCTTCTTGCAATAGATTGTTCTTTGGTGTCATCTGTTAGTACACAGAAGATAGTAGGAGTATCTGTCATGATGTTACAATCCTTGATTCCCTGTGCTACAGCAGAGCAAACATAATCGAAGTGAGGAGTTTCTCCACGGATTACACATCCGATAGAGATGATAGCATCATATTTTCTTTCTTTGCAAAGCTGCATGCTTGCATAGCTTAGCTCGAAAGCTCCCGGAACAGGAAATAGTTTAATGTTTTCTGGTTTTACGCCTTCTTTTTCAAGGATTTCCAAAGCCGCATCACGAAGATTGTACGTTACAAAATCATTCCACTCAGAAAAAACAATGCCGATAGAAAAATCTTCGGCATTGGTTATATGAAGTGGCTTGTAATCGGAAAGATTAACTGTTGCCATTTTTTAGTAATATTTAGTCATTTCAATGTAAGAATCAGACATTCCGTTGTCATAATCCTGGTATTTCTCGTCAATAGAAGAGAAGTATTTTTTAGCCTCTGCATTTTTCTTTAATCCTAAAGCTACAATACCTGCTTTTCTTGTGAAGAAATAAGTAGTATAAGGATCATCAGAAGCAGTAGCTGCTTTGTCTAATAATGATAGAGCCTCATCATTTTTGTTTAATCCTGATTTTGCATCAGCCATAGCTCCGTATTTCATTGCCATTAGCGTTTTGTTATCAGAAGAGAATTTATCTAAAAGATCATAAGCTTCTTGGAATTTTCCTTCTTTGAATTTCAATAAACCAGCGTTGTAAGCAGATAACTGCCCGATGCTTGTTCCTGAGTATTCGTTTGAAGTTCCGATGAAACCTGGGTTTGCAGCGGATTTTCCTCCTAAAGCTTCAGTATTTTTATTTTCTGTAAGGTTCTTCTGAGCAGCTAGGAAGCTTTTCACAGCTTCAGCGTTTTTAGGAGCAACTACAAATTGCTTATATCCGAAGAATCCTAAAACTCCTAACACTAAAACTCCAAATACAATCCCTAGTGGTTTTGAATATTTTTCAAGAAATCTCTCAGTGTTTAAGGCCTCTCTGTCAAGATCTTTGAAGAACTCAACCGTTTCTTTACCTTCTTGCTCGTTCTGAGCATTCTTTCCCAATTTTGCCATAAGTTTTTAAAAATTGAATTGCAAATTTAATTGTTTCTTAGAGATTTACAAAATACTTTTAGAGCATTATTCTATAAATGTTATGAATTATCAATCGTTACTAATAAAAATGCCTCGAAAACATAGTTTACGAAGCATTTATTTTTTTAGGGGTATAGATTAATATTCTAAGACGTGATACACTTCTGCACCAAACTTTTTCAGTTTTTCATCACCATTCAAATCTTTCAGACCAATCAGGAAACTGAATTGAGAGACTGTTGCCCCCTGTTTTTCTACTAATTTAGCAGCCGCTTCGGTTGTTCCTCCAGTTGCTAGAAGATCATCATGGATTAAAACTCTTTGTCCGGGTTTTATTTGCCCTTCGCGAGTTTCAATAATGGCGCTTCCATATTCCAGATCATATTTTTCCGAAATAACTGGCGGGGGAAGTTTTCCTGCTTTTCTGATTAAGATAAAAGGAACCTCCAATGCTACAGCAATCGCAATTCCAAAAAGATAACCACGGCTTTCTATTCCGCATACTGCATCTATTTTTCCTTGACTTTGGGCAGCAAGGTCTGCAATTACATCTTCATAAAGTTTAGGATCTAAAAAGATAGGTGAAATATCTTTAAACTGAATTCCTGGAATAGGAAAGTCCGGAATATTTTCAATTGTTTCTTCTAGTCTTTTGATTAGTTCAGGTGAAGCCATTTATGGGTTGATTTTATAGCTGGAAATTTTCCAGTCTCCATTTACATTTTTAAGTCCGAAAGTTACCTTTAATGAGGTTGTCTTTCCGTTTTTATCCGTTACATCATAAGTAGCATTTACACTCGCTCCATTTGGATTAGATGCACTGGTGGTAATATTTTTTACGCTTACATTCTTTACAGCCCCAAAACCTGAATTAGGATTGGAGAAAGACTCATAGCTTCCCCAGCTTGGGTTATTGGAAGCATCATAAGCTGCTTTAAGGTTTTGAGAACCTACACTGCTCAGGAATTTACTAACTGTATTTTTTGGATCCGCGGTGGGCTGCTTAGGTGCTGCCGGAGCTGTCGGAGTTGCTGTACCAGGTTCTGTAGTTGGAGTTGGAGTAGTGGCTGCCGGATTATTAGGATCTACTACAGCACTTGGTTGTTGTGGTACTGCTGTTGTATCTGTTTTTGGAACAGCAGGAACTTTTAGGGCTGCTGCATTCACATCCAATCCAATTTTAGACATTTTGAATGTCTTTGCCGTTGTTTTTACAGAAACTGTGATATCAATTTTGTTATCTACTACTTTTGAAGCCGGAATAGAGGAGAATTTAAGGTTGAATCCCTTAAAGTTATTATCCTGCATCAGGTTTTTAGCCGTAGAAAGTCTTACTCCGTTACTAAAAACTTCTAATGTAGCTTCCAAACCTGCTCCTGTAAATGATACAGGGTTTCCTACAGCGTCTACTAGTCTTGGAACAATTTGAATTGCTGTTGGTGCACCGTTTCCGTCATCTCCTGTAGGTCTGGTTACAATACTTAATGCACCTGCTTTTACGTCATTAGGATCACTTTCCTTGGCTTTATCATCACCAAAGATATTCATTTCACCCAATGATGGTGGGGCAGTACTTACCCATTCGATTCCATTTTTCTGTGCGACTTCGTCAGCCAGGCTCATGATTTCAGGAACTTTTTTCCCGTTAATCAGTTTTCCAAGAGCTTTTAGCTCATTCACATCTCCATCAGCTTCCACGCCAAATGTTTTAAGGATATAAAGAGCTTCATTAAACTTAATCTGTTTAATGGTTGGTAAGCTGGAAGTCATATCATTGATACTTGACTGCAGCGTTTTAGTATTCGTAGCATCTACATGATCTTTCTTACATGCTGTAAAAAGCAACAGACTGAAAACAAGTAGAAAAGAAAACTTTTTCATTTTTATTTGGTTTGTTGCAAATTTACTAAAACCTTTATTAATAGTAGATTTTATTTTTTGTTTTGTTTTTCCGGGCTTCATTTTTGTAATGGCTGGTGAAAATTGTTTGATATAAAAAAAGACTGATCGTTTAAACAATCAGTCTTTTAAGAGTATTTTTTATTACAAGTCCTTAGAAAGGATACTCATAAATTTCAGATTCGTGTAAGTATGGGTTTCCTGTAGGAATCAACTTCAGTTTAGATAAAGCTGAAAGTACAGTAAACATAAATAGTCCAGCTACGAATAAAACTGCTCCTAGGATTAACAAGAATACTTCAGGAGTGTTCCAGAATGGTCCTACCGTTCCTGGCATTACCATGTTGAAGTAATCTAAAAGGTGACCTAAGATAACTACTACTGCCATTGTGGTAACTACTTTGTAGTTTCTCTTAATGCTGCTACTTACTAATACCAATAGTGGTAATAAGAAGTTGATGATTAGCATTGGTAAGAATGTAGTACCGTAGTGTTGGAATCTACCGAAGAAGTAGTTAACCTCTTCCGGAACGTTTGCATACCAGTAAAGCATGAATTGAGCGAACCATGTATATGTCCAAAGCATACTTGTAGCGAAAAGGAAAACTCCTAAATCGTGTAAGTGGTTGTCATTGAACTGTGGTAAGAAACCATTTTTCTTAAGATAAACACTTAATAAAATGATTACAGCAATACCACTTGAAAGGCAGCTAACCATTGAATACCAGATATACATTGTAGAATACCAGTGAGGGTCAATAGACATCAACCAGTCCCAAGCCCAAGCAGCAGAAGCAAATCCGAAGAATGCGATATATCCTACAGCCCATCTGTAAAGCATTTGATACTCAACTTTAGATTTAGTATCGTCTACTTTTTTAGACTGAGCTTTCAATTTCCATGCGAAGAAAGAAGCACCAATTACATAGATTAAAGTTCTTATTGCATAGAAAGGAATATTTAAGAATCTTTTCTTTTCGAATAGGATCACATCAAAATGTGCAGAATTTGGGTCTGTCAATTCAGGATCCATCCAGTGGAATAAGTGACCATTATGAGTAATGTTTAAGATCATCAAGATAACCAGAATTGCACCACCATAAGGAATATAAGAAGCAATAGCCTCCATTACTCTTGTGATGATAATAGGCCATCCTGCGTGAGCTGCGTGCTGAATACAGTAGAAGAACAGTACAGCGCAACTTACTCCAAAGAAGAACACTGCAACAAAGTGCAATGATGCTAAAGGCTGGTTGTGGACTTGCATAGTAGCATGCTCTAAGTGAGCAGCATGATCCTGCGGTCCAACCATTTCACTTGAGTGAGTAGGAGCATCATGACCAGAAGCATGAACAGCCTCCATCATGTGTTCTATTTTCTCAGTAGAAAGTCCTTTATTCATAAAGAAACCAATACCAAACAGAACTAAACCTACAACAAGAAGTATTATAGAAGTTGATTTTAATTTTGGTGAAAAACTATACATTTCTTTTCTTATTTTTTAGTTTCGGTAGTCGTTTCAGTTGCTGGTGCCGTCGCTGTAGCTGCTGCAGGTGCTGCTCCTTTTTTGAAAGCACTCATCACATACATTGCTACTCTCCATCTATCTCCTGCGTTCAATTGTCCCGCATAAGATCCCATGGCATTTCTACCGTTTGTTAATACATAATGAACAGACCCTACCGTAAGCTCTCTGTCAGCATAGTTTGGTACTCCCGAGAAAGCTCCCGTTTGTACAATTGGTCCTTGTCCATCACCTCCTGTTCCGTGACATGCGGCACAAGTATGGTCAAATAATACTTTTCCTCTTTCAAGATCCTTAGCTGCATTAGCTGGGTTTAGAGGAGAAGCTGTTAGTTTTTTAGAAGCATCATACCCTGCGTTGTACTCGTCAACATTTTTTGGTAATAAGCTTTCTTCAAAAACTCCATCTTTATTTTGAGCAACTGATCCTTCTACTGGAGAAAGACCTGTTGCACCATTATTTTTTACGAAAGCAGGAATCTCATTTTCATGATCTGAATACGCATCCTGAGCCTTCATCAATGGATCATAAGCTACCGGAAAATACATGTCCGGGAAGTAAACCAATGGAGTGTTCTCCTTTGGCCCGCAAGAGTTAAGTAAAACTGTAGTTAAACCTAAAACTGCTGTAATTCTTAATACATTCTTTTTCATTTTAAGCGTCTTTAACAGTTATTTCTTCAACTCCAGTTTCAATTAGCAACTGTTTTACAGATTCTACATCTTCAGTTACAAATTCCATCATGAATTTATCATCAGTAGTTCTTGGATCTGGGTTCTGAGCTGGAGCTCCTGGATACATTTTGTTTCTAACTAGGAAAGTTAAAGACATCATGTGAGCCGCACAGAATACCATTAATTCGAACATTGGAACTACGAATGCCGGCATATTGTGTCCCCAGTCAAATGCTGGTTTACCACCGATATTCTGAGGCCAGTCATGGTTCATCACATACCAAGTTAAAGTAGCACCAATAGTAACACCATAACAAGCATAGATGAAAGCTGCATCAGAAATTCTAGTTTTCTTTAATCCTAAAGCTTTATCTAGTCCGTGAACCGGAAACGGAGTATATACTTCGTTTATAGCGATTCCTTTATCGTTGAATGCTTTAACGCCGTTCATTAAATCGTCGTCATCAGCATAAAGTCCGTATACAATTTTAGTGGTGCTCATCTCCTTCTTTTGCTTTATAAGTTTCACCTGAGATTTTCAAAATCGATTTTAATTCAGCCTGTGCAATTACAGGGAATGTTCTTGCATATAATAAGAATAATACAGAGAAGAATCCGATTGTTCCTAAGTATACACCCACATCAATGATCGTTGGCTTAAACATTGTCCATGATCCTGGTAAGTAGTCTCTAGAAAGGTTGATAACGATGATATCAAAACGCTCAAACCACATACCGATGTTGATGATCAAAGCAACGATGAATGTCCAGATAATGTTCGTTCTCGCTTTTTTGAACCAGAAAGAAGCAGGAACCACAAGGTTACAGATGATCAATGACCAGAATGCCCACCAGTAAGGTCCTACAGCAGCACCTGGAGAAAGATATGTGAAATCTTCAAATCTAGATCCTGAGTACCATCCGATGAAATATTCAGTTGCATAAGCTACTGTTACCATACCACCTGTAAGAACGATTACGATGTTCATAATTTCGATATGGTACATTGTAATATATTCTTCTAAGTGACAAACTTTTCTAGCAACCAACAATAGTGTCTGTACCATTGCAAATCCTGAGAAGATCGCACCAGCAACGAAGTAAGGAGGGTAGATCGTAGAGTGCCATCCTTTAATTACTGAAGTCGCGAAGTCAAAAGATACGGTGGTGTGTACTGAGAATACAAGTGGAGTTGCTAAACCCGCAAGAACCAAAGAAAGTTCTTCGAATCTTTGCCAGTGTTTTGCTTTACCACCCCAACCGAATGCAAGGAAAGTATAAATCTTCTTAGTCCAAGGAGTTTTAGCTCTATCTCTGATCATTGCAAAGTCAGGGATTAGTCCCATGAACCAGAATACAGTTGATACTGAGAAATACGTAGAGATCGCAAATACGTCCCAAAGTAGAGGAGAGTTGAAGTTCCCCCAAAGAGAACCGAATTGGTTTGGTAATGGGAATACCCAGTATCCAACCCAAACTCTACCCATGTGAATTACAGGGAAGATTGCCGCCTGTACAACCGCAAAGATCGTCATCGCCTCTGCAGATCTGTTTACAGACATTCTCCATCTCTGTCTAAATAATAATAATACTGCTGAGATTAGGGTTCCGGCGTGACCGATACCTACCCACCATACGAAGTTGGTAATATCCCAACCCCAGTTAATAGTTCTGTTAAGCCCCCATGACCCAATACCTGTTCCGATAGTATAAGCGATACATCCGAATCCATAGATGAATAGAACTAAGGCTGCATATAATGAGATCCACCATAATTTACCTGCTCTTTCTTCGATAGGTCGTGCAATATCTTCTGTGATATCGTGATAAGTTTTGTGACCAATAATTAGAGGTTCCCTTATCGGAGCTTCGTAATGTCCTGACATTTTTTACCTATTTATTATTTAAACTTTATTTTTCTACTCTGTTTCTTACTTTAGTGTGATAGAACACGTTTGGTTTTGTTCCGATCTCCTCAAGTAAATAATATCTTCTGTTAGAGGCATATACCTTTCTAATTGAAGAATCTTTATCATTCATGTCTCCAAATGTCATTGCACCAGTAGAACAAGCTTTAGAACAAGCTGTCTGGAATTCTCCATCCTTCACTCTTCTTCCTTCTTTCTTAGCCTCAAGAATTGTATTCTGAGTCATTTGGATACACATTGAACATTTCTCCATTACCCCTCTAGTTCTTACAACTACATCTGGGTTAAGTACCATTCTTCCTAAATCGTTGTTCATGTTGTAATCGAACTTATCATTTAGGTTATAAGTAAACCAGTTAAAACGTCTTACTTTGTACGGACAGTTGTTTGCACAATATCTTGTACCGATACATCTGTTGTAAGCCATATGGTTTTGACCTTGCTTACCGTGTGAAGTAGCCGCTACCGGACATACAGTTTCACATGGAGCATGGTTACAGTGCTGACACATTACTGGTTGGAAGATTACATCTGGATTATCAGCCGGGTGGTTTAATGCACCTCCTTCTTTGTTGAATGCAGTACCATATAATTCTGGTACAGCCATTCCTTCTTTTAATCCTTCATATACTTCTACAGTTTGTCTTGAAGAATAGTAACGGTCAATTCTTAACCAGTACATATCTCTAGACATTCTTACCTCTTCTTTACCTACTACAGGAACGTTGTTCTCAGCCTGACAAGCAATGATACATGCTCCACAACCTGTACAAGAGTTCAAGTCAATAGATAAGTTGAAGTGAGGACCGTCAGTGTCATCAAATGCATCCCAAAGGTCGATTTTTCTTGCTGGAAGAGCTCCACTGATGGTGTGGTATTCCAAAGGCTTGTTCCATCCTTTGTGCTCGTCATCAAATGGTACGTTGATGAATTCAGCTAAAGGAACTTCTTTAGCGATTTCGTAACGACCCATTAATGTATTTTGAAGCTGGATACCTGCGAATTCGTGATCTTCTCCTGTTTTCTCGATTTTAACACCAGAAAGAACAAGGTTAGAACCATCGAATAAAGGATAAGCATTTACCCCTGTATCAGCAGTTGCTCCTGAGTTTTTCTTACCATATCCAAGCGCAAGACCTACTGATCCTTCTGCTTGACCTGGCTGTACGAATACAGGAACGTCTTTTATTGTAACTCCATTTACAGTAAGGTTTACGATAGAACCATCTAGCTGCATTCTTGCGTTAAGATCGTTATCTATAGCAAATTTTTCTGCATCTTTTGGAGAAATTGTCAAGTAGTTATCCCAAGACATTCTGGTGATTGGGTCAGGTAACTCTTGTAACCAAGGGTTGTTTGCCTGAGTACCATCTCCCATTGAAGTCTTAGTGTATAATACTAATTCTAAATCAGAAGCTTTGAAGTTTCCTAATTCAGCAACAGCCTGAGCAGCGTTTCCACCTGCGTAAGATAATGTTGTTGAGTTAGTAGAAGGGTTAATACCGTTATATAATGCTTTGTTGAAAGAAGTACCACCTAAAAGAGAAGCAGAGCTTGCCTTTAAATAATCGTAGTAGTTGTTTGCCGCATTGTTCTTACCATTCTTCCAAACCAATAGAGATTCTTCAATCTGTCTTGATTTGTAGATCTTCTGGATTGTAGGCTGCATTAATGAATATACTCCGGTCTGTGGTTCGATATCTCCCCAAGACTCTAACCAGTTAGCTACTGGAATAACAGCCTTAGCTGCTTTGTACATTTCATTTTTCTTATCAGCAACAGCAATTACGTAAGGAACTTTAGATAAAGACTTTTTGAAGTCTTCTCCTTTTGGATGAGCATAGATAGGATCTACGTTGTTAGTAACTAATACTCCAACTTGTCCACCGTTTATCCATCCTAGGAATTCCTGGTATCTTGCACCGTTGAATTCTTTCAGGAAGTTCGCTTTACCTGTGAAAGCTACTGATCCTAATTTTTGGTTGATTAAGTGTGCTAAAACCTGTGCTCCTTTAGAACCGTCAGCGAAAACAACAGCTTTGCTGCCTTTTGCTTTCAATTCGTTAGCAATTTCAGTAGCAGTCTTATCAGAAGTACCACCACCTACGATTGCGTTGTAAACTTCAACTAAAGTTTTGTTTACAGCACTTGGCTTTAATCTATATCTTGAGTCAGCGTTAGCACCAGTTAAAGACATGTTAGATTCCACTTGGATGTGTCTCAACATGTTTGCTCCTGGTTTTCTAGCCGCAGCATAAGAAGTCTCTAAGCTTGAAGCGTTATAATCTCCTAAGAAATCAGCCTGGAAAGAAACTACCAATTCAGAACCGTTAAGGTCATAAACAGGTAATGCTCTTTGTCCGAAAACTTCCTGAGCAGCATCTAGTCCTGCAGCATACGGATATGCATCGAAAGTTACTAATTCAGCTGTAGGGTATTTAGTTTTGAATTCAGCGAATAACTTTTTGAACGTTGGTGAAGCAAAAGAGTGTGATAAAACCACAATCTTTTTGCCTGACGCTTTAGCTTCTTCCAAACCTTTGATCACAAAACTGTCTACTTTATCGAAAGTTTCATCTTTACCATCTAGTTTAGGCTGCTTTACTTTATCATTATCATAAAGAGAAAGTACACTTGCCTGAGCTCTTGCATTAGTTTTACCTAAATCACCACCAGCTGGGTTGGGTTCAATTTTGATTGGTCTACCTTCTCTAGTTTTTACTAAAACACTAGCAAAGTCGAACCCATCAAAATATGTTGAAGCGTAATAGTTAGGGATTCCCGGAATAATATCATGCGGCTTTACCACGTAAGGAATCGTTTTGATTACTGGAGCTTCGCAGGCAGCCAAAGTTACTGCTGCTGTAGAGAATCCTAGTAATTTAAGGAAGTCTCTTCTTGAAGTACTTGATCCGTTTTGTTCAGCATCTCCAAGGAAATCTTCTACCGGAATTTCTTCCTGAAACTCTTTCTGAGCCAGCTTATTATTTAAAGCTGGATCTTTAAGTTCATGAATACTTCTGAATTGTATTTTGTTTGAAGCCATTTATACTTCTAATTTTTTAGTTATTAATAATGACATTTACCACACTCAAGACCTCCAATTGCATCTACAGTGATTTTACCTCCATCTTGTGGATATTGTTTTTTCAACTTGTCGTGTAGATTCTTGAAGTACTCTTTATTATAACCGTTGTTCATATCAACCTCAGTCGTTCTGTGGCACTCGATACACCATCCCATAGTAAAGTCGTTAGCCATTTGAACAACATTCATTGTGTCAATCTTACCATGACAAGCCTTACATACAACATCGATTTTGTTGTTAGGGTTCTTCTTATTGAAAGAATTGATGATCGCTTGTTCACCAGCAATTACGTGCTGAGAGTGGTTGAAGTAAACGAAATCTGGCATGTTGTGGATTCTTGTCCATTCAACCGGCTGCGTTTTTCCTGTGTATTGTTGTTTAACAGGATCCCAACCTGTTGCAGCGTAGATCTTCTGGATTTCTCCGTCATAGAATGCCTTATCTTTTCCAGGCTCCATGTAGTGATCTGCGTTGTATTCAGAAATTGTTCTGTGACAGTTCATACAAACGTTCATAGAAGGAATCTCAGATACTTTTCCGTATTTAGCACTAGAGTGACATAATTGACAGTCAATTTTTTGCTCTCCAGCGTGGATTTTGTGAGAGAAGTAGATAGGCTGCTCAGGTTTGTAACCTTTGTAAACCCCGATCCACATTAACCAGTTCCAAACTCCGTAAGCTGCAAGAATAGCAAGAATAGCTAATAATGCCTTACCAACGTAGTGGAACTTCTCGTACATTTCACTGAACGAACGAACTCTTGTTTCGTTAAGCCCTGTTAATTCTTCAGATTGGCCTAGTTTTACTAATTGTCTTAGTTTAACTAAAATCCAAACTAATAGACCTGCAATGGCTAAAAGTGAAATAACAACAATGTTTGTTGTGCTGTTGTCTGCAGGTGCAGCAGTTGTTCCTGTTGCTGCAGTTGCTTTGTCATCCTTTGGAGGCTCAGGAGCCGGTGGATTAGTTGTGAACGCTAAAATATCATCAATATCCTTCTCCGTAAGATTAGGAAACTGCAACATTTCAGTTTTATTATACTTTTCAAAAATCTCATTGGCGTATTTATCCCCTGAAGCTCTTAAAGCTTTGTTATCTTTGATCCACTTGTGAAGCCAATCTCTGTCTACACCGCCTTCTGTCTTTACACGTTCTACAACCCCCTTTAATGGTGGTCCTATTACTTGTTTGTCCAGCGCGTGACATGCAGTACAATTCGCTTTGAAAAGTTTCTCTCCGTTTTTAGGATCGCCGTCTTGCCCGTAAAATGAAGCACTGGTTGATAGCAATAAGCCTATTGCGATCAACGTTTTTTTATAATGCTTTCTCCAACTAATCATTTAAATTATCTTATGTTAGTAAATTATTGAAACATATCAATTCCGCAAAAATAATATTTTTAACAGAAATTTAACGGCATATAGAAAGGGGAAAATATCATTTACGTTTAATTTGTATTGATTCTAAATAACTCGTTTGGTATAGTTTTTTAATTTGTATAAATTTGCGGAAACAAGTTTAAATGAGAAATTTGATCAAAATATTTTCGATATTATCGTTGTTTGGTTTTTATAGTATTGAAGCCCAGCAGGTTGTTAAAAAAGATACGCTTTCAGGAACAGAGCTTGTCATCACTATGGATTCCAAAATAAATGCTGCTTTGGAAGGAGTTGAAGATAAATGTTCAAAGGTTGTTACTAATAATCCATCTAAAGATTATGGTAATAATGACTCTGGTATTTCATCAGGTATCACTACAAAACCTCCAAAAATCTATGTGCCGAATAGGGAATTAACTAATGCAGAAATCTGTAGAAAAAATCCTAGAATTTTAGGCTACAAAATTCAGATTACAACAGTAAAAAGTAATGAAGAAGCTAATGAAGTGAAGTCTTATTTCAGAAAAAGATTTCCTAACCTGAAAGTGGAAACAGATGCTTCTTTAAGACCTAATTATAAAATTTTAGCTGGAAGTTATTTCACTAAGCAAAGTGCTGCGGGTGACCTTTCTAGAATAAGAGAGTATTTCAAATCTGCAGTAGCTGTACAATACAGAATCTTCTGTTCAGAAGCAAAGTAATATTGAATATTTCAAAATATATAAGCCGGGAATTATCCCGGCTTTTTTTTATTGATAATAGGTTTCTAGGAACCAAAAGAATTCTGACATCCTGTAAAGATTGTTTATAAATAAATAAACCAACAGGAAACAGAATATTAATGTTAAGAAGGCTATGGCTCTTGGAGAGGATTTGTAGGCATAGAAAAGCCACCCAATAAGCAACGGGTACACAAAAACAAAATGTCCGCCATAGATGTATGAGGTATGAAGCCCAAATCTCATGATGCAATGGATGATGATATCAAAGAAAAATGAAATCATGATAACTTGAACCCATTTGTTTTTAAAATTCTTTATATAACTCCAACTTATCAGTATTAATAACAGTACGATAAAAATATAGGGGATTGCAGATGAATAGAGGTCCATGTAAAGGCCTTTAAAATCGAATCCTTTCATATTGTGTTTGTCTGAGATAATGAAGCCCGGGAACAGAATATTGCCGCCAAAAAAGAAAGATAAAATCATATCCCAAGTTGGCATAGACTCTACATTAGAAAACTTTTCATATTGTTGGTTGGTCTTTGAAAATATATTCTGATATTTAAAATCAATTCTATAAAGATAAAGCAGTGCGTAAATAATGATGGCTATTATTGCTCTTGTAATAGCGCTGCCTATTTTTTTCCAGTTTTTAAAGAGTCCTTTTTCGAAAAGTACCGGAATAAAAACTTTTGCAATGTTGGTGATAGTAAGTCCTCCAATGGTAATGCTTGCTAGAGATAACGCGGCTGCGGGTATTTTCTCTTCTTTTCTGAGTTTTATTGCTGCGTAATAGTTATACAATGAAAGTAAAAATAATGTGTAAGTAAAATTCTCAGGGGTGAAGGATAGGATAATGTTGGTAGAAAATATTCCGAAAAATAAAGTGATCAAAAGACTGTAGAGTAATGGAAGTCTGATGATATTCTTAAGATATTTAAAAATCTGAACAACATTCAAGGTAATAATGATATTGCTGAGCCAGGCAAGGGATAGTCTAAAAGTCATATCCATTTTTCCTCCTGATATAAATAAACAAAATTCTCTGACCCAGTTAAAAAAATAGTAGGATAGAGGATGTCTTTCAAAGCTTCCTCCGGTCATCAGTATTGATTTGTTGTCAAAACTGAAGTAAGCATCCCAAGGAATTCTACTGTCAAAGATAATTCTGTAATGAATGGCAATATAAGAGCCAAGAATTCCGTAGCAGGTAATGAAGAACATGAAAACTCCCAGTTCTGTATAAGAGGAAGGAAAAACCAGCCTCAAAAAATTAATAAATTTTGTCTTGATTAATGACACGTGTCGTATTTTTTGCAAAAGTAAAATAAAAAACCACCAGAATTGGTGGTTTTAGGAAGATTGTATACACGTTGTGATTATTGTTTGATAATACTTCTTGTAGAAGAAGATCCATCTGTAAATATTACTTTCAATAAGTAAGCTCCTTTTGGAAGCGAAGAAACGTCAGCTTTTTCATTGTTGTTTTGTAATAATGACTTTCCTGTCATATCAAATATTGTTGAAGATTTGATATTCTTATCTGTTTTAATATTTATTTCTCCTTTTGTTGGGTTTGGATAGATCTCTAATGATGTTTTTTTAGATGACACTTCATGAGTTCCTAATGTTCCGTTTGTAAGAACCTGTACGTCGTCTATGGAAACAGCGTCAGCATCTGTTGCTGTATACCGGAATCTTATCTGAACATTAGTTTGTCCTATATAGGCAGTCAAATCTTTCTGAACTGATACAGTGTTGTATAAGTCTGTGTCCTCATCACCATCACCATCATCAATAAAGCCTGTTTCAGTATCTTCTGCCCATAATGTTGTCCATGTTGCACCTCCATTTGTGGATATTTGTGCAATCAGGTCTCCTAAGTTTTGATTGATCATATAGGACCAGCCTACTACTACTTTGAATTTTAATACAGGAGCTGTGGCACCTGCCAAGCTGAAAGCAGGGCTTGTAAGATTAGCTGTATTAGATGCAGAAGCATAGTCAATTGCTGCCGATGTAGTATTGCCAATAGAATAGGTAGCTATAGCATTGGCTCCACTCGAAGGGAATGTTGAAGCTGAATTAGATGGGCCCCAAGGGTTTGATGTCAGTGTAGCTGATCTTGTCCAGCCAGTTGGAGGAAATGTTCCGCCATTAAAATTCTCAGATAATACAGTTTGAGCGCTGCTGTAAAAACTTGCTAATAAAGCTAATGATAGTAGAATTCTTTTCATGTTAAAATATTTTTTCTAAAATTAGTGAAAATATTTAATGCAATGTAAATAATTCAATATTTATCCTTTTTTAATGTTGTTTTCATTAAGAACTACACGAAAGTGTAGAACATCCTGCAGTGTCATCATAGCCTGATGGTCTTTTAGTTGAAAATTCAGAAAATACTTCTTCATAAGGGTTTTCCAATGCTTTTATGAGTTTGTTGAACATTTCTGTTCTACCATTATTAATTTCCTCAATGCATTCATAGAGAAGATAATTTCTTAAAATGAACTTTGGATTGGACCTCGCCATCATTTGTAAAGATTCTTCTCTTGAAATGGTATTTAAACCTAACCTGACCTCATAACTTTCAATAAATTTTTTGAGTTTTCTCAATTTATCTTCATTTAGAAAGGAGTAGGAGATCTTGCTGAAGTACTCTTTTAAATCCATATCAGCGGTAAGTTTTTCCAATTGATTGAAAAATAAAGTATAATCCAGTTCCAGTTCTTGCATTAATCCCTGCCAATTGGTGAAAAACTCTTCATCATCTTTTCTCAATTCATCAAAACCAAACTTTCTGCAAAGCATTTTGTCATGAGCTTCCCAAAAATAATTACCATATCTGTTTAATGTATTTTCTAAAAACTTTTCATCCTTAATTAAAGGATGGAGGGCATTGGCTAGCTGCCAAAGATTCCATTGGGAAATTTGCCCCTGTTTTCCAAAGGCATATCTTCTTCCCGGAAGATCAGTAGTGTTGGGAGTGAAATTTAAATCGTATTCATCCATCATGGAATAAGGTCCATAATCAATTGTTAGTCCTAAAATAGACATGTTGTCTGTATTCATGACCCCATGTACAAATCCTACTCTGAACCATTCCACCATAAGATTGGCTGTGCGGGTACAAACGCTTTCAAAGAAGTCTTTATATTTTTGAGTGCCTGATGATATGATTTCCGGATAATAATTTTCAATAGTGAAATCCAAAAGTTCCTGCAAGGTTTTATATTCCTGTTGGGCAGACATCAGTTCAAAGTGGCCGAAACGAAGAAAACTTTCAGCGGTTCTGATCACTACAGCTCCTTTTTCCAACTGTGGATTTCCGTTATACATAATGTCACGAACAACATCTTCGCCAGTAAATGCAAGACTTAACGCTCTGGTTGTAGGAACGCCTAGGTGAAACATGGCTTCACTCATTAGATACTCTCTTACGGAAGATCTGAGTACAGCCCTTCCATCTGCATGTCTGGAATAAGGAGTTGCGCCGGCTCCTTTCCACTGGATTTCTGTTCTTTTTCCTGAACTGTTGGTAATCTCACCAGCAAGTATAGCTCTTCCGTCTCCAAGTTGACCTGCCCAATTTCCAAACTGATGACCTGCATAAGCGGTAGCATAGGTTTGAACATTATCTGGAAGGTGATTTCCTACTAAGAAACCAAGGTCTTTCTCTTCGAACTTACCTAGTCCGATTTCTTCTGATAAAGCTTCATTGAAGGCTATTAACTGAGGATTGTCAAAACCGGCAGGCTGAGTCGTTGAAAATAAAACCTTAGGTGTATTTCTCTGCATAGGATTATTAGAGCAGTCTCCTGGAAATTTCTTGATGAAAGGTTGGCTGATATGTTCAATATTCATACTTCAAAGGTATTAATTATAAAAGAAAAGACCTTCCAAATTATTGAAAGGTCTTATGTATTTCTAAAAGAGAATTTATTTATTAAAATCTACCTCATCATTTGAATGAAGGTTTTCATTAATGTTTTCTTCTTTCTTCTCTGTTGGTTTTTTAGGAGTTGGATCTGCAGCTCTTGGGTTCTTGATCTCATCAATGGTCTGGAGGCTTCCATCATCTCCATATCCGCCACTCAGTCCTTTAAGATTTGAGCAGCCGTCTTTCCAGTCTGAAGGTTTGGTGAACTTATCATCCGGAGTTACTCCTAATGTTTTGTCTGCCCATACTTTCTTCATGAAGATTGCCCATATTGGTAATGCCATTCTCGCACCTTGACCTTCACCAGTTCCAAAGAAGTGGGTTGCCCTGTCTTCCCATCCTACCCAGGCTCCTGTTGCCAGTTTTGGAGTGATTCCCATGAACCAACCATCGGAGTTATTCTGTGTAGTACCTGTTTTTGCAGCTATTTCAACTGCTTTTGAAATTCCTCGTCTTCCTAGTTCTCCTGAAGCAGTACCATACTGTGCAACACCTTTCATCAGTTCAATCATGGTGTAGGCATACATTGGGTTCATTACTTCCTTAGGTTCTACGTTAACTTCCTTAATTACTCTACCGTTGGCATCTTCAATTCTCCAGATCATTTCCGGTTTATTGTGGTTTCCATAGTTGGCAAAAGTACTGTAGGCACCTAGCATCTCATAGATTGTAATATCTGATGAACCTAGTGCAATGGTATTGTTTCTAGGGATGTCTTCTGTTACACCAAGATCTCTTGCAGTCTGGATAACGGCATCTACACCTGTCATTTCGATAAGTCTTGCGGCAATCGGGTTCTGAGAGTGTGCTAAACCATCTTTCAAGGTAAGCATTCCACCTCTTCCCGGTACATGCCATCCATTGTGATCATACGTTCCGTTGGAAACTGTTGAGCAAGGAGTCATTCCCAGTTTCATAATTGCTGTTGCATATACGAAAGGTTTGAAGGTAGATCCTACCTGTCTCTTCCCTTGCTTAATATGGTCATATTGGAAGTGCTGCCAATCAATACCTCCTACCCAGGCTTTGATCTCTCCGGTTCCAGGAACCATTGACATTAGACCTGCCTGTGCAATTTGCTTGTGGTATCTGATAGAGTCCCAAGGTGACATTTCAACCTCTTCTTCTCCGGCCCATGTGAACCTCGAAGTTTTGATTGGTTTTTTGAATTCCATCATGATGGAATCATCAGGCATGCCGTCTGCTTTTAACAACTTATATCGGCCGGTTCTTTTCATGGCCTGAAGCATTACATCATTAATCTGCTTATCAGTAAGGTAATAGAAAGGTCTGTTCTTTCTTCCTCTCTGTTCTGCGTCAAACCTTTTCTGAAGATCTGTTAAGTGCTCTTTGATAGCTTCCTCGGCATACTTTTGCATTTTAGAATCAAGAGTCACATAAATTTTTAATCCGTCTTTATAAAGGTTAAGTTTTTTACCGGTTTCTTTTTCGTGAGTCTCAAGATATTTGTCAATCTCTTTTCTCAGGTAGAATTTATAATAAGCAGAATAACCGTCAGTGATACTCTTAATTGGGTGGAAATCTACCTCTACAGGAGTGTTGATTGCTTTTTCATACGTAGCAGCATCAATATATCCTGTTTTTTGCATCTGATCCAATACAACATTTCTTCTTTCCTTTGCTCTTTCAGGATATCTGTAAGGGTTGTTTTTTCTTGGGTTTTCAAGCATGGCCACAAAAGTAGCAGCTTCCGGAAGAGTAAGCTCAGAGGTCTTTTTGTTGAAATAAACTCTGGATGCCATTTCGACACCATTTGCATTGAATAAGAAATCAAATTTATTGAAATAAAGAGTGATGATCTCTTCTTTTGTATATCTTTTCTCAAGACTTACGGCCACCACCCATTCTTTCAGTTTCTGGAATGCTCTTTCAACTTTATTCTGAGAGGCATTTCCTGTAAAAAGAAGTTTTGCTAACTGCTGGGTAATGGTAGAACCACCACCACGTCCTCCACCATAAGCAACAGCTCTGGCAATAGAGTATAAATCAATTCCTGAATGTTCTTTAAAACGCTCATCCTCTTTTGCCTGAAGGGCATAGATAAGGTAAGGAGGAAGATCCTTATATACGATAGGCTGAGTTTTTTCTTTTTCGAATTTACCCAGTGTTACTCCGTCTGAAGATATGATTTCAGAAGCAACGAAGATATCAGGATTTTCAAGTTCCTTTACATCCGGCATCTCTCCAAGGAATCCTTGGGAAACCGCAAAGAAAAGTCCTGAAATTCCTAAAACTACCGCAATGAGCCCAATCCAAATAAAGGAGACCCATTTTTTCCAAGAGGTGTTCTTTTTTTTAGGAGGCAGAGGAAATGTTTTCCCCTTATTTCCTGCATTTTTGTTATTTACTTCCATTGATGGTTACGGTTTAGCCGTTTCTATTTTTATCCCAATATCCTCAATTCCAGGAAGGTTATTGTTTCTCATTGCCTGGGTTAGGCCGATTTCATATTTTCCTTTCGCTGGAAACCTGTAATTTAATTTATACTGAAACAATGTTTCCTTTGTGTCACCAAAGCCTGTACCAAGCCATTCTCCGTTCGGTTTTGCCAGAACATAATTCAGGGTATCAGTTTCCTTTTTCTTGTTCTGGAGGTTGGTGAAATTCACAATAAACCTTATATTACTGTAAGGATAATTGTTGTTATTTCTTACGACAAATATAATATTTTTAGGATTCTGCGGATCTGCAATTTCAAGATTAAATTTTTGCTCACTTTTCTTATTCCACTTATTGTCAACGGAATTCATCATAACATCTTCTCCTGAAGAAGAGTTACAGCTAAAGAAAAGGATAAAGGTGAATAATCCTAAAATTTTACGCATTTTTATCTTTTTTTGGAGGATATTTCTTTTTAAATTTTTTCTTATTTGGGTTGCTTTGTTGAGCCTTGTCTGTATCAGAATTAGCCTCAGCTTTTACTTTTTCCACAGGAGCTTTTTGTTGTTGCTGTTGTGGTTTTGGTTGTCTGGGCTGGTTTCCTGAATTAGCATTCGGGTTTTCAGATTTCTCAGGTCTGTTAGGTCTTTCAGGTCTGTTTTTCTTTTGTCCCTGAGCTTGTCCCTGTCCTTGATTTTGATTATTGTTCGGCTTGTTCTGATTGTTTCTGTTTCTGTTGTTTCTGTTTTTCTTCTCAAAGCGGTCTACATTATTTTCCTGAATCAGGTCAATGCTTTGGGATGATGTTTCAGGCTGTTTCAGATCTTCTAAAGGAAGTATCTTCTCTCCTCTTTTGTTCTTTGAAATCAGTTTTTTAACAAGATCAATATCAAAATCATACCATGCGATAGAATTGTCTACATAAGCAAACCACATTTTCTTCTTGAAAACGTCTATTTTAATACAGAATGCCTTTCCTTTTTCTGTTTCCAGTGTAGTGGAAGAAGAAGGGAAGTTGCTTAGTGCATCCAAATAGCTGTCAAGCTCATAGTTAAGACAGCATTTAAGCTTACCGCACTGTCCTGCAAGTTTCTGAGGGTTAATACTTAGCTGCTGATATCTTGCTACGTTTGTGTTTACAGATCTGAAGTCTGTTAACCATGTAGAACAGCAAAGTTCACGTCCACAAGATCCGATTCCGCCTACTTTTGCAGCTTCCTGTCTAAACCCGATTTGTTTCATGTCAATCTTGGTTCTGAAAGCGCCGGCATAATCTTTAATCAACTGTCTGAAGTCAATACGGTTATCAGCAGTGTAATAAAATGTGATTTTTGAAGCATCTCCCTGATATTCAACATCAGTTACCTTCATTTCAAGACCTAATCTTTGAGCAATTTTTCTTGCTTCAAGTTTTACGCCATCTTCCTTTTTTCTCGCTTCCTGCCATACCTCAAGATCCTTTTGGTTGGCCTGTCTGTATATTTTAAGTGCTGATTCTTCAGAAAACTTTTTCTTTTTCATCTGAATCTTTACTAATTCTCCCGTAAGGCTTACTACGCCTACATCGTGTCCCGGACTAGATTCTACTGTAATTACGCTACCTATATGTAAAGGGATATTATTTACATTCTTATAAAACGATTTTCTGTCATTTTTAAACCTAACTTCTACAAAATCACACCTGTTTGGTGCTGGATTGTTGATGTTAGAAAGCCAGTCAAAAACACTTAATTTATAACTATTCCCGCAGGTATTTACATTTTCACAGCCATTTGCGGTTTTTTTAGGACCACAAGAATGTGCAGAATCGCCGGATGTTTTGCATCCACAACTCATATTACTATTATTTATAATCTTGCAAATTTATGTATTTTTATCTTTATGCAATTCTAAAATACTCAAATAACCTGAATTCCGGGTAAAAGATTCCTATATTTTAATTGGCAAGAGTGTTTGGAGCTGTAAAAAAGAGAGCTTCGGATGGTTGAGAGAAACGTTTTAAACAATTTTTAAACTTAAAATTTTAGATTAAGGCCGACAGAGAATTTTAACATTTCTTTCGGACTTGTCTTCATATTCAACTTTGAAAAGGCAATATTTCTCTTTTGTTAAACACTTGTTTGATATTAAACAGAAATAAACATGTTTGTTCTGATTATCTCTAATTGGTTGTGAACTATTGTTTTGGGGCTTATTATGTCTAGAATGCTATTTTAAACATAGTTTTCTTTTTGTATATTGTTTAAAATGTTGGCAAATATTAACAGACGTATTCAAAATAATTTTATATTTGGGTTATATAATAATAGTCTATGAAAAAAATATTAGTATCAACTGCTTTATTGGCGGGCGTTTTATCTTACGCAGGAGGCTTCAGAGTTTCTCTGCAAGGGGTAAAGCAATTGGCCATGGCGCATACTAGTGCTCATGCCGAAGATGCAAGTGTGACATTCTTCAACCCGGCAGGTATGTCATTTATTCCTTCCAAGCTGAGTGTAGTAGCGGGAGGATTTGGTGCAAGTAATAAAGTTACATTTCAAAACTTAAATACTTTGCAGAGTACAGAAACGGATAACCCGCTTGGGACCCCGATCTATGCAGCGATTACTTACAAACCAATAGAAAACCTATCTGTAGGTTTCAGTTTCTCTACACCTTTCGGAAGTACAATTAAATGGCCGGATAATTGGGAAGGCAAAGAAATGGTACAGAAATTAGAACTGAAGAGTTATTATTTCCAACCGATGGTTTCTGTGAAGCTGGCTCCTTGGTTGGCTTTTGGAGCGAGTTATATCTACGCAAGAGGAAAAGTGGATTGGGATAAAGCTGTGACACAATTTAACGGGCAGGTAAATATCAATGACGATAAAGCTAGTGGACACGGATATGGGTTCGGTTTCTACTTCAGACCCGATCCAAAATTGGATGTAAGTATCGCTTACCGTTCAGCAATTGATATGAAAGCTAAAAATGGGACTGCTACCTTCAAGTTCCCAACTCAGACTCCTTATTCCTTATTAAAATTAAATGCTGCTGGCCAGGACGCATTTACAGCAACGCTTCCGTTGGTTGAAGAATATACTATTGGTTTAACTTATAAAGTAACACCAAAATGGCAGGTCTCTGCTGACTTCAACTATCATGGATGGGAAAGATATAGTAAGTTAGTATTGGATTTTGCGAATGCACCTATCGGAAATCAAGCAGATCCTACTGTTCTTGTGAGTCCTAAGAACTTCAAAAACTCTAAAACATTCAGATTGGGTACTCAGTATGCGTTCACCAATATGATCTATGGACGTTTAGGAGCTTATTATGATGAATCTCCTTATACTAACGAAAACTTTATTCCGGAAACTCCTTCTTTTGATACTTATGTGATTACAGGTGGGGTAGGATTTAAACTGAAACAGTTTGGAGTTGACATTGCAGGAGGATATGCAATGCCTCAATATAGAAATGTAAACAATGCTAATCTTGGATTCTACGGACAAGCGAAAGCAAGAGCGTTCTATTTTGGTCTAGGTTTATCTTATAATCCTTTTTAATTTAAAAGACTATGAAAAAAATTATAATATCGACAATAGCAGTTTCTGCGCTTCTTTTTACTGTAACAAGCTGTAAAACTGATTTTGATACCGATGTGAAAGATATACAAGTGTCAAAAGGAAGTGCTGATTTCTCAAAATATGTTGCTTTAGGGAATTCACTGACTTCCGGATATAGAGATGGGGCGCTTTATATAGATGGACAAAACGAATCTTATCCATCTATGATTGCTCAGCAAATGAAACTTGTAGGAGGAGGAGAGTTTAAGCAGCCTTTGATGGGAGATAATAACGGGGGATTACTTCTACCTCTAGGAGGAAGTGCTACACTTCAGATTCAGGATACAAAGCTGTATATAAAAGGTTTTGTTGATGGAGCTCCTGATATTGGTCCGGTTAATGATAATAAGGCAGCTAATTTAGTAACCAATTTTGTGAAGGGGCCCTTCAATAATATGGGAGTTCCGGGAGCAAAGGTTGCTCATTTATTAGCCCCAAAATATGGTGATGTTGCGGGAATAGCAACAAAAACGGCAAACCCTTATTTTGTGAGGTTTGCTTCGTCACCTAACGCATCTGTAATTGAGGACTTCGTAAGTCAAAATCCTACATTTTTCTCATTGTGGATTGGAAATAATGATGCCTTATTATATGCTTTGGCTGGGGCTGATAGTTCAGTGGAGACTTTAACACCTCCTGCTCAGTTTAAACAATATTACGATTTGTTGATTTCTAAAATTGAAGCAACAAAAGCGAAAGGGGTTATTGCTAATATTCCAAGTGTAACATCTATCCCTTCTTTGACAACGATACCGACAAATCCTTTGACGGCTGCTGTTTTAGGTAAAGGAAATGTTGCTGCTGGAGAAGCTGCCATCGATGATTTAAATAAAAACGTATATGGCCCATTAAGCCAAATTCTAACAGCATTAGGTGCTGGAGACAGAATTAAACCGCTTTCTAAAACTGCTGCTAATCCATTGCTGATTAAGGATGAAAGTATCGCAGACTTAGGTGCAAAGATTACTTTTGCAGCCGCAAATTCTGGAAATCCAACTTTAGTGATGCTTGCTCCTTATCTTGGAGCTACTTATGGGCAGGCAAGACAAGCGAAATCAGGAGATCTTGTTCCTCTAACAACTAAGGCTGCTATTGGTTCAACAGAGACTCTTCCTCCGGGAATTCCAGCATCACTTGGAGCTAGAGGGGTTGCTTATCCGTTTGCTGATAAATATATTTTGATCCCATCTGAGATTAAAGAAATCAATGATGCTATTGATGCTTATAACGTAACTATTAAGGCTGCGGCTACTGCAAAAGGATATGCTTTTGTGGATGCGAATGCTAAACTTAAACAGTTAGCTGGAGATTCTGGTATTTCATGGGATGGAGTAAAATATACCGCTAAATTTGTATCCGGAGGTGCATTTTCATTGGATGGAGTGCATTTAACGGGTAGAGGATATGCTGTTATTGCTAATGAATTTATTAATGTCATTAATGCAACTTATAAATCATCATTACCACTTGTAAACCCTAATAATTACTCAGGAGTTACAATACCATAATTATTGATTAAATAAAAACTTAGAAACCACAGGAGTAAATCTTGTGGTTTTTTTTTAAATTTGCAAAATCTTTTAAAAAGTAAAAATGGCCGATCAGTTAAGTTATCTATTTTGTACAAGAACCAGCAGGGACTTGGCAGAGAAAATTGCCCAGAGTTATGGGAAAGAATTAGGAAAAATCAACTTTCAGGAGTTCAGCGACGGGGAATTTGAACCTGTTTTGGACGAATCTGTAAGAGGAGGAAGAGTTTTCCTAATCGGATCTACATTCCCTCCTGCAGACAATCTTTTAGAACTTCTTCTAATGATTGACGCAGCGAAAAGAGCTTCTGCAAAGAGCATTACCGTTGTAATTCCTTACTTCGGACTTGCCAGACAGGACAGAAAAGACAAACCAAGAGCGCCGATCGGTGCTAAGTTAGTTGCCAACCTTCTTACAGCAGCAGGAGCAACAAGAATAATGACAATGGATCTTCACGCAGATCAGATTCAAGGTTTCTTCGAAATTCCGGTAGATCACCTTTATGCTTCTACGATCTTCGTTGATTACATTAAATCTTTAAATCTTGACAACCTTACCATTGCTTCTCCGGATATGGGAGGTGCAAAAAGAGCGAAAAACTATGCAGGTCACTTAGGGGCAGAAGTAGTAATTGCTTATAAGGAAAGAAAGAAAGCAAACGTTGTAGAAGAAATGTTCCTTATTGGAGATGTTACAGGTAAGAATGTAATTCTTATTGATGATATGATCGATACTGCAGGAACTCTTTGTAAAGCAGCAGACATCCTGATTGAGAAAGGAGCAAAAACAGTAAGAGCTATGGCAACTCACGGAGTACTGTCTGGAAAGGCTTACGAGAATATTGAAAACTCAAAAATCTTGGAAGTTATTGTAACTGACTCAATTCCTGTTAAAAATAATTTGTCATCTAAAATAAAAGTGCTATCTTGCGCCCCATTATTTGCGGACGTTATGACCATGGTTCATGAGCACAAATCAATCAGTAGCAAGTTTGTTATTTAATTGATTTTTAATAGTTTGCAAATTAAAATAAGAACAAATTTTTAAATTTTTTATAAATGAAATCTATTACAATTCAAGGTACAAAAAGAGAAAGCGTGGGCAAAAAGTCTACAAAAGCTTTACGTGATGCTGAATTAGTTCCTTGTGTTGTTTATGGAGGTGAAGCGCCTTTAAACTTCTCTGCTGAAGAGAAAGCTTTCAAAGGATTAGTATACACTCCTGAAGCACACACGGTATCTATTGAAGTTGACGGAAAAACAATTCCAGCAGTTCT
Source organism: Chryseobacterium sp. II3a (assembly GCF_057815135.1). Classification (NCBI taxonomy): domain Bacteria; kingdom Pseudomonadati; phylum Bacteroidota; class Flavobacteriia; order Flavobacteriales; family Weeksellaceae; genus Chryseobacterium; species Chryseobacterium sp. II3a. The sequence goes on along the minus strand of NZ_JBYPZJ010000002.1, from coordinate 431,751 downwards.
TCAAGATATTCAGTTCCACCCAATTACTGACAAAATCCTTCACATTGACTTCTATCAGTTATCTGAAGATAAGCCAGTTGTTATGGAGGTTCCAGTAAGAATTACAGGACGTTCTAAAGGTGTTGTTGCTGGTGGTGTTTTACGTCAGTCTTTCAGAAAGCTAAAAGTAAAAGCGATCCCTGCTAACCTACCTGACGAAGTCGTTGTAGATGTTACTCCATTAAGAATCGGTAACAAACTTTACATCGGTGGTATCAAAACTGAAGGATATTCTTTCATGCACCCAGACAATGCAGTAGTAGTTGCTGTTAAGATGTCTAGAAATGCAATGAAAGGAGGTGCAGCAGCAATGGATGATGAAGATGAAGAAGAAGTTGCAACTGAAGAAGGAGCAGCTCCAGCAGAAGAAACTGCAGCAGAATAAGAATTGCTTATTTAAACCATATAGAACCCGTCATTTTTTGACGGGTTTTTTATTTGGAATAAAAAAGAGAATATGTAATTTTATTTTCATTTCATCAGCTTTGTGGGCTATTGCTCATTGAATATTTCTATCAGCTGACAAGTATCATCCCATATCATCATACCTCCTTTCGAAAAAAAAGCCGTAAATTTGAAGAGTTCTAAATAAGGACGCCTTAATTTAAAAAATAAATAAATGTTTGACATTCAGGAAATAAGAAGCCAGTTTTCTATATTGAACAGAGAAGTGAATGGTAAGCCTTTGGTTTACCTGGATAATGCTGCTACATCTCAAAAGCCAAATTCGGTTTTAGAAGTCTGTCACGCATATTATACGGAACTTAATGCAAATGTTCACAGAGGAATTCATACATTAAGTCAATTAGCAACAGAAGAAATGGAGCTTTCCAGAAGAAAGATTCAGAAATTCATTAATGCTGAGCATGATTTTGAAGTTATCTTTACCAAAGGTACAACTGAAGGGTTGAATCTTGTCTCTTATATTTTAACACAGAAATTACAAAAAGATGATGAGATTATTATTTCTTATCTGGAGCATCACTCGAATATTGTGCCTTGGCAACTGCTTTGTGAAAGAACAGGAGCAAAACTTCGTGTCATTCCTATTGACGAAAATGGTATTCTTCAATTAGACTATCTTGATCAGTTCCTTAGTGAAAAAACAAAAGTAGTTTCTGTAAATCAGGTTTCTAATGCCTTGGGGATTGTAAACCCTATTGAAGAGATCATTGCTAAAACAAGAAAAAATTCAGGCGCATATATCGTTATCGATGGAGCGCAGTCTGCTCCTCACTTCAATATTGATGTTCAGAAGTTAGATTGTGATTTCTTTGTATTTTCAGGACATAAGATGTATGCTCCAATGGGAACAGGAGTTCTATATGGAAAACGTGAAATATTAGAAGCTTTACCACCATTCCATGGAGGTGGAGAAATGATTGCAACATGTTCTTTTGATGGAACAACTTACGCAGGACTTCCATTTAAATATGAAGCAGGAACACCTAATGTAGGAGGAAATATTGCGCTAGGAGCTGCTGTTGATTTTATGAACAGAGTAGGGCATGAGAATAGCCAGAACCATGAAAATGCTTTATTGGAATATGCACAAAGACATCTTTTAGAAATTGAAGGACTTAAAGTATATGGTGAAAAAGCGAAGAGAACAGGTGTTGTTTCTTTTAATTTGGAAGGAGTAGGGATTTCTTCTGATGTAGGGATGATCCTGGATAAAATGGGTGTTGCTGTAAGAACGGGGCACCACTGTACTCAGCCTATTATGGAATTCTTTAATATTGCTGGAACCGTAAGAGCAAGTTTTGCTGTTTATAATACTTTTGAAGAAATTGACCTTTTGGTAGAAGGAGTGAAGAAAGCACAGCGAATGTTGTCTTAATAAAAATTAACCTCTGATTGTTCAGAGGTTTTTTTATATTTTATTTCCAGAATTCCCACCATTTTTTATCTCGGTAATTATTATTTTGAATGTTTTCAGGAGTATCATTGTCTCCATAAGTTAATGAGTATTCTTTTACATTCATTAATTTTTTGATTCTCTTGGCATGTGGGCTATGATTTAATATTTCATCAGTCAGCATACAGAAAAGGACTTTTTGATTTTGAGAAAAGCGTTGATAATTTCTTTCGATAAAATTCAGAATCTTTAGCTGATGTTCGCCATGTTCTTTCGCTATTTTAATATAGATAACCAAAGCTTGCTCCTTTTTACCGCCGTGCTGAGCAAATAGGGCGTTTTCAATATGTTGAAAATTTTCTTTTTTGCTTTTTCCATACATTTGAGGGATTGTGATATCTGAGAAAAATTCGCTGTATTCTTTTGAATGAGCGGCATAAATTCTTTCGTACAGTAAGATATCAGTGATCTCATCTATATTATCGCATTCCAAAGCAATTTCTTTAAGCTTCTTAAATGATTCAATAAAAAGACCTATATCTCCATTTTTCTTGTATTCAATGACTTGGTCTACGCATATAGAGATTTTGTCATATAGCTCAACATTGATTTCCTGTTTTTTCTCTTCACTGGTTTGATTCACAAAGTTCATGAAATCCTCAAATCCGGTTTTTTTTTCGTTTTCCATAGGTTATTTTTGATATAAAAGCCTCATAAGTTTAAAACTTATGAGGCTTATTGTTTAGAATGTTATATTCATTTTGTATTAAAATTCAGAATTTGGTTTCCAGTCAACAACCGCTCTGATGAATGCTTCAGCATTCTCAACAGGAACATTTGGTAAAATACCATGTCCAAGATTAGCAATATATCTGTCTTTTCCGAAACGGTTAATCATTTCAGTCACCATTTTCTTGATGGTCTCAGGGGTTGAGTGTAATCTTGCAGGATCAAAGTTTCCTTGTAAGGTCATGGTGTGGTTCGTCAAAGTTCTTGCGAATTCTGGCTTAATCGTCCAGTCAACACCAAGAGCAGAAGCTTTAGACATGGTCATGTCTTCCAATGCAAACCAGCATCCTTTTCCAAAAACCACCACATGCGTAAGAGGGCTTAATGCTTCAACAATCTGGTTGATGTACTGCCAAGAGAACTCCTGATAATCAGTTGGAGAAAGCATTCCACCCCAAGAGTCAAAAATTTGTACCGCAGAAACACCCTTTTCCACTTTTCTCTTTAAATAAGCAATCGTAGTATCTGTGATCTTTTGAAGTAATAAATGAGCTGCTTCAGGTTGTTGGAAGCAGAAAGATTTCGCAATATCAAAAGCCTTACTCCCTTTTCCTTCTACACAGTAGCAAAGAATAGTCCATGGAGATCCGGCAAAACCTATCAGTGGAATATCATTATCTAATTTCTGAAGTGTTAATTCAATAGCATCAAAAACGTATCCTAAAGTATCATTCACATCCGGAGTTTCGATATTCTGAACCTGTTCCATAGTTCTGATTGGTGTATCTAACCAAGGACCAACGGATTCTTTCATTTTGAAATCGATTCCCATTGCCTGTGGAACTACCAAAATATCAGAAAACAGGATCGCTGCGTCTAAAGGAAATCTGCGGATAGGCTGCATAGTAATCTCAGCAGCTAGTTCAGGTGTCTGACATCTTGTGAAGAAATCATATTGATCTCTTAAGGCAATGAATTCCGGCAGATATCTTCCAGCCTGCCTCATCATCCAGACAGGAGGTCTTTCAACGGTTTCTCCGCGAAGTGCTTTTAAATATAGGTCGTTTTTTATCATAATCTATTTAACTAGTGTTACCATCTAAATAGGTAACAGATATTCTAAAGTTTACTCGTAATTTCCTGTCTAATCAGCTCAAATATAGAGTTTAGAGTGTTCTCTTCAGACGTGAAAATGTTTTCGCGAGTGTAATTTCTCAATTCCCCAGACGTGGTTTCTCCAATAGAAAACAGCTTCATCTCCTTCAGGGAATTTTGCTTTGCAAAACTACGAACTCCGCTTGGACTAAAAAATACTGCGGCATGATATTTTTCAGGAATTAAAGGATAGATTTCCTCGGTGTTGTAGATCGTAATCTTTTTATACTTAATATTTTGAAGAGGAAGCTCCTTGTCAAGAACATTAATGGCAAGATTGCCACAGAAATGAAGAAACTGTTCATGCTGGCAGTTTCCGATAATGAATCTTGAAAGCGCATCTGCATTCCTTAATACTTTAAATGTTCCAAAGCCGTGTTTTCTTAATGCTTTCTTGGTTTTCTCTCCAACACAGTATATCTTGTTGTAATTTTTAGCCGTGAAATTTTCATTAGGCTTAAATCTGTTTTTAAAAAATGAAGCCACACCATTCACGCTGGTAAAGATCAGGGAATAGTTTTTCAGATCAAATGGACTGATCAGAATAGGCTTGGTCCTAATTACCTCAACACAATCAACCAAAATATCCTCTCCTAATTCTTTGGATATTGTTGCTTGGTCTATATTTTTGGTAAATAAGATTTTCATGTCTGTTGGATTAGAAAATGGATAGGATTAAAAAGAAATTAAAAATCTAAAATTGAAATAAAAATCTTAGATCTGGCTTTTGATTTCCGCCATTAATTCTTTTCCACCGTTTTCCAGTACCACCTTTGCGAACTTTTCTCCAAAATTTTCTTGCGGATTGTATTCGAAGTTCTCATCAATAGCAATGCAGTTTTTACCATCAAGAGAGCAAAGTGCTGCCGTAAAGCGCATTTGATCCTCAATAATTTCAGCAAAGGCTCCGATAGGTGCTGTACATCCTCCTTCTAAAGTGCTTAAGAAGTTTCTTTCAATCTCTACACAAGTCTGTGTAGGTTGATGGTTGATCTGTCTCAGTATTTCATTGATCTCCGGTTTATCGGAATGACCTGCAACCGCAATAACGCCCTGAGATGGAGCAGAAATCATTACAGGCAGCATTTCATAATCAATTTCCATTTTCATTCTTTTGATCCCGGCTAAAGATAGGATAGTGGCATCAAAATCTCCATCTTCAAGTTTTTGAAGACGGGTCTGGATATTTCCACGGATATCCGAAAACTCTGTATTCGGGAAATGTCTTAACCAGAAAGCTCTTCTTCTCAAGCTGCTTGTGGCAAGCTTCAGTTCATGAAGTTCTTTGTTTTTTGCAGATTCTTTTCTGATCAGAATATCTTGTGGATAATCTCTTTCCAAATAGGCTATCATCTCAATATTCTGAGGTAACAGGGTAGGGACATCTTTCAAAGAGTGAACAGCAATATCAATTTCATCATTCAATAATGCAACATCAAGGTCTCTTGTGAAAACCCCGGTGATACCTAATGAATATAAAGGTTGATTAAGATTCTTATCGCCAGAAGAAACGATAGGTACAATCTCCGTTAAATAATTGTTGTTCTGAAGGTGCCTCGCAACCTCCCTAGCCTGCCAAAGTGCAAGTGCGGAATTTCTTGTTCCGATTCTAATGCTTTTCATTGAATTCGTTGTTTGGTTGTTCAACTAATATTTCGTGCATTAATTTACTAATTTCTTCGGCTTTTAAAGGATTATCGATGATATATTTTGCAAAACGGTTGGTGATTTTCTGGATCATTTTATCAGAAAGCTCCATGTCCGTAATGTCTATATATTTATTTTTCTTATAAAAGTTATGCATTTCATTGCGTTCCATGTTTTTTAAAACCGCTTTGAAATGATGAATGTTTGGTGCTAGTTTTCTTTTTTTCTCCCATTCAATAAAATCTTTCATCAGTTCCTTGATGATCTTCTCTGCTTTAGGGATTTCTTTTTCCCTTTGCTGAATCGTTTCTTGAATCTGTTTTGAAAGCTCATCAACATCAATTAACGTTACATTTTCATTTTCTGTAACATTTTTTTCAACATTATGAGGAATGGAGAGGTCTATCACCAAAGTTTCTTTTCCGTTCGGGAAATGAGATTGGTTGATAATGGGATGTTTGGCTCCTGTAGCCACGATAAGAATATCGGTGTCTTTTAATTCCTTGTCAAAATCAGAATAGTCAACATGAGGAATATTATATTTTTGAGAAATCTTTTCAGCCTTCTCCTGGGTTCTGTTAGCGATTTTAATTTTTGGTTGATAAACGTGTTTTACCAGGTTTTCAACTGTGTTTTGTCCAATCTCACCCACTCCAAGAAGAAGAATGTTCTTCTCTGCAATTCTCTTTTGGCTGTTGAGGATATAATGAACAGCTGCATAAGAAACAGAAGCGGCTCCATTGGAAATTCCGGTTTCGTTCTTGATCCTTTTAGAAATCTGAATAGCTGCATTGATTGCTCTTTCCAGATAGGGATTAGAATTTTGTCTCTCTTTTTTAAAACGGCTGTATGCTTTTTTGATCTGACCAATAATCTCAAAATCACCAATAATCTGGCTTTCTAGGCCGGCAGCAACTCTGAAAAGGTGGATCAAAGCTTCTTCTTTAGTCAAAATATTGGCAAACTGAAGAAAATCGGTAATGTTTACTCCGATGGTTTTGCAATATTCTTCTGCTACTAAAAGATAATTGGAAGAAGTGGTGTAGATTTCAGTCCTGTTACATGTGGAAACTACAAATGCATCCCCAAGATCTTCCTCATGGACGCGGGAAACAAAGTTTTTGATGTTTTCATCAAAGAATGCAAACTTTCCTCTCGTTTCTACATCAGCCTTTTCGTAGCTTATAGAAAGCACGGCAAAATTCGATGTTCGATGGATGTTGGAATACTGTAACATAAGCAACTGCAAATTTACGTTTTTTTTAATTAACCACCCTCTGATAATGTATATGATAATTATCGTGAAAAACTATAGAACTGGCTTAAAAAGATAGAGAATGCAGATCCAGTAGATTTTCCTATTCTTTTTCTTAGCTTTCTTTAACTTTTTTAACCTTTTAGAGTTCCATTAATTTTAGTTGAAATCAAACTCTGTAATTATCTAAACAGAAAGTTAATAAAGAATTATAAATTTTAATAAAATTTTAACCAAATTAAGTTGGTGGGAAATTTCTTTAGTAGTGTTTAATTTATATCTTTGTAAACTTAAAATCAGAAGAAAAATATGAGTTTATTTGATATGTTTACGCAAGAAATTGCGATAGACCTGGGAACAGCTAATACCCTTATCATTCACAATAATAAAATTGTTATAGATCAACCTTCAATTGTTGCAATTGAACGATCTACGGGTAAACCTATTGCTGTAGGGGAACAGGCTAAGCATATGCAAGGGAAAACTCACGAGGATATCAAGACGATTCGTCCATTGAAAGATGGAGTTATCGCTGATTTTCACGCTTCTGAACATATGATTAAGGAATTCATTAAAAAAATTCCTGGAATTAAAGGTAAATTCATACAGCCTGCATTAAGAATTGTAATCTGTATCCCTTCTGGTATTACTGAAGTTGAAAAAAGAGCGGTAAGAGATTCTGCTCAGAAAGTCAACGCTAAAGAAGTAAGATTAATCTACGAACCAATGGCAGCTGCTATAGGAGTTGGGATTGACGTACAGAAGCCCGAAGGGAATATGATCATCGATATAGGTGGAGGTACTACTGAAATTGCTGTTGTAGCGTTGGGAGGTATCGTATGTGATAAATCTGTAAAAATTGCAGGTGACGTATTTACCAATGATATTGCTTATTACTTAAGAACTCACCATAATCTTTATATCGGAGAAAGAACTGCTGAAAGAATTAAAATTGAAGTAGGTTCTGCAGTAGAAGATCTTGATGTAGACATCGAAGATATCCCGGTACAAGGTAGAGACCTTATCACAGGGAAGCCAAAAGAAATTATGGTTGGGTATAAAGAAATTGCCCGTGCATTAGACAAATCTATCATCAGAATTGAGGATGCTGTAATGGAAACCCTTTCCCTTACACCGCCGGAATTGGCTGCTGATATTTATAAAACTGGTATTTATCTTGCCGGAGGAGGTGCATTGTTAAGAGGTCTTGCGGACAGAATCCACAAAAAGACAGGTCTTCCTGTATTTGTAGCAGAAGATCCGTTGAGAGCGGTAGTTCGAGGAACTGGTATTGCCCTTAAGAATATGGATAAATTCAATTTCTTAATTAAATAATTTTAACTTTTTACGACTATATATCTGAATGGGATTTTTGCTGAGATTATTTTCGAAGAACACACTCTTTGTCTTCTTTATATTCCTGCAAATTATTGCTCTGGTTCTGATATTCTCTAGAAATGCCATGCAGAGATCCTGGATTGCGGGCCAAACGGCTGCGTTGAATTCATGGATTTCCGGGTATATCGATGAGGGAGTTTCTTATCTGAAACTAAAACAGATCAATGAAGATCTTGTGGTTCAGAACAAAGCCCTTATGGCAGAACTGTATGGGAAAGACGGGGCGAAAAACCCAGTTTTCAAAAGAGTACATGATACCATTGGAGGTGGTCAGATCTATACTTTTGTTGATGGTGAAATTGTTTTCAACAGTATCAACAGAAGAAATAACTATTTTACAATCAACCGTGGCCGTAGAGATGGGGTCTTCCCTCAAATGGGGGTAATGGCGCCAAGAGGTATTGCGGGGATTGTTATCAATTCTACAGACAGTTATGCATTGGTTCAATCTGTGTTGAGTGTCAATAAGATCAGAATTAATGCTGCTCTGAAAAATTCCGGATATTTTGGAACCTTAACATGGAATGGAGATAACTCCAGGGTAATGCACCTTGCAGATATTCCTAAATATGTTGCTTTAAAAGTAGGAGATACTGTTGTTACAGATGGTAAATCAGCAATTTTCCCGAAAGGGGTAACGATTGGAACAATTGCCGGATATTCAGTGGATAATAAAACCGGTTTTTGGGATATTTCTGTGGAGCTGAGTGAAAAAATGGGTGCATTAAATAAAGTGTATGTCGTGAAGAACCTGAAAAAAGCAGAAGTGCAGAAGATTCAGGACACGATGCAAGCTGTAATAAAAAAAGAAAATGATTAGCAGAACTTTATTTACCGATATATTAATCATGATATTTCTTGTTGCATTACAGATTTTTGTATTGAACAGGATTACTATTTTCGGAAAATATACTCCGGTACTATATCCTGTATTTGTCATGTTCTATCCCTTCTTCAGAAATAAATTCCAGTTCCTTGCTTTAAGCTTTCTAATAGGATTGTCTATTGATGGTTTCCTCTATTCATGGGGGATCAATGCCTTTGCGACAACATTGATTGCCTACTTTAGGACTTTGATATTCAGGACGTCCACAGATACGTCTACAGACTTTTTCTCTTTCCAGTCCCTGCAATGGGCGCAGTTTTTGCTGTTTTTATTTTCAAGTATTTTCCTGCATCAGCTTTTAGTACAATATATTGAGTTCTTTAAGTTTAGTAGGTTTTTTGAAATATTATTTAATGTTTTGGTGACCAGTGTAATTTCATTTATATTTATAGTTATCTACGCATTAATATTTAAAATCAAACAAAAAGTTTGAACACACGTTATTTAAAAATTTTTTCCATTCTTGTTATTATCGCCCTTATTTTTGTGGCGAGGCTTGCGTATTTGCAATTGTTTACAGACCGTTATGCACTGAATGCAGCCAATACTTCCATTAAAATTGAATATGTAATACCTCAACGCGGGGTTATTTTTGACCGAAACGGAAAGATCATGGTAGGAAACCAGCCTGCTTATGAAATTTCCTTTACTCAAGGTTTAATGAAACCGGATTTTGATACATTAGGCTTTTGTAGTCTAATGAAGATCAGTAAAACGGATTTTATCAACAAGATCAATGTTATCAAAAAGGAAAAATATTATTCTAAGCTGACTCCTATGACCTTTCTAAAGGACCTCAGTAGAGAAGATATTGCGAGAGTGCAGGAGATTATTTTTAAATATCCAGCCTTTAATATTGTTCAGAGACCTCAGCGTCAATATGAAGTTTCTACTTCAGGAAACCTTCTAGGATATACTAGTGAAGTAAATGAAAGAGAAATTAAAAAAGACTCTATTTATTATTTACCGGGAGACTTTATTGGGAAAACAGGAGTTGAAAAGTCTTATGAAAAGGAACTTCGTGGAGTAAAAGGAATGAAGTATATCCAAAAAGATATCAGGCTCCGAAATATTGGGTCCTATAAAAATGGCTCTTTGGATAAAGATGTTATTACGGGTAAAGACATTACTCTAACGATAGATTACGATCTTCAGAGAACGGCCGAAGAAATGCTTGTTAACAAGCATGGTGCAGTGGTAGCTATAGATCCCAATAATGGAGAAGTATTAGTAGCGGCTACTGGACCCGATATTGATCCGAATCTTTTTACCGGACCTTATAAATCTAAAAATCTATATGCGCTGTCAAAAGATACTCTTTATGAAAATAAGCCAACTTTTGACCGTTCTTTGCAGGCAGGATATCCTCCAGGTTCAACCTTTAAATTGCTAACAGCCCTTGCTGCCATGCAGATGGGAGTGATGACTGATAAAACTATTTTCCCTTGTGGAGGAGGTTTCTTTTATAAAGGAAAAAGGATTAAAGGGCATGGTGGAGCTGATCCGCTTATTCCTTCTATCCAGGTTTCCAGTAACTGTTTCTTTACTTATGCATTTATTGCAATCATTAAAAAATATCCCGGAAATCCTTCAAAAGGTGTTGATGAATGGAAAAAGATCATGAGCAGCTTTGGAGTGGGAGAGTTTTTAAATAATGACTTTGCGGTAGGAGCAAAAGGGAGAATCCCTTCCGGTGATTTTTACGAGAAAAGATTTAAAGCAATTATGAAAGCTAGTGGCTCTCAGCGAACTGATTTTAAAAATTGGGATGAGATGTCAACCGGAGCGATCTATAATGGAATGGGGCAGGGAGATGTCTTGGTAACTCCTATTCAGTTAGCGAATTATGTAGCTGCTATTGCAAACAAAGGATGGTATTATACACCTCATATCGTAAAAGCAATTGATGGCAAGCCCAATCCCGATCCAAGATTTAAAGTTAAACATCAGACTTTAGTAGATCCAAAACACTTTGAACCTGTCTTAAAAGGTATGGAAGCTGTAGTTTTGAGAGGGACGGCAAGAGGATTGAAATCCAATGATTTTACACAATTGGCTAAAACAGGTACGGCACAGGTTCCGCAAGGAAAAGATAACTCTATTTTTGTACTGATAGCCCCAGCGGATAAACCTAAAATTGTTGTGGTTGCCGTTATGGAACATGCCGGATTTGGAGCAACATGGGCTGGCCCTGCTTGTACAGTAATTGCAGAAAAATATATTACCGGTGATTTGAAAAGAGAAAATCTGTATAAAAAAATGATTACCTCGAGTTTCATGCCAGAATATAAAAGGCAATGGATTGCAGATTTAAAACGTAAAGGGCTTTATAAAGATCCTAAACCCGATTCAATTAAACAGAAAAGAATAAAGGATAGCTTGGAACTCGTTAAACAGCAAAAAGCTAAGCTCCAAAAAAAAATAGAAGAGGACAAGAAAAATACTAACGCTGCTAAAAAACCTGTTAAGCAATGAAATGGACAGAAGGAATAGATAAACTGGGTCTAGGACTGTATTTCATGCTTTGCATCTTTGCGATTGCGAATATTTACAGTGTAGACCAGAAGCTAGGAGAAAAGCAGTTGATGTTTTTCTGTATATCTGTATTTGTGGGTCTTATCATATTTTTGGGAAGAAGTAAGTTTTTCGAAAATATGGCAGGTATTATTTATATAGGCGGCGTACTTCTGCTGATAGGTCTTTTTCCATTTGGAAAGGAAATTCTGGGACAGAAAAACTGGTATAAGTTCGGGAGCTTTACCATGCAGCCTGTAGAATTTGCTAAAATCGGTACTGCTTTAATGCTTGCCAACTATGTTTCAGGACCTGATTTTAATCTTAAGAATAGAAAATCTTTATTTACTGCTTTAGGCATTATTGGTATTCCGGCTGTAGTTGTATTGGCTATCCCTGATGTAGGATCTATGCTTGTATTCATTGCTTTTTTTATAGCTTTATACAGAGAAGGATTAAGTGGTTGGTTATTTGGTGTAGGCTTTATTTTTGCAGGGGTTTTTCTTATAGCACTTGCAATCCCACCAATATATGTAGCTGCTGCTATTTTAATCATCGCAGGTGTTTTGATTGCAATGAATTACCATAGAATGTCCTGGGATGTAATTTCTATTTCCGGAATTGCTGGATCTATCTTGTTACTGTGTGGGCTAGCATTTGGTTCTCCTTATATTTTAGAAAAACTGCCTAAGCACCAGAGAGAAAGAATTGAAGTTCTTTATAAGGGTGAAAAGGCATTTAGGGATACTTCGGGGTACAACTTATTATATTCTAAAACAGCAATCGGATCCGGTGGTCTTTTAGGAAAAGGATACCGTGAAGGATCTGTTACCCAGGGAAAATTTGTTCCGGAGCAAGAAACTGATTATATTTTCTGTACGGTAGGTGAAGAATGGGGCTTCTTGGGGAGTGCTATTCTTATCTTATGTTACATGGTTTATATTGGGAGAATCTATTATCTGGCAGAACGACAGAAATCTACTTTTAACCGAGTATTTGGTTATTGTTTTGCTTCCATCCTTTTGATGCACTTTTCCATCAATCTAGGGATGGTTATGGGGCTTTTCCCGACAGTAGGTATCCCACTTCCGTATTTCAGTTATGGAGGAAGTTCTTTACTGGCATTCTCTATGATGACTTTTATCTTCTTTAAACTTAATTATTCTGATAAAAACAGCTTAGTATAGCTCTTTTCCAGCCGATTTAGTTTACTTTTAACTCTGCAAAAATGGGCGGACTCTATTGTTGTACTTATAAATCGACACATTGTATGAAAGAGGCTTATATATTAGATCAAAATTTTAAGAATACGGATTGTGTACAATTTCCATTAGAAAAAGGAGAGTATGAAAACTGTACTTTTGAGAACTGTAGTTTTGAATATGGAAATCTATCCGGATATAGCTTTACCGATTGTGAATTTATTGGATGTAACCTCAGTATGACAAAGCTTACCTCAGCTGCTTTTCGGGATGTTTCTTTCTTTGAATGTAAAATGCTTGGGCTTCAGTTTAGTGATTGTAATGCTTTTGGTTTATCTTTTAAATTTGATGGATGTGTACTCAATAATTCTGTTTTCTACCGGACCTCTATAAAGAAAACCATCTTCAAAAATTCTAAACTGATCGAAGTAGATTTTACAGAATGTGATCTGTCTAATGCGGTCTTTAATAATTGTGATTTATCAGGAGCTGTTTTTGATAATACCAATCTTGAAAAGGCAGATTTGAGAACTTCCGTTAGCTATTCAATAGATCCTGCTTTAAACAGGCTTAAAAAGGCCAAATTTTCGCTTTCAGAAGTCTATGGGCTATTGTATAAGTTCGACATAGAAATAGACAGGAATAGCTAGGCTATGAAGGTTGATGCTTGCAGCTGATATTTCTGAAATCCTTTTTAATCAGAAGATATATTAAACGTTAATTATTAATTCAATAGAAGTAGTCTTTAGCCCGCTTTTTTATATAAAACATGTTCTATTGGCTTTAGCCAAAACTTAATAGAAAGTATATCCCATAAAAAAGCCATCAGAATTTCTGATGGCTTCATTATTTAAATCAATTATTTATAAAATTAAAAATTTGCTGGTGTAGCTTGAGTAGTAGAAGCTAGGTTGTTGTAAGCTTCCCCTTCTGCATTGATTACTCTTTTTGCGAATCTGAACTTAGGTCCCCAATAAGAATCATTCAGTGAAGAAACCATTACTCCTTTAGATGTTGCTGCGTGGATAAACTTGATCTCACCTTCTTCAGTAACACTTTCTACAATACCTACGTGAGAGATTCTTCTTCCATGAGAAAAGAAGATTAGGTCTCCTTTCTGTAATTCTCCTTTTTCAACTCTTTCACCCTCCTGAGCCTGAGAAGCCGCTACTCTTGGTAAAGTAAGACCTGCTGCAGCTCCGAATACAGAAAGAACAAAAGCTGAACAATCAATACCTCTTCTTGTAGTTCCTCCGTATCTGTAAGGAGTTCCAAGGTATGTTTCAGCTTCTTCAAGGATACCATCAATGGTTTTATTATGTTTGATTGCTGTTGCAATCTCAGAATTCTTAACAGCTTTTTTAGCGTTTGCTATAGATGCAGCCTTTTCAGCAAGGAAAGAGTCGATCAATTTCTGCTTATCCTGCTCCATTTTTTTGTTGTCAATAGAAGCTAGTTTGGCATCTGTTTTGTATTCTTTAGTGTAAGTTGCTGGTTTTGAAACCACATAATTGGTAGCACACGATTGCAATGATACTGTAGTAACTAAAGCAACTAAATAAAACAAAACTCTTTTCTTCATATATATTTGATTAACCGTGTTAAAATGGAATATTTATTTTCAAAAGCATTACAAAAGTAGAGATTCCGAGTAAAAGACCCCTGATATGATAATTGTCAGGATCTCATTTTAACACTATTTAACATATTATTTACATATGTTAAAGAAAAATAAACCGCAACTGCCCATTTTTGGCAAACCTGCGGTTTTTTTTATTAAGATTCTTTAACAAAATTCGTCGATATTCTTCTATAAATCACGTTTTGTAATTTAAAACTCTAATTTTCAGGTATGTTAAAAAAACAAAATGAATTCTTTAAAAACCTATTGTTGATGGGCTTTATAGATGTGTTTGTTTTGTTGCAGATCATATTAAGTCTCTTAACGGGTAAAATTAGAATTGAAAAAAATCTTTTATTAAGAATCGAAATAATTTTAACAAAGCCTATATATATTATACTTAAAGGCATGATCAAAAAAAATTCCTCAGAAAAACTGAGGAATTTAAACTAATATGGAACTTTACAGAGTTATTTTGTAAACAACATCTCTCTGTATTTGGTCATCGGCCAAAGCTCGTCATCTACCATCATTTCAAGGTTGTCAGAGGCTTCTCTGATTCCGTCAAATAAAGGTTTTACTTTGTTGCAGTATGCTTCTGCCTGCTTTTGGCTGTCTGATATGCTTTTTGCCGCTTCTCTGGCTTTGATAAGATCTTCAACACCCAGCTTGATTTTTGAAACGTTTTCAGAAATGCTGGTGATTAAGCTCATCTGTTCTTTTGCTAACGGCTTAAATTCTTTATCTCCAAAGATATCCTTAAGGCCTTTAACGTTCTCAATTAATCTGTTCTGATAATTTAAAGCTGAAGGAATAATGTGATTTCTTGCGATATCACTTAATACTCTCGCTTCAATATCAATAACAGTAGAATATTTTTCTAGTTTGATCTCATTTCTTGCTTCAACTTCTCTGTGATTAAAGATTCCCATTTCTTCATAAAGATCAAGGAATTTCTTATCCATTTCCTGTTTAAGAGCCTCCGGAGTGGTTTTAAGGTTGTTTAATCCTCTTTTCTTAGCTTCTTTAGCCCAGTCATCAGAATATCCGTCGCCTTCAAACATAATGTTTTTACACTGCTTGATGTATTCTCTTAATACATTGAAAATAGCTTCATCTTTCTTTAGGCCTGTTTCGATTAAAGCATCAACTTCTTTTTTGAAATCACGCAACTGTTTTGCAGCAATGGTATTCATTACTGTCATAGATTCTGCACAGTTTGCAGATGATCCTACAGCTCTGATCTCAAATTTATTTCCTGTAAATGCAAATGGAGAAGTTCTGTTTCTATCCGTATTATCTAATAGGATTTCAGGAATTTTCCCAACTACATTTAATTTTAATTCTGTTTTTTCTTCCGGAGATAATTTCCCGTTGGTTACCTTTTCCAGTTCCTCTAATACGCTGAATAACTGACTTCCGATGAATACAGAGATAATTGCTGGTGGAGCTTCGTTGGCACCCAATCTGTGGTCATTGCTTGCAGAAGCGATACTTGCTCTTAAAAGGTCAGCATATTCATGAACTGCTTTAATCGTGTTCACGAAGAATGTTAAGAACTGAAGGTTTTTCTTAGGGTTTTTTCCTGGGCTTAAAAGGTTTTCTCCTGTATCGGTAGCTAAAGACCAGTTGTTGTGCTTTCCGCTTCCGTTTACACCAGCGAATGGTTTTTCATGGAATAAGATGTGGAAGTGGTGCTTGTGAGCTACTCTTGCCATAATATCCATCAACAAAGAGTTGTGGTCTACAGCAACGTTTACTTCTTCAAACATTGGAGCCAGCTCAAATTGATTTGGAGCTACTTCGTTATGTCTTGTTGTTGCAGGGATTCCCAACTTCATACACTCGATTTCCAATTCTTTCATAAAGTTCATTACCCTTGTAGGGATAGAACCGAAGTAGTGGTCATCTAATTGCTGTCCTTTTGCTGGAGAATGTCCTAATAATGTCTTACCTGTTAATACAAGATCCGGGCGAGATTGGTATAATGCAGAATCAACCAGGAAATATTCTTGTTCCCAACCTAAAGTAGGAGTTACCTTTGTT
The DNA here is from genome assembly GCF_057815135.1 of Chryseobacterium sp. II3a. Classification (NCBI taxonomy): domain Bacteria; kingdom Pseudomonadati; phylum Bacteroidota; class Flavobacteriia; order Flavobacteriales; family Weeksellaceae; genus Chryseobacterium; species Chryseobacterium sp. II3a. The sequence goes on along the minus strand of NZ_JBYPZJ010000002.1, from coordinate 415,401 downwards.
ACATTTTTATCAAAATACTGCATTACATTGGTTGCAGCTTCATCCACAGCATTCAAAGCTCTTAATAAAGGTGCTTTGTAATCCAACGTTTCTCCGGTATAGGAAATAAAGATGGAAGGAATACATAATGTGGTTCCCATAATAAATGCAGGAGATGTAGGGTCCCAAGCAGTATAACCTCTGGCCTCGAAAGTGTTCCTGATTCCTCCATTCGGGAAAGAAGAAGCATCCGGTTCCTGTTGGATAAGCATGTTTCCACTGAATCTTTCAATTGCTCTGCCTCCTTCAATAGGCGTAAAGAATGAATCATGCTTTTCAGCAGTAGTACCTGTCAAAGGCTGAAACCAGTGAGTGTAGTGTGTTACTCCCTTGCTCATTGCCCAATCCTTCATGGCTACCGCTACCTGATCTGCGATATGTCTCTGGATTTTTGTTCCTTTTTTAATAGCATCCATAATAGAGCTGAATGCTTCTTTGGTTAAATATTCTCTCATTGTTTCTTCTGAGAAAACATTTTTACAGAATAGTTCCGATAATTTCGCAGGGATTTCAACAGAGTTGTCTTTTCTGAAATCCTTAAATGGAAGGGTTTCTAATGCTTTGAATCTTAAGGTTGACATATTTGGGTGAATTTTGATAGGGCAAATTTACAAAAAAAATGAATCGAAAATGATTTGACCCCTAAAATTTTTAGGGGTGGATTTGAAATTTATATAAATTAAACAATTGTTTGGTGTGTTATGAGTGGGGGTGTTGGTTGCTGTCAGGATTAAAATGTAATATTTATGCGTGTTTTTCAAAGATGGGATAAACATAAATACATTTTACATGATACATTCTACAATTCTATGCGAATTTAAGCTACTTATTAAAAGAGAGTTAAAATAAAATGGGCAAAGATTTTGTATATTTGTGTGAAATTTATTTTATGACAAATTCTAGAGCAAGAGAAACAACAGAGGCTATTGAAAGATTATACATCTCTATGAGACATTTATTTTATAGAGGATTTTTCAAGCCAGGGGGTGTTTCAGGAGAAAGTATCAGAAGTTTGTTGAAGACCATCAATCCGGAAATTTATGGAACCATGAATATTCCAAGCAAATTGGAGTTGGACGGTTTGATGTATGTTTTAGACAGGCTTCCGGAAGGGATTGAGGAATGTGCTTTTATTCATCTTACATCTGATGAAGGGTTTGATAAAGGAAGTTTCGAACCTATTGTTCCAAAGAAAAGAAGAAGAAACTGTTATAGAATAGACGAACACCAGATGAATATCGAGGTTCTTTTGGGCCGTTCCGAAATTTATGACATTCTTACCCACCTTACCTTCCTATTTATAGAAGCAGATAAAATCCGTAATCTGGCATTCATTCAGGATGAAAACTGGAAACCAACCCGTGCCTTCAAAATTATTGAAGAGGTGGTGAAAGGTGAAAAGAAATTCAGCAGAAGAGAAAAAGAAGTGGCTTTGATCCATCTTTCTTCTTTAATTGGAAGATCTTTTGATGAAACATTAAGAGCTTACAATACTTTTGGAGATGATAATAATCCTGACCGTTTATTTAAAATCATCTATAACCTAGGAAAAGTAAGTCTTGAGGATGCAAAAGGAGCAAGAGAAAGAGAAATTCATTTCAGTGCTATATTAAAAGAAAGAGTAGGACATCACTATTTTGGTGAGAAATGGGCCAATAAAGTGAAAGAGGTTTTATTTGAAAACAATCTTCATACCCGTCCATTGCATATCATATCAGCGAACATGCACTCTGTGAAAAATATGCTGTATGCAAATGATGCCCTTAAAAAGAAGCATAATAATGAGGTAGATTACAAATTGTACGAAGAGATCTCCAATAAAAAAGATCTTCGTGACAAGGTATTAAAATATGCTTTAGATGAAGGAATGATCCATATTGCCGATAAAAGTGGAAGTAATATTGATGTTCAGATTATTGATCTGAGTAAGATGAACCTGAAGAATACCCCGTTTGCTGACTGTAAGTTTGGGGGAGATGATGTGGTAATGGTATTTGACTACGCATTCGGTGAACAGGCTTTTGAGGTGATGGATGAATTACTGAAACCTTATGAACATAAAGGGGAAGTATACATGATGCATGTAAAATCTGTTTCCATTATGGGGAAAGCAGGTATTCTTACCGGAGAAAAAGGAGATATTATGATTCCAACTTCTCACATTTTTGAAGGAACTGCGGATAATTATCCTTTTGAAAATGCATTGAAACTTGATGATTTTAAAGATGATGAGCTTAAGGCTTTTGAAGGCCCAATGATTACTGTTCTTGGAACTTCTCTTCAAAATAAGGATATTTTATCTTATTTTATGAATACTTCATGGAAAGCCATTGGTCTTGAAATGGAAGGAGCACATTATCAGAAAGCGATTCAGGTAGCATCTAAAATCAGACACCATATCTCACCGGATCTGTTTGTTTGCTATGCGTATTATGCTTCGGATAATCCGTTGGAAACAGGAAGTACATTATCTTCAGGAGGTTTAGGACTTACAGGAGTAAAGCCAACCTATCTGATTACTTTAAGAATTCTTGAAAAAATCCTAAAAAGTGGAAAGAAAGAAGTTTCTACTAAGAAATAATTGTAATTTCCTATTATAATATAAGCCTCAGGTATTGTTTTGTACATCTGAGGCTTTTTTGTTTTAAAATATAGTGATTATGAGCCTTGTCAAGGTTTTAAACCTTGACAAAGCACTGCGACATCTGCAAAATCTTTGAGAGTTTAAAAATCAATATTTTAATTACTTATCTTTAGAAAAACATATTGATTATGAGCTCCACATTACAATTAGCCAAAAGATTCAGAGAAGTTTTGCTTGATGGTCTCTGGATTGCCAATACCAATTTTAAAGATCAGCTTTCGGATGTCACCTGGGAGCAAGCGGTAACTAAAGTAGGTTCTTTAAATACCATTGCCATGCTTACTTTTCATATTGATTATTATATTGCTGGACTTGTAAAGGTTTTTGAAGGAGGAAGTTTGGACATAAAGGACCAATACAGTTTTGATCTTACACCTATAGAATCTCAGGAACAATGGGAAAAGCTGTTAAGTAAACTCTGGATGGATTCTGAAAAATTTGCTGAACTATTAGAAAAGATGCCGGATTCAAAACTTGATGCAGTATTTGTGGATGAAAAGTACGGGACATATCAGAGAAATATGGATGGGATGATTGAGCATGCTTATTATCATCTGGGGCAGATTACTTTAATTAAGAAACTATTGAAAGCTCAATAGTGAATATTACCCTTAATCATCAATGAAAATCTGTGGTTGCAAAATAATCATATTATTTATTTAACAAAACAAACAGAATATCATCTAAAACAGAAGAAAACCCGTTATAACTCCACGTTTGAGGGTTTTGTTTAATTTGCCTACCTTTAGAAAAAATAAAATTTTAAATGAGAAAATCGGCTGCAATCATTTTTGCGTTTATCATTTCACAATTTCATGCTCAGCAAGGAGCTTATTATCAGCAGGCTGCGAAGTACAAGATGGATATTGATGTTAATGCTGAAAAATTTACCTATCAGGGAAAACAAACCTTAGAATACACCAATAACTCACCGGATGAGCTTAATGTCGTTTATTTCCACCTGTATTGGAATGCTTTTAAGCCAAATTCCATGATGGATCAGAGGGTATCTTCCCAAGGGAAAAATGGTGACGGAAGGTTGCAGAAAAATGGTATCTCAACATTATCATCTATTCCAAAAGATCAGGAAGGAGCTCAGAATATTCACTGGATCAAACAAAATGGGAAGGATCTGAAATTTGAAGTTCAGGAAACCATTATGAAAGTATATCTGGCTGAGCCTATCAAACCAAATTCCTCCACTACTTTTACCATGGACTGGGATGCGGTAATTCCTCAGCAGATCCGAAGAAGTGGAAGAAACAACAGAGAAGGAGTGGATATGACCATGACGCAGTGGTACCCTAAAATTGCTGAATATGACTATGATGGCTGGGCAACTTTTGATTACCTGGGGAGAGAATTCCATGCACCATTCTCAGATTTTGATGTTACTATTAAAATTAATAAAGATTATGTAGTGGGAGCAGGAGGGATTCTTGAAAACCCTGCAGACGTAAAAGGATATGACGCTGCCGCAAAGATTAAAGCAGAAAAAGATAAAAAAGCAACCTGGAAATGGACGGCAAAAAACATCCTTGACTTTGCATGGAGTGCAGACAGAGATTATTCTGTAGAAAGCTTCAATGTTCCGGAAGGCCCGAAAGTATATTTAGTTTATCAGAAAAATGATAAAACTAAAGTTTGGGGTGAGGCACAACCTTATATTACCAAATATTTCCAGATCATGAACTCTCATTTCGGGAAATATGTATATCCAACATATGCCTTTATTCAAGGAGGTGACGGTGGTATGGAGTACGGGATGTGTACGATGATCCTTGGTGAGGCTAAAAATATTAAAGACTTAATGGGACTAATGGCTCATGAAGGTTCTCACTCATGGTATCAGCAGATGCTGGCTACTAACGAATCTGTGCGTCCATGGATGGATGAAGGTTTCACAAGCTATGCGGAAGGGTACACTATGTACCAGCTGTTTCCTGAGCAGTTACCCAATCCTTTTATGGAAAGATTGGATGCTTACAGAAACTTTATCAAGAAAGGAATTGAAGAGCCTGCAGTTTGGTTAGGAGACCACCATGACAATGGAACTGCTTATACTTATGCTTCTTATGTAAAAGGTGAATTGTATCTGGTACAGTTAGGATATATCATGGGAGAGCAGAATCTTGCAGAAACATTAAAACAATATTATGATCAATGGAGCATGAAGCATCCTTCAGACAGAGATTTCCTTCACATTGCTCAGAAAGTTTCCGGAATGGATTTAAAATGGTTTCACAATTATTGGATCAACAGTATCAAAACCATCGATTACGGGATTAAAGATGTAAAGTATGATGCTAAATCTACGACTATTACCCTTGTGAATAACGGTCAGGTTCCAATGCCGATTGATTTTAGTGTAATGACTACAGATAAGAAGATTGTGACGTATCAGATTCCATTGAATATGACCCATACATGGAAAGAAAAAGATGCTTATGGTGAGTTTAAAACCATGCCTTACTGGCCATGGACTCAGAAAGAGTATACAATTACTGTTCCTTATACAAAATCCCAGTTGTCTGTATTAGGAATTGATTTCAGCCAGAGAATGGCAGATGTGAATATGGCAGATAACTTTGTAGAAGTAAAATAAAAAGATCAACATAGAGATAAAAGGAGTATTTGTAAGTACTCCTTTTATTTTTTTATAAATTTGGGACTCAAATTTTTTCAAATCCTAGCCTGTTAAAATATAAATGAATTCAATTGTAATCAACGTAGGGAACAGTAATATCAGATTCGGCCTTTTTAATGGTGATAATTGTGATATTTCATGGGTAATCAATACCAAACCTTATAGGACGGCAGACGAACTTTATGTACAGATGCTGATGCTTTATCAGACGTATAAAGTTGAACCAAAAGAAATAGAGAGAGTAATTATAGGATCAGTAGTACCTCAGCTTACCAAAGTGATGAGTGCTGCCATTAAAAAAATCCATGGGATGAATCCTGTCATTGTAGACAGCAGTACGCCCTCTGTTGTTCAGGCGAAATCTAAATCCAGGGGAACCGATATTTTTGCAAATCTTGTTGCAGCTCATATGCTTTACCCGGGAAAGAAAAAGATTGTGCTGGATTTCGGAACAGCACTTACCGCGAGCTGTATTTCTGAAACCGGGGAGTCTCTGGGAGTGATTATAGCTCCGGGGATTATTACTTCCCTGAATTCTTTGATCAGCCAGACGGCACAGCTACCGGAAATTGAATTGAAAAAACCTAAAACAGTTTTGGGGCTGGATACGGTAAGCTGTATGCAAAGTGGAATGGTATATGGATTTTTAGGAATGGTAGAAGGTTTTATTGACAGGATCAATGATGAGGTAAATGATGACTGTTTCGTGATTGCTACAGGCGGTGTTTCTCATGTTTATAAGCCATTAACCAATAAAATTCACTTAATGGACCGGCTTCATACCCTGAAAGGACTTTATTTCCTTGGAAAAGATTTGTAGATATTATCCAAAAACAGCTGATGTGAGCTTCAGCTTTATGATCAAAATATAACCATGAACAAAATGAAAGAATTACAAGAATTTCCAAGAATAGAAACAGAAAGGTTAATTCTCTCCCAATTGGAGGAGAAGGATATTCCTTTTATTGTTGAGTTTCTTAAACATAGAATTTATTCTGATCTTACTTCCAATATTCCTTATCCTTATACGGAAAATGATGCTCAGCTTTGGATAAAAATGTCCCAAGAGGCTTTTGATGATAAGACCGGCTTTACCTTTGGAATTAGAAATAAAGAAGAAGAGATTATTGGAGCCATTGGCCTTCATGATAGGGATGATGATAAGGCAGAATTGGGTTATTGGATAGGAATTCCTTACTGGAACAAAGGATACGTTACTGAAGCAGCCAAAGCAATTGTAGATTTTGGATTTAAAGAATTAGGATTCAATAAAATTTATGCTACCCATTTTCTTCACAATCCTGCTTCCGGAAAAATAATGGAAAAAATAGGAATGGAACAGGAAGCACTTTTGAAGCAACATGCCAAAAAAGATGGAGAATATCATGATCTCGCCATGTATTCTGTCTTTAAAGATTAATTGGAATACATTCTTATAAAAACAAAATCAGAGAACATAATGTTCTCTGATTTTTTATTATTGTTAAATAGATTATTTCTTAAAGACCACCTCCGCAAGCATCACATTCGATCAAAGGATAGATCCATGTGCCACTATCTTCATTAAAAAAAGGCATATTTCTGCATCCGATTTTTCTTACACCATTGCTGTCAATATAAAAACATTGATCAGGGCGGATTCCGCCATTAATTTTAGCTGTTTCTTTTCTTGATAATTTTTTCATGTTGTTTAATTTTATTATAAATGGAATTAGTTTAATGGTCTTTAAAGCTCTATTACTGGACTACATGATTGGCACGTATGTCCGGGAAGTGGATAAATCCATCCACCACAACAGTCTGGAATAGGCTCTACCTGGCACCCCAGTGTTCTCTTACCTGTGTTAGGATCAATGTAAAAACATTGTCCTGGTGCAATACCACCATTGATTTTCGCTGTTTCTTTTCTTGTTAACTTTTTCATGTTGTTTTTAGTTTTAATGAATACTAAATGTAGGTAATTATTTGATAACTTGTATCTTATTTTCAACATGTGGTGATGAAAAGAATGATTATCTTTTGCTTTTAAAAAAATCTTTAACAATTGCGGAGCATTCATTTTCCATAATGCCTGTAATCACTTCTGTTTTGGGGTGCAGAGAAAGATGTTTATTGATAAAACCTCTCTGTTCATCCCTTGCACCAATCACTACTTTGGTAATCTGCGACCATGATAAGGCTCCTGAACACATTACACAAGGTTCCATCGTCACATAGAGTGTACAGTCTTTTAAATATTTACCACCCAGGAAATTAGCTGCAGCTGTTATAGCCTGCATTTCTGCATGGGCAGTAACATCGTTTAAGGTTTCTGTGAGGTTATGTGCTCTGGCAATAACACGGTTGTTGGAAACAATCACACATCCAATCGGAACTTCATCCTGTTCTAAGGCAGCCTCTGCTTCCTGCAGGGCCATTTTCATATAATATTCGTCAGTAAACATCTATTCTACCATCGTTAAAGTTAAAGGAATCCTGAAACGGAATCTCGCCGGATCACCCTTGACTATTGCAGGCGAAAATTTTTCAGAAATTGAGTAGAGAGCAATTTCAGCCTGTCTATTGAAGGTGAAATTATCTCCTTGTGCATGAACATTGCTGATGCTTCCATCTTTTTCCACAATAAAGACAACATCTGTTTTTACTGTTTTGGATTCAGAATTAACGCCATCTGCATACAGAAGATCTGCCACTTCTTGCCGTAGGGTATTGATCCCGCCAGGATAGTCTGCAATCTTTTCTACATTTGCTGATTTATCATTAAAATCATGAGATGGGTTTCCTGCTGTTTTTAAAGTTTGAAGATCCTCAAGGTTTCTTACTTTCAGCAGCGCACCAATTAAGGCATTGTTTTCTATACTGTCCATTTTTTTCATAAAAAAGAGAAAATCTCCTTTGATAGCGTCTTTTTTTAGAAAATCAGGTTCTGCATTAAACTTTTTCTTGAATTCATTATTCAGCATACCCCTGTGCTGGTTGTAATAGTTTTTTACCAACCGGAATTCCTCTTTTTGCTGGGATAAGCAAAATGAAGAAATCATACAAAAGATGCAAATGAATAACGTTCTCAATAGGGTATATTTATGTAAATATAACTAAAAAATATGAGATTAATTCATGATCTCTTAACTTTCAAGATAGCGGTTTAGAGATTCCTGAAGATGGTTGCGGATGTCATCAACTAAAGCTTTAGGTTCTAAGACTGTTACCTCTTTTCCATAAGATAAAATCTCCTGCATGAAGTCATAAGTAGGGTGAAGGAAAAACTCAAAATAGATTTCTTCCGGAGTTTCTTTGGTTTCTTTCTGCGATTGATGAAGAGGAAAACTCCTTATGTATTCACCCTGATGGCGGCTGCATTTTAATACAATATTTTGTGGCTTTTGTTCTGCGAGATTCATCACCCCAAATGCATTTTTAAAATGCTCTCTGAAATTATATTTGTATTTTTCTCTAAATTGATTTTTGGCTACATCAAGATAGTTGATTCTATCTAATCCAAATGATTTTAAAAGCTTGTCTTTGGTATCAATGGCAATAAGATACCATCTGTCTTTAGACTCTTTTAATGCTAAAGGATGAACCTTTCGGGAGGTCATCAGTTTGTTTTTATAATTGTAATGTTCAAAGGTTACCACTCTTTTATTACGAATAGCAAAGAATAGATCATAAAAATGTTCTACACCGGTTGGTTTACGGCTTTCAAAGAAAATGAAATCTGAAAAATCAGGATGAAGGTTCAGGGCGTTGCTTACCTGAAAAGATTCCAACAGTTTTTGATTGTATTCATCTACTTCCATGATCGGGCGGCTCTCAATATAATATCGGTTGTCACCTTTTTTCTTATTGTGGATAGAAAGATTAAAAAGATCAGATATCTCACGGATATCTCTCTGCAAGGTACGGATGGAATAGCTTTTGATCCCGGCATCCTGGAATTCAAAAGAATTTAAAAGATAATCTTCCAGCTGGGAATAGGTAGCCGGTGAACTTTCCAATCTTTTAATAATTAAGGCATATCTTGTCAGATAAAAATCTTTCTTCATGGTAAAATTTTGTACCACAAATATATGGGCTTAATGCGACAAAACGTGTCGTGTTTTATTTTTTTGTGAAGAAGTCTGTAAAAAAATAATAAGCCACAGAAATGCTGTGGCTTATGGAATGTTGAACAAAATATTCTAATCTCCTTCTTTTTGAAATAGGACTTTTTCATATATAGGAAGTGATTGAATAAGATTGTGAAGCTTTATGAGATTGCTTCGGAATCTTAGATCTTGTTTTTAGTGGTCACAGATCGAATTTCCACTATTATATTATGTTTTCAGACGTCGTTCTGGCTGTCCAGCATTTTGTGAATGGTGGTTCAAAGGTGTTGAGAATGTTAATGAGACTGCTGTGGTATTAGAGATTTCAAAAGAAATGGCAGACAGCATCAGAACTTGTCCTATTTTTATTTAAAAGGCGTCTTCTTCAAGGATGTCTTCTTCAAAATCCTGCCTGAAGAAATTTTCAATGTCATTGAGATAGTTTTCATAATCCATCTCAGCATTTTCGATGTCACTCCATTCCACGGTGTAGAGATCTTCATCGAAGAGTATATCTGTGTTGTGATTGGATGTTTCCATGTTTTGTATTGTGATTTGGTGTTGGTTAATTTTTGAACATATTCCGGACTGTTCAGCATAGATCAATGTTGAATTCAAAGGCTTTTTAAAGTTTTTTATTAATTGTTTTTGTGTTCTTGTTTATATTTCAAAAGTAATCGAGTGAGGCGTCAAAACTTGACGTATTAAAAAAATAACTCAAAAGAATTTTGAGTTATTTTAGTTTAAGAAAAATCGTTAATATCTATTTCATCAGCAATGAGCATAATGATGTCCATTTCAGAAAGCATTGATTTGAGTTTGATGCCTCCTAATTTTAAATCATGATCAGAAAGGATATGTGACCAGACTTTCTGTACAAAATCTTCAAATGTTATTTCTGAAGTATAAAGCGGATTTGCTGTTTGTGCTGCTAAAGCCAGTATTTGCTTGGTGATATCTCTGCATTCATTCATTTTTGTTTCATGAGGTAATAACACATTAAGCACACAGTTTTGTGCATCGTGAAGAAGATTTGCGGTAACCTTAAGCTGATTTTTTTTTGCATTAAAGGTTCTTTCATCACTGATTTTACCTGCCAGGATCTTACTTCTGAAACCTGCTATTTCCGAAACTTCACTAATGGTGTTCGTAGAAAGAATATCCTCTACAGACTTCAGCCATAAAAGCATTTTCTCAACAAAAAAAGGATCTTTTTTCTCCAGCGAAGAAACAATACCTGGAAATTCCAGCAGCTGATCCTTTAACTGGGAAACTAAAATAAACTGTGACTTTTTCATCTATTATTCAGGGATAAGTGTTTCTATAATATTTCCATTGATATCTTCATATCTTGACCACTCCATTCCTGCTTCACTCACACTCATTTTAGCAAAAATCAGGCATTTGGCATCCAGCTGCATCAATTTGCTTGCCTCTACAATAATCTCCCGGTTGTCTATCTTTTCAATCACTCTTCTGGCCTCCAAAACGATTCTGTTGAAAAGACTTTGTTGTAAAAACTGGGGATCTGTATTCTTCCATGTAAAATTGGGTAAGGAACGACAGTATTCTACTGTATATTTTGAAATAGGTTCAAAATACTGTATTTGAGAATCGGTGAGAGTAGGTTTGTTTTCAGCCTTGATCTTCGTTATATAGTCATTATAACCAAGTTCTTGATTGGCCAGAAAATTTCTTAAGTTCTGATCATTTTTTGTGTCAGAAGGATTATAATCTGTTGAGGCTACTTTGATGATTTCTTCATAAGAAAAATCTCTGAAAAGCATGATAGGGGAGCTTCCTGCTGTAGCAAAAGGAATAGTAAGGTCTACGGTCCCCACTTTCATTCTTGGAATGGAAAAATGCTTCAATAAATCATCTTTAGCATATTCTTTTGCGATTTGTACAGTCTGTAAGTCCGTCATTTTTCTCGCTGCGGTAATTTCAGAGACAATACCTCCTAAATATTCATTCAATTTTGGCATGATAATTTTTTTTTAATGGATAAAGATTTTTTTGAAAGGATGACTGCCTGAGCAGCCATCCTGAAAATAATTAAGGAGTAGTAGTTGCCGGTGCTGCGGAAGCAACAATAGCATCTTCTAACATATCCATGATTTTTGAAAGTCCTGCAGGGAGTTCGTCATTTACAGCTTTTACATGTACCCCCAATGTATATGTTTTCTCTGTAGTTGAGGTACTTGAGTTGGTTTTCTTATAAGAAGCTGATGCATTGAATTTAACTTTCCAGAACTTAGCGCTGAGAGAAGCACTTCCCTGGAATTCACTAGCAATACTCTGGGTTTCCACAGAATTAAGTTTGGCGTTAAAATCAATAGTCATTTCATCAATTCTTAAAGACGGAATTGACAGCATACACAGCAATGGAACACTTAATTTTACTTCTGATTTTACTACACTTTCATTGTTTTCAGCAGTGCTGGGAACTGACTTTGTATAGATAAAATCCACATACTTAAGCTTTTTGGCTCCTCCTTCCGGTGCTCCTTCTTCAAAGCCGACTTCTTTAATAAAATTTACTTGTGACATGGATGCATCATGCTGAGCCTTGATTGCTGCCTGCATAGGCCCTCCGATGTAAACACTGAAATCTAAACTGTTTAATTCTTGTACTAAATTTGCCATAATTCTAAAATTGTTAAGGTTATTAATTGGTTAATAATATATAGTAGTGCTAGCAGACTAATATTCAGTATTGGGCAATAGATATCCTGTTCAGTATTTGATGAACTGAAGGTTATTATTAAAAAATAATAGGGATAATGTAAGTTTGAAATAAGCTTATTTAGCTTTGGTTTTCTTGGTTATTTTGTTGATTCAAAGATCGTTCACTTAAGCGTCAAAACTTGTCGTGTTATAATTTATTTTCATTTTTATTTCATTTTTTATGAATATTATAAATTGATACGATCAAGTGTTTGCATTCAGTAAGAATTTTAATATAAGCTTGAAAGCTTATTTAAGGGTGATATAAGCTTTTAAGCTTATATTTTGTTTTTGATAAGCTTTTGGACAATCTGATTTAGAACTTCCCGGTTATCATCAATGTAGCTTAAGCCGGCTTGTATCAGGTTTTCAATATTAGACCGTCTTACATTATCCATGGCTGGAGAAGCATTTTTCAATGAAGGATTCAGACGGTAATAGTTTTTCTGGTTTCTCAAACCTAATGTCTGAAACATTTGAGAAAGCTGATAGTCTACAGTTTCTGCATTGGCAGACATTAAAATATCAATAATTGGTCCTACCCAGCCAATTTTCCCAGCCTTTTCAAGTCTTTTAAAAGGATAAGGTCTGGCTTCAATTCCCGTTCCGATCGAAATAAGAATCATATCATTTACTCCGGGATGATTGGCTTTCTGATGATTTTTCAAAACTTCTGCAAAAGGAATTTTTCTGGCCTCTGCATAAGCGCAAAGAGCAGGATTATTGGCAAACATTCCGCCGTCAATCAGGCTGAAGATTTGGCCATACATTGATTTGATCTGTACCGGGCTGAAATAGGTAGGTGCTGCAGAAGTTGCTCTGCAAACATCTTTTACATAAAAATTATCTGTACTGAGATGAGCTTCACATGAATTGAAAAGTTTCGCTCTTCTGTTCTCTATATCATAACTTGTTATTAAACATGGTTTTATTAATTCCTTTAATTCTAAATTTCCAAAAAAGTCATTTAAGTTTTTTTCAAGAGCTTCCTGAGAAATTCTTTCATTCAATAATCCAAATGGATTAACCAGCTTTTCCCAAAAGGAAACCTGGAAAATATCACCGCCCTTTTCAGCATACAATTCCAACCCTTTTTGGATAGAATATTTTGCTTTACGAACTTCATCGGGACATAGAATAATAGAAGCAATCAGTCCTCCTGTGCTGCTGCCGGCCACCAGATCAAAATAATCCCCAAGCTTAGCACTTGGTTTATCATAATACTGGAGCTGTTCTTCTATGTAGCGCAGAATAATACAGGTAATAATCCCTCTTATTCCGCCTCCGTCCAAAGAAAGAATGGTTGTCTTTTTCATATTATTTTGTTAATTGCTTTTTTAAGAATACATTGTAACAAGATCTTATGAAATCAATGATTTTAGTCAGAAAAAATGTTTGGATTTCATGCTCAGACCTTGTTGCTTTTAGTGGCTTTCTTGTAAAACAAAGGTAGGGCGGGGAAGCGACAGAACTTGACGTGTTTAAATTAATTTCAAAGAAAAAAGACTAAAAAATAACATAATTTTGTTGATCTCTAGACTTTTTTAAAAGTGTTCTCCAACTTGTTTTTACAGGTCCTTTTTTCGAAGGAATTGTCTTTTTTTCAAAGTGGGAAAGATCTTTAAATGTTTTCCAGTTTCCACCCCAATCCCAGCCGTGTTTAGCAAAGATTTTTACACATTCATACCAATCTGCCACCTTGTCGTTATCCCAGTCTTTTGCGGTATCCCAACTCGCCGTTTTTCCATCAATTATAAGGCACATGTCTACCGCAAGACCATAATTGTGAATACTTTGGCCTGCCTTGGCATTCGTTACCTTTTTTCCGGATGTAATTCTTCCGATAGCATACAGCTTTTCCTGCTCTTCGAAAGACCTCAATCCCTGTGTGATTCTTATTTTGGCTCTGCCTGTAAGCGCCTTATCACATTCTTTAATAATCTGTTTTACTTCATCTCTTACCAATGGGTGAAGCTTCTGAATTCTTTCTAATGTTACTTTTTCCATATTCTTTTATTATAGAGCAAAAGTATAGACCGGAAGCGACAAAACTTGACGTATTTAGAATAAAAAAATATTTATTCATCCTCTCTTGAATTAATTACTTAAAATAAAAAGTCTGTCCGTCTGATCAGTCTTTAGTTGTTTATATATTGACGATTGTAAGATAATCCTATCATTGTAAACCATCTTTCTCATGAGCGGGGATGATGTTGAGGTGTTATTGTACAGTTTCTATTTAAGTTTTGATAAGATTGAAAAAATGAGTGCTAAAATACAGATTGAGTGTATATTTGTAAAAGATGTTGTCTTCACATAGATCATGAGGATGATGGATAAAAATTAAAAAACACAATTTCAATGCACACCGTTTTACCCTTTTTATTAGCCATGATAGCCGCTATAGTATTATTAAATATGTGGGCTGTTAAATTAAAAATCGCTTATCCGATTTTGTTGGTTGTATTTGGACTTCTTGTAAGTTTTATACCCGGCTTGCCTGCTGTAAAGATCAATCCTGACCTTATCTTTTTTATATTCCTGCCACCACTACTATTTGAGGCTGCCTGGACTATTTCCTTTAAAGAGATGAAGAGATGGTGGCGTATTATTGGAAGTTTTGCTTTCTTAGTTGTATTTTTTACTGCGTTTTCAGTAGCTATTGCTGCCAATTATTTTATTCCGGGATTTACAATTGCTCTGGGATTCTTGTTGGGAGGCATTGTATCCCCGCCAGATGCTGTAAGTACAGGTGCTATTATGAAGTTTGTGAAAATTCCCAATACGACTGCAGCTGTTTTAGAAGGAGAAAGCCTGCTGAATGATGCTTCTTCGCTGATTATCTTCCGTTTTGCACTTATTGCAGTAGGAACCGGACAATTTGTATGGCAGGAGGCTTCATTGGATTTTTTATGGATGGTGATTGGAGGGGCAGGAATTGGTCTATTATTAGCCTGGATTTTTGTGCAGGCTCACAAACGGCTTCCTACAGATGCTTCTTCAGATATCGCATTGACGCTTATTGAGCCTTATCTGATGTATTGGGTGGCAGAACAAATTCATTGCTCCGGGGTTTTGGCGGTTGTGTGCGGAGGCCTGTATATGTCTGCTAAAAGAATGATCTTTTTAAACAGTACCAGCCGTATAAGAGGATATAGCGTATGGGAAAGCTTTGTATTTATTCTGAATGGTATTGTTTTCTTAATTATCGGACTGGAGCTTCCTGAGATTGTAGGCGGGCTGCGTTCTGAAGGAATAGCCTTAAAGACTGCCATTAATTATGGAGTATTAGTGACAGCTATTCTTATTATAGCTAGAATAATAAGCTCCTATGCAGCTATGATTGCCACAATTATTTTTCGTCCTTCTGTAACTCCCAGAGCATCTTCCTTGCGAAGACGGCTAATGTTGCCTATTTTACTTGGATGGACGGGAATGAGAGGCGTGGTATCCCTGGCGGCAGCACTTGCTATCCCTCTAACTCTTGAAAACGGGAACCCTTTCCCAAACAGGAATCTTATACTATTCATCACCTTTGTAGTAATACTGCTTACCCTTTTGGTACAGGGGCTTACATTGCCTTATTTTATAAAATATGGAAAAGTTTTTGAAGATTTTATAGATGAAGAAAAAGAGGAATTGGCCCGAAAGGAAATCAAACAAAAATTAAGACAACATGTTTATCATTTTCTTAAGAATAAACATGAAAGTGAACTTCATAGTGATGCGGGAATAGAAAGGTTACTGAGGCATTGGGAAGAAAAAAACAAAGCCAATGATGCTGACTGGATGAACGAAAAGTCCAAAGCTGTTTTTATCGAAATGCTTGAAAGCCAAAGACAGTTTCTTTCAGAACTTAATAAAGATGTTTCTGTGAATGAAGAAATTATCAGGCATCAGCTCTATCAGCTTGACCTGGAAGAAGAACGGCTGCGAATGATTTAATTTACCGTAAAGCATTCAAATAAATGATGTTTTTGAAAACAAAATTAAAATGCTAATGCGACAAAATGTGTCGTGTTATAAAATATTATTTATTTGTTTTTCAGTGTGTTAAATATGATGTTAATTCATGGTGAAAAAGTGATTTTATTCTTGAAAAGTAATAATTTTGTATAGATAATTCACGATCGTCATGTATGCGCTGGTAGATTGTAATAACTTTTTTGTTTCCTGTTATCAAAAGTTATTATTTATCGAAAGTAAGCATACGTATTGTTGCTAATTGTTTGATTTACAATTCTAATTATGATAACAATGTTTTGATAATTAGAACTAACTATGTATGTTTTGAAGAGATCACTAATAGGTCTTAAACACTGTATTAATATATTTAATGAAAATTTTACTTCTTAAATCTAATTATAGACCTCTGGATAAAGATCTTTCACAAGCGCATCCACATCGTACTCTTGTTTCGGGAAATTTTGATAAAGTTTCTCTAATTTAGAGTGGAAAGTCTTTTTTTTGTCTTGTTCTATTATCAGATCCCAAATTTTATACTTTTTGAAGGCTAATTCAATGTATTCCCAATACTGGCTGTAAAAATGAATAGCATTGTTTCCAAAAGTTATCCAGTTCGAAAGCTTGGATCCTATTATTTTATTGTGTTTAGCAGATTCTAAGATGAATAAAAAAGTATCTTTTTCATATGCCTTGTGTATAAGTTTCCTGCTTGCCACCCTATTCCATATCTTATAACTTTCAAATTCATTATTGTCCAAACGAGAACTGATAAACTCCAAATCTTTTTTTTGTAGGACATATCCTCTTTCGAAAAACAGTTTACAGATGTAATGCTTAGAAGGGATTTCTTCTTTTTTATATAATTCTAGGAATGGTATTTCATCGTCAGAATCCGAGTGATTGATATTGAATTCAATATTTTTATTTTTTAAGATAAAAAATAGAAAGGTATAGTTATATTCATCCGTTTCCCGGATCCATTTAATTATAGGAGACACTTTCTTGTTTTTCAGGTCTAAAGTCTTATTAAGTTCTTGAAGTTCCAGATAATTGAGTTTATCTATATTGTCATCAATTAGTCCATAGGAGGAAAATTTCTTAGATTTTTCGTCTTTGATCTGTTGGATGATTTTCTTGACCTTGGTTTTGCGCTTCTGCTCCTCTATGACTTGTAGGGCGTTCCATTCGTCATCTTCCTTCTTCTGTAACAAGCCGATAAGTTCGGTCTGTTTTCTTGCCTCATTTACTGGTAGATCATAATAAAAAGCCTGAACTTCCATTTGGTCGAAAGAGATCTGTTTAAGTTCTACGGATTTTTCTTTCCATTTGGTCTTTACTTTATAATCATCAATGTACACCTCTTTGTATTCACATTTTAATGCAAATGAATTAAGGGTCTCGTCAAGTTTGAAAAAATTGTGATACTTATTTAGATACTTGACATCTTGTTCAAATCTGTCCTGATTTTTTACATTAAAATTGTCCAGGATCCAAATCAGGTAGATGTTATTCTCTTTATAAAAGTTATGCCTTCTTAACATATACCACAAAGGCAATTTTGATAATTGAATTTCGAATACAATTTCTTTATCTAAGAATTTGCAGTACACATCAGGCTTTCTTTTTTTTTCATTCCTGAAAATGAATTTACTGTCTATCGCAATACTACTTTTGTCAACACCTTCTACACTTGAAAGTGAGTGTCCGATTCTGTTTTTAAGGTACTTATGCCGCTTTGATTCATTACTTTTTATAATTTGAATGTACTCGCTTTGCTGTTGCGGTGTTAATGAGTTATCAGATAATAAACAATATGAATGTTTCGGCAAATGTCTGAAGAAATGACGGTCATAAATACTTTTAGATATGGTCAGATCTTGTTCACATTCGACACAGACGGGAATGATCTTTTTCTCATTAATGAGTCTTCTAATCTCAGAATCAACTTTTCTGTTTTCTTCGAAAAGTATGTTGGCATCCAAAATATCTCCTGAGATTTTGTCACGTGCAATACTAATTAAACGTACACTTTTTTTCATCTCTATATTATTTTTACGGACATTGAAAAATCTTGGGAGTTTTTCTCATTATAATGTATGAATATATTTTATTTATTATTCTTCTGGTGACGCAAATTTTTAAATTTAAGATTTTTATAGCAGATCGATCAGATAGATAAGTTGGCTTACCGATGCTATGATTTCGCATAAAAAAGGGATAGAATGTTTTAATCCACATCTTTTACTTCAAGCTGTAACTTTAAAGGTATAAGGGGTTCGCTGTACCTTTTATTGACGACCCTGTCTCGAAGCTTTGCTTTACTATTGAAATTTCGGGAGATGTTTTTATAGATGTCCAAAAAATTATTCTCAGTCGCATTTTTCTGATGATAAAAGACTTTAATTGAAGCACAGTTGTCGTGTTCGAAGATTGTGTTTAACAACGTTCGGTCAGAATTACCGCAAGAATGTCCCAAAATGATAACTTGGAATAACCCGTCATTGATCATGGTCAGGATCTTTTTGTAATTATCTGTTTTTGCGTAATTGATAGATTTTATATGATCTAAATACCTGTTATCATTAAGTTTTTCTATTTCTTTGTAATGATCATCAAGCTCATCTCCATATCCGAAGATGATGGGATTTTCCTCACTGTTTAGTTCACCGTGAATATGATACACGTTTGTCTCAGTAGCAGTATAATGTGATTCTGTAGATGTATAGTTGAAATTTATAAATTCTGTGTACGGCTTTTTCGAAGTAAATAATTGTGGAAAATGTCTAAGAATATAAGACGTAAAATGTTCTTTTGAACGTGAGTGGATGTTCTCACGACTAAAATCTTTAACGATTTGTTGATCGATGCTTCTTAAATATTGTCCCCTTTTCATTGTACCGTCATATTCTTCGATATGTGGTCTCAATAGGCTCCAGTGATCGTCAATTATTTTGCGGATCACTTGTTCAGATAAATCCTGGAAGACTATAGGACGATCAATGATGTCAGCGATCCGGTCTCGTATTTTTGTGTTGATTTTAAATTTATTCTGCACATCGCTAAGATATTTTTCAAGTAATCTGGTAATAGCTGCAAATTCTTTATTCAAAACATCAATAACATTGGCTGTATCTCTTCGGTTAGATCTTGACAGGTCTTTTAGATTATTATAAAAATCTGATTCTATGTCCACCCAGCCGTCATAATGCAGCCCTTTTGATAAATGTAGGAAGAAATTATTTTTAGTAATGAAATTTCGTTTATATTCCGAAGAAAATGCTTGTAGTTCAGGGAATGTTCTTATGATATCGCTGCCCTGCGTATTGTGTTTGGAATTTAGAGAAAATTCATTACAGTCAAAGAGAGATTGGTCATACCTTTCATATTCCTCGCATTTGTCCTTCCAATATTTATTGATAAAATTTTTGTAGCTGGTTGGCATTCCGTGTGCTAGGTCAAAGCCATTTCCTATAAGGACTATTCTATTTATCATGGTCACATTTATCGATTTTTAATTTTGTAAAAATTACGAAAATTTTTGCAAAATTGTTTGTGAGAATCTTCACTCACTCCTTTATCGTAAATTTTTTCGACTGATTGTATTCAATAGGGATTTTATGTTTGTTCGTAGAGAAGAGCCTTGACATTTCACAGGAACTATAACCAAAGGACCAATATTAAGATGAATTCTCCTTCGCATTAATTGCTGACTGAATAAAACCCTGAAGGCATTCTCCAGATTCGTAGGCGGTAAATTGATCACTTGGTTCTGGCAAGCAAGATTTAGCGTGTTTGAATTTGACCGAGTATTGGTAAGTCTTTACACTATCTGATTTAGATGAACGTCATTGTAATATTGAATTATCGTAATAAATTTTCCATTTCTCACAGTATTGTGGATCTGAGATTTCATAGTCCAGATAGAAATTAAACATGCGGTTAAATTGCAGCAATTCAGAAAAAGATGCTTTTTCATATCCTGAATTTTCTAAGTAGAACCCTAGCGATTGATGGTATGGATAAGCAAATGATAGTTTCTTATAGTAATGGATCAATTTTTCAGGATCTATTAATGTTCGGGCATTTTTAAATGATTTCAATATATTTTTGGATCCTCCGGAATAAGATGGACGTATAGTGACATCTATTAAAGTCTTTTCAATATCTGAAACTCTCAGATTATCTTTGGTAATGTTCATATGATCTGAGTTTTGTCCTTTTAGAAAGTTAATAGTGAACTCGTCGAACTTTTTGAAATTAGTTGTCATTCTTTGTGGTTTACTGAATGCCTGATCAATTGCGGATTGTGTTAGACTGCCAGAAGGTGTAGATGTTAAGATTTTTTCTTCTGACATATATATTATCTGCTGTGGTGAATTATCAAGACCGTGAATATGCAATGCAGATTGGTGACTGAAATAATAGTACCTTGCATAAGCGAGAGCGATTTCATAATTATTTGCTCTTAATTTTTTAGGTAAGTATATATCTTGGTGTGAAATATAGAAATGTTCCAGAAGGTATTCCCGGATTTCTTTCTTGTACTTTTTTAGCTTGCGAAAACTTGCTAGATCGTTGATAAGACTTTCGAATTCTCTTTTATTGATAGGTTTGATAATAATACTTGCCAAATAGGCGTCAATCATATTTGAAAATATCATAATAAGGGAGTATTACTTTAATTGTATACAATTAAAGTAATACGAAGATACAATATTTTTCCTACAATAGCAATAGTTCAAAATAAAAAATTTGTCATGTTTTCTGCTTAGTTTATAATTTTTTTGGATCTGTAAGAGTGCGATAGGCTTTGGCTAGTTTACTCTAGTTGTATTACCACGAATTTATGGAGTAAAGGTGTTTTTTGGATTACACATTACACTTATGATAAATAGTAAGCAAGTTGTTTACCGCTAAGCTTGGCGTTGTTATATAAAAAAGCTAGTAGCTATGCTACATAATAAGATAATGGGGGTAAAGCAACGTAAAGCTAATAATGATACAACATAATAAGCTAATAATAATGCAACACAATAAGCTAATAATGATGCAACATAATAAGCTAATAATAATGCAACACAATAAGCTAATAATAGTACAACATAATAAGCTAATAATAATACAGCACAATAAGCTAATAATGGTGTAGCATAATAAGCTAATACTTATATTTGTAAAAAAGTTAATGTAATGGCTACACCTGCTGAAAAACTAGCCGCATCACTTGAAGTTCTGAAAGAACTACAAGATAAGGGTATTACGGCTATACGATCCTCTGATATTAACCGTACTCACCGAGAGAGGCTAACTAACGGTGGTTTTCTAAAAGAAGTTATGAAAGGATGGTACATCCCCGCAAGGCCGGACGAAACTGTAGGAGAAAGTACGGCTTGGTTTACATCCTACTGGGATTTTTGTGCGGCTTACTTGACCGAACGGTTTGGAAGTGATTGGAGTTTATCGCCGGAACAATCCCTTCATTTGCACGCCGGAAACCAAACGGTACCGACACAGCTCCTTGTCCGGGCGGTCAAAGCAAGAAATCAGGTTACTGAACTTGTACATGGAACATCCCTATTCGAAGTGAGGGCAAACTTGCCAGAAAAAAAAGATTTTCATATAGATAGTCATGGGTTAAGGATGTTCTCTTTACCATCTGCATTACTCAACAGCTTTGAAGATTTCTATGTCAGAAACCCCGTGGATGCAAGAACAGTACTGGCGACTTTTAGAGACGCATCAGGTATCCTGGAACTTTTACTTAACGGTGGGCACAGTGTTATTGCTGGTAGAATTAGTGGGGCTTTCCGAAATATTGGAAGAGATAGGATTGCCGATGATATTATAAAGGGAATGGGGGCCGCAGGTTATAATGTAAGAGAACTCGATCCTTTTACTGCTCCAAGCCCTATTGTTATTAATCATCGTGAATTGTCTCCCTATGTAAACAGGTTGAAGCTTATGTGGCAAAACATGAGAAATACGGTTATAGAGAATTTTCCGCCGGAGCCAGGATTACCAAAAGACAAAGAAGCTTATTTAAATCAAGTAAAAGATAATTATACAAAAGATGCTTACAATTCTTTGTCTATTGAGGGCTATCGTGTCAGTATCGAATTAATTGAACGTGTCCGTTCTGGACAATGGGAGCCTGACAATAATGAGGTTGACCGACAACAACGTGATGCTATGGCGGCTAGGGGATATTGGCAGGCTTACCAGCAAGTACAGCAAAGCATTGAAAAGATATTAAATGGAGCTAATGGTGGGGAGATAGCAGATTATGACCATCAGGAATGGTACCGTGAAATGTTTGCACCAAGCGTAGCAGCCGGTATTTTGAAAGCTTCTGATCTGGCAGGATATAGAAATCAGCCCGTTTTTATAAGGCGCTCCCAGCATGTCCCGCCCAGTGCCGAAGCAGTTCGTGATTTAATGCCCACATTTTTTGAACTGCTTGTCACCGAGGAACATGCGGGTGTAAGAGCTGTCCTAGGTCATTTCATTTTTGTCTATATACATCCTTATATTGACGGGAATGGGAGAATCGGACGTTTTCTTATGAACACTATGTTAGCATCGGGCGGATATTCCTGGATTGTTGTTCCGGTTGAAAGAAGGCTCGAATATATGGCTGCCTTAGAAGCTGCAAGTACACAACAAGATATAAAGTTGTTTTCACAATTTATAGCAAGTCTGATATAAAACGTTTGATAAACAAACGTAAAATATACCATATTAGTTATTAAAAATATATCTTAATTAGGCAATTCTACAGCATCTGTTTCGATTAGAATTGTAATAGTTTATCTTACATTTGGTACTTAAGATGATCCCTGCATTCAATGTAGGAGGTTAATTTTAATTAACTAAAAAAATATGTGAAATAAAGAGCTGGATTGCTACTCTGGGCAACAATTTCTGCCAATCATTTACACGCATCTTTAAGTATCTTCTCTACTTCTTGAGATTTTTCTGAAATATCAATGACTTTTGATTAAAGCATCATTGGACTTGATTATAAATAATAGTAACCATAAAATAGAATCTACTTCTTAATATTTTTTTGTAAATTTATTGAAACAATAAAAATGCTTACTCAGTTCGGATTAGATTATGGCTTAAAACCCGATTTTGCTATCCTTTCGGATACTTCTTTCCAGCAAAATTTTAGTAAAGCCAAATGTATTGGTCTAGCTTATATTCATTGTCCAGATAAAAATGGAAATAGAATACCATGTGAGTTAGTTTTTTTGGTAGAGGATGAAGATTATGCAGATAAATTCCTTGACTCATTAATTGCCTGGAAAGAAAAATCAGGGGATAGTAAAGCTGTCGATTTAGAATTTATAGAATATTTAAATGGAGACTATCTACTATCTATTTCTCCAAACGTTCCTATTTTGATTGAACGTATTATACCCGAACATTTGCGAGAACATGTAAATCCTAGTGTTATTTTCGTTGCATAAGGTAAGGGTGGAATGAGGATAAGTGAAAATTATAAAGACTTTAGAGATAATTATGTCGAAGGTAGAAATATAGCAATTCGATATTTTATTGTTGACAAGAATAATAACATCTCGAAAAGAAGCGAAAAATATTTTTTGAAGACCGAATTTAAATTTTATAAGGAAGGCCAACTAGGAGAAACTTCTTTATTAAATCCGCTTATAAATACAAATATTAAAAGATCTCGTCCACCAAAAATTGCTAAGGATAATGAGGAATTTATTAAGCGTCGCAGTAATAAACTTAGATATTTTTTTCCAGTAACATTTCAGAAATTAAATACGGAAGGATGGCTTGAGGGGAATATTAAAAGTGTGAGTACAAAGTATTCATTGGATCAAATTACACAGGCTGTGTGCAATTTGATTTTATTTGAAAGACTGAAACAATCTACTGTGCCTATAATAAATACTGTTGAGAATGGATATGATCTCAAAATCATTGAATATTTGTCGGAAAATTACGAATCGTACAACAGCTATTTTCCAGAAACGGAACACTTTACAAAACAAAAAGTTGAGAGACAAATCCGTCTTGATGAAAAATACTTTAAAAAAAGAAACTTATAATGAACACAATATTTGATTCAATCGTTGATTTTTTAATCACCGAAAAAGCTGGAATTGCTAGTAAAGTATTAGCGAGTGCTACCTATGATGTGCTTAAAACCAATTTGCCTTTTAACTTATTAAAACAAAAGATTGGTAACATGTTTAAAAAAGAAAGAGATGCAGACACGTTTATAAAAGAATTGTGTGAAAAACCTGCAACTGATAGTTATCAGAAAGATGTTGCTAACGTATATTTAGAAACAACGGGTATTGTAGCTCCAGATAATCTTGTTGCTCTACTGGAAGAATGGATTAAGGAAAACAGACAATCGATTGAAAACATAAATAATATTCAAATTTCTAATTCAAGTGGATTTAACATCGGCGTTCAAAATGCAAAAAAGGATATAATCAATATTCAGGGAGATTACTATTCTAAGAATGAAACAAATGAAAATTGATCAGCAGGATGCAGACATTATCATAAATGTTGGGGGGAGCTTCCACAATCAAGGACAGATCAATGCTAATGAAGTGTATCTAAATGTTAATGGTGAAGAACTTCATAATATTGTTCATCAAGACCAAAATACATTAAAGGCACAATTTAGCATCAATTATCTTGAAAATCTAAAGAAAAATTTTGAACAAAAAATAATTATTGACCGGAGTATATACACCGAAGTAGAACAGATCTTTGAAAATAATTCTGAGCTAAGCATAATTGGTCCCCCAGGTGCTGGTAAAAGCTGCTTGCTATTTGAACTGTCAAAAAAATATCAGGAGGCTATTTATATTAATATAAAAAATAAATCCATAAAAACAGTCGTCCTACATTTAATCAACAAGATTCGGATGAAGAATGGTCAAGAGTTGATTAATGCTATTGATGTTGATTCAAGTCTGGAGATTTTGCAAGACCTGCTTGTCAGTAGTAAAATGATCTTTTTTATTGACGAATGTGAAGAAGCTTTCGAGACATTAGATCGAATTTTACTTTTGAACAAGTTTGAAAATAGATTTTTGTATGCATCTCAAAGTATACAAGAATTTTTGTCTTGCAATATTGAGACTTTTCAGTTAAATAAATTTAGCTTAGAGGAAGCCAAACAATTTCTATCCGACCAGAAGATCATTCTAGAGTTTACAAAATTTAATGAATTATATGAAGCTTCCCACGGAAATCCTCTTTATTTATTTTATTATAGCCACTTTACTATTGACCCTTTTCCCAGGGATCTATTAAAATATCATCAAGCAATATGGGGAAGGCTATCCAGTAAAGATAAAGAATGTTTGATCTTTATAGCTTTGTCCTATTTGCCTATTTCTATTCTTACTGTAAATTCCTTGGTGAAATTTGATAGTATCCAGGAAGCCACGGATTATATAAATAAATTGCGTCTCATATCAATTTCGCAGGAGACTGGTCTTTCTATATTCCATCCATCATTCAAAGAATTTATTTTAAATGAATTAAAAAAAAGTTCAACTCTTAAAACTTACCAGATTAGACTCGGGGAGTTCTTTATAGAGGAGAATGAATTTGTTCAAGCAACATATTTACTGGTTGATCATAAACCGTTATCATTAGAAAATTTTGGATTTGAAGTACTTCCTGATCTGGTCAACCGTGGCGATTTCGAATTAGCAAATCGTTTGATTGAAATCCTACTTAATAAAAAGAGATCTCGTTATATCACTGGATATCTTAAATATAACATGTATGGGAATCTACGAATATTAAACAAAATAGAAGAGGCAAACAAAGCTCTGGATGAGGCGCTTAAGCTACTTAAATCTGTTAAAGATCGAAGGTTTTATCTTATGGCCTTAATGAACAAAGCTGTGGACCACGTTGAGAAAGGAGAGAAGCAATTGGGACTCGAAATGGTTGACCTAATCATGGAAGATAATCTTTGTTCAGATGGATTGTTTAAAGCTCAGTTGTTGGTTACTTTATCTAAAATATACATCGATTTACATCAGTACAGGAAGTCTGCTGTTGCTGCTAAAACGGCCTATGATCTATTTGCCGAGCAGAAACATTACTATGGGCTTATTTCAAGTCTTGGAAATTTAGCCGCAGCGCTTGGTAGTCTTGATAAGGATGGCCCGGCAAAACTTTACTCTTTGAAGCTTCTTGATCAACCACTAGATGATGTTAATTACGCCATAAAACTTGTTGCATTAAACTCCCTGACTTCATTAAGCAGGAAGAGCAAGGATTATGTAAATGCAAAAAAATATGGACATGAAGCTGTTTATTTATGCCAACATCATAAACTTGAATCTAAAGCAGTACTTAATCTGGTAAACTATGGAAATGTCATTAGGGATTTTGGTGAAACCCACGAAGCAATACTGATTTACGAAGAGGCACTTACGCTAAGTTTGAAATTAGATTTATTTAAAGAGCAATCAAGAATATATTGGATTTTATCAAATATTTACGAGGGATTGGGTGACAAGATCAAAAGCTTAGAATTCATCAATAATTCCATAAAAATTGCAGAAAAAATAAACTATGAGTACGGTATTGCACATGCTTATGAAGAAAAGGCTGCTTTACTTCTGGAAAGGAAGGAGGTCGAAAATGCTGGGAAAGATTATGAGAAAGCATTCAATGTTTTTTTGTCTATGGATGATATGCAACATGAAACTAGGCATTGTTTGACGAAAGCGCTAATTTGTTATGCTGAATCTAAAAACCAGATTCTTTTTTTATCACTTGTTAATCTTTCACTTGATAGTTTTGAGGACAAAACATTTATTGATATTAGTGGATTAATTGACCATGATCTTAATAATTTCGATATCTGCAAATATATTTATGATTTAACAGAAAGATCTATCAAATCTCAAAGATCGAGAAACCTAATAACTTCGTACATCAATTATTTGAAATTTTGTAAAGAAAATCCTAAAAAGTTCAAAGGCAATTTTTTAAAACTGTTGGTTTTAATGGTTGAAAATATTAATTCAAATGATCTTATAAAATCAAATCTTGCTATTCTGATTGAACAATCTGGAGAGTTATTAAATTTTGATGATGTCACAGATCTTATTAATATCTTAAATCAAAAATTAGAAGGTTTTTTTGCACGTCAAACTAGGGATGAAATTATTTTTATTGTCAGACTGGATGAGAATTATAAGTTTGAATTTATATGTTTTAAGAATGAACTAGTTAATTTAAAATTGATCATAAATTTCATTCTTTTTATCTTTTCTATGTCTGAATGTTTGATTTTAAAAAAAGAAAGGAAAGAAGACGTTTGTAAAATTAACTTCATCAAGTATAGTAGTTTTATTTCACTTGCCAAGTTAAAAAATTCTATTTCTTTTGAAGATGATTTTCAGACTGTTTCTTTAGAACGAGTAGATTTTTCAATACCAATTTATATTATTGTTAACGACCAGTATGAATCTTTTGCGAACCTTGCAGAAGATATGAACAATAAATGTAATATGGCTTTTATCCGTTCACTACTCAACAGTATTATAGATCATTTTTATCATTTGAATAGTAAAAATAGTAACAAATACCTGACACAGATAATACCGAGAATAGCATATTTATATGATTATACATCAGTGGTAGCACATATCGATCTAAAATCTGATTTTCAGGTTGATCTAACAATTCTTGATGTTGCATTAAAAGAATTTCAAAATGGAAGAAATTAATAAACTTTTTACAGAAGCGATGGTCGTTTTTTTTCGTACGCCACAACATAAAAATGATCTACCTTCTATTGGCGTCGGATTTTCAAATACAGATAAGCCAGCAAGAGCAAAGAAACTTTTAAAATTAATTAGCCCAAAATTTATTCTTCGAATAATTCGCGATCAAGTTCGTATTAAGCTGATTGGATTAAATGATGAAGAGATAGTATTTGAAGCAGAACTAAATTATAATGAAGAAGAGTTTAATGTATTCAAAGACGTGGTTTTAAATGGTTCCAAAGGAACATTGGTTTTAGGTACTTTTATAAATTGTGAATTTTACATTGTCAATCAAAAGGATTGTGCTGAAACTTTTAATTTAGAAAAGATTGAATTAATTGGGTAGCTGTTCTAAAATTGAAACAAAAAAATTTAATTAAGATAACTTTTTTAATGAACAACAGTAAGAATTAATGGCATTTAAAAGTGGGAACTAATTTCAACATATTAACAAATTTTTAGCCTTTCTCCTTAAACTTTCTCTAAAAGATGTTACAGAAGTTCTACCAAAAAGATAAGATGAAAAGAAAGTAGTTATTAGAAAAGGTGCAAATAATAAAATAATTATGCTTATAAAATAAATAACTTCACATTACTGGAAGCCGTTTAATTATACGAAATTAGTACAGCACAATAAATATTTCGGATCTACAGCATCTTGATCATAAATATGATAAATGTTAAATTTATATCCTTCTTTATCTACAAATACTCCTAAAAATATGTTGCCAAGGGTGGTGATGTTTAATCTTTTATGCAGCTCCAGGGACATTTCATCAAAAGTATCAAACATATTTTCATCTTCAATTCTTTTTTCTACTCCATTATTATAAATGTAATCTAGATGTTCCAAATTTTCCATGTTATTAATTTTAATCTACAAATAAGCTCTAAAAAATTTATATTTCCAAACTTTGAATTTAAAATCCAATGCTTTGTCCTTTAAAACATATATTTTATGATATAAAAATATACAATGTTTTCTGTTAATTTTTCAGACTTAAAAATCTTTCATTGTAAGAAGATTGCCAAATATCTTTAACTTCTGTTTCACTAAAGATAATAATTTACAAGTTCGGACTTTAAAAATTCTCAATTTTTACCATTAATCATATTTTTATACCGAAAAAGATTTAATTTTTCCCGTTTCTTTTTAATTTTTATATTGTTAATTCCCAGTTTTACGAGCTTGCGTAATATATGATTAATTTCGCTTTCTGATACTTTTAAAACTACCTTTACCATCCTATAATTGCTTGCTTAATATTCTTACATTAAAATCCTTTGCTGCTAGATACTGCTTTTATAAATGAAAGCCACCAACCATACACTGTCCACCCAAAAAATGCATTGATTAATAATACGACTAGAAATTTAAACTTTAGAACTGGAAGGCGTAGTAAAGCTATCATTGAAGGAATGAAATAAATGAACAAAATTATTTTTAGAAATAATGCTCCTCCTTCTTCTTGTTGGGTTGTAACGGTCAAAATTTGTATCATGCCTATTTAATAAAAAGCGTGGAACTAATATCAATCCGTACATAGGTGCCGCGAAGTACCCGATAACCAGAAAGACTTAGCCCACGCCGTATAAGCATGGGCGTAAGTCTATCATTTTTGGTTATCATTTTAAAGTTCGCGGCTTTATGTACCAAAACGATAGCTTACGCTTGACGTTATTTTAATTTATAGACAAATATATAAAATCAAAATTAAAAAGTTATATAATAAAAATAGCCGTCGTCTACTCTTAAAGAATAAAAAGAGTATGTAGATAAAGCATCTTTAGGGCTACTGTTTATTGTGATTATGCAGTTTGCAAACGAAAAGTTAAATTAATACGTTCTTTCATTGGAATAGTAGATTTAGCAATTCTGTGTTCCCAGTGTTCTTGTAAATCACCCTTCATAATTAATAATGACCCATTAGGAAGAGGAAGGCTGTATTTGCTCTGATGATAATCTACTTTTCTAAAGTCAAAATTTCTTGTTTGTCCAAGGCTTATTGAAGCAATAATTGGTCGTTTCCCATATTTGCTTTCTTTATCTCGGTGCCAAGCAACAGAATCATTGTGATCTCTATAAAGGTTCAATAAAACACCATTGAATTGATAGCCAAATTCATTTTCTATTCTCTGCTTTAATGCTAAAAGATCAGGATTCATCGGTTTTCTATTTTCTTCAGAACTGTAAGATTTTGTATCTCCGTACCAAGCTGTCAAACGTGGAGTCAATACCATCTTCTCATACATTTTTTGAGTACGTTGTTCCCAAGGTGCTGTTTTCAGTAGCTTATTTTTTAGCTGGTCAGCTTCTTTCCCGCTTAGAAAATTCTCTCTGTATTCCAAAAGATCTTTTGGAAATTCATAAAATTCTTCAGTATCAAATAAACTAAGCTGGCTCATAGCTGTATTCTTTTTTAATATTATATTTGTTTTACCCCCGTTGATAGGGGGATTTTTTTTCATCATTTGTGTTTTTAATCCTGTTGTATGTATAATAGAACAGGATTTTTTATAAATTGATTTTACTTTGTGTTGGAAAAGCTATTTTCAAAAACGTTTATATTAATGATTTTATCATGAGCGATATCATAAATAAGCTCTACTGAAAAGCTCGAAACCTTATAAAGAATATATTTTGATTGGGAAGTGGTTCGTTCATTGAGAAAAAGTCCATGAGCAATAGTAAAATCATATTGCGCCGGGCGGTCTGGTAAGTTCTGAAAATCATAATAGGAGATAAACATAATCTTAATATTATATAAATGCTTGTATGTGATTGATTTATTTTTTTGAAAGCTTTTGATCTAATTCTTGAATATCTCTTCTAATTTCAAGGAACATATGTTTAAAATTATAGTTTTCAAAATTATCAGGTTCAAAGTCTTCGGGAAAAATTCCTGATGCATATTGCCAGATTTCAACAACTTCTCTTAAGGGAATATCATAAGGTTTGTAAAATGAATTGTCAGCAGCAACAGTTATTGATTTCTTATTTCTTGAGGTAAATCTTTTATAAGAAATACCATCATTTAAAGTCACAAAAACATAACTTTTATTTTGTTTCAGGTCATCAATATTTTCAACATACTTTCCGATAATGTAAGAACCATCTTTAAATGGTGGCATCGAATCTCCCTGAGCTGGAAAAGCTCTGTATTTTCCATTTGTAAGGAAAGGTAACGAGATTCTCTGTAAGCTTTCGATATATTCTGGATCGCTATAGCCAGACAAGTATCCCATGGATGCTTTTTGAGGTACAATTTCAATGCTGTTATTTCCCAATTGATCTACGACCACTGGGAGGACAATCCTGTTGTCCGGTAGTTTCAATACATCTTCTAGCGGATATTTCCTAATATCCACAGTAAGAAGCAGATCAATACTCAAATTAAAGTATTTTGAAATTCTGATGAGCAGCTCATAAGGAGCTTCAGAACGCCCATCCTCATATTTTGAATAACGCACCCTGCTCATTAAAATTTGATCCGCGAGCTCCTGCTGTGATAAATTCTTCTGAGTCCTTAAAAACCTGATGTTATCTGAAAAAATTGACATTGATACAAATTGTATCTGCAAATATAATAAAAATGATACAAATAGTATCTAATTTTGTAAGGTGAATCGTGCGATTGTACATATGGACTTGGACACATTTTTTGTATCCTGCGAGAGGCGTAATAACGCTCAACTTGATGGAATTCCCCTTATTATAGGAGGTGGAGACCGTGGAGTTGTTGCTTCATGTTCCTATGAAGCAAGGAAATTTGGAGTCCGCTCAGCGATGCCGATTCGAATGGCTCTCAGATTATGCCCAGATGCTAAAGTGATTCGTGGAGATCATGAGCTGTATTCTAATTTATCACATACCGTAACTGAAATTATTCAGGAAAAAGTACCTGTGCTGGAAAAAGCAAGCATCGATGAATTCTATTTGGACCTTACCGGAATGGATAAATTTTTCGGATGCTATCAATGGACTCAGGAAATTGCAGCGGCAGTAAAAAAAGAAGCCGGGCTTCCCATAAGTTTTGCTTTATCTACTAATAAAACCGTTTCAAAAATCGGAACAGGAGAATCAAAGCCCTTAGGAAGATTAGAGATTAAAGAATTGGAAGTTCAACCATTTTTAAACCCTTTATCTATTAAAAAAATTCCGATGGTTGGTGATAAGACTTTCCAGCTGTTGTCAAGGATTGGTATTCGTACCATTCATACTTTAGCTGAAATGCCGGTACTGGTACTTCAGCAAATGATCGGAGTCAATGGAAAAGAACTTTGGAAAAAAGCGAATGGGATTGATGAAAATCCTGTTGTTCCTTATTCAGAAAGAAAATCGATTTCAACGGAAAGAACTTTTACGAATGATACAATGGATATCATGGAACTGAAAAGACTAATATCAGGAATGGCTGAACAATTGGCTTATCAATTAAGACAGGAAAAATGGCTGACTTCAACAGTAGTAGTCAAGATCCGTTACGCAAATTTCGATACGGAAACAAAACAGCATAAAGTAGCCTATACTTCAGCGGATCATACACTTTCGAGAGTGGCTCTGGAACTTTTCAATCAGGTATATACAAGAAGAATGAGATTAAGATTGGTGGGGTTGCGGTTTACAGGGCTTGTTCATGGTAACCATCAGATGAATCTGTTTGAAGATACGGAAGAACAGATGAACTTATACCAGACGATGGATTATTTGAAGAATAGATTTGGTGTTGATGCAGTCGGTAGAGCATCAGGTTTTGATTTTGGAAAATAACTTGTAAACTTTTCTATTATGTTTCTAAATTGTCATTCTTTCCACAGTCTTCGTTACGGTACTTTATCGGTAGAAGAATTGGTACATCAAGCGCATTCTTTGGGCATTAGAGAATTAGTATTAACGGATATTAATACGATTACTGCTATTTATGATTTTAAGAAAAAATGTGAAGATGTAAGCATTAAACCTATCGCCGGAATTGAAGTCAGAAAAGAAAATAAGCTGCTTTATATTGCTATTGCAAAAGAGTTCTCAGGAATTGGTGAAGTCAATAAAGTGTTGACGGATCACAATTGCCATGGAAATGAACTTTCTGAAACAGCTCCTGCATTTAAAAATGTTTTTATTGTTTATCCAATAGATAATATTCCTTTAAAGCTAAAAGAAAATGAGTTTATTGGAGTCCGGGAAGAAGAATTGAACTTATTAATCCGTCCAGAGTTTAATAGATTGATTCCGAAAATGGTGGTTCTTCAGCCGGTTACATTCAGTACTAAAAAAGAATATAATCTTCATAGAATCTTAAGGGCTATTGACAATAATACTTTATTGTCGAAACTGAACGAACAGGATGTTTGCGGAAAATCAGAGTATTTTAAATCCACAGATTTTATTATCAAGGCTTTTCAAAGGTATCCTGATATTATAAAAAATACCAAAAGATTATTGAGAGCCTGTAGTTTTGAATTTGATTTTGAAAAAGTTAAAAATAAACAATATTATACAAAGTCCAAGAAATCTGATGTAAAACTTCTTAAAAGATTAGCTTATTTAGGGTTAGAAAAACGCTACGGGAAAGATCATGAAATCGCAAAAATAAGAGTAGAGAAAGAGCTAAAAGT
The DNA here is from genome assembly GCF_057815135.1 of Chryseobacterium sp. II3a. Taxonomy (NCBI): domain Bacteria; kingdom Pseudomonadati; phylum Bacteroidota; class Flavobacteriia; order Flavobacteriales; family Weeksellaceae; genus Chryseobacterium; species Chryseobacterium sp. II3a. The sequence continues at coordinate 381,882 of NZ_JBYPZJ010000002.1, read as the reverse complement.
AATTGATGAGCTCAACTTTTGTTCTTACTTTTTGATTACATGGGATATTGTGCGATACAGCAATAGAATGGGGTTTATGCACGTTGGCCGTGGAAGCGGAGCAAACTCCATTGTCAGTTATTGTATTGGAATTACAGATATATGTCCTTTGGAACTTGATCTTTATTTTGAGAGATTTCTCAACCTTAACAGGAAAAGTCCTCCGGATTTCGATATAGACTGGAGCTGGCAGAATAGAGATACAATACTGGAGTATATTTTTAACAAATATGGGAAAGATCACGTTGCGTTTTGCGGAACCAATGTTGAATTCAAATATAAATCGAGATTCAGGGAGGTTGGAAAAGCTTTTGGACTACCAAAAGATGAACTGGATGAACTGACAAAAAAGCCAATGGAAGTTCATGAAACAAATTCTGTTGTCCAAACAATTCATAAATACGTCAGGCTGATGGAAAGATTTCCCAATCAAAGGAGTATGCATGCCTGCGGAATTTTAATTTCTGAAGAACCTATTACCAATTATTCTGTTCTCGAAATGCCACCAAAGGGATTTCCTATCGTTCAGTTCGATATGAATGTAGCGGAAGATATTAAGTTGGAAAAATTTGATATTCTGTCTCAAAGAGGTCTGGGAACCATAAAGGATACCGTCGAGCTCATTAAAAAAACAAGAGGAATTGATGTTGATATCCGTGACACAAGCATTTCCAAAGATGAAGAAAAAGCTAATGAATATTTAGCGATAGGAAGAACGATCGGTTGTTTTTACATAGAGTCTCCTGCTATGCGGGGTCTTTTAAGAAGATTACAATGTGATAATTATAGGATATTGGTTGCAGCTTCCTCTATTATCAGACCGGGAGTAGCACAAAGTGGAATGATGCGGGAATATATCTTCAGGCATAATCATCCGGATCAGTTTCAATACTTTCATTCTGTATTTGAGGAGCATCTAAGAGAAACATATGGAATTATGGTTTATCAGGAGGATGTAATCAAAATTGCTCAGTATTTTGGTGGCTTATCCTTAGCTGATGGAGATATCCTGCGAAGGGCAATGAGTGGAAAAGGGCGCTCTATTAAAAAACTTCAGGAAGTAAAAGCTAATTTTTTTAAATCTTGTAAAGAGAAGGGGCATTCTCTGGAATTGACGGCTGAAGCATTTCGACAGATTGAGTCCTTTGCGGGGTATTCTTTCTGTAAAGCACATTCCGCCTCCTATGCTGTGGAAAGCTATCAGAGTTTATATCTGAAGGTATATTATCCCCTGGAATTCATGGTCTCTGTGATCAACAATCAGGGAGGATTTTACCGTACAGAAGTTTATATCCATGAAGCGAAAATGTCTGGAGGAAACGTTCAAGTTCCTTGTGTGAATTCAAGTGAATTTCAGACTACTTTAAAGGGGAAAAATATTTTTTTAGGGTTAATGCTTTTGGAAGGATTAGAGACAAGAATTGCCCACGGAATTGTTGATGAACGGGGAAGAAATGGAGATTATAAATCTTTACAAGACTTTATCAAACGGATTCCGATAGGTATTGAAACGATTCAGACCTTAATTTTTATCGGAGCATTTCGCTTTACAGGTAAACAAAAAAATGAACTTCTTGTGGAGGCAAGAGTATTATTGGTGAATTTTAAACCGGAGAATCGAGGTTTAATGTTGATTGAAGAACCTGTCCAAGAATTTAAGCTTCCTGAACTCAAAAGAGAAAATTTTGAGGATGCTTTTGATGAAATTGAATTGATTGGTTTTCCTGTTTCATGCAGTCCTTTTGATTTATTGCAAACAAAATATAGAGGTTCTGTTTTCGTAAATGATTTATTGAAATTCCATAAAAAGCAAGTGAAAATGTTGGCTTATCTAATTGCGAGAAAACATGTGCCAACAAAGAAAGGTGAAATGTATTTTGGAACCTGGATCGATGCGAACGGAGATTATTTTGATACAGCACATTTTCCGGACAGTCTGAAACAATACGGTTTTCAGGGAGGAGGCTGCTATTTGCTGTTGGGAACCGTAGAAGTAGATTATCATTTCCCTACCATTACTATTCATAAAATGGCAAAGATGCCAATGATTCCTGACCCACGTTATTCTTATGATAAGGAAAAACAATATGATATTCATCGACAGATTAAAGAAGATGTAAGTATGACTAATAGAAAGCCTTACCCGCAGACTCATGAAATTAGTTTATCTAGATATAAAGTACAATAACAATTGTGAAATTTTGGCTGTAAGACGACTCGCAGTGTTCTTGTATAAAGAAGATACTTACGTTTATTGCTTAATTATTATTTTTTTTAAAGTTCAAATATTAAAATTTAGTTTTTTTATTGTACTTTTAGACTTCCAATTTTCAAAAATGAAACGGTTTTATCTCAGTTTAGTGTTTAATAAATATCTATTATATGGTAAAATCATCTATCAGGCTTAAATTATTATAAAAATATTTATGCTACTTCCCAACTAAATTATTATCGAGGTTTTTCGAAAATGAAAATACGAATGCGTAGTACATGAGCTATGTGTTATATAGGCAAATTCAAATATTAAATCCCCTGCTAATAAATAATTTAATTTGCTATTGAATATTATAACAATATATTACATTGTTATAATTATTGCATTTTTAATATTTGATAGTTTTCTTTGATGAATTATGAATGACTTCGTTGGTGAAGTGGTGTTTTTTTTATAAAAATATAAGTTATTTATATAATTTTTATTAAGTTTGTGTAAACAAATAAAATCTGCCTAGTATTGGTCCACTAACAGATTTTTTTTGTTCGATAAAATTATATGGAAAAAAGAGAATTCTTTTGTCCCCTATATCTTATTTTCTTATATCAAATATAAAAAATATTGCTAAATAAAAAAATATCTTAATTAAATTTTTAGTGAAAAATTTAATTATCAAATTGATATAGAGTGATAACGATACTCAGTTTCCAATATTTAATCAATTATTGTTAAACTTTATATCAATATTTATGAACATTCATGAACTACACTCGCAGCTTGAAACGTATATTAAAGAGAATATATATTCAAGCAGTATGACAGAACGCTTATCTACAGAATACAACAGGCTTCTCGCATACATGAAAGAAAAATCAACTGAGATTTACACACCGGAATTGGGAAAGACCTATTTAAAATATAGGGATACGATTATCAAGAAGCGTAAGTACCACCACTATGATGCACGTTACATTACACTGCTAAATGGAATGCTTCAGGATCGCTGGATATTAAAAATTTCCCGAACAAAGTATGATGCGCCATTTCCTGGGAGAATTGGACCTTTTTTTACAAAGTTTCTTGAAGAGCACGTAGCTGAAAAAAGATTAAAGACAGCAACCAGAAATAATTATTATCGAAGTCTTTACAAATTTTGTGAACGAATGGAGTATGAAAAGATAATAGAATTAAAAGATATTACTGCTGAAAAAATTCTTGATTTTATGTCATCCGTAAAAAATTGCAAAGATCACAGTGCAATAATATTAAGGGCGGCGCTAAAGAAGCTTTATAATGAGGGGATGATAGATCGTCGCACGTCAAAGATATTAGATCATTTAAAAATCAGAGTAAGAAATGAAATCCAAACATACTTTACAGCTGATGAGATTTTATGGCTTGAGCAAAGTATAAATAGAAGTATACCAAAAGGCAAAAGAGATTATGCTATGATTTTATTGGCAACTAGGTTGGGGTTAAGATCTTCTGATATTAGATATCTTAAATTTTCCAATATTGATTGGAAGAATAATATAATTCGGTTGGAGCAATTCAAAACAAAAGTTCCTATTGAATTACCTTTATTGGTAGATATTGGGGAAGCATTAATTGATTACATCAAAAATGGTAGGCCTAAGATAAAATCAAAGGATATATTTCTAAGAGCTAATGGACCATATACAACTATGACTAGCACAGCCTTTCACAATAATATCCGCGAATACTTGAAAAAGGCTAATATTGATTATAGCAATAGAAAGCATGGTAGCCACGCATTGCGTCATAGTTTAGCTACTAACTTATTGAAAAATAGAGTTCCAATATCAATAATCTCAGATGTATTAGGACATTCGGATACAACAATAACAATGGATTATTTACATATAAGTGTAGAAAATTTACTTGAATGCTCCTTGGATGTCCCAATAGTTGATCCTAATTTTTACTTACAAGCAAACTTTAAATAATATAATTATGGAAAAAAAATTTATATATACCAGTAAATTAGCTCCTTATATTCAGGGTTTTTTAAAAGAGAGAGGGCTTAAAGGATATAATTCATCGGCACTTAAGTGGATTTTATTAGAGATCGATAAATTTTGTAATGATTACAACATGAAAGACCATTTTATAAGAGAAGAGATTGTAAATAAATGGAGAAAAACCAGAACTAATGATAGCCCCCGATCTTTATACATGAAGTACAATGCTTGGATTCAATTAGGCAATTATATGCGTGATTTAGGGATAGACTGTTATGTACCGATTTCTTATAGAAAAGGAGCAAAAAATAATTATATTCCATATATTTTACCCATAAAGAAATTCAAACTATATTTTTACTGTCAAATTCCTTAAAGATCAGTTATCAGTATTCGCAAACCATGATTTTTACTATGCCAGCAATGCTTCGATTGCTTTATAGTACCGGGTTAAGAATTGGCGAAGCATTAGCAATTAAAAATAAAGATATTAATTTTGAAAAAAGAACAATAGTAATAAATGATTCAAAAAATAATACACAAAGGCTCTCAGCAATAAATGATTCGTTATTACCAGTATTGTTACAGTACAAAGAATTTAGAGACAAAAACCCAATAGAAAAAATTCTTTTACCTGAATCGCCATTTTTTATTACACAAAGAGGAAAAAGCTGTTTGGGAGAAAGTCTTAGGCGTTGGTTCTGTGATATTTTAAATAGAGCAGGAATATCTTCAAAATTGGGAGGAAATCCTCCACGAATTCATGATCTAAGACATACTGCGGCTGTTCATAGCCTTGCAAATATGGTACGTAATAACATAGATGTTTATTGTGCATTGCCTATGATTTCTGTGTTTTTGGGTCATAATGATCCAAGGTCAACTAATAATTATGTTAGGCTTACAAACGAAATGTTTCCTGGAATAATACAGCTAGAACATCCGACATCTTTAATTTTCCCTCAAATCCCAAAAGTGAATAATCCATGACTGATTTTGCTAAATATCTCCAAAGTTTTTTCCATAAATATCTTGCTGGAAATTATGGAGCGTCATCCAATACGATAAGAGCATATAAAAAAAGCTTTAATCTATTGGTGACATTTCTGAGTAAAGTGAAAGGTATCCCTCCTCATAAATTAGAATTAAAACATTTAAATAAGCAATCCATAGAAGATTTCTTAATGTGGCTTGAAATACATTGCAAAAATTCCATTTCAACAAGAAATAATCGTTACGGAGCCATTTGTTCTTTTTGTAAATATTTACAATATGAAGTACCAGACAGATTAGCTGAGTGGCAAAATATCCGATCAATTAAAAGTAAAAAAGGATTTTCAAAAGTAATGAATTACTTGTCTTTAGAAGGTATACAGTTATTGCTCAAACAGATATCTGTAGAAACTTTGGCTTCTAGACGGGACTTGGCTATGCTTGCGCTATTATATGATAGTGGGATGCGGGTTCAGGAGCTTGTAGATTTAAGCCCATCATGTGTAAGGTTTGAATATCCTTATCATATAAGAGTAACAGGTAAAGGTAATAAACAACGAGATGTTCCTTTGCTGAAAGAACAAATTAATTTATTAGAACAATATGTCAAAGAGAATCATTTGCTTAGACCTGAAAAACAATTTAGCCCTTTATTTTTTAATCGAGGAGGAGGAAAGCTTACGACGGCAGGTATAACTTATATTTTAAAGAAATATGCAGAAAGTGCTAGAAAAGTTAATAGTCAACTGATTCCTGCAATTATTAGTCCTCATGTTTTTAGGCATTCTAAAGCAATGCACCTTTTACAAGGTGGAGTTAATATTGTTTACATTCGAGATATTTTAGGACATGTAAGTGTACAAACGACGGAAAGATATGCAAGAGCTGATTCAAAACAAAAACGAGATGCTCTTGAAGCAGCTTACCAAGATGTAATCCCAGAAAAAGGAAGACTTGGGTCTTGGGAGGGAAATGATAATGAGATAGATTTTTTAACTAGTTTAGGAATATAATAAAAAGGAACTACTAAAATCAGTAGTTCCTTTTTATTTGTTATCTCAATCTCTGCAAGTTTGTTAAATAACGCTTGCAATTATGCCGATCTGTGATGTCTTTCCATTTTGTCCCGATAGCAGTTTTAGCAGCCAAGACAATTCCAAGACCACCAATGATCTGGTTTACATATTCTGGGGCTGTTGCTGCCGAATTTTGTAATAGGATGTATGTTGCAAGCGGAATAGTAGCAACACCAAATCCCTGAGTTAAAATTTCGGAGGTCAGTTCTGAATATATGTCATTAAACCTATCAACGAATTCGCGCTCAGTTATACCTTGTTGAACATTGTTGATAGAGTTATTGAGTTCGGAATTAAATGCTTTTATTTTATCCCGATTTTGATTTCTGAACCTAATGATATTTTCAATGGAAATTTCTGAAATATTTCTTGGAACTGTTAAGGTTAAAACTCCTTGAGTAAAATTTTGTTTGTTAATTATAGCTCTGGGGATTGCTCTGCTATAATTTAAAAAATTGTCAAACCTATTATTGTCTGTTATAATAGATTTTCCCTCTTCAAAAGCAATTTCTTCTGCAAGAAAGGTCATAAATATAAATGCGAGTTCTTCAGATACAAATATTCCAGTATTATCTTTTTTTCCGTAATTGTTTGTAATACAAAATTCCTCCCAGTGCATGGAGAATTTTTCCTTATAGATCTTAAAGTTTCTTTTAGAGGGATCCGTAATATTTCTCAAAATATTTACCCTATTAAAAATATTTGAATATCGATAAGGAGCTTGCTTAAGCTTATCGATAAACTCAATAGCTTTTAACGAGGCTCTATCACCTTGGTTATAATCAGGAGAATATGGCTCTATCAAATCAGTGTTGTCTATAACCCTTTGATAGTCGATGGAAAGTTCATTCCTCCTGTTGTAGGGGATTATAGGATTAAAATTGTCCACATAAAGTAATGCAAATTTCAGCCAATTTGGTGAAGGAGGCTCAAATGTTGGGAAGTAAACTAAATTTTCCATTTATTCAATATAATTATTTGTGAATTTGACTATTAATTTTGTGTTCAAGAAGTAAGATTCCACATCATTGAAGAACCGTAAACATCGCAACGTACGTCGCGTATTTTATGTTTTTGTTTATTCCAGCTAGTAGTTTTAGCCAAATCAAGATCAGGACTTTCATCCAATAAGCCTTTATATACTCTTTCAGTAACCAGTATCGGAGGGTAAACTATTGTCCTTGTTTTTCTTTTAAAAGAAGTCATTCTGCCTCCGCTGTTAAAATATTCCTGTTTATGATCATACATCACAAAACTTTGTGCAAACTCAGACTCTGTCATTTCTACTGTTTCTGTTGTAGTAAGATAAAAAGGAGCATTTGGATTATAGCCTTGATTTTCGCCATACATTCCCATCAGCCCCGCCAAACCGTATCCCCCTTTTATGGCCCTAGGGTTTATAGGGTTTCTTACAACTTCATAGTAAGTTTCTGTAATAGTTTTATTTCCTAAGTCAGTCAATCTTGAAGCAATATTGGCGGGATAACCAGCCCAAACAAGCCCTTTGTTTTCCGGTCCTTCAGTACCATTTCTTTGAATGCCAACCTTAATTATTCTAAGTTCTCCATAATCAATACCTATTCCGCATTTGAAATCTACCCCACTAAATTTTACATTTAAAATCTTATTTGCTATATGGTTAATGGTTATTGCACACTTAACAGCATTGGTGAAACAATTTGTTGTAGGGAAGACAATCATTACCCTATCTCCGATGATATTTCTAGTATGACCACCATGTGCTCTACTAGCCTTAATAACCGCTTTGGTAAAGGCTGTATAAATTCGTCCCAAGGTTTTCGATCTGTGGCTTTCATTGAGAACAACTGAATTCCTTATGTCTACATATAAAACACAGGTTTCAAGTTTTTTACCTTTTTTTAATTTGTTACGTTCATAGCTTAGAGCTGGATCATTGGCATTTGGAACTAAATAAGTATCACTATATTCAAATTCTGTATTAATTACATCCTGAATATCAACTTCGATTTCGGTTATAATTGATTTTATAGACACTTATTTTTGATTTAATGGTTCATATTTAATATAGCATAATTGTTTATAAGAGACTCCTTTCAAGTAAGGAATGTCCTTTTTTGATAATTTCCAAGGAATATATCTGGTAAGGATCTTTGTGTCTTGTGTAGTTTTGGTCATTTTATCATAATATGCGGAAACATCTGTGTCCTGATAATAATTAATACTATTATCTTCAGAAATAGTTTCGAGCCTGAAAAGCTCTGTTAATGGTTTTCCGATTATAGTATATTCATTGTAAAGTCCACTTTTATTTTTAAAATAGTTTATAAATCCAGCATGTAAAGCTATTTTACTTTCAAACCTCGTGTTGGCTGTTGCAGCAATAATTGCTTTTGAACATTTACTTGCCATTTTAATATTTTCATCAAAAGTTAAAAGGGAAAAGGGAGGACCAAAAACAGCTATAATCCCATCTCCGATTATTTTATCGATTTCACCGTTATGCTCATATATAATAGGAATCACCAATTTATAGTACTCATCAAAAAATTCGCTTATCGCATCTCCATCCAAACCTGAGAATCTTGTGGAAAAACTACATACATCTATAAAAATTAATGTTACCTGTGCCGGAAGTCCAAATTCAAAATAACCAATATAGGTAGGATTGAGGTTTATAACTGAATCATTGAATCCTTTTTCAATTCTATCCGGATCAAAAGCTTCATTTAAAAGAGGAGCGTAGTCTTCCGTTAGAGGACTATTTTTGTTATATTGGATATTTAGTGATCTAATCTGCTCTAGATTTGCCATATTTTAGGTTAAAGGTTTTGGATTAAATATGAAAAGATAGTAACCAATATAATTACAAGGCTGGTTATGAAAAACCTAAGTGACCATCCTACATTTTTGTATTTATTCCAACCTATTTTTGAAATTATGTGGATTTGTTCAGTTATTTGATCAGTTAATTTGTCCTCATCGTCGATAATTGTCTGTGCGCGAGTTTTATAGTCAGCCTGAGTAAGATCTTTGTAAATGTGTCCAAAGTAAATGATTGAAGTCGGATTTACATTTTTGAGTGCTGGATTTACACACAGGAATGCAAAAGTTATAGATATAAGACTTGCCAATCCGTACGCAAATACAAGGATTGTGATCCATACTGAATCTTTTAGTGAGTCAAAGACTGCCGTAGAATTAGTATAGGCAATTGTAAAAAGGATTCCATAAACTGTAAGGAGCAGTGTTGCCTTTGTTTCTGAAAATCTGAGCCATTCAATATTTAATTGAAGAATTTCCCAATACCTTTCGGGATGTTTAGGTTCATACATGGTGAGATTAATTTTTGAGAAATATACAATTTATCTGAAAAAGATGGTTACGGGAAACTACTTAAGTTTTGAATTTCACATTATTTTTCAACTTTAGGTTTGTTATTTCAAATTAATGTGTAATCTTCGTCCAATTCTGACTAGCAATTATTCTGTTTTTTAATTTGTTATCACTAGCTTAACATGAAAATATAATATTAATGTGTTTATTTTCAGTGTTTTGTTTTTATGACTTTCGATAATATTTAACTTTTGATAACAACTCTTATCGAAAGCTTTTGATAATTCCTGTGAGAGGACTCTGGATCCAGACCTTGAAGGCAAACCCGTTGTGGTTCTTTCCAACAACGATGGATGTGTAGTGTCCAGAAGTAAGGAAGCAAAAGATCTTGGAATTCCTATGGCAGCTCCTGCATTCAAATACAAAGATCTCTTCAAAGAGCATAATGTAAAAAGCTTTTCTGCAAAATTCGAGCTCTATAATTATAAAAGCCAGCAGGTCATTAATATAGCCCGTTCTTATGTTCTGGATTATGAAATATACAGTATTGATGAGCTTTTTCTAGACTTAACAGGCTTCAAATATATTGATATTCACGAATACTGTGCTAAAATCAAAACAGAAATTCAGGAGAAAGAAAATATTCCTGTAAGTATTGGTATTGCCCCCAGCAAGACTTTATGTAAAGTAGCCAACAGAATTGTAAAGGATTTTCCGGAGCAATTTAATGGAGTGTATATTATGGATACTCCTGAAAAAATAGAAAAAGCGTTGAAATGGCTGAATATAGGAGATGTTTGGGGAATAGGAAGAAAACTGGCTGCTAAAATGAATGATAGCGGTGTGTATAAGGCTTGGGACCTTCTTCAGAAACCCGAAATGTGGGTTCGGAAAGTGATGGGAATTCATGGGGTAAGGATGATCAACGAGTTGAAAGGAATCCGTCAACTGGAACTGGATGCTCCATCTCCTAAAAAATCAATTGCGGTTACCCGAAGCTTTATGGAAATGCTTACTGATAAAGAAGCTGTCCGGGAGCGGGTAAAAACCTTTGGAATGTATTGTTCAGAAAGATTACGCCGCCAGAATACCTGCTGTAAAATGATAACGGTCTTTGTGCAAACCAACCGATTCAGAAAAGACCTTCCTGAATATAGAAATGCTATGACTCAAATTCTTCCCAATCCAACCAATTCATCCATATTGATAGGAAGAGTAGTGAATGAGCTTTTTGAAGCCGTTTACAGAGATGGATTCCACTATAAAAGGGCAGGAGTGATGGTCAACGATTTTGTTCCTAAAGATCAAAGACAGATCAGCCTTTTTGAAGAAGACATACAGAATCAACATCTTCCTGTGATGAAAGCAATGGATGCTATGAACAGAAAGTTCGGTAAGGATAAAGTCCGCCTTGGAAGTATGAGCGGTGAAAATACTTTTGGTCGTGCCCAATTATCTCCGGAATATGAAGCATTCTTGAAAAAGAATACGCTGCCAGAGGCGAATTTTAGGTTTCATTGATTTTAGCGGTTTATGTGGTTTTATGGAATAAGAGGGTCTATGTAGAGAGTCTTTGAAAGTGTACCTTAAATTATTTCAATTCAATATAATTTCAGGCTTGTTGATCAAATGCTATTTTTTCAATAATTTGTTAATTTTTTTAATTCCGGATTAAGAGAAATTAAATTCATCTTCTTTCATACTTCCAATTCCTTCCTTTTCCTTCTCCAATCCATTCCAAAGCTTGTTCCATTCTTTTATTTCTGGTAGCTTCAGTTTTGGCTTCCGTGATCCATGTGATATATTCCTTTCTAAAGGATGGGGATGCTTTTTGAAAAACTTCTAATGCTTTTGGTTGTGCCTGTAACTCAGATGAAAAATAATCAGGAGTTTCTATTTCTGTTTTGGAAGGAGCTGCTTTTTTCATAGTAACACCCATATCTGTAAGCTCCATGGCTTCTTTAATGGCTTTTTTCAGTTGAGGTTTTGAAGGAAGATCTTCAATCTTTGTAATTTTCCCCAAACTAAACATGGAATTCTTTTCAATATCCTGTGTGAGTTCCTGCATGGTTTTCATTTCCTTTTCAAGCCAGAACCCAAATGTGCAGTGTTGTTTGAAAGAAGCCATAGCACAGAGGTTTTTACCCTTGTAAATAAAATGTGGAAAACTCCACTTCATGGTTTCCTCCGCATCAGGACAAGATTCATGAACGGTTTCCCGAATGTAGTGAAGAATAGGTTTAGCAAAATCCTGAGACTTTTCAATATAGGTGTCTATTTTTGAGCTGTATTTCTCCATCTTTTTTATTGGAATAGTTGTACGGTTTCATTAACAAGGAACTTCACCTGATCCGGTCTTCCTCTGTCATTTTTAGGATTATTAGGATAGCTTCCGGTTTTTACGATGACCATATTATGTTCCGGAACCATAATGATATATTGCCCCTGAAGTCCCAGAAAATAATAATGCTTGATTGGGTTGTCATGATTGATCCAAAGACCCATTCCGTAAATGTTTTCAGACTTTTCTGTAGGCGTTCTCATCTGCTCAATAAAGTCTGTGTTAAGAATTTGCTGATCTCCAACTTTACCATCATTCAGAAATAGAAGCCCAAGTTTAGCAAAGTCTCTTGCATTGGAATGGATACAGCAATAGGTTTTTTCCATCCCATAATCATCGGTGCTCCATTTTGCATTTTGTTCCATTCCCATCGGAATCCAGAATTTTTCAGAAAGGTAACTTGCCAATGGTTGTTTCAAAACTTTTTTTAAGGCGAAACCAAGGAGCTGTGTAGAGCCGCTCTGATATTCAAACTTTGTTCCCGGCTGTTCTTTGAATTTTCTTGAAAATACAGCTTTTACAAGGCTTTTTCCATAATAAGCTTTGGCATTGGGAAGAAAGGGGTTGTTGTAATTTTCATCCCAATCAAGACCAGATTCCATTTGGGCCAGATTTTTCAAGGTAACTTCATTTCCGAAAGCCTTTTCTTTAAATTCGGAATACAAATCAGACAGTTTTTCATCAATGTTATTAATCAGTCCTTCTTCCAAAGCTTTTCCCAAAAGCATCACTGTAACAGCCTTTGCCATAGAAAAAGAATTGGTTTGTGAGAGCTGATTGTATCCGTCCCAATATTGCTCATGAAGGATCTTACCATTTTTTATGACTACAAAAGCAGCTGTTTTGGAGTGTTTTAAATCGTCAACTAAAGTTTTCGGTAATTTTCTTGTGTTGTATTCGGGAACTTCTTCCCATCGTTTGGGATCTTCTGTTGTAATAGGATTGCTGGGAAACAGGTTTCCGTCATCAATATAGGCACTTGATTTTCCCTTAAGGTATGTTTTGGAAATTCCACTGAATAAATAATCATATCCCAAAAAGTAAGCTGCTGCCGCTCCTGCTACAGCCCCGCCTATGATGTATTTTAGTATTCTCATTTTTCGTCAATCGGTCTTTAACAAATTTAAAATAATTTGTGAATAAAAATAAGAATCAATCACCAAATACATTATTTTTGCTTAATTGATGAAAAATATGACCAGAAAACTTATTGTATTGATGTGCTTTTTGCTGTCAGTAGCGGGGATTTCCCAAACCTATAAAGCAATAGATACCGCGGATTACCTCCAGCGGAAAGATTTTTTGAAAAACTTTACGACCAATAATGAAACTCTGATGAAAGGGCTGAGGTCACAGTATTCTGGAAGAACAGGTTCTGAAATGTCTAAAGTATATAAAGAATTCGGAGCTGATTTTGAAAAACAGGTGAAAAATAAAGACTTTGTTTTTAAATCTGAATTTGATGCAGTTATTAAATCTTTAGTAGAAAGGCTCAGAAAAAATAATCCCAGAATTCCCAAGGATCTTAAAGTTCTCATTGCAAGAGACAATACTCCCAATGCTTACTGCCTGGCAGATGGAACTTTTGTGATTAATATGGGACTGTATAACTGGATGGATAATGAAGCTCAGATAGCAGGGGTAATTTCCCATGAATTAGGACATAAGATAGAAGAACATACGCTGAAATCTATACTGAATAGTGTAGAAGAGGATAAACTAGACAAATCTACAGTACAAAATATCAAAGAAACCACAGATCAACGCAGTAATGGACGTAATGAAAAGGCTTTTGATATTCTTAAAAACAGAATTTATAAAAAAGGAGTAGAGAAGAGAAAGCTTGAAATGCAGGCGGATTCCCTGGGGTATGTTATTTTTAAAAACAGTGACTTTAAGAAAACTGAGTTTATCAGCGGATTACAAAAACTCCAGAAATTCGATACCATTTCACCCAAAATACTTAAAATGGAAACCTATAAGAAGCTTTTTGATCTTCCCAAACAGGCTTTTAAGGATAAATGGATGAAGAAAGAAGATTTTTCTCTGTACAATTATAACTTTTACAAAGAAAAACTGAATAAGGATTCTATAGCCTCGCACCCTGAAATGGTGAAAAGAATAGAAAAGCTTAAAAAGACTTTTCCTGAACTTAATACTTCTGTAGAATCGGAAAAACCATCTGAGGCATATCTGGCTTTGAAAAAAACCGCAAGAATGGAGATACTTCCCAACTATTTTCACTCTGAAGATTATGGATTAGGAATTTATACAGCGATGCAATTCCTGCAGGACGGAGAAGAGGAAAAATACTATAAAGGGTGGCTGGGAAAATGCTTCTCCAAAATTTACGAGGCCAGGAAAAACTATAACCTGAACCGATATCTGGATAGAGTAGAACCTAAGGATCAAAGTGAAAGCTATCAGCAATTTCTGAACTTTATGTGGAATCTAAGCCTGGATGAGGTCAAAAATATTTCAGATTATTATCAGGGTATCGAAATTGCTGCAACATCGAAATAGTATCATAAGGTAATATCTGCTTGAGCATTAAAATACTTCAGATTTCCAAAATGAAAAGCTATCTCAAATGGGAGATAGCTTTTATTTTTAGCCACATGTTCAAATAATTTTACACCATAAACATATGGAATATATAAGTAAAAAATAATGTGAAAAGAACAATCTTTTATTAATAGTTCAGTTTTTCTAAACGGATTTTATTGAATTTTTCTTTCTCATTATACTCACGCAGCAAGATATAACCTTCTTTTCCTACATACGGAATGACTGTGTAATTGTCTTTTTCCGAAATAGGAATGATCTCTTGTTTGAATTTTCCATCAATGATAGTATTGATAAAGAGGTTCCATCTTTTTTGTTTCGTAACTTCATCTTTTTGATAGTCACGATAGAAGAATACCACATCTTTACCTCCGTTAAGGTATTGCGAGAACAGATAGTCACTATTTACCCATTTTGATTTTTCTTTTTCAAACACCTGAACATTTTTTACTTTGAAGTCTTTATCTGTGTAAATGTAAACAAGATCAGTTGTTTTAGGAGCAGTATACTGGCCTGCCGGTTTATATTTTTCAGATAAAATTCCAACACTTCCATCATTCATAAAATACATGTCTTTGGTTTGCAGCATATAACCATTTTCTACAAAACCATTTTTATCAACTTTGGGTAAAAATGCAGCAATATTAGGATCAAAATTAATGACTTTGGTATCTGTAGTAAAGTTTGATTTATCCACCATCATTCTCGCAAACCCTACAAAATCAGAATTATTGTAATTCCTTCCCAGTAGAACCACCTTGTCATCAAACGTTTTATCATTATCAAGCTGTCTGTAGTTAGAATAGAAAGAGTCAATATTGTCAATAGCATCATCAGAAAGCCCTGTAATAGGTTTGTTGGATACTTCTTTCCCTGTTTTCATGTCAATGACCAGAAGGCTGAATGCTTTGTCTTTTTCATTTACTTTCTTCATCACACAATACATATAGTTTTCATCTCTTTCAAGAACTGATAATGTGGTGAAAATCTTTTTACTTCCGTCGGTATTATATTGATATCTCCAGACTTCCTTTTTGTTATGATCAAAACGGATCAGGTTATTGCTGTTTTGATACTTTCCATAATCCTTAAATTCTATAGCAAAATAGCCTCCTTCTTTCAGCTCTCCAACTGCTGAAACATAATTATAGCCCTTTTCCTTTTTCTCATCACGGCTTTCTTTACGCTGTGCTTTCCAGCTTTTGGGCTCATTGATCTCCTTGAAAGTGCCATCTTCCTGATAATCATAATATATTTTCCGGGTAATTGTATTGGTTTTTGGATCTATGACCATAGAAACAGGCGTGAATATTTCTCTGCTTTTTACCAGTGAATAATCCATCATAGAAGGTTTGAGAATGATTTGCCCTTTGAAGTCTACATATCCTCTATAAGAAGCTGCTGTAATATCTCCTTCGAATTCTTTGTTGGCAACAGGATTAAGGTTTTTGTCCAAGATAACATATTCAAACTTTTTTGCCTTTTCGCCAGATTTTCCGTAAGAATATAGAGAAACATAACCGTAAAGATTGTCCTTATCATCAAATAGGGCATTCATTCCTACGTGATCTCCGGCTGCTAAAGTTGTTAAATCCTGAGTTTGGGAAAATACCAATGTCTGGATGAAACCAAACATCAATAAAGTGATTTTTTTCATGGTTGAATTTTGAGCTAAAATAATAAATTCTAGAATACGTTGATAAAAAATAAAAAGCCCTGAACAATCAGGGCTTTTGCATTATATTTTAGAAAGTAGATTTCTGAAGTTGGTCTTCTCATCAATGATTCTTCTCAATTCTGAAACCGGAACTCTTTCCTGTTGCATCGTATCTCTGTCTCGGATGGTTACTGTATGATCCGTTAATGAATCATGGTCTACCGTAATACAATAAGGAGTACCAATGGCATCCTGTCTTCTGTAACGTTTTCCGATGGCATCTTTCTCCTCGTAGAACAAGTTGAAATCGTACTTCAGGTCGTTAAAGATATTTTCAGCATACTCAGCTAAACCATCTTTCTTCATTAAAGGAAGAATTGCTGCTTTAATTGGGGCTAATGCCGGAGGTAAAGATAAAACTGTTCTTTCCGAACCATCTTCCAATACTTCGTCTTTTAAGCAATGGGAGAAGATAGAAAGGAATAATCTGTCTAAACCTACAGAAGTTTCCACTACATAAGGAACATAGTTTTCATTTCTTTCAGGATCGAAGAACTGTAGCTTTCTTCCAGAGAACTTTTCGTGAGCCTTAAGGTCAAAATCAGTTCTTGAGTGAATTCCTTCCAATTCTTTGAAACCAAACGGGAAGTTGAATTCAATATCAGCTGCAGCATTCGCATAGTGGGCTAATTTTTCGTGATCATGGAATCTGTAATTATCATTCCCTAATCCTAAAGCTAAGTGCCAGTTCAGACGCTTTTGTTTCCAGTTCTCGTAGAATTCCAGTTCTGTACCCGGAGCTACAAAGAACTGCATTTCCATTTGTTCAAATTCACGCATTCTGAAGATAAACTGTCTAGCCACAATCTCATTTCTGAATGCCTTACCAATCTGTGCAATACCAAAAGGAAGTTTATGACGTGAAGTTTTCTGAACATTCAAATAGTTCACAAAAATACCCTGAGCTGTTTCCGGTCTAAGATAAAGATCCATAGCACTGTCTGCAGAAGCACCAAGTTTAGTTCCGAACATTAAGTTGAACTGTCTTACCTCTGTCCAGTTTTTAGAACCAGTATCCGGATCTGCAATTTCAAGCTCTTCAATCAATGCTTTTACATCAGCAAGATCTTCATTTTCTAGAGATTTTGCCAATCTTGAAAGAATAGCCTCTCTTTTCGCTCTGTATTCCAGAATTTTTGGATTCGTAGCAACAAACTGATCTTTATCGAAAGCTTCTCCAAATCTTTTCGCAGCTTTTTCGATTTCTTTATTCTCTTTATCTTCAATTTTAGCACAGTAGTCTTCTACCAAAACATCTGCTCTGAAACGTTTCTTAGAATCCTTGTTATCAATCAATGGATCGTTGAAAGCATCTACGTGGCCTGATGCCTTCCATGTTGTTGGGTGCATAAGGATCGCTGAATCAATACCCACAATATTTTCGTTAAGCTGTACCATAGCTTTCCACCAATATTGTTTGATATTATTTTTAAGTTCAGCCCCGTTCTGTCCATAATCATAAACAGCGGATAAACCATCATAGATCTCACTGGAAGGGAAAATAAATCCATATTCTTTAGCGTGAGAAATTACTTTCTTGAAAACATCTTCTTGCTTTGCCATAATTTTTTTACGTCTGATGTGCAAAAATAGCAAATTGGATCCAAAATCATGAGATTCAGTAAAAAAAGCTATTAATAATCCATTAAATAGTTTGATTTTCGTTTTCAGGAGCCGGGAACCTGCTTTCGCTACTCGCTTTTTTTTTAGTTTCGGCGGCGGCTTTGCCGCCGCCGAAACTAAAAAAAAGAGCTCAAACATACCGCTCAATCAGGGCTATTGACTTCTGTGCCTCTACAAACCTGTCAGGTTTAGAATAAGAATAACCTCTTACATTTTTAAACCTTCTCGCTGAAATAAGAATCATTAGAAAATCTCTACTTTTGCACCATGTTAGAAATTCTTTATCGTGACGAACACATTATTGCCATCAACAAACCCAGCGGGTTATTGGTTCATAAATCCTTTTATGCAGGAGAAGCCGATACCTATGCTATTCAGGAACTGAGAAAACAGATTGGGCAAAAAGTGTATCCTGTACATAGATTAGACCGAAAAACTTCCGGTGTTCTGCTATTTACGTTAGATAAAGATACCCTCAGAATAATGAGTGAACAGTTTGCATCACGCGAAGTAGAGAAAAGATATATTGCTATTCTGCGAGGCTGGGCAAAAGAAGAAGAAACCATCGATTATGACCTGGTTAATGAAAATGAAGTCACGCAAAATGCGGTTACATACTACCAGCTTTTGCAGACTTCGGAAATCGATTTACCTTTTTTAAAACATCAGACTTCGAGATATTGTTTGGTAGAAGCCATTCCTGAAACAGGAAGATTTCATCAGCTGAGAAAACATTTCAAACATATCCTGCATCCAATTTTGGGCTGTCGTAAGCATGGCTGCAATAAGCAGAATAAGTTGTGGCTTCAAACATTTGGCATTAATAAAATGACACTTCATGCTCATCAATTAATTTTTAATCATCCTATTTCTAACGAAAGAATTACAGTAAATGCTACTGTGGATGAGGAGTTTAAAAGAGTAGGAAATATTCTGAATTTTGATTTAAGCTCGTACTCTAAGCCCAAAGACTTTATTGAATAAGCTTTCTGTATCAAAGGAAAAATTTTTGGGAATTATCCTTGTCAAGGTTTTAAACCTTGATAAGGATAGCCGAATAGAGTAAAAAAATATCTCGTCGATTTTTCCAATTACGTGATGTGTTTGTTGTATAGATGAGACACATAAACATTCTTTGATAAAATTGAGTGTTTATTTTAAACGCTATGATCGCCAGGCTTTGTTAATAATTAGAAGGATTTTTTTTCGATCGCAGTAATACTTTGCTCAGCCAAGATAGATTAATTCTTAGCTTAGTGAAACGCCCTTGCGGCCAAAAATGTTTTCAAGGTTAATTAAAAATCTTCGCGATCATAGCGTTTAAAAATATCTCACAGATATTGTTGTTTAAGCGGATGTTTAGGTTCTATAGATGACGTTTATAATATATTTTTTGATAAAATATCATAGGGTAATCCACCATTAATTTTAAAATGAGTAATTTTGTAAAACTTTTTTTCAATGTACAAATCGCTCATTCGTCCGATTCTTTTCAAATTTGATCCTGAAGAAGTACATCATTTTACTTTTTCGATGCTAAAGAATTTTGGATTTCTTACTAAATTATTTTTCCCAAAACCTATTGAAGACAAACGTCTGGAGAGAGAAGTTTTCGGATTAAAATTTAAAAATCCTGTAGGACTGGCTGCCGGTTTTGATAAAAATGCTGTGCTGTTCAACGAATTGGGAGACTTAGGGTTTGGCTTTGTAGAAATTGGGACAGTTACGCCAAGAGCTCAGGTTGGAAATCCTAAAAAAAGATTATTCCGTCTTATTGAAGATGGTGGAATCATCAACAGAATGGGATTCAACAATGATGGGCTGCAGGCTGCTATTGAAAAACTGAAAACCAACAAAGGGAAAATCATCATCGGTGGAAACATCGGAAAAAATACAGATACACAACCTGAAAATTATACCCAGGATTATCTGGATTGTTTTGAAGGGTTACATCCTCATGTAGATTATTTTGTATTGAATGTAAGCTGTCCGAATGTAGGAAGCCACGCCAAACTGGAAGATGTAGAATATCTTCGTGAGCTGATTACGGAAGTAAAGAAAATCAATCAGTCAAAATCTGTACAGAAACCAATATTACTTAAAATTGCTCCGGATCTTAATAACACTCAGTTGGATGAAATTGTCGACCTGATTGCAGAAACTAAAATAGATGGTGTGATTGTTTCCAATACTTCTGTCAACAGAGAAGGGTTGAAAACTTCTCCTGAAATGTTAGAGCAAATAGGAAACGGAGGTTTAAGCGGAAAGCCGATTCGTGAGAGAAGTACAAAAATGATTAAGTATCTTGCCGATAAAAGTAACAGAGCATTCCCAATCATTGGAGTGGGCGGAATTCATTCAGCAAAAGATGCTATTGAAAAATTAGATGCCGGTGCAAGCCTGGTTCAGTTGTATACCGGATTTATTTATGAAGGTCCGGAACTGATTAACGAAATCAACAAAGAGATTTTAAAAAGAGCGAGTAGATTGCCAAGATAATATAAAAAGAGAGTTCAGAATATGAACTCTTTTTTATTTTGACTTTATTACAGATGCATTTTTGATATCAACCGTTAGTGTATGAGCTGGAGAAGAATCCGATTTTCTTATTTTATAATAGATCATTTTACCATCCTTTGATTTTGTCTGTGTAGTGTCATAGATGTTTTCCATACAGCTTTCAGTAAGAAACTCTTCGTAACGTTTATAATTCCAATCCTTCGTAAAATAAAGAATTCTATAGCCTTTTTCACCTTCACTGGCTCCGCATCTTCCACAGGCATTAAGATTGGAGGCGTGGTCAAAATACAATAAAATTCGGTTTCCTTTTTCCCCGGAAACATAAGAAATAAGTTCATTTCCGCCATACAGATTAATAACATCAAAGGTGTTTATTTTTTTGTTATTGGGTAGAATGAGGTAATTATTATAGCGATAGATCATATCATTACCAGTAAATAGTTTTGCAGGCTGAGCTTTGTCTTTATTATCAAGATAAAAATTTCCTGGAATAGGGTTTTCTTTAGTTTGGTTCTGTCCAAATAAAATGATTTCTTTAGGATTAAAACCTTTTGCAATTTCAGCTACTTTTTCTACATCCTGCGGAGAATTGATTTTTTCTTTAAACTGCTTGGAAATCTGTTGATGTTTAGATCCGAAATTATATAATGACAGCTTCCCATAATCATAAAGTCCGGTGAGTGGGATTTTCTTCTGATATTTATTGTAATAATACCAGCCGTCTACGAAATGTTGGTATAAGTTGCAATCCGGAATGCCATCATAATGAAGCTGCAGAGTAATGGGAACTCCTGCGATTTCTCCCTTAAAGATCTGAGAAGAGTCTGTTACTGTTTTTAATTCAATCTTTTGGCTTTTACCAGGAAGGAAAAAGAAAAATAGGAGAAAAATAAGAAGTTTTTTCATGGTTGTGCTACCGTTTTTAAATAAAGAAATGGGCAATGGTATAAATGATAAGTCCTACCAAACCTCCTACTAAAGTTCCATTAACACGGATGAACTGAAGATCTTTTCCTACTTCCAGCTCCATTTTTTCACTCAATTCCTTCCCTTGCCAGTTGCCCACAGTGGTACTGATGAGGTTTCCGAATTGATGGGTGTTTTTCAGAATATATTTATAAGCCGTTACCCGAACCCAATGATCAATTTTGTTCTGAAGGTTTTCATCGGTTTTCAAATTTTGTGAAAATTCATTTAGGTTTTTGGAGAGATAATTTTTCAATGCAGAATGGTCTTCCTGAAGTTCTTTCATCAGGGTTTTCTTGATAGAAACCCAAATGTCATTGGAGTATTCATCCAGTTTGTCATTTTTAAGAAGCCCGTTTTTGATGGTTTTAAATTCGTCATCCCATTTTGGGTCTTCCTTTAAATCAATCGAAAATTCATGAATTTTTTGAGTGATTAAGGCTCTCACTTCATGTTCCGGATTTTCTTCTATTTCCTTGAAAAAATCAGACAGTCCATCTGCTATTTTATCTGCTATTTTATTATCAACGAAAGATGGGATGAACGTATAACTTCCTTTCTTTACCCTATCTTTTATCATCTCATCATTTTGAACGATGTATTCTTTGATCTGTTTGGCAAGATTGGTGATGATTCTCTGATGGTCATTCTTTTCCAGAATATAATGGATCCCGTTTCCTACCACTTTGTTGAGTTTGATATCATCAGTCATATCAGAAACCTTTTTACTGATAAACTGGCTCACTGTAGAATCATCAAGCTTATTGAGAATGTCAAGAATAATATCTGATAGGTTTCGGATCAGAATATTCTGATTTTTTTCTTTGGCTAGCCATTCTCCTACAAAACCGGAAATTTTTAGTTTTTGGATGTATGGGCGGATATTCTGAGGAGAAAGAAAATTACTGACTACGAAACTTCCCAGGTTATCACCCAATTTTTGTTTACTGTTTTCAATCAGGTTGGTATGTGGAATTGGAAGTCCAAGGGGATGACGGAATAATGCGGTAACTGCAAACCAGTCTGCCAATGCACCTACCATGGCAGCTTCAGCAAAAGCCCGTACATAGCCGATCCAATGAGAGGAACTGGATTTCTGCATAATAGTCGTCACAATGAAAATAAGAGCCATCAGAACAAACAATCCTGTGGCAAATGCCTTATATTTTCTAAGCTGTTTTCTTTTTGCTTCGTCATTCATATTCTCAAATTTACTAAATTTGGTTATGAAACCATTGAATGTTAATAAAGCTTTTTAGTTCAAAACGTATAAAAGGTTTATTATACTTTAAATGCTAAAGCTTACGATGAAGTTTTTAATTTCAGCCATTATATTAATTGTTCTGCAGGGATGTACACAGAAACAGAAACCTATTAAAATTACTTCTATGGAAAATACAGAAGCAAAAAACAATCCATATTATTCAAGAACCAATACTACAAAGCTGAATATCTCCAATGATGAATGGAAGAAGATTCTGGCTCCCGATCTTTACGCAATTTCACGGGAAGCGGCTACAGAAAGGGCTTTTACAGGAAAATATAACGACTTTGATGAACTAGGTGATTATTATTGTGCCGTTTGTGGGAACCATTTATTCCGTTCCAGTTCAAAATTTTCAAGCAGCTGCGGATGGCCAAGTTTTTTTGAGGCTGATAAAGAAGGAGTTTATTATAAAAGAGATACTACCTATGGAATGGAAAGAGTAGAAGTGCTTTGTAAGAGATGTGATTCCCATTTAGGACACGTGTTTGATGATGGTCCAAGGCCTACAGGATTGAGATATTGCATGAATTCTATCAGCTTGGAATTTGTTGGTGATTCACAAAAATAATGAGCTTTATTTCACAGAATCAGGACGTTAAAGTTTCTTAAATTCAGTTAAATTTTTTAGACTTATAAGTGGCTGATAGCGATGTTTTTATAATTTTGCCCCACTAATTTGGTACTAATATATTATTGAATGAAAGGATTTTATGGCGTAATAGGCCTTTTTTACATGGTGACGACTTCATTCTACATTTCTCCAAGAGCAGTGGTAAAGAATGAAAACGTCAACATAACAAAGACAGAAAGAGTAACTGACACGAAATCTGAGAAAAATACTACTACGGCAGTATCTTCTTCGGAAGCACTATACCAATCCATCGAATTTGATCCTGAACATGAATTGAACTATGAAGTTTTTTCTAAAGCATTAACAGGATTTGAAAACCTAAAAAAAGCAGGATTACTTACTGACGAGTCGCATCTATTAACTGTTTGCGATTTTTCTATGTCTTCCAATACTAAAAGACTTTGGGTGATTGATTTGAATGATAAAAAAGTATTGTTTAACTCACTGGTAGCTCATGGTAAAAATACAGGCGAAGAATTTGCCACGAATTTTTCTAATACGGAAAGTTCGCGACAGAGCAGCATGGGATTTTATATCACAGATGCAACTTATCAGGGAGATAACGGATACTCTTTGAGATTATTAGGAATGGATAAGGGATTCAATGACGCGGCATATAAAAGAGCAATCGTAATGCACGGCGCAGATTATGTAAGTGACACATTTGCAGCAATGCATAAAAGAATCGGAAGAAGCTGGGGTTGTCCTGCAGTCCCTAGAGAACTGTCACAATCCATGATTAATACGATAAAAGGTAGAAATTTATTATTTATCTATTATCCCGATCAGAATTACCTTTCCTCTTCGGAATGGTTAAAAGCATAAGAAAAAGCAGTCAAATTTGACTGCTTTTTTAATTTTTGAATACATTTATGATCAGAAACCATACTTATTAACAGTAATTATTATTTGATGTATGAATACAGAATATAAGAATAACCAAGATATGAATGTATCACCAAAAGTATCACCGGAGTTTGTTCCAGCTATTAGATTAGTAAGTAAGCTTGATGGATCATGTACTTTTGAAGCGGGAACAATACCAACTTTAGCCCACATTCATGCCAACGTATTCTGGATCAGCAATCGAACGGAGGAATGGGAAAAAAATACACATGTTGCCCCAAGAAAACAATACGTTGTTACAATTAAAGGAACCGTTCGATTCAAGGTTACAGACGGTTCAACATTTATAATTGAGCCAGGGATTATTCTTTTAGCAGAAGATGTTGAGGGTGATGGACATAGTTGGGATATAATAGAGGGTAAAGAATGGATACGACTGTATATTCCAATGGCTGAAAATGCAGATGACTTTTTCACTCCCTAGGAAACTTTAACATATTCTGTCTGCTGTATCCATATCAATAAAAAAATCCCTATGTAAAACACAGGGATTAAAATTATCTTGTCTCGTCCTGAAAAAGGTAACTAAAAAACGCTAAAATTAGTCATCTTTGTTTCAGAGCTAGCGGAACTTTTTGAATACTAAAGTGGCATTATGTCCTCCGAAGCCAAATGCATTACTCAATGCAAAATTGATTTCTTTTTCTTTAGCCTCTCCGAATACAATATTAATATCTTTAGGGATACTCTCATCAATGTTGTGAAGATTGATGGTTGGTGGAATAATACCGTTTTGAATAGCCTTAATAGATAGGATCGCTTCAACGGCTCCGGCTGCACCTAATAAGTGGCCAGTCATTGACTTTGTGGCACTGATATCAAGGTTTTTACTCCCTTTAAATGCATTATTGATAGCTTTTAGCTCAATCAAATCTCCCAGTGGAGTAGAAGTAGCATGTGGGTTAATATAATCAATATCCTCTATATTGGCACCAGCTTCTTTTACGGCTAAATGCATTGCTTTGATGGCACCCACGCCTTCCGGATGAGGTGCAGTCATGTGATAAGCATCTGCAGTCATAGCTGCACCGGCTAATTCAGCATAGATTTTTGCCCCTCTTGCTAAGGCGTGTTCATATTCTTCAAGAATCAATGCACCAGCTCCTTCACCCATTACAAAACCATCTCTGTCTGCATCGTAAGGACGGCTGGCTGTTGCAAAATCATCATTTCTGGTAGACATAGCCTTCATAATAGAGAAGCCACCTATTGAAGCCGGAGTAATAGCCGCTTCAGAACCGCCACTGATGATTACCTTTGCTTTTCCAAGACGGATGTAGTTGAAAGCATCCATCAATGCTGTATTTCCTGTTGCACAAGCAGAAACTGTTGTATAATTGATTCCTTGAAGACCATACTTCATGGAGATCATCCCTGAAGCCATATTGGCAATAAACTTAGGAACAAAAAAAGGATTAAAACGAGGTGTACCATCACCGTGTGCAAAATCCATTACTTCTTTTTCAAAAGTCCACATTCCGCCCTGTCCTGTTCCCCAGATTACTCCAGAGTCGAAAGGATCCATATTTTCAAGGTCCAAACCGGAATCCTGTATTGCTTCTGCTGAAGCGTACATAGCATATTGTGTAAAAAGATCACTTCTTTTGATTTCGTTGTGGGTAAGATGCAGCTTTGGATCAAAACCTTTTACCTCACAAGCAAAGTGTACCTTAAATTTTTCTGAATCGAAATGAGTGATTAACCCAGCTCCGCTGGCTCCGTTAATACTGTTGTGCCAAAAATCTTCGACATTATTTCCCAAGGGTGTCACTGCGCCCAATCCTGTAATGACAACTCTTTTCATATTAGTTGATTGTTTAAAACTGATTAGATTTTCATGCGGTAAAGTGTTTTTACCCATGCTTCATTTCACTGCTTTTCTTTATCATTCTGTTTTCCGTTTGCAATATTATCATTTTTCTTTCGCTGCGGACGAATAATAAAGTATATTATTTATAGCATAATGAATGTTTTTTCTGTAAAAGTAGCTGTAAACTACTTTTCTAAGATCATCGTTACGCCTTGTCCACGAGCCGCACAGATAGAGATAAAGCCTTTTCCGCTTCCTTTTTCATTCAATAGTTTGGCTAAGGTAGCTATGATTCTTCCCCCTGTTGCTGCAAAAGGGTGCGCAGCTGCCAAACTTCCGCCTTTTACATTGAGTCTGCTTCTGTCTATCTTGCCAAGAGCTTTTTCCAATCCGAACTGTTTAGCAAGATTATCATTTTCCCAGATTTTAATGGTAGCCAGTACTTGAGCGGCAAAAGCTTCATGAATTTCATAATAATCAAAGTCTTCCAGGTTTATTCCTGCTTTTTTCAGCATTCTTTCCGCAGCGAAGACGGGAGCTAATAATAAATTCTGTTGGTTTTCAACATATTCTATTCCTGCAAGTTCTGAAAATGTAATATAAGCCAGAACAGGAAGATTATTGGCTTTTGCCCATTCTTCACTAGCTAATAATACTGCAGAAGCACCATCTGTAAAAGGAGTAGAGTTTCCGGCTGTTAATGTTCCGTTTTGCTTATCAAAAGCAGGTTTTAATTGAGATAATTTTTCAAGGCTGGTATCGCGGCGAAGATTATTGTCTTTGTCCAGCCCATAGGCAGATGTAATCATATCATCAAAGAATCCTTCATCATAAGCCTTTGCCATATTCTGGTGGCTTTTAAAAGCCAAATCATCCTGATCTTCCCTTGAAATCTGATAATATTTAGCTGTTATTTCAGTATGTCCACCCATTACAAGACCTGTTTTGGGTTCCTGCCCTTTGTAAGGAATAGGCATCCAGTCTTTTAGTTTCGGACTTAACAGCTGTTTTAATTTTCCAAATGCAGATTTCTCCTTATTAGCTTTTAAAAGAGCTTTTCTCAATCGGGGGGAAGATTCAAAAGGAATATTGCTCATCGCTTCCACACCACAGGCGATACCAGAATCTATTTGTCCAAGAGCGATTTTATTCCCAATGTAAATTGCAGCCTCAATTCCGGTATCACAAGCCTGTTGAAGATCACAGGCAGGAGTGGCAGGATTCAATGAGGTATTCATTACGGTTTCTCTGATGAGGTTGCTTTCTGAGATGTGTTTGATGACAGCACCGCCGGCTACTTCTCCGAGTAATTGACCTTGTAATTGATAGCGATCTATCAATCCATTCAGAGCAGATAGTAAAAGATCTTGATTGCCCTTTTCTGCATAGGCGGTATTCATTCTGGCAAATGGGATTCTGCTGTATCCTACAATGGCCACTTTTTTTGTTTCCATATTTGAAAATTTATGATGGAAGAATGGTGAGTTCATGATCAATCATCTCTTTGACTTTGTCCAGCGCCTGATTCAGAAATCGTTCATTATCCATTGTTTTTGAAAGTAAGATTCCTCCTTCAATAAGCATAATAAATAGAGAGGCATATTCATCAGGATCTATAGAGACATTCAACTCGTTGTTTTTCTGCCCTTGAAGAATCACTGCAGCTATTCTTTCTGTCCATAATGTAAATGATTTTTGAACATATTGCTTAAGAGCAGGAAAAGAATCATCAGCCTCTGTGGCAGCATTCATTAGCGGGCATCCTCCATTTGAAAAAACAGAGCGCCAGTTTTTTCTGTAAAATGCTACAAAAGCATGAAGTTTACCGGTTGAGGTTGGATATTGATCTCCTAACGAATGATTCATTACTTTGCTCAGCAATCCTGCATTATACTTATACACTTCAATAGCTACCTGATCCTTATTCTCAAAGTTTCCATAAATGCTTCCTTTGGTGAGTCCAGTTGCCTGGGTAATGTCTGACAATGAAGTAGCGCTATAGCCCTTTGTATTGAACAAAGTAGCCGTTTTCTCAATGATAAATTGTTTTGTCTTTTCTGCCTTTGACATTTAAATGCTTAATTATAATGCAAATATACAAAAATATACCAAATGGTATATTTTATTTTAAAATGAAGTCTGAGAACTTTGCAGCGCCCAGACTTATTGTATTTGTTATATTTTTATGCTAAAGTAGCATTCAATGTAATTTCAAAGTTAAATGCTGCACTCACAGGGCATCCTTCTTCTGCAATCTTTGCATATTTCTGAAACTCTTCCTCTGAAATTCCGGGAACTTTTGCGGTAAGGGTTAGTTCAGATTTTGTAATTTTTCCAATGTTTGGATCAAGAGTGATGACTGATTTGGTGGTTAGCTCTTCAGGAGTGTAGCCTGCTTGTGAAAGCTCAGCACTTAATTTCATCGTAAAACATCCTGCATGGGCAGCAGCCAATAACTCTTCAGGATTGGTTCCTACACCATCTTCAAAGCGGCTGCTAAAAGAATATTGTGTTTGGTTTAAAGTAGTGCTTTGTGTCGTGATATGGCCTTTTCCTTCTTTAATAGTACCGTTCCAAACGGCTGTTGCATTACGTTTCATACTGTTGATTTTTGATTAATATGAATTGATATTGATGTGAAAGTTTATTTTCTTTACAAAATTGTTCTGTATAAAGATACAAAAAAGCATTGCTTGGAGTAGATTAAATTACAGAAGCATGATTTTATTCTGATATACATATCAAATTATGACGAAAAAAACAGAAAATATGTTTTTACATTGATATTATTTTATCATTTTTACAAATATTTGTACCGCGAACGATATTTTTAACCTTTTTCCAAAACTGCCTGAATGAACGGACTAGAAAATATTCTTAGAGAAATAACTCCACTATCTCCTGAAGACAGTTTTCTTGTATTTGACAGGATTAAGGAATCGTTTGATTTTCCCTATCACTATCATCCGGAAATTGAAATTAATTTCGTTTACAAAGGGAAGGGGTATCGTAGAATGATTGGAGACCATACTGGAGAGATTGGGGATCTGGAACTGGTGTTGGTAGGTCCCAATTTACCTCATTGCTGGGCAAATTATAAATGTAAGAACAGGAAAACTCACGAAATTACTGTACAGTTTAATCAGGATTTCTTTAATCAATCCATGATGCAGAAAAATATCCTGAAACCAATCAATAATCTGATTAAAGATTCCATCAGAGGAATTTTATTTTCTACGGAAACTGCAGAAAAACTAAAAGATTCGTTTCTTAATCTATCTAAGATGAACAGTTTTGAATCTTTCATAGAAATTATGAAAATTCTCAATGAGTTAGCCGTTGCGGAAGAAAAAACGCTTTTGTCATCCTACAGTATTGAACTTGAGACTTTTGATGATAATGATAAAATGAAAGTGATCCATGATTTTGTTCATAAGAATTTTGAAAATAAAATAACGCTGGACAATGCTGCTTCATTGGTGAACATGAGTAATGTGACATTCAATAGATTTATTAAAAAAAGAATGGGGACAACATTTATCAACTATCTCAATGAGATCAGAATAAGCTATGCGGCCCGCTGGCTGATGGAAAAGAATCTTACTGTTTTTGAAATTGCTTTTGAAGCTGGATTCAACAATATAGCGAACTTCAACAAAGTTTTTAAATCCATTAAAAAAACGACTCCTACAGAATTTAGGGAACAATTTAAAGGGGTAAAAAAAATCGAATAATTATTTTTCAAAGATTTACTTTTCAGTGATCTTAAATTTCCATAAAAATACCTTCTGTCATTCTGAACGAAATGAAGAGAATGAGAAATTTCTAAGACACAATAGCTGTCTATCCCTCATTTTGTTTACTCTTTCTGCTCAAAAATAGAACTAGGTTTTATTATTTGATGAGAAAAAAGTAAAAATAATTCCCCTTTTTTCAATTCTTGAGATTGAGTTTTAATTTATTGATAATTAGTGCTTTATGCACTTAAAAATTAAAGTACTGAAAAAATAATATCGTTTTATGATAAAATAGTATTATATCGGACTGGTTACAAAATTTAGATTTGTTAATGTGAATTAAATCTTAACTAAACTTTAAATAATTTAATACATAAACAGCAAAATATTGCTAAAAAAACAATAAAATTTTAGGTGTTGAATTTAAAGTAATGTCATTGATTCTCAATTAAATCTAACTAATCTAAACCTTATGAGAAAAGCAGTTATACCGGTTCTATTTGTTTTTTCCCTTTCTGCCACTGCACAGGAAAAAAAAGCGGCCGACACTACGAAGACAACCGATATTCAGGAGGTCGTAGTCACCTCTTTGGGGATTAAAAAGCAAGCCCGCGCTTTGACCTATTCCAGCCAGCAAATTGGCGGTGATGAACTGACAGAAGTGAAAACGCCCAATTTTTTAAACTCTATCAGTGGAAAAGTTTCCAATGTACAGATCAATAGAACTAACGGTGTAGGAAGTTCGGTGAGGGTTTTAATGAGAGGAAATAAATCAGCCAGTAGCAGTCAGCCTTTATACGTAATAGATGGTATTCCTATTATTAATAGTGTTGGAAAAGCTCCAGAAGCCAGCCAATACTCTACCATGCCAGACGCAGGTGATGTTTTAAGCTCTATCAATCCGGATGACATTGAAAGCATTAACTTCTTAAAAGGAGCTTCGGCTTCGGCACTTTATGGTTCTATTGGGGGAAATGGCGTTATTCTGATTACCACTAAAAAAGGAAAAGTAGGTAAAAGTTCTATAAGTTACAATACAAGTTTTACGGTAGATCAGGCATATAGTCTTCCTAAATTACAGAATAGTTATCTGTCTTATGATCCGGCAGTCTCTGGCCAAACTCCAGGTATTTCCAATGAAAGCTGGGGTGCAAAAGGGACATCTAAGGACTATCTAAAAGATTTTCTACAAACTGGTACAACATGGGTTAATAGCCTTTCTTTTCAGTCGGGAACCGAAAAATCAACGAATTATTTCTCAATAGGAAATACTACCAATAAAGGGATTGTCCCTTCTTCTTATTTTGATCAATATAATGTCTCTTTTAGAAATTCCAGCAAATATCTGAATGATAAATTAACATTGGATGCTAATTTTATTGGCTCTATACAAAACAGTATCAACAGACAGACTCCCGGCATTTCTTTCTCACCTTTAGTGAGTTTATACTGGTTACCCAGGGGAGTAGACTTTGATCAATATAATAATAGTAACTATTCTTTTATAGATAAAACAAGATTATTACCTGCTCAGAATTGGTGGGCTATAGGAGCAGATGGAAAATTCAACGGAAATCCTGCAACACAAAACCCTTATTGGATATTAAATAGAAATAAAGTTACTGTTAACAATAAAAATACATATAGTGCCTTATCATTGGCATATCAAATCAATCCATGGTTATCAGCAAGAGTAAGAGGGAACTATAGCTGGAATATTACGGATAGTCAAAGAGGCGTTTCGGCATATTCAGATCCAAATCTTATAACGAGCAATGGCGAAAATGGAAGATTCCTTCAAAATAAATACGAAAACTCTTCTACTTATGGGGATGTATTATTGGTAGGTAGTCCAAAATTAAGTGAAGACATTTCATTAGATTTTACAGTGGGAGGAAGTATCAATACTTCAAGAAATACAGTTACAGAAATTGATAATGCTTATTTAGCAGCTCCAAATTTGTTTACTGTGAGTAATCTGCAATGGAATGTAAACAGAGGGGTAGGAGATGGCTTTCATAATATAATCTATAGTACTAAAAAACAAATCCAGTCGGTTTTTGCAAGTGCATCTTTGGGGTATAAAAATATGTTCTTTGTGGATATGACTTTTAGAAATGACTGGGATTCTAGTTTGGCTTATACAGGAACCAGTGGATATGATTATGAATCTGTGGGTGCTAATGCTGTATTATCCTCAATCTTTAAACTTCCTGAAGCCATTAGCTTTTGGAAAATAAGAGGTTCCTATGCTACCGTAGGATTAGGATTGCCTGCAAATTTAACGACTGCAACCAATCCATATAATACTGCTTATGGATATATTGTTGATGCCGGTCAGATTATATATCCTAAATATTCACTTGTGACAGACCCTGCATTCAAGGAATTATTTGTAAAACCAGAGCTTAATAAAACTTTTGAAGTGGGTACTGAATTAAGATTGTTTAAAAACCGTTTAAGTTTTGATATCACCTATTACAATTCAAATGCGACCAACCAGCTTTTACCTATTACCATTTCTTCTAACTTAGGAGGTTTGCCGTCTGGTTCATATTATGTAAATGCTGGAAAGATACAAAATACAGGTTTTGAAGCTTCTCTATCCTATAAAATATTAGATTCAGAAAAATTGGGTTGGACGGCCAGTTTAAATGGTTCTGCGAACAAAAACAAAATTGTAGAATTATTTCCTGATCGATTAAATGTTAAGGACGATTTGCTCCTTGCACTTACTGGTGGTGGAGCTTATACAAAACTTAGAGTGGGTGGGTCTTTCGGAGATATCTATGGTATTAAGTTTCTGAGAGATGATCAGGGAAGAATTTTAGTAGATGCCCAGGGAAAGCCTATAGCAGATAAACAACAAATTGGTTATTTGGGGAATCCGAATCCTAAGTTTATGTTAGGGTTTAATAACTCTTTTAATATTGGAAAATTAGGGATCTCTTTTCTTATTGATGGGAAATTCGGAGGTCAGGTTCTGTCTCTTACAGAAAAAGCAAATGATATGCTTGGGGTAAGCCAGAACAGTGCTTCTGCCAGGGATGCAGGTGGAGTAGCTATCCCTAATGCTGTATATGCACCAGGAACACCAAATGCAGGAGCTGCCTATACTGGGTTAACTGATGCACAAGCTTATTATAAAGCGATAGGAGCCAACCAGGAAGGAGCAGGAATTGATGAAGCCTATATCTACAGCGCAACCACTGTAAGGCTGCGCCAAGCATCTATAGGGTATACTTTTGATATCAATTCTAGTTACCTGAGAAATGCGACGGTAAGTTTAGTGGGAACAAATCTATTTTTCTTTTATAAAAAAGCACCATTTGATCCTGAACAGGTATCAGGAAACACACCTGGGGGGGTAGGAGTAGATTCTTTTGGTATACCTATTACCAGATCTATCGGATTATCATTAAAAGCTAACTTCTAAATATACAAACTAAAATGAGAATAATTAATATTAAAACTTATATGCTTGGAGTAGCTGTACTTTTTTCTGCCTCCAGTTGTACCGGAGATTTTGAACAGTTTAATCAAGAGAAAGTTGGCGGTCCGGAAAATTTTTATGCAGACTTTAAGGCAATTGTAGACCCTATGAAAGCCATGCAAAGAGGTTTTCAGGCAGATTATCAGTTAGCAACGAATCTCAATGCAGATATGTATAGTGGAATGTTTAGTACAGCATCACAATTTAATGGAGGTACAAATAATCTTACTTATCTAATGATGGATAACTGGAACAATAGGATCATTTCTAAACAGCAAGATACTTTTAATAATTCTATTATCATTGATAACGCTGCAAAAAATAACTATCCTGGAATAGATTTTACTGCAACTTTTGCAGTGAAAAAAATATTGAAAATTCTTACAGCCGCAAGAGTTTCAGACCGCCATGGGCCTGTAGTATATAGTAAATATGATACTCCTAATGCAAACGGGATTACAGATTTTGATTCTCAGCAGGACGCTTACAATAATTTTATTAATGATCTTACCGCTGCTATTTCTGATTTGCAAAAAGTACAAAATACTCCCGCAACCCAGAATGTAGAAGATAAATCTGTTGTGAAAAAAGCAGATTTGATCTATGGTGGAGACATCGTCAAATGGGCAAAATTAGCAAACTCTCTAAAGCTAAGATTTGCTCTACGTATGAGCTATGCTGATCCTGTAAAATCAAAAAAATATGCAGAGGAAGTCTTTGCTTCTTCCGCAGGGTTAATATCTGATAATACAGATAATGCATTGATAAGTGTTGGGCAGCACGAATTAAGTTTTATTATCTATTCATGGGGTGACTGTTATATAGGAGCACCCATAATGGCTTATATGAGTGGTTTCAAAGATCCCAGACTTTCTGCGTATGCTAATCCTGCAACAGATCCTGCAACTTTTGTAGGAGGTAAACCACAATATATAGGAATACGTCAAGGAATTGATTTAATTAATGGGAAACCAACCTATGGAGGCTATTCTCAACCTGCAGCAAGAGCTGCCAGTGGAGATTATTTCTCAGGCACTGATGGAAAGTTCAAATTATTTACTGCTGCTGAAACATGGTTTTTAAAAGCTGAAGCAGCTTTGAGAGGTTACTCAGGTGCAGGGGATGCACAAGCTAATTACCAGGCAGGTATCACTCAATCTTTTGGAGAATGGGGGAAAAGTTCTGATGTCGCTAATTATCTTGCTGATAACGTTTCAACAGAAGCTCCTTACATTGATCCTAAAAATACAGCCAATAATATACTTGCCGGAGACTCTCAATTAAGCACCATTACAATTGCTTGGAACAACAGTGATTCCAACGAAAAGAAACTTGAAAGAATCATCACTCAAAAATGGTTAGCTCTTTATCCGGATGGTCCTGAAGCATGGGCTGAACAAAGAAGAACGGGCTACCCAATTTTATTCAAAGTCAGAAAAAATGATAGTGGAGGATTAATTGGAACAGATCAGATGATCAGAAGAATTCCATTTACAAATGATACAAAAAATTCGACTTTCAATTACGCACAGGCGGTGCAGCAATTAGGCGGCCCGGATAACGGAGCTACCAAGTTATGGTGGGATAAGAAATAATCAAATCACTTCAAAAATACAGAGACATCTCATAAAGGATAATCATTCGGGCAGGAGATAGGCGTAGGATCTCCCAAAAATTTATAGTTTCGTTTTTAGCCGGAATGAACTTTGAGATGTTCTCTTTTTCTTTAGAATCTTATTTTTAAATATGGGAAAAAACAACTCCGGAACCCGTCGGATTCAGCCAATTCTCTGGATATCCACATTATATTTTGCAATGGGTGTGCCCTTTGTAACCATTAATGCGGTGTCAGGAATCATGTATAAGGATATGGGAGTTTCGGATTCACAGATCACTTTCTGGACGGCTCTCATTATGTTTTCATGGACGTTAAAGCCACTTTGGAGTCCTTTTCTGGAGATCTATAAAACCAAAAAATTCTTTGTTGTTTCTACCCAGTTTGCCATAGGGATTCTCTTTGCCTTAGTTGCCTTAAGTCTGCCTTTGCATGATTTTTTTAAATACAGCATTGCTCTTTTTGCAGTAGTAGCCTTTTGTGGGGCTACGCATGATGTAGTTGCAGATGGAACTTATATTGGTTTTCTTACCAATAAAGAACAAGCCAGGTACATTGGCTGGCAGGGAGCATTTTATAACCTTGCCAAGATTATCAGCAGCGGAGCTTTAGTATATGCAGCTGGAGTGTTAGAAAAAACAAAGGGAGTTACCCACGCCTGGATGATCATTATGGTGGTCTATGCACTATTGTTTTTTGCATTAGCTATTTATCATTATTTCATTCTGCCTAAAGAAAATAAAGAGGCTCAGAAAGATGAAAAAACAGCAGGAAATGTCCGCAAAGAATTATTGGAAGTAATCACTTCTTTCTTTACCAAAAAGAATATTCTGTGGTCATTACTGTTCATTATCCTGTACCGTTTTGCAGAAGGTTTTGCGATAAAAATAGCTCCTTTATTTTTTAAAGCACCAAGAACTTCAGGTGGATTAGGATTATGTACTTCAGATATTGGACTTATTTATGGAACTTATGGTTCTGCGGCATTCATTCTGGGATCTGTTTTGGCAGGATATTTTATTTCAGCCCGCGGATTGAAGAAATCTTTAATTTGGCTCTGCTGTGCATTCAATATTCCATTTGTGGTGTATGCATTGCTGGCTTATTATCAGCCGGTAGATCTTTTACCCGTAGGAATTGCTGTAGTGGTAGAATACTTTGGTTATGGATTCGGTTTTGTGGGATTAATGCTTTATATGATGCAACAGATTGCTCCTGGAAAACATAAAACAGCTCATTATGCTTTTGCTACAGGAATTATGAACCTTGGAGTAATGATTCCGGGAATGTTCAGTGGGATGATTAGTGACTGGATTGGATATAAAATGTTCTTCATCTGGGTGCTGATTGCTACCATTCCTGCTTTTCTTGTGACTCTGTTCGTTCCTTTCCCTTATTCAGAAAATCAGAAAGAAGAACCAATCAATTAATAAACAAATTTTAAATAAAAAGTAAAAATACTTTATGACAGCTCAATCAGTAATGATCCCTTGGCAGGATCGCCCGGAAGGTTGTAATGATACTATGTGGAGGTTTTCCGAAAACCCGATCATTGACAGATATGCGATACCCACATCCAACAGTGTATTCAATAGTGCAGTAATCCCTTTTGAAGATGGGTTTGCCGGAGTGTTCCGTTGTGATAACAAAGCAGTACAGATGAATATTTTCGCAGGGTTCAGTAAAGATGGAATCAATTGGGACATCAATCATGATCCGATTGAAATGCATGCCGGAAATACTGATATGATTGAATCCGATTACAAATATGATCCCCGTGTCACCTTTATAGAAGACCGCTACTGGATCACATGGTGCAACGGATACAATGGGCCTACCATCGGAATTGGATATACTTTTGATTTTAAAGAATTTTTCCAGTGCGAAAATGCATTTCTGCCTTTCAACAGAAACGGAGTGCTTTTTCCGGAAAAAATCAATGGTAAATATGCGATGTTGAGCCGTCCGAGTGATAATGGACATACTCCTTTTGGAGATATTTATATCAGCTATAGTCCTGATATGAAGTACTGGGGTGAGCACCGCTGTGTAATGAAAGTTGCTCCTTTCGAAGACAGTGCATGGCAATGTACGAAGATTGGAGGTGGACCGGTTCCTATTAAAACGGAAGAAGGGTGGCTGCTTTTTTATCATGGAGTTATCAATACCTGCAATGGGTTTAGATATTCGATGGGAGCTGCTTTGCTTGACCTTGAAGATCCTGCAAAAGTATTGTACAGAACAAAACCTTATTTATTAGCTCCGGCAGAACTGTACGAGCTAACAGGTGATGTGCCGAATGTGGTTTTCCCTTGCGCAGCTTTGACGGAAGGAGACAAAGTAACAGTGTATTATGGCGCAGCCGATACTGTAGTGGCCATAGCCTTTGGATATATTTCAGAAATTATTGATTTTATGAAAAAGAATTCAATCTAATTATTTTAAGATAAAAAAATATAAAAACCAGCTTAATTGCTCTCCTTTTTGGGATCTTTGTAATGGTTTTCCTATTTTTAAACAAACTTTTAAATTAAAAAATCCCCGATACTCTCTTATCATGAAAAAAGAATTGCTGATTTGTTTTTTTACATCCTTGATTTCCTTAGCGAATGCCCAATACAATAAGAATGATATTTTATCATGGGTAGATCCGTTTATAGGAACAGGAGGGCATGGGCATACCTTTCCGGGAGCAACTACACCATTCGGAATGATTCAGCTGAGTCCGGATCAAAATACGAAAAGTGGTGACTGGGACTGGTGTTCCGGATATCATTACAGCAGTAAGACGATCATGGGATTCAGTCATAATCACCTTAGTGGTACAGGTTGGGCAGATCTGGGAGATATTCTGGTAATGCCAACAGTAGGACAGGTAAAAATGGTTCCGGGATCAGAGGATAAACCAGAAACCGGATATCGTTCAACATTCACTCATGATAAAGAAACAGCAGCACCAGGATACTATTCTGTAATGCTGGACAGTTATGGGATTAAAGCAGAACTTACTGCTTCTCCGAGAGTAGGATTCCATAAATATACCTTCCCAAAGACGGATGAAGCCAATATTATTATTGATCCTACGAATAAAATCTTCGGAAACATTTATCACACATTGGTAAGTGTAGAAGGGAATAACAAGATTAAAGGATATTGCTACAGCAATGGCTGGGGCGGAAAGAGATTTGCCTATTTTGTAATGGAATTTTCCAAACCGTTTAAATCTTATGGGGTTTATGCTGAAGGGAAAATAAAAGACAATGAAAAAATTGCCCTGGCTAAAGATGCTAAGGCTTTTGTAAGATTTGCTACTGAAGATCAGGAAAGTATTGAAGTAAAAGTTTCTCTATCTCCGGTAAGCACAGAAAATGCGCAGGAAAACTTTGATACAGAAGCAAAAAACATAGATTTCGCAAAAGCTAAAGAGACTGCACAAAAGACCTGGAGAGATCTTATTGGAAGGTTTCAGGTAACCGGAGGTACAGATAGTCAGAGAAAGATATTCTACACAGGAGTTTATCATACATTTATCGCTCCAAACCTTTATATGGATGTGAATGGAGATTATGTAGCAGCTCAGGAAAATATGAATACCAAATGGTTCACGAACTATAGTACATATTCCTACTGGGATGGCTTTAGAGCTACCCATCCATTATTGACGATTATGGATCAGAAACATACCAAGGAATTTGCCAATTCTCTTATTAGCAGATATACGGATCGTAAAGATCATATGCCTATCTGGGAATTATGCGGGTATGATAATTTTTGTATGCTGGGTTACCACAGTGCGTCAGTAATCTGGGATGCTATTTCCAAAGGAGTTCCCGGTATTGATGGCGAAAAAGCTTTTGCCGCGATGAAAGATGCTTCTCTTACAGATAAAATGAGCAGCAGTGATGGAGGCGGTGGCCTTAATGATTATATTAAGCTTGGCTATACTCCTTCCGAAAACGGAGCTTCTGTTTCTGCAACATTAGAATATTCATACGATGACTGGTGTATTCAGCAGCTGGCAGAGAAATTAGGAAAGAAGGATGAAGCAGAAGTGTACAAAAAACGCTCAATGAACTTCTTGAATACCTTCAATAAAGAGAATAATCATTTCTGGCCGAGACAAAAAAATGGAAAGTTCTTAGCAGATTTCCCTCTTAATGACTGGAAAAAACTTCAGCCACATTGGGTATCTGGAAATATATGGGCTTATGACTTCTTTGTTCCGCATCAGATTAATGAAATGATGAATTTGTATGGCGGGAAGAAAGGGTTTGAAGAAAAACTGGATAAAACATTTACTGAAAACCTTAAAATGGAAGGCGAGCAGCATGTTGATATTTCTGGATTCATCGGGTCTTTAGGATTTGGTGATGAGCCGGGACATCATGTTCCATACCTTTATAATTATGCCGGAAGTCCTTACAAAACACAGAAAATGGTAAAATACATCCGTGATAATATGTATGCTGCCAAACCGGATGGGATTGTGAATAATGAAGACTGCGGGCAGATGTCAGCATGGTATATTTTTTCTTCATTAGGATTCTATCCTGTAACACCAGGAAAACCTGTATATGCTATTGGAGCCCCACAGTTCCCGAAAGCTTCATTACAACTTGAAAACGGGAAAACCTTCACGGTGATTGCTGATAAAATTTCAGATAAAAATATCTATGTACAGAAAATGTTCCTGAATGGAAAAGAGTACAAAAGTTGGGAACTGAACCACAGTGATATCATGAATGGTGGTGAGTTAAGATTTGTAATGGGAAGCAAGCCTGTAAAATAAAGACTAATAAAAAATAAACGAAATAAAAGTATCAATGGAAAGGAGAGATTTTATTAAAACAAGTGCATTGGCCGGAGCAGGATTAATGTTTACTCAGAATGTTTTTGCTAAAACCCTTGCTACGGAAGGATTTCCTGTAGTTCGTGTTCCTAAAGATAAAAGACATTTTACCAGCGAATCCGTAGAAAATGCTATTGCAGCCTTTAAAAAGAAAGTAAACAATAAAGAGCTAAGCTGGCTATTTGAGAACTGCTTTCCAAATACATTAGATACTACTGTTTTCTACAGTGAAACTAACGGAACACCGGATACTTATGTGATTACGGGAGATATTGATGCGATGTGGCTTCGGGATAGCTCTGCACAGGTTTTTCCATACCTGCAGTTCTCTAAGAAAGACGAGAAGCTTCACAAACTTATTTCCGGAGTTATCCATAAGCAAACAAAGTTTATCCTGAAAGATCCTTATGCCAACGCATTCTACAATGATGATCAAAAAATCAGTAAGTGGAAAGAATATGATCATACTGATATGAAACCGGGAACCCATGAAAGAAAATGGGAGATTGATTCATTGTGTTATCCTATTCGTTTAGCGTATCACTTCTGGAAAACAACAGGAGATACAAAACCTTTTGATGCTAATTGGCTGCAAGGGATAAAACTTACACTACAAACTTTCACAGAGCAGCAGAGAAAGAATGATCTTGGACCCTATAAATTTGAACGTACAACGGCTTGGGCTACTGATGGAGTTCCAATGGGTGGATATGGTTATCCGACCAAACCTGTAGGTCTTATCAGTTCTATGTTCCGTCCAAGTGATGATGCTACAATCTATGGATTTTTGATTCCTTCCAACTTATTTGCAGTAGTAAGTTTACGCCAGGCTGCAGAAATGGTTTCTCAGATTAAAAATGAAAAAACCTTGGCTCAGCAACTGAACAGCCTTGCTGATGAGGTAGATGCAGCCATCAAAAAATATGGAATTTATAATCATCCTGAATTTGGAAAAATATATGCTTTTGAAGTCAATGGTTTCGGAAGTTATAACCTGATGGATGATGCAAACTGTCCAAGTCTGTTAGGATTACCTTATCTGGATGCGGTGAAAGCTGACGACCCTGTTTATCAGAATACAAGGAAATTCGTTTGGTCGGAAAATAATCCATTCTTTTTTAAAGGAAAACTGGCAGAAGGAATAGGAGGCCCTCATA
This sequence comes from Chryseobacterium sp. II3a, assembly GCF_057815135.1. Classification (NCBI taxonomy): domain Bacteria; kingdom Pseudomonadati; phylum Bacteroidota; class Flavobacteriia; order Flavobacteriales; family Weeksellaceae; genus Chryseobacterium; species Chryseobacterium sp. II3a. Next base: position 341,065 of record NZ_JBYPZJ010000002.1, on the reverse strand, counting down.
TTGGTCTGGATATGATCTGGCCAATGAGTATCATTATGAAAGCACTCACTACAACAGACAAAAGTGAGATCAAATGGTGTATAGATACCTTACAGAAAACGCACGGCGGGACAGGCTTTATGCATGAATCCTTCCATAAAGACAACGACAAAAAATTCACCAGAGAATGGTTTGCATGGTCCAATACCTTATTTGGCGAATTGTTGTGGAAAACATTTAACGAAAACCCTCAGCTACTGACATAGCCCACAATTTTATATGGCTTATTTACTTAAGATGCTTTCCACAAAATGAAAGGATCAGGGGACTGCTATATAAAATTCAAACACCAAAACACCTTAAAAAGATTATACAATGAAAAAAAAATCAATCCTTACTGTACTGATGGCCATGGCCCTTCAGTCTGGTGCTTTTCTTAACGCACAGCAGCTTAATCCTAAAGGAATATGCTATGTGGAAGTGAATAACAACAACATCCTGAATGCAGGAGCGTACAAATTGCAAACATCAAACAGTTATCTGTTCAATGTGGTGAATATTTTTGCGGCTAATATTAATTATGATACCAGCCGTGGAAGAGCTTATCTGTATTCTAATAATAATGTGACCAAGGTTCTTACCAATGCGGACACTTATATTAAACCTTTGCAGCAGAAAGGAATGAAAGTAGTTCTTACCATTCTGGGAAATCACCAGGGAGCAGGAATATGTAATTTCCCAACCCGCGAGGCCGCAAAAGACTTTGCAGTACAGTTAGCCAATACAGTAAATACTTATGGTCTGGATGGGATTGATTTTGATGATGAATATTCAGATTATGGAAACAACGGAACAGGGCAGCCTAATGACAGTTCCTTCGTAATGCTTGTTCAGGAATTAAGAGCATTGCTTCCGGATAAAATCATTTCATTCTACTATTACGGAGATGCCGCTTCAAGGCTTTCCTGGAACGGAGCCAGAGTAGGAGATAACATCAACTACAGCTGGAATGCGATGTATGGAACCTTCTCCGCTCCTAATGTGCCACCTCTTACTAAAGCCCAAATTTCTCCGGCAGCAGTATGGTTGGGAAATACTTCGAATTCTACAACAACCAGCCTGGCTACTCAAACGAAAAACGGAGGGTATGGATTATATCTTTGGTATGACCTTAAAGGAACCAATCAGACTTCTCAACTTTCAGCAGGTACCCAAACATTATATGGTGAAGCCACAGTTTTAAGTGGAACTTTACAATCATGGACACAAGGGACCAATTGTGATGCACCTATTGGATTATTTACGAGCAATCTTACCGGAACCAGCGCAAAACTAAACTGGTCAACAGTAGGAACCAATACCTACGATATTGATTATAAACCTGCCTCTTCAACAACATGGACAAGCGCAGCTACAGCAGTCAGCTCTAGTTCAGTTACAGTTTCAGGACTAACAGCCAATACTGAATACGATTGGAGAATCAGAACAAACTGTAGTGTAAAAAGTACGTATATGTTCGCTCCGAGATTCAATAGTGGATCAGGTACAACAACTCCTACAGGTTCTTATGCTCTGTCTTTGGATGGGACAAGTGAGTCAGGAGCAGCCGGAAATATGAATTTAAGTGGATCGGCATTATCTTTTGAGGGCTGGATCAAACCTTCATCCTTCAAATCAGCATCTCCATATATTTCTTCTATTATGGGGACAGAAGCAGGAGATACTAATTCAGCATTACTAAGACTTGGAGATGCAGGGCTTGCTAATAATAAACTCCAGTTTGTATTAAGTATCAATAATGTGCAGCAAAAACTGGCTTCTTCTACTGCCTTGAATGCCAATACATGGTATCATGTAGCAGCAACATATGATGGAAGTACAATGAAACTTTATATCAATGGTACTCTGGATGCAAGTAAAGCACAATCCGGAAATGTAAATTCAAATGGAGCATTTAATGTGGGATATTTATACAATACTTCCAGAAATTTCAATGGTAAAATAGATGAAGTCAGAGTTTGGAAAAAAGCATTAACACAAACGGAAATCAGTCAGAACATGTGTAATGTTTCTGTTCCGGCTGCTTCTCTTGCCGCTTATTGGAAATTCAATGAAGGAAGTGGTTCAACGGTTCAAGACAATTCTGGAAATGGGGTTTCTTTATCATTAACGGGTGTGGATGCATCAAATTGGGTAACAGACTTGCCGTGTGCAACCGGAACCTCAAAATTATTGAGAAATGCAATAACGCAAAATGTAACAGGAGATATCAATACCAAGAATCCAATCAAAATATTTCCAAATCCAGTAAGTAAATCTTCATCATTTACAGTTTCTGTTTCTGATGAATATAACAAAGGAAAATTGACAATCTATGATTTTTATGGAAGAATTAGAGAAACAAAATCACTGAATACCGGAGAGAACCAATATGAATCCTCTGGACTTTCATCAGGAAATTATATTCTTCAGTTTGAATCTCAGAACGGAAGTATAAAACAGACAGAGAAACTAATGATAAAATAATAATATAGTCATTGGGCTTAGGCTCAATGACTTTTCCTCTTTTAATAAAAAATAATATCTATGAAAAAAAAATCCTTTCTTATTCCTCTAATGGCTTTAATGCTTCAGACTGTTTCTCAGCTCAAGGCCCAGCAGCTTAATCCTTTGGGAGTTTGCTATGTAGAAGTGAATAACAATAATATGCTGAATGCAGGGTCTTATACTTTGCAGAGTACTAACAGGCAGCTTTTTGATGTGGCCATCATCTTCGCAGCCAATATCAATTATGATGTTTCTAAAAGCAGAGCATATATCTCAAATAATAATAATGTTACCAAAGTATTGAATGATGTCAATACTTATGTAAAACCTTTACAACAGAAGGGAATTAAAGTGTTACTGGATATTTTGGGAAATCATCAAGGTGCTGGAATCTCTAATTTTCCTAATCGTGAAGCTGCAAGAGATTTTGCTCTGCAGGTAGCTCACACAGTATATACGTATGGGCTGGATGGAGTAGATCTTGACGACGAATATGCAGGATATGGAAATAACGGAACGGGTCAGCCAAATAACAGTTCTTTTGTAATGTTATTGCAAGAGCTTAAAGCTGCGATGCCTGACAAGTTAATAACATTTTATTATTTAGGACCTGCAACGAGCAGACAGAGTTATAATGGAGATCTGGCGGGTAATTATATTGATTATAGCTGGAATCCTTTTTATGGGACCTACAGTGCTCCGAATGTACCGCCTCTCAATAACTCAAAGCTTTCCGCTGCTGCAACCTGGATCCAGAATTCAAACCCACAGTCTACATCAGTTTCTACATTAACATCTTTAGCGAATAATACAAAAAATGATGGTTATGGTGTATTTATGTGGTACGACCTAGGAGGAACTAATGTTGCCAGCTATCTGAGTACCGGATCCAATATTCTTTATAATGAAAACACTCAGTTAAGCGGACAATTGTATTCATGGAGTCAAGGACAGGCTTGCGATCCACCGTTAGGACTGGAAGTTACTAATGTTACAGGGACATCAGCCAAATTGAATTGGACTTCCAATGGCTCCCAGACCTATAATATTGATTATAAACCTGCTAATTCAACAATATGGACCAATGTAGGAACTAACTACTCCGGAAGTAATATCACAATCAGTAATTTAACCATGAATACAGATTATGATTGGAGAATACAGTCTAATTGCTCTTCAACCTTAACCAGTACCTATCTTTTTGCTCCAAGGTTCAATTCAGGAAACGGATGTGCAACACCTTCAGGACTGATGTCAGGAAGCTATCTTGGAAATTCCGCTCAATTGTCATGGGATGCCGGAACAGCATCTTCTTATACACTTCAATACAAAACAGCCGCTGCTGCTTCATGGAGTGAAGTTCAGAATATTAATACGAATAGCTATTCTCTGCAAAATCTTAGCCCTAATACAAACTATGTGTGGAAAGTACAGACTGCCTGTACAGGTGGAACAACAAGTACCTATTCAACAGAAGGCACATTCAATAGTGGATTTGTACCAGTGGTAAGTCCTGGTCCAAGATCACTTTCCTTTAACGGAAGTACAAATTACCTGAATGCCGGGCAATTTAACCTGAGCGGAAATGCAGTAACCATTGAAGGATGGGTAAAAGTAAATGCTTTTAAAACTGCTTTCCCTAATATTTCATCAGTACTTGGTATTGAAGTAGGAGATAACAATTCTGCAATGCTTAGATTCGGAGATGGCGGTCTGGCGAATAACAAACTTCAGTTTATCCTGAGCTTCGGTTCCGCACAGACAAAAATCAATACAAACACCGCATTTAATACCAATACATGGTACCATGTGGCAGCAACCTATGATGGAACGGCGATGAAACTGTATATTAATGGCAATCTTGATGCAAGTACGCCGGTTACGGGTAATTTTACAGCCAACGGTATTCTTTATTTGGCAAGAAATTATGACAATTCTCGTGCACTTAATGGTTCTTTGGATGAATTCAGAGTATGGAAAAGAGCATTAACAGCCCAGGAAATTATGAATAACAGCTGTAATGTGCCAGCCAATTCACAAGGGCTGGAGGCCAACTGGAAAATGGATGAAGGAAATGGAATAGGCGCTTTGGATGCTACTGCAAATACTCATTTTGCAACCTTAGTAAACATGAATGATACGAATTGGAAAACAGAGGTTCCTTGCAACGCTTCACTGTCTGTAAGAGACGTTGAATCTGTAAAAGAAAACAGTACTGCTTATCCGAACCCCGTTAAAAGAGGAAGTGATATTCATTTTACAGTTGCTGATAGTTCCAGCGAAATATTATTCTATGACGTTTCAGGAAAATTATTGAAAAAGCAGGATATTAATCAAAATAATAACACAGTGAATACACAGGATCTGACAGCAGGTACTTATATTTACAAAATTACATCCTCAAAAAATAAAATAGTATCATCAGGTAAGATTATTGTAAAATAACACTCTGTAAATGAGTGTTTTATATGAAAAATAGAAAAGATTGTAAAGCGGGCAGACAAGCTATATGTTGTTTGCCTGCTTTTAAGTCAATAAAAATAGCTTGAATTTAAAATAAAAAATGATGCAGAATATACTAGGAATCGATATTGGTGGATCACATATTACATTGGCGCAGGTAGATCCTGAAAAAAAAGAGATCATCACTTCAACGTATCTAAGGGAGCATGTCAATTCCTTTGATGACAAAGAAACTATTTTCTCCGCATGGACTTCAGCTATTAAAAAAGCATCTCATAACCTGATTAAAGATGATCTTTTAATAGGAATTGCAATGCCTGGCCCTTTCGACTATGAAAACGGGACCTCCTTGATGCAGCAAGGAAAATTCATTGATATATACCAGGTGAATATAAAAGATGCGTTGGCTGAAAGGCTTTCCGTTTCTCCCAAACAGATTCATTTTGTAAATGATGCTGCTGCATTTATGGAAGGAGAAGTATTTGGAGGTTGTGTTCAAGGATTTAAAAGAGTTTTTGGAGTAACGCTGGGTACCGGATTAGGAACCACATTCTTTAATGGAGAATTTGCAACGGATGAAGACCTGTGGGATTCACCATTTAAAGTCTCTATTTGTGAAGATTATCTGGCAACACGATGGTTTGTGAAGCGCTATGAAGAACTGACCGGAGAACAGATTTCAGGAACCAAAGACCTTTTGGATAAACCTTTAGAAATACAGCAAACGATGTTTGATGAATACGCAGATTCTTTCTCAGATTTTATTGTGAAATATGTAGACCATTACAAACCGGAAGTTTTAGTTATAGGAGGAAATATAGCAAAAGCCTATCCTTATTTTGAGCAAAGATTTACTCAGAATCTGATAAAGAATAATATTAACTTGCAGGTCAGAATTTCAGCCATTTTTGAGGATGCTGCCATTCTGGGAGCTGCTAGCTATGCATTAAAAAAAGCTTATATAAATTAATAAAACGAAACGATACAATGAAGTCTATTTTTTCTACTTGCTTTCTTTTATTACAGGCCTTGGTGTTTGGTCAGAATATATCTCCTGTAGATTATGTGAATCCATTGATGGGAACCCAATCCAAACCTTCTTTATCCAACGGAAATACTTATCCGGCGGTAGGGCTTCCATGGGGAATGAACCTCTGGACAGCACAAACCGGAAAAATGGGTGACGGATGGGCTTATACTTACGATGCCGATAAAATAAAAGGATTCAAGCAAACCCATCAGCCTTCTCCATGGATGAATGATTACGGAGCATTTTCCATCATGCCGGGTGTGGGGAAACTAAAATTCAAAGAAGATGACAGGGCAAGCTGGTTCAGCCATAAAGCTGAGGTTGCTACACCATATTTCTATAGTGTTTATTTAGCAGATATCAATGTAACCACTGAATTTACTCCTACAGAAAGAGCTTCTTTTTTCAAATTTGATTTTCCAAAAACAGACAGCGCTTATGTAGTCATTGATGCATTAGACAAAGGATCTTACATCAAGATCTTACCTAAAGAAAGAAAAATCCTGGGATACACTACAAAATATTCTTCAGGAAAATATGATAATTTTAAAAACTACTTTGTCATCCAGTTTGATAAAGACTTTGAGCTGACCAAAACATGGAAAGATGATAAACTGATTAATAATCAATTAGAGATGACCAGCAATCATACCGGGGCAATAGTAGGTTTTAAACTTAAAAATAAAGAAACGGTATATGCAAAAATAGCCTCTTCATTCATTAGTTTTGAGCAGGCTGAGCTGAACCTTAAAAGAGAGATCGGAAACAGAAATTTTGAACAGGTAAAAACAGATGCTAAAAATATCTGGAATAAAACCTTAGGCAAATTAGAAGTAAAAGGAGGAACAGATCAGCAGATAAGAACTTTTTATTCTTCACTCTACAGAACCCTATTTTTCCCTCAAAAGTTATACGAAATTGATGCTCAGAATAAAGTAAAGCACTGGAGCCCGTACAATGGAAAAGTTGCAGACGGAAGAATGTTTGCCGGAACAGGTTTCTGGGATACTTTCCGTGCTTTGTATCCTTTCCTGAACCTGGTATATCCAAGCATCAATGTAGAAATGCAGGAAGGATTAGTGAATGCTTACAAAGAAGGAGGATTCTTACCAGAATGGAGCAGCCCCGGATATTCCGATATTATGATTGGAAACAATTCTGCGTCCGTAGTAGCAGATGCATACATCAAAGGCCTTCGTGGATATGATGTGGAAAGTCTTTGGCAGGCGGTAAAACATGGTGCCAACAATGAAGGACCAATGAAAGCAGTAGGCCGCGCAGGAGTAAAATATTACAATGAGTTGGGGTATGTACCTTATGATGTGAAAATTAATGAGAATGCAGCCAGAACATTAGAATACGCTTATGATGATTTTTCCATCTATCAATTAGGAAAGGCATTAGGAAAACCTGCTTCAGAAATTGATATTTACAAAAAAAGAGCGTATAATTACAAAAATCTGTTCGATAAAGAGACAGGATTAATGCGTGGAAAAAATAAAGACGGTAATTTCCAGAAACCATTCAATCCTTTTAAATGGGGAGATGCTTTTACAGAAGGAAACAGCTGGCATTATACCTGGTCAGTTTTCCAGGATATTAATGGTCTGGCAGAATTGATGGGTGGTAAAAAGAAATTTGAGGCCAAATTGGATGAAGTATTTTCATTACCGCCGGTTTTTGATGACAGCTATTATGGTGGAGTGATTCATGAGATCAGAGAAATGCAGATTATGAATATGGGACAGTATGCCCATGGAAATCAGCCTATTCAGCACATGATTTATCTGTATAATTATGCAGGAGCTCCTTATAAAACCCAGTATTGGGCAAGAGAAGTCATGAACAAACTATATCATGCTACGCCTGACGGCTATTGCGGAGATGAAGACAATGGGCAGACTTCCGCATGGTATATTTTTTCAGCATTAGGCTTTTATCCGGTAACACCAGCAACAGACCAGTATGTATTGGGAGCACCACTATTTAAAGAAGCAACCATTCATCTGGAAAATGGCAAGAAAATTGAAATAAAAGCTCCGGAAAATAACACTGCCAATTTATATGTAAAGTCATTGAACGTAAATCAACAGCCGTATTCAAAGAATTGGCTGAGCCATAAAGAATTAATCAAAGGAGCAGTTTTAGACTTTAAAATGGATAGTAAACCGAACACAGACAGAGGATCACAGGAAAAAGATTTTCCCTATTCAATGTCAAAAGAAGAATCAGGTAAATAATTTTAATTAAGAGAAACAAGATATATGAGTACTGAGAAAAGAGAAATATTCGATAGAGTTGAAAATATGTTGCAGACACAAGGTTTTACCATTGCGGCAAAAGATGAGACCAGACCGTGGGGAGGATTTTTCGTAATCGATGAAACACAGGCACAGGATTTTGCCAACCAATACTTTGATGGAATTGATGTTGAAAATCTAAGAATAGGAGGTAAGTTAAGTCCTAAAATTCTTATTGTAGCTCCTGAAGCAAGACTAAGCTGGCAGTACCACCACAGAAGAGCTGAAATCTGGCAGGTATTGGAAGGGACAGTAGGAATCAAAAGAAGTGCTACCGATGAAGAAGGAGAACTTGGAGAATATCATCCAAAAGATCAGGTAAAACTCCAGCAGGGTGAAAGACACAGATTAATAGGTCTGTCAGGCTGGGGAATTGTAGCCGAAATATGGCAGCATACCGATGCCTCCAATCCTTCGGACGAAGATGATATCGTAAGAGTACAGGATGACTTTGGAAGATAAATAAAAAATCAGCTTCAATATTGAAGCTGATTTTTTATTGGTTAGGAAGCTGGAAGAAGGAAGAGGGAAGTTCCGGGAGATTTTCATAACCTCTTGTTATTATCCTTATTATTGAATTTCTTGATTGAAATAAGTCTCTGGATATTAGTGAAAATATGTGAATAGCTAAACCTTATAGTTTTTTTTACAGCATAAAAAAACAGCATCAACTCTGATGCTGTTTTATCTTTTCAAGGATTTCCTGAAACGGGGAAAGAAGTTAAAAAGAGTTCAAGCAAATAAACTGTTCAATAGTACTTCCTGCCTCCATCTTCCAGCTTCCCTCTTTTAAAACGTCACATCCAATCCCACATAGAAGTTCGCTTTCATAATTGGAGCGTATACCATGCCGCCATCAAAATAATTTCCGAAAGGATTTCTAAAATCGATGATCGCATTTTTCTGATAATAAGAAGTAAGGTTTTCTCCCCCTACATACGCTCTAAGTTTCTTATTGAAATTCTTTGAGATTTGTGCATTCAATACCGCATAAGAATTAGAGTATCTTGGTAACTGAAACTCTTCAGGGTTGCCTGACATATCAGGAAGTCTTTGTTTTCCTACCCAGTTTAAGGTCGTATCAAAGCTCCAGAAACCTCCTTTATCATTCTTATTGGTAGAATAGGCAAGATTTACGAAGCCTCTGTGTTTTGCCATAAATGGAACTTCTCTTCTTCCTCCGATATAGTCTGCCTGTACATCATAATATTTATACGCTAATCTTACATCAAAGTTTTTGAAAGGAGTAAAATCCCACTGCGTTTGGAAAGAATTGGCAAATGATTTTCCCTCTAGATTATAAAATGTCAGCTGCTGTGGAGATTTATCTAAATCCACCAATACCTGATCCTGGAAATCTGTTCTGAAAAAGTCGGCAATGATCGTAGATTTTCTTCCGAAAAGTTTGAATTCCTGCTGTAAACTTGCCCCATAGTTCCACGCTATTTCGGGTTTTAAACCATAAATATTCCCTCCGTTAGGCAAAATATTGATTGCTCTGTTGGAAGCAAAGTACTGTTGGCTTTCTGCAAAAACATTCGCTGTTCGGAATCCTCTTCCCGCAGAAAGTCTTAGAATTGTTTGCGGAGTAAAATCATATTTAAAATTCACTCTTGGAGTAAACTGAGTTCCTGCAAGATTATGAAAATCAACTCTGGTTCCTGCTACTAAAGTATATTTTAATCCTGTTAAAGTATATTCGGCAAAGATTCCCGGAACGATTTCGTTTCTTTTAATATCATCTATTAAATAAGTTTCTTCATAACCATCATAGAGGAAGCTAGCTCCCGCTTTATATTTGTGATTGGTATTTCCAATGATGCTTTCAAAAATTAAATTCGAATAATACGTATGCTGTTTCCCGGAATAATTTCTCAGTCCAAAGAAACTATCCTGCTGGTGGTACACGTATTGGTTCATCCAACCGATACTCTGATAAGGTTTTCCTTTGAAAACGTACCCTGTTTTATTCCAAACCTGGAATCTTGAAATATCAATTCCTACCCCATATGCAGGCTGTTTATCCTGCCCCAGTTTTTTATCGAAACCAAGCTGTCCTGCAGTTCTTTCATCCCTGATAAAATTAATTCCAAAGTGAGAACCGAATCCTGATTTTTCCAGATCATTATAATTAAGAAGGTAAGCAGCATTAATCTGAGTTCCTTTTGGTCTGTCCAGGAAGCCGTCGTGATTCATATCCGTGTTTCCAAAAGTTCCATTCCCATGAAGTAGGAAAGTTTGTGACCATTTATCATTAATAGGAGATACATTGGTAATATTCACTTCAGCTCTTCCGTTAAAATCCGAAAAAAGATTTAAAGAAGTTTCAGGCTCCTTAGCGTTCTTCAATAATTCAGTGTTAATCTGCCCGGTAATACTTTCGTAGCCATTGGTTACGGTACTTCCTCCTTTCGTCAGCTGAATACTTTCAATCCATCGTCCGGGAATAAAATTCAATCCATACGCAGAAGCCAATCCTCTGATCTCAGGTAGCTGTTCTTTCGTTAAACTTGTATATTTTTGATCTAGCCCCAGCATTTTAAGCTGTTTTGTGCCTGTTACAGCATTGCTGAAAGATACATCTACGGTTGCATTCGTTTCAAAACTTTCAGACAAATTACAACATGCTGCTTTTAGTAATTCTTTTTTATCAATATTAAAAACTAATCCTGCCTCTTTTTTGCTTAAAGAAGTGGCCGCTTTAGAACCAGTTACAACAACTCCATCAATAGATTTTTCATTTTTACTGTGAGAATCATTGTCAGGTTGAGGGGAATGATCTTTATGGTCTTCATGTTTTGCTTCTTCTTCATAATGAACCTTTGGATTGGCCTCTCCAAAAGTAAAATCTCTGTCATACAGACAACATCCCGGAAGCCCGTTATAAGTGGCATCTAAAGCTTTGTATTTTTCATTATCATGCCCTGCATCAGCAATAGCTTTCAAAATCTTATCCGCTGAGGTTTTTGAAGCATCAAAATGCAATGCAACCGTCTGTTTTTCTGCATTCCACTCCGCTGAATCTGCTCCTGCACCTTTAGCAGCCTTTTCAATTCGGGCTTTGCATGAAGCACAGTTTCCTCTCACATAAAACTCATTGTCCTTTTTAGCAGGAATTGTGGTATCCGTATGATGGTCATGGTGGGATTCCGATTGTGCAGGTTGTAGGTCTCTGTCATACAAACAACATCCCGGAAGACTTTTGTAAACATCATCAGAAGCCTTGAATTTTTCATTGTCATGGCCTGCTTCCGCTACTTTTTTCAAAATATCATCTGTAGAAACTTTATCTGTTTCTAAGGTCAGCGTCTGAAGGTCAATAGAATAAACAGCAGTTTTTGCCCCTGCTTTTTTGGCTGCTCCTTCAATTCGTGTTTTGCACATTTCGCAGTTCCCTTTTACTTTGAAATGGTTTTTCTGAAGATTTTGAGCTGATATAAATTGGGTAAATAAGAATAATGTACCAAGTATGAACCTGGAAATATATAATTTCATTTGTTTAAAGTTTAGATTAAATAAAATACGGTTCGTTATAATATATAACAAACTCACAATGTTTTTAATTAACCTATTTTAGGCGGCTGCCAGATTTCCTTTAAACGATCGGAAATGTAAGGGTCTGAATACTGAAACTGAGGATTTTTATTTGTTTTGTAATAAGAAAGTTCCAGACGCAGGTTCTTTGAAAAAGGGGTTTCAATAAAAGTAAAGCAGGCAATACATGACGAACAGCAGTCATCATTACATGATTTTTTAGAATCGTCCTTGCTATCTTTTTTTGAGGAATGATTTTTACAACAGTCACCCTTCTTTCCGGATTCAGTTTTGCAGCAGGTTTCCTGCATAGATTGAGCGTAGAAGCTATCCTTAGGAACCAGAAAGATTCCCAAACAAAATACTATTGCCAGTATGTGAAATAGCTTCATGCCTGCAAAAATACAAAATTTATGGCAATGGATCACCAACTTTTAGAGAACAACTATGCCAAGGTTCACCATGAGCTGGGTTTACTTTAGGTTTTTCCCCCATAGCCAGAGTTTGTGATGCTGCCTGATTCTGAGCAGGAGTTGGGGTGGGAGTAACTTGTATATTGTTTTGTATAGATTGAGAAGCTGCCGCTGGTTTACTGCTCAAAGGCTGTCCTACAGGAATATCACATCGGTGTCCCGGTTGTCCATGTGGTGGATTCATTCCCGGAGCCGTTTTTACGGATTGAGCATTGTTACTCATCGATACTTTTGCTTGAGCGGCCGTACTTGGATCAATCTGAATGGCATTATTAGCTCCTACACTGATGTTCTGAGAAGCTGGAGTAGCTGCTGGCTGGCTGTTTAAAGGCTGTCCTACAGGAATATCACATCGATGTCCCGGCTGCCCATGAGCAGGATTCATTCCCGGAGCCGCAGCTATAGCAGCCGTTGCAGGACTGGATTGAATGCCAGCCTGATCCATCAGTGAAGCTTTTGGTACATTATTGATAGCTACGGAAGACTGTTGAGAACCAGCTTCATCCTTTAAATAAGTCGCTTTTTCATCTTTCTTACAAGAGACAGCTAATATTGATACTGAGATCAAACCTAAAAACGTATTCTTCATATCCTTGATTGGGTATGAAACAAAATTAGCAAAACATTTTCAATTGTTTTGCTAATTTTATATTTATAATACGATTTTTAAATTAATTTTTTACAAGAAGTCTAAATCCTTCACCGTGTACGTTAATAATTTCCAATCCTTCGTCATCTTTCAATAACTTACGAAGCTTGGCAATATACACGTCCATACTTCTTGCGGTAAAGTAATTTTCCTTTTTCCAGATCTTTCTAAGAGCAAGGTCTCTCGGCATGAAATCGTTTCTGTGGATGCAAAGAAGTTTCAATAGTTCGTTTTCTTTTGGAGAAAGTTTGTATTCTTTATCCCCTACCTTCAGCTGTCTTAGCATAGAATCAAAGAAAATATTGCTGATCTTGAACTGCTCCTGCTCTTCATTTTCCAACGTGGAGCTTCTTTGGAGGATAGCCTTGATTTTGTATAAAAGAAGTTCCGTATCAAATGGTTTTGTGATGTAGTCATCAGCTCCCAATTGGTATCCTTTAAGAATATCCTCTCTCATATTTCTTGCTGTAAGGAATATGATGGGTGTATTTTTATCAATCTTTTTTACATCTTCAGCCAATGAAAACCCGTCTTTTTTAGGCATCATTACATCAAATATACAGATGTCAAATTCATTTTCTGTAAATTCTTTCAATCCCTGTTCTCCATCAGTAGCAAGGGTAACTTCAAAATTATTGATCGTTAAATAATCTTTAAGCACTGCCCCGAAACTCTGATCGTCCTCTACTAATAATATTCTGTTGCTCATAACTTTTACTAATTAATAATTAACAATTAAGAATGAACTGTCTCACTCTCTCTTCTTATATTTTGTTTTTGGTTTCTTATTTTATATTTTACCCCATTGGTAGTTTTATTGTAAATGTACTTCCAGCACCCTTGTTGGATTCTACAATAATCTGTCCTTTGTGGAGCTCTACAATTTTTTTAACATAGGAAAGGCCTAGTCCCTGTCCTTTTACATTGTGAATATTCCCGGTTTCTTCTCTGAAGAATTTCTCAAAAATCTTTGTTTTGTTCTGGGTTTCCATCCCCATTCCTTTATCTGAGATCTCGATAACATACCAATGGCCTTCGTTTCTTGTTTCTACATGAATTTCAGGAGCTTCAGGAGAATACTTGTTAGCATTATCCAGCAGGTTAACCAGCATATTCGAAATATGAAACTCATCAATCTTGAAATTATAATGAGTAGCATTGAATTTTTGAGTTAGAGTACCGTTTCTCTGTTGCACAATAAGGTTAAAAGATTCAGTTGTTCTTTGAATAAGCTCTCTTACATTAGTCTCCTTCAGGAATAATTCTACTTCATTCCTTTCAAGCTTAGACATGTTCAGAACATTTTCTACCTGCTTTTTCATCCTTAGGTTTTCCTGTTTAATCAATTCGGAATAATATTTTACCTTATCCGGATTAGTAGCAATTTTATCATTAGCTAATGAATCTGTTGCTACAGAAATAGTCGCCAGTGGTGTTTTGAATTCATGCGACATATTATTAATGAAGTCTGTTTTTACTTCAGCAAGCTTTTTCTGTCTCATCATATAATTGATGGAGATAATATAAATCCCAAGAATAGTAAGCAATGAAAGGAAAGTCCCCAATAGCATCGGCCAGTTGTTCATGGCTAGTGAATACTCCTTCTTAGGGAAAACCAGAGCCAGATTGTATAAAGTATTGTACTTTTTATCAGTAAAAAGAGGGTAGCTATAGGTATTGCTGTCCTTTTTTTCTTTGTAGGCTTTATTAGCAATACTGGTAAGTTTGTTGTCTTTATCAACAATTCCATATCCGAATTTTGCCGTAATACCTCTGATTTTTAATTCTTTGGTAATGACAGAGTCGAGAGTCGCTGGGTTGACCCTTTGTGCAATAGGTAAATTGTTCCCATATACCTTTACAAACTCTTTTACAGCATAATCCCCGGTTTCAATGTCCTGATTGATGTCCGAGGTTAGAATTTCACGATTGGTTGTATCTCTTTTTATTTTATAAGCTGCTTCGTCGGTATATAAAGTAGTAAGTTTTACAGAATCTCCTGTTTTAGAGATGGGAAGCTGTGCATTGGAAATAATATTCTTGGAGTAGATAATCTGTCTTTGCGTTCCGGAATCTTCTACCTGTTGAATAGTAGTAAGTGAAGGGTTTTTGCTGTTAGCAAGAATGGTACTTCTGTTATCCTTAGTCAGATATTTATCGGCTTCAATTTCTTCAATTGTTTTGGATGTATTTTCCAAAACAGAATAAACTTTATTTGAAAAGTCCTGTTCCAGTACACCGTAATAGCCTTTCAGCCAATAAAATTGGAGCGTAACAAAGACAATCAGTGAGATTGTCATAAACACCGAAATTATTGGGATGAATTTATTATTCATTATTTAATTATATATGTTTTGGAAAAATGAATGTTAAAATTAATTGTTTTAAGAGTAGGTAAACAAAAAACGAGCCAAAAAATTATGTTTTTTTTCTTAAAAGACTGTTTTTTAACAATTATTTATGAATTATTGATTACTTGTCATAGGAAAAGTCCTTTATGTCAATAAAGAGTTACCTTTAATCAAAATTATTACTTTATGGAATCTAACATCATTTTCAACAAAGATTTTGACTCAAAAAGTATCTATGTAATGAATATTTACAAGACTGATGTTTCAAAAGTGTGGAATTATTTTACCCAATCCGAATTATTGGATCAGTGGTGGGGCCCAAGACCCTGGAAATGTGAAACTGTAAAACAGGATTTTAAAGAAGGCGGTATCTGGTTGTATGCTATGGTAGGTCCGAATGGAGAAAAAGGATATTCCCAATCCCAGTATGGAGAAATCATTGAACATAGGAGTTTTGATTGGACAAGTGCCTTCTGTAATGAAAATGGAGAAGTAAATGAAGATGCTCCAAGGTCAAAATGGCTGATTGGTTTTACAGGAGTGGAAGAGGGAACAAAGGTGACAGTGAATATTCACTACCAATCTGAAGAAGTGATGAAGAAAATGTTGGATATGGGGTTTGAAGAAGGCTTTTCAATGGGGCTGACTCAGCTTAAAGAAATTATTGGTTAACATGAAAATGAAAAATTGATAGACAGATCATTAATTTTATAAATGAAAACCGGAGACTCCAATGGGAGCCTCCGGTTTAATGAAATATGGAATATAAAATGTTTCGTATTTAAGATTTATAGCTTTTCTATGCTGATGAAAGTTCCGTCTGTCGGAACAATTTTATAGATATCTGCCACCGTTAGGATAGAAACACCTCCTGATACCTGAACTTTGAGCTTATCTCCTTTGTCAAACATGGCCAGAAACTCCATGGTTCCCACTCTGTTAGCTCCGGCTGTAATAAGAATGGCTTCATTTAAAGGAACATCATTTCTTGCAAGGGTAGCTCCATTTTTTAAAGCCCTGAAGGAAATCACAGGTGGGCTGACATGGATCCCGGATGTCTTTACCTTTAAGCTGATAAGAATCTTATAAAATCCTGATTCCTTAAAAGTAAAGTTGCTGAAATTGTTGTTCACGGTTCCCTGAGAATCAATAATGCCAAGTTTATCTCCATCCAATGTTGTGTTGTAAAAACCAAACGGGACATCTTTTTCTCCACATCCGATCAGTACACATCCTACAGAAGGAAAATCATTTTCAGAAGTTGCTGGGTTCATGCTGGCACGTGTGACTCTTCCTCCGGTTTCGTAAAAAGTAGGTTTCCATATCTCGCCATCATATACTACCACTCTTTGGATATCTTTTCTGTACATAATCATTCCCTGCATAGAAGGATCTTTATCAAAATGATTAGGCTGGC
The DNA here is from genome assembly GCF_057815135.1 of Chryseobacterium sp. II3a. Classification (NCBI taxonomy): domain Bacteria; kingdom Pseudomonadati; phylum Bacteroidota; class Flavobacteriia; order Flavobacteriales; family Weeksellaceae; genus Chryseobacterium; species Chryseobacterium sp. II3a. The sequence continues at coordinate 324,322 of NZ_JBYPZJ010000002.1, read as the reverse complement.
TGGCATTATACAGCGGTAATTCTGTTTCATTATTGACCGTTGGAATCATCATTCCTTTAGACCGGGCAGTATTATCTTCATTATTGACAACACTGAACATTGAATTCGGGCTTGGATTGGATGCGCTTCCGATAATGACCTGAGAAAATGCTATTTGGGTTGTCATCAGAAGTGCGGTGATATATATTTTCTTTCTCATCTTAATTCAGTTTTTCTATATAGATAAAAGTATCCTTATCATTCATTTTAAAATTCACACCAGCTCCTACATTTAATCCGGTGTCAGCCTGAATACCTGCTCTTAAACGGATTTGATCTCCTGCGTGCAGATATTTTGTAGTAGAAAAATTGTTCACCGAGTTTGCGCTGCCTGCTGTTACAAGTAATCCATAAAGTAAAAAACTGTTTTCATGAATTTTTTGCCATCCGTCTGTTGTTGCATTGGTGTAAAGGGCTTGTAAAGAAATAATTGTAGCTGCATTTCCTACGGAAAGCCCTCCGGCACTGCTTGTTTTTACAGAAGGATTGATTCTGTAAAAGCCATCTGCCGGAATCGTAATTTCTCCATTAGCATTCACCTTAACCCCTAAATTGTTGATGTTATTTCTATCGAAATCATTTAAAATATTGAAAGGAAGGGTAGGGCGGCCTGTAATTCCCAGTACATTAGCAACAGATACATCGGCAGCATTAGATCCCAGTATGCTTACATTTTTATAATTTTTAATACTTCTCTCTGTGGCAGCTATCCATCTGTAGCCATCATACTTTACAACATCTTTAATCTCTTTGTTATAAAATATCAAACCGTTATCTTCAGGCTTGTTTTCATACAGATCGGGATGTGCTGCGTTATAATTAGGAAGTTCAGTATGGTTTTCAACAATGGGAAGCATAATTCCTTTGGCATTATGTTCTACTTGTAATGCTGCCCTTTGATGGACGGTTTCAGGTCTGTTCCCCATTTTGACCTGAGCAAAGCACATGGTGCCAATCGCTGTTAAAATAAAGACTGGGAATGTAATTGTTTTTCTGATCATTTTAATCACTTACTTTGGTGAACATTATTTCTCTTGGGTAATATTTGGCAATATTGGTATTGGTAGCGGCGGTAAGAGTAACCACTACAGATACCGTTGCCAATGGAGAATGTATTCTAGAAACAATATAATCTCCCGGATTCAACCGGATTCTGGTGGTGGTAAAAGCTGCGGTGTTAGTATCTCCGCCAATTCCCAGGATACCATAATAATCCGGGAAGAATGTAGTGAGCTTAACTTCGTTATAGCTTCCGTTACTTTGCTTCAGATAGGCTCTTAGTTGATATTGAGGCCCACTTGTAAGGGATACTGCTCCTCCGGTTTTGGAAGGAACATTCAGGTAAATATCATAGACTCCGGCCTCATTAATGACGAATTTGGCATTGTCAAAGCTTTTGTCTCCATAAAGTCCTCCCCCAGCTACAACTGCTGCTTCCCTGGTTATATTAAGACTATTATAGGATTGCTTTCCATCGATAGGTGCACTGAAGCCAAGACCCACATGTCGGCCACATCCAAGAAGTACACATGCGACCCCTATTTCTTCGTCCGAATTGGATAAAAACCTGGATTGTTTCATTTTGAATTCTGCAGCAGTGGGTTCATTGTTCCATTTTCCTCCATCATAGGAATAAAATGTAGCATGCGTTTTTTCGAACATCATCATTCCTGCCATCTCATTATCTGAGGTTGGGGAGCTATACAACGGAAGGTTTTCCGGTGCAGATACTTCGGGAAGCATCATTCCGTAATTCTTTCCTTCATATTTCCCGTCTACCTGTAAAATGGCCTTATTGTGGATCTCGACTGTTGGATTTTTCGAAATACCTACTTGTGAAAAGGCCATGCTGACAATGAGCAACATTAAAGAAGTGCTAATTTTTCTCATGGTTTGATTTCTATTTAAATTTTAATCTGTCTTTTATTCAGAAGAATTTTTTTTGAAATGCATAGTTTTTCAGTCCTTAGTTTTTTGTGTGTTTTTTCAAATTTTTATCCGTCCCGGCTCTCTTCGAATCGGGATTTCATTTGTTTTTGTCTTTTTTTTCAGTACTGTACATATGTTGTAAGACTGAAGAAATTGACCATTGTTATTCTGAGGGAAATTGACCACGGAAGTGGGTCAAAAGAATTTGGTCTCTAAGCCTCTAAATTACAAATCTAATATGGATTGTATCTATTAAATTGTGAAAAATTATAAAATATGAATATGAAATTCATAAAAATGCTGTATAATAGCTTGGGAATGAAATGGTTTATAATATTAACTCTAATTTAAAAAATACGACATTTTTTAAATTATAAAGTTGTTTTTGTTTAAAAAAAATAGAGACAAAATTTTACTTGTCTCTATTTGTATAAGGGATGTGGTATTTTATAAGGATTTTGCTAATAATGTTGCCTTTTTATTAGTAAATTTTCAAATTACCGCTTTTTCTGCTTAAATAAGTTCTTCTTCCTGAAAATATTGAATAATTGCCTTTTTCATTAATAAAGTCTGTTCATTAGGCTTTAATTCGGGAAGATCTTCCAGTTTTTCAAAGTGTGGCCATCCATCTTCATAGTGTGAAAATTTATAATATCCAAAAGGTTCAAGCAGTCTGCAAATTGCAATATGAATCAGGTTTACCTTATCTTCTTTTGTGTATTTTTGCTGTCCGCTGCCCAGCTCCTGCAGGCCTATTAAAAACAGTAGTGTTTCAATAGGCGGGTTCTTCTCAGTCTGGAAATTGTCCTCGAAGAACTGTTCTATTTTTTTCCAATATTCGGACTCGTTCATATAATTGGTAAATGATGATTAATAATTGATGTTGTCAGTGTTTAATCTCTTCTTATGGTTTGTTTTTAAGTTTTATTGACAGTAATTAATTTTATCCTTTATTATCAATTTTCAATAAAAATGCATATTCCAATGCATCTTCTTTCAGGGATTCAAATCTTCCGCTTGCTCCACCATGTCCTGAACTCATATCTGTTTTAAAAACCAGAATATTGTCATCTGTTTTTAATTCTCTAAGCTTGGCAGTCCATTTTGCGGGTTCCCAATATTGTACCTGGGAATCATGGAATCCTGTTGTAATCAGTATATTTGGATAATCTTTAGCTTCTACATTGTCATAAGGGGAATAATCCTTCATATAATGATAGTATTCCTTGTCATTTGGATTGCCCCATTCATCATATTCTCCGGTTGTTAATGGAATAGTATCATCTAACATAGTTGTGACAACATCCACGAAAGGAACCTGTGCTACAATACCATTGAATAATTGTGGTTCATAATTAACAACAGCTCCTACTAAAAGCCCTCCGGCGCTTCCACCCATTGCATACATATGTTTGGATGAAGTATAGTTTTCCTTTATTAAATATTTCCCTGCGTCAATGAAATCGAAGAAAGTATTTTTCTTAAACAGCATTTTCCCATCCTCATACCACTCTCTTCCCAGATATTCACCACCACGGATGTGAGCAATAGCGTAAATAAAGCCACGGTCAAGAATGGATAACCTTACATTGGAGAAGCTGGCATCTACAGTATGTCCATAACTTCCATATCCATAGAGTAACAGTGGTGTGTCTGCTGATTTTTTTGTGTCTTTATGGTAAACAAGAGAAATAGGAATTTTTGTTTCACCATCTCTGGAGTCTGCCCAGATTCTTTCGGAAATATAATTTTCAGGGAAGAATTTTCCACCCAAAACCTCTTGCTGTTTCAGAAGTTTTGTGGTTTTATCTTTCATGTTGTATTCATATGTAGAACCGGGTTGGGTAAGAGAAGTGTAGCCATAGCGTAGAATGTCGGTGTCAAATTCAAGGTTGATTCCGATATAGGCTGTATAAGTTGGATCAGAGAAAGGAAGGTAATAAGATTCTTGGGTCCTTTCATCAATAATCTTGATTTGAAGCAGACCTTTTTCTCTTTCTTCCAGCACCAGATAATCCTGAAAGATTTCAAAGCCTTCTAATAAAACTTCAGGACGATGAGGAATTACATCTACCCAATTTTCCATACCGCAGTGATCAATCTTTGTTTTTACAATTTTGAAATTCGTGGCATCGTCGGCATTCGTAATAATGTAAAATTCATCTTTATAATGTTCTACAGAATATTCAAGATCATCTACTCTTGGCTGAATAATCTTCCAATCTGCAAAAACATTATCAGCAGGGATAAAATGATGTTCATCCGAAATAGTGCTTGAGCTTGCGATGAAAATATACTGTAAAGACTTTGTTTTAAAGACATTCACATCAAAGGTGTCATCTTCCTCATGAAAGATCAGTACATCTTCAGAAGAATCTGTTCCCAGTTTATGTCTGTATACCTGGAATGCACGAAGGCTTTTATCCTTTCTGATATAAAATACATGTTGATTATCATTCGCCCAAACGGCTTTTCCTGTAGTATTCAGGATTTTGTCAGGAAGAATTTCTCCGGTTTTTAAATTTTTGAAGTTAAGGGTGTAGATCCTTCTTCCTACATTATCCGAAGAAAAAGAAGTCAATTCATTATTGGGACTTACCGCAACACTTCCTACTTCAAAAAAATCTTCTCCTTCTGCCAGAATATTTACGTTAAGCAAAATTTCCTCTTCGTTATCAAGGCTTTTATACTTTCTACAGAAAATAGGATATTCTTTTCCTTCTTCGTAGCGTACAATATACCAGTATTCATTAAAGAAATAAGGAAGAGATTCATCATCCTTTTTATAACGTGCTTTCATTTCTTCGAAGAGCTCTTCTTGAAGATCTTCGGTGTCTTTCATGATGAATTCTTCGTAAGCATTTTCTTGTTCTAGATATTGAAGAACTTCCGGGTTTTCCCTTTCATTAAGCCAGAAGTAATTGTCAATTCTTCTGTCACCATGGGTTTCTAGTATTTTTTCTATTTTTTTTGCTTGTGGAGCTTTCATCAGATATTTTAATTTTTGTACGTTCGAAACGATTTCCGGGAACGTACTATTGAATGTTAATTTTTGTTCAAATGTAATCAAAAAAAAACCATCTTTCCTTTATTGGAGAGATGGTTAGCTTTATTTTTTTGTATTAAAGACTATTTGTGCAGTGCTTTAATGTATTTTTCTAGGGCCATGGTCATAGAAGGAGTTTCCTTCGTAGGAGCCATTAGGTCTACTTTTAATCCTGCTTCTTCAGCGGCTGCCAAAGTGGTGTTTCCAAAAACTCCGATTTTTGTTTCATCCTGTTTGAAGTCTGGGAAGTTTTGTTGTAGAGATTTGATTCCCTGTGGGCTGAAGAAAATCAACATGTCGTAATCTTTAATGTTGATGTCTGTCAGGTCACTACATACAGTTCGGTACATGATTGCTCTTGTCCACTCTATATTAGCAGAATCTAAAGTTTTTACAATGTCTGGGCTTAATACATCTGAAGATGGTAACAGATACTTTTCAGTGGGGAACTTCTTGAACAGAGGAAGTAGGTCTGAGAAGTTTTTCTCCCCAAAGCTGATCTTTCTTTTTCTGTACACGATATGCTTCTGCAGATAGTTGGCAATAGCTTCCGACTGGCAGATATATCTCATGGTATCCGGAACTGCAAAACGTAATTCTTCTGCAAGTCTGAAATAATGGTCAATAGCATTTTTACTGGTAAAAATGATACCGGTATATTGCGTCAGATCTATTTTCTGAGTTCTGAGTTCTTTATTGTCAACCCCTTCAACGTGGATAAATGGACGGAAATCAATCTTTATTTTTTCCTTCTTCGCTATATCCAAATATGGAGAAGATTCACTAGGCGCTGGTTGAGAAACCAATATGGACTTTATTCTCATCTTTGACATTTATTAAAAAAATAACAATTTCCAAAGCAATAATAATGGTGCGATTTGGAGCGTGCAAATATACAAAAATTTATAATACCATTTCTCCGGAAGAATCTTGTTCTTGTGAAATAAATAGAAAAAAACTTTGAAAATGAATACAAAAGCAAAGAAGAAGAAATAATATGGGAACATTTTATTTCTGTCTATAGGGAAGTAATAATGGGTTACACATAAAATGATCAGCAAAAAAGACAGGATAAAATAAAATTTTGTGGAGGTGAAATAAAAAATAGTCCATTTTTTTCCATCTCCTATACTTTGATAAAATAAATACCCTAATGTAGACTTTGCCAGATAAAAAAAGACAACAGCCAGCAAGGTGTACCCAAACTTATTGAGCTGATATCCTAAAACATGCAGATCTGCAATAAACTTAGGGACGACCGGAATATACTGCGAGATTAACACGGATAAAGTAAGGGTAATCACGCAGGATGTAATGATCCAGCTGGGAAGGTTATTACTGGCATCAAAATACTTTTGAAGCAGAAAATCTTTAAGACTGGCATCTCTTTCTATAATGTTCATCATAAAGACATATAAAAATACACAGCCTATAAGTATAAAAATTACCCAATCGTTATTCTCAGGTATTCTTACATGATTGATGTAGTTTGGTGATGACGGCAAATTTTAAGTTTTTTATTTTTTTATTTAACTATAAATAACACAACTTGGCATAGAATTTCTTTATTGCTTCATCTGTTAAATCTAATCTTAAAACATATTTTCATTGATTTTTATAGATCATTCAGAACTGCAGAAAACAATCTTTATCTGATACATGAATCTTTGAAAAATATTTTTGCAAAATTATAGATTATTTTGTATAAAATAAAAAGGTTAAATAAACTATCTTTGCAAACTGAAATGAAAAAACTCGTCATCATCCCAACGTATAACGAAAAGGAAAATATTGAAAATATTATTTCCGCTGTTTTTGCATTGGAGGATGATTTTCATGTCTTAGTAGTAGACGATTCTTCTCCTGATGGAACAGCCGATGTTGTAAAGGAATTACAGAAAAAATATTCACATTACCTGCACCTGTCGATAAGACATGTTAAAGATGGTTTGGGGAAAGCCTATATTCATGGGTTTAAATGGGCGATCGAAAATAAATACGACTACATTTTTGAAATGGATGCAGATTTTTCGCATAACCCTAATGATCTGCCGAAACTTTTCGAAGCTTGTCTGAATGCAGATATGGCTATTGGTTCCCGTTATTCAAAAGGAGTGAATGTAGTGAACTGGCCTATGGGAAGAGTTTTATTATCTTATTTTGCATCAAAATATGTAAGATTTATCTTAGGACTGCCTATCCATGATACAACAGCCGGTTTTGTCTGTTTCTCACGAAAGGTTCTGGAGGAAATCGGGTTGGAAAATGTGAGACTGAAAGGATACGGATTCCAGATAGAAATGAAATTCAGAGCCTTTAAAAAAGGTTTTAAAATTGTAGAAGTTCCTATTATATTTACCAACAGAATTTTAGGAGAAAGCAAAATGAACGGTGGAATTATCCATGAAGCTGTTTTTGGGGTTTTAAACTTAAAATGGAAGTCAATCATCAATAGATTATAAAATTAAACATGACCAATTCTTCCAATAAAAAATATAAAAATAAGCGGATGAAAAATTTGATCCTTGTTTTTGTTTTTCTGGGGCTGTTTTCATGTAGTGATTATATTGATAAGCCTAAAAATCTGATTGATCAGGATGTGATGGCAGAGATTGTTGCTGATCTTGTAATCAACGATCAGGTTAATTTTATGTATCAGAACAGGAATATGGAAGCGGGTACAAGGTTTATTTTAAAATCTCATAATGTAAAACCGGATGACTTTGTCGATAGCTTTAAGTATTATGTGATTAAAGAAGAGATGGCAGACATCGCAACTGAAGCACAGCAGATTTTACTGAAAAAAGACCCAAAAGCGGAAAAATACGTAAAAGATAAGCTGAAGCAGACGGAGCTTGGAATGCCTCAAAAATAAATAATGATGAAGCGGGTTTCGCCCGGTCAATGATAATCGCTGAATGCAGCGAGCTAAAAAAGTGTACAGATGAAATTTTTTAATATCGAAAAAACCTCTGAGGGAAAAGCAAGGGCAGGGGAGATTACTACAGACCACGGGAAGATTCAAACTCCCATTTTTATGCCGGTAGGAACTGTTGCAAGTGTGAAAACAGTTCATCAGAGAGAATTAAAAGAAGACATTAAAGCCCAGATTATTTTGGGGAATACTTACCACCTTTACCTTCGTCCAGGGATGGAAACGATGCAGGATGCCGGTGGTTTACATAAATTCATGAACTGGGATCTTCCTATTCTTACAGATTCGGGAGGTTTTCAGGTATTCTCGTTAGCGAGCAATAGAAAAATGACAGAAGAAGGAGCAAGGTTCAAGTCACATATTGATGGAAGCTACCATATGTTCTCTCCGGAAAGATCAATGGAAATCCAAAGACAGATCGGGGCAGATATTTTTATGGCTTTTGATGAGTGTACACCTTATCCTTGTGATTATAACCAGGCAAAATCATCGATGGAGCTTACCCACCGTTGGCTAAAAAGATGTATTGAATGGACTAATGATAATCCTGAATTATACGGCCATAAGCAAAGACTTTTCCCGATTGTTCAAGGGTCCACCTATTCAGACTTAAGAAAGATTTCTGCAGAAGTGATTTCTGAAGCAGGAGCAGAAGGAAATGCTATCGGAGGGCTTTCTGTAGGAGAACCTGAAGAGGAAATGTACAGAATTACAGATGAAGTAACAGATATTCTTCCAAAAGAAAAGCCAAGATACCTGATGGGAGTTGGGACGCCTTGGAACATTCTTGAATCTATTGGCTTAGGAATTGATATGATGGATTGTGTGATGCCTACAAGAAATGCAAGAAATGCAATGCTTTTCACTTGGCAAGGGGTAATGAACCTTAAAAACGAAAAATGGAAGCGTGATTTCTCGCCGTTAGATGAGTTCGGAACCAGCTTTGTAGATCGTGAATATTCAAAAGCGTATCTTCGTCACTTGTTCGTATCCAAAGAATATCTTGCAAAACAGATCGCCTCAATCCATAACCTTGCATTTTACCTTGATTTAGTAAAAGTAGCAAGAGAACATATTATAGCAGGAGATTTCTATGAGTGGAAAAATTCTGTAGTACCAGTTCTTAGACAAAGACTGTAAGAAGACCTATGCTTAAAATTGTAGACAAATATATCATCAAAAAATACCTTGGAACTTTTAGTTTCATGCTGGTACTATTGTCTATAGTGGTACTTGTCATCGATGTTCAGCAGAAGATTCCAAGAATTGAAAATGCAAAAGCTCTTGATCCTAAACTGGACCTTGGGTATTTCCTGATTCATTTTTATCCTTTCTGGATCATCAACCTTGTGGTGACATTCCTATCCATTCTGGTGTTTATCACCGTGATCTATTTCACATCCAGAATGGCTAATAATACTGAAATTGTTGCCATTATCAGTAGTGGTGCCAGTTTTCACAGATTTTCAAAACCTTATCTGTATACTTCGATTCTGATTGCTTTAATGGCTCTTGTTGTATACCACTTGGTGCTGCCTTGGGCGAATATTAAGAAAAATCAATTGGAAGCATATACCTATAATGCGGCCAATAAAGAAAAGATTTTGGGGACAGCTCCAGCCTCTTCACAGCTAAGCAGAACAGAGTATATCTTCGTAGATTCCTGGAATAAAAGAGAAAAAAGAGGCTCCAGTTTTGTGTATCAAAAGTTTGACAGCCATAGAAAGATGGTGTATGAACTAAAAGCCAGTGAAGTATATTGGGACCAGGATAAAAAGCAGTTTGTATTAAATAACTATCTTGAAAAGACAATTAATAAAGATAATACAGAGAAACTGAATAATGGTGTGGAGCTTAGAAAGAACTACAGCCATTCTCCCGAAGAACTTTTCCCGAATGAACTCTTAGGACAGAATAAAACAACACCGGAACTTTTAAAATTTATAGAAAGAGAAAAAGCCAGAGGAAATAGTAACTTGAATTCTTACCTGAATGAACTTCATCAAAGGACTTCAATGCCTGTATCTATTATTATTCTGACTTTCCTTGCTCTTTCCCTATCCTCTCAAAAGAAGAGAGGGGGGTTAGGAATTAACCTTGCAATAGGGATATCATTGGCATTCCTTTTTGTCTTTTCATTTGAAGCTTTAAAAGTGGTTTCGGAGAATAAAAGTTTATCTCCGGCTTTGGCGATGTGGCTGCCTAATCTGGTATTTCTTCCGCTTACTTTATATCTTTATATCAAAAGAGCCAATCAGTAAAGGAGCTTTATTTCTTTGTGATAGAAAGATCGAAGACCATCATTTTCCAATTCAATCCAAAGTTCCCCTTTGTCATCTGCATTACGGATGATGCCATTTTGTCGCTCTTTTTCAATTTCAAAGACCGAGATCTCATCTTTTCGGAATAAATTCTTATTGAACTCGTTCAATATTTCCTGATCAGAAGGAATATTTTTCAGTTTTTCTGATAAGAATTCATGAAGATTCAGACTAATCGCTTCAAGGTTAAATTCCTGCCCAGTCTGTGTCAGGAGTGATCCGGCATTTGATATTTCATCGAATTTATCCTGAAGAATATTAATTCCGGTTCCGATAATAAAATAATTATTTTGATTAATTTTTTTCTTTTCAATCAAAATTCCAACGATTTTTTTACCTTTAAGGATAATATCATTCGGCCATTTGATTTTTACATCATTATCAGCCAAATTGGCCAGGAAATCCCTGACAAGAATTGCGGTATAATAATTGAATATAAAGTCGGAGCACAGTATGTTTTGAGTATTCACTGCCAGCGTATATGCTAGGTTTTTTCCGGCAGTCTGAGTCCAGACATTTCCATACTGCCCACGGCCTTTAATTTGATTGAAAGTATGCAATCCTATAAAATCTGAATTTTCGTAAAGTAAAAACTTTGATATTTCGTCATTAGTAGAAGAACATTCTTTCAGATAGAAGAGTTGACTCATTTAAGAAAACTTTAAGACATTAAGGGGGTAAAAGTAAGGTTAAAGTAAAGAAAAAACAATAAATTTGCAGATTATAGTATTTTTTTAATGAATAAAACAGCAGAAAAACAAGCACTAATAGATAAAATCGTTGAAGCACTTCAAGATGTAAAGGGAGAAGATATTATGATCTTCGATCTTTCAAACATTGAAAACTCAGTAGCGGAAACGTTCGTAATATGTAGCGGAAACTCGAATACACAGGTTTCGGCACTAGCTGGAAGTGTAGAGAAAAAAGTGAGAAACGACCTGAAAGACAGACCTTGGCATGTAGAAGGTACAGAAAATTCAATGTGGGTATTGGTAGATTATGTTTCAGTAGTAGTTCACATTTTCCAGAAAGATGTACGTGAATATTACGATATCGAAGAACTTTGGGGTGACGCAGTCATTACCAAAATTGAAAATGAATAATAAAAATTTTAAAAAGTCTAAATGAATAACAAAGGATTCAATTGGTTCTTTCCTATTGCAATCATAGCTCTTTTGCTTTTCTTTGGTTCCAATTTCCTTGGTGGAGATACAGCAAAAACTATTGATGAGGATGGTTTCTTTAGAGAAATGCAAGCGGGGAAAGTCCAAAATATTATTATATACAAAGACATAGAGAAAGCTGATGTTTTCCTTACCAAAGAAGCAAAGTCAGCAATGGTTAAAACCGGAAAGGAAAATAATCCTTTTTCAGCTTTAGATATGGCTCCAAAAGCAGATTATTCTGTGAAATATGGAGATCTTCAACTTTTCCTTCAGAAATTTGAACAGATCAAAACAACCAATCCAGCTATTAAAACAGCTAAAGATTATGGAACAGGAAAGAGCCCTTTCGCTGATATTCTTATATCTGCCTTAATCTGGATTGCCATTCTGGGATTATTCTACTTCCTTCTTTTCAGAAAGATGGGCGGCGGCGGAGGCCCTGGTGGACAGATCTTCTCTATCGGGAAATCTAAAGCTAAGCTTTTCGACGAAAAAGAAAGAATTCAGGTAACATTTAAAGATGTTGCAGGATTAGAAGGAGCTAAAGAAGAAGTACAGGAAGTAGTAGATTTCTTGAAAAACTCTGAAAAATATACAAAACTAGGAGGTAAAATTCCTAAAGGTGTACTATTGGTAGGCCCTCCGGGAACAGGTAAAACCTTATTGGCGAAAGCTGTGGCAGGAGAAGCTAAAGTACCATTCTTCTCACTTTCAGGATCTGATTTCGTGGAAATGTTTGTTGGGGTAGGGGCTTCAAGAGTAAGAGACCTTTTTGCTCAGGCTAAAGCAAAATCTCCGGCGATTATCTTTATCGATGAGATTGATGCTATCGGACGTGCAAGAGGAAAAAATAATTTCTCTGGCGGGAACGATGAAAGAGAAAATACATTGAACCAGCTTCTTACTGAAATGGACGGCTTTGGAACAGATACGAATGTTATTGTAATGGCTGCCACCAACAGAGCGGATATCCTTGATAAAGCTTTGATGAGAGCAGGACGTTTTGACCGTTCTATCTATGTAGACCTTCCGGAACTTCATGAAAGAAGACAGATCTTTGATGTTCACTTAAAGAAAATCAAACTTGATGGAGATGTAGACAGAGAATTCCTTGCTAAACAAACTCCCGGATTCAGTGGGGCGGATATTGCTAACGTTTGTAACGAAGCAGCGCTTATTGCAGCAAGAAATAATCATACTTCAGTAACAAAACAGGATTTCCTTGATGCTGTAGACAGAATCATTGGTGGTCTTGAAAAGAAAAATAAAGCTATCAAACCTTCTGAAAAGAGAAGAGTAGCTTATCACGAAGCTGGACACGCTACTATTTCTTGGCTAGTAGAACATGCTTCACCACTTCTAAAAGTAACGATCGTTCCAAGAGGACGTTCATTAGGTGCAGCTTGGTATCTTCCGGAAGAAAGACAGCTTACCACTACTGAACAGATGTTGGATGAAATGTGTGCAACATTAGGAGGTAGAGCAGCTGAGCAGGTGATCTTCAATAATATTTCAACAGGAGCACTTTCCGACTTGGAAACAGTAACGAAGAGAGCACAGGCAATGGTAACGATCTATGGGTTAAGTCCAAATATCGGTAACATTTCCTACTATGACAGTTCAGGTCAGTCTGAATATAATTTCGGAAAACCTTATTCTGAAGAAACGGCTACTAAAATTGATGCAGAGATCAAATCGATTATCGAAAATCAATATGAAAGAGCCATCAGAATTCTTGCAGACAATAAAGACAAGCTGGATGCTTTAGCGAGTAAGCTTTTAGAAAAAGAAGTGATCTTCCGCGAAGACTTAGAGGAAATCTTTGGTAAAAGAGCATGGGATCCAGAATTGACAGAGAAGCCGGTGACCAATACAATCCCTGAAACAGTTCAGCCGGAAGTGTTGGAAACCCCTCAGATTAAAGAAAAAGAGGAAGAAAGCGAAATACAGGCTCCTGAAAGCCCAACACAGCTTTAAAAGCCCTTTAAAATAGGAAATATAAAACCTGACAACTTTAAAATTGTCAGGTTTTTTCATATTTAAGGAGATATTTTGGAATCTATTGTAATTTATTTTCTATTTTTGTATAAAGTTGACTAAAAATAGATTAAGTTGAATTTATTCAAGAGGATTGTAAGCAAACTTACCAACCAGCCTGAGGAAGAGGATAAACAGAGCCTGGAGAAGCTTGGGGATTCGCTAAAAAATGCGGATCTCGACTATAAGTTTGCGCAATTATTTACGCATTCAGGGGGATTTTTTAATTATTGTGCAGATGAAGCGGAGGCTCTACAAACTTTAAATCAAATTATCAAAATAGAAGGTATTCACAATCTTTTCTGTTGGGATAAGGAACTTCAGAACTTCTTAAACGTTGTGAAGTCACCTTATACTTCAGAATTGCAGCCATCCAATGATGCCGCATTTATCACGTGTGAATATCTGATTGCATATGATGGCAGAATTATGCTTTCACATAATAATATTCTTCATTATCATTCTTCAAGGCTTCCGGATAGAATTATCATTATTGCCAATGTTTCACAGATTGTGAATAACCTGAATGATGCTATGGGGAAAATAAAAAGAAACGGAAATATCAAGAACCTAACTTCCATCAGCGGAAGCCAGTCTAAAATGGACAGTTCTTCCAATTCCAATACAAAACTGTTTTTATTGCTGCTTGAAGACTAAGCACCCACTACTAAATTTTAAATTTTGGACAAAAATCTCATTCAAAGAACCGCTTCAGGTCTCATCTATGTAGCCATCATCATTCTTTGTTCGACTCCGCTTGGGGCGCAGCTGATCAACAGTGTTTTTCCTGGCCTTATTCAGCAAGAATATCTTTATTATGGTTTGATAAGTTTCTTATTGGTAGTAGGTACCTGGGAGTGTGTGAAAATAATGAAGTTTGGAAAAGGCTATGAAAAATGGGTTGTATACCCATTAGTCATTTTTATATTTTATATTTTTTCCAAGCGATACTTTCATCATGATTTCTTTTTTGATTTCAGATTGAGCGAAATATTAGCTCTTGCCCTTATTGGTATTGCTGTAGTTACTTTATTTAAGTTTCCTAACGAATTATACTTTGACAGTGGAAAACTGATTTTTACAGTCATTTATGTCGCTCTGCCATTCAGCTTTGCATTAGGATTACCTAAGTTCTCGAGTTATAGCGATAACTTCTCACTGGAAGTTCTTTTTCTTTTTATCCTGATCTGGAGCAGTGATACTTTTGCTTATTTGGTAGGAAAGTTTTTCGGAAAACATAAAATGGCTCCTAAAATTTCACCAAAGAAAACATGGGAAGGATATGCCGGAGGTGTTGTTTTGACATTGGTTTTATCCTACTTTATTGAGCGCTATCAGCCTGAACTGAGGGGAAACTGGATGGTTGTAGGGTTTTTAGTGGCCGCTTTTGCCCCACTGGGAGATTTGGTAGAGAGCCAGCTGAAGAGAAACTTTGGTGTAAAAGACAGTGGAAACATCATTCCAGGGCATGGCGGAGTATTAGATAGACTGGATAGTTTTATTATCTGCGTTCCTGTCGTATATTTGTACTTTATTTTAGAAAAATTTATTTAGTCTCATGAAATTACATAGAGAATCAAAAGGAACGATTACGGTAGCTACAATACTTTTTCTGGTATTGGGAGCTTTAGCCATCTATTTCCTTAAAATATGGTCTTTGTTGATCATCGCACCCTTATTGGTAATTTACTGTCTTGTATTCTGGTTTTTCAGAGTTCCGAACCGTACTATTCTTGACCACAGAGAGAATGTAATAGCACCGGTTGACGGGAAAGTAGTAATGATCAAAGAAGTGGAAGAAAATGAATTCATTAAAGGGAAGGCCATCCAGGTTTCTATCTTTATGTCTCCATTGAACGTCCACATCTGTAGATATCCGGTAAGCGGAAAAGTGATCTATAAAAAATACCACCCTGGAAAATATCTGGTAGCATGGCATGAGAAGTCATCTACAGAAAATGAAAGAACAACAGTGGCTATTGAAACTGAAACCAATCATAAAGTAGTTTTCAGACAGATTGCGGGATATGTAGCGAGAAGGATTGTGTTCTACTGTAATGAGGGAGATCAGGCAAAAGCCGGCCATGAGTTTGGGTTTATCAAATTTGGGTCAAGAATGGACGTATTCCTGCCTATAGATACCGAAATCATCTGCAAGATCGGAGATATTACCAAAGGAGGTTTAGATGTTATTGCTAAATTAAAAGATTAAGATATATAATCATCATACCAAGACTGTTCTGAAAAGGACAGTCTTTTTTTTGTTTATAAACACTAAATGACACAAATTGGTTGAACGAATATACTAATAAAAAAAACGGAGATTATCTCCATTTTTCTGTTCTATCTAAGCCTTAATATATGGTTTTATTTCGTCTAATAAACTTAATATAAATTCTACTGGTAAATCTTCTTCCGCATCAATTAAAAGTATCTTAAACTTCTTCCTCCCATCTTGTGTCAGTTCCGGATAATCCAGTTTGTCACCATGATAGAAACTAAGGTAATGCTTCTTGTATTTTTTGCTGTAATAAAAATAGCACAGCATTTTCTTTTTGTATTTGATAAAGGGAAGTCCGAAGCTGAAAGTCTCCGTAATATTTTCAGGATCTGAAGCCAGGATGGTTTCCCTTAAAAAAAGAAGAGTACTTCTTTCAGGCTCTTCGATTCTGTAGAAATACTCTTGTATAGGGTTCATTTTTATAGGATTTAAAAATAATTAGTCAAAATTTTGAAGTTCAACAAGTTTATTGTACATTCCTTTTTTTGCAATAAGATCATGGTGGGTTCCTTGTTCTACAATGGTTCCCTTTTCCATTACTACAATCCAGTCTGCTTTTTGAATGGTTGAAAGTCGGTGGGCAATCACAAGCGAAGTTCTGTTTTCCATCATTTTTTCCAAGGCGTCCTGTACGAATCTTTCAGACTCTGTATCTAAAGCTGAAGTGGCCTCATCCAGAATCATGATCGGTGGATTTTTCAATACCGCTCTGGCAATCGATACTCTTTGCTTCTGACCTCCGGAAAGTTTGTTTCCATCATCTCCGATATTGGTGTCATATCCTTCAGAAAGCCCGGTAATAAATGTATCTGCATTAGCAATTTTGGCCGCCTCAATGACTTCTTCTCTGGTTGCATTGGGTTTACCCATTAGAATATTATTGTAAACAGAATCATTAAACAATACAGATTCCTGAGTTACCATTCCCAGAAGCTGGCGGTATTCCTGTAATTTTAAATGTTTAATATCTACACCATCAATAAGGATTTGGCCTTCGGAAACGTCATAGAATCTTGCCAGAAGGTTGGCTATGGTTGTTTTCCCACTTCCACTTTGTCCTACTAATGCTACTGTTTTTCCTTTAGCAATCGTTAAATCAAAGTTTTTAAGGATCAGATTAGCTTTGTCATAGTAGAAGCCAATATTCTTGAATTCGATATTATTGTTAAGCGTTGAAATGGAAACCGGTTCTGCAATTTCTTCAATTTTCACATCAGCATCAAGGATTTCCAATACTCTTTTAAGAGATGCTTCCCCTTTTTGCACATTGGAAATGGATGTTGATAGGCTCTTTGCAGGAGGAAGTATCTGGAAGAACATTCCTAAGAATACTAAAAAGTCTGCAGGCGATATGCTTTGTTCTACGATAATCTGCTTACCTCCATACCATGCAATGATCAAAAAGGTAATAGAACCTAGGAATTCGCTCATTGGAGAAGCCAGCTCTTTCTTTTTACCTAAGCTGATAGAACTTGATATCCATTTGTTCATTGATTTCATGAAACGGTTGTCCATGATTTTTTCGGCATTAAATATTTTAATAACCTTTGAAGATTTTAAAGTTTCATCCACAATAGAAAAGATGGTTCCCAACTCATGCTGTGCTTCATGGGAATCTTTTTTAAGACTTTTCCCGATTAATGCAATCATTGTTCCCATTACAGGAAGTACAAGCAGAGAGAAAAGAGTCATTTCAGCACTTAGGAAAAATAAAGTAACTAATGTACTGATCAGCATGAAAGGTGCATTGATCAATTCTATTAAACTACCTAAAATATTCCCTTCAACTTCACCTACATCATTAGACATACGGGACATCATATCCCCTTTTCTGCTTTCTGTAAAGAATGAAACCGGTAAAGAAAGTATTTTTCTGTACATCGCACCACGAAGATCTTTGGTAACCCCAACACGATAGTTGATCAGTAATAAAGACCCGAAATATCGGAATGCATTTCTTAAAAAGAACATGAAGGCAGTGATGACACAAAGCCATGCAAGAACTGTAAGAGAACCATGGGTACTTACTAGAGACTGAACATAATAGTTTGAATATTCTTTTATATAAGTGAAGAAATCTGTAATGTCTCCGGAATAAACAGGAGGTGTTTCATACTTTTCAGGCTTAATAGTGCCGAAAAGCATGCCTAAAACTGGCAAAATAGTTCCTAAGGAAGCAATCTGAAATACAGAATACAGAATGTTGAAAAATAAACTTCCGTAGATATATTTTTGATGAGGCCTCGCGAACCTCAGAATTTTTTTATACTCATTCATTCAATGAAAAATTTGGATAGCAAAATTACGTAAAATTAGAAGATAAGACGTTCTTAATCCAGTTTTACTTTAATGGATAAGTTTTAAAATAAGGTTTTTTGTTACAACAATTTGAAATTAAATAAATGAGGAGAAAAAGATTATCCATTCAATAAGATTAAAATAGACCAATTTTTCAGGTATAGACAAAATAAAAACCGCCATATAGACGGTTTTTTGTGTAAAATATAGTATTAATTAAAGTTTACCTGGTCGTTGTATTTAGGGGCAAAGTTTTTAGGATTTAATTGCTCTAATGTTTTTCCGAAATTATTGATGATCTGGGTCATATTATCAACGTCAACAATATTGATATCATCTTTTACTTGATGATAATGAGTGGCTTTGGTCATGTCCACCGTAGAAAATGAATGGGCAATGATCTTCTTTTTCACGAAACTGACATTATCTGAACGATAAAAGAGCTGCTGCTTTGCATAGGGGTCCGCATTGATTTTTAATCCATTTACTGCATAGGTATTAAAAAGTTCATCAAGATCTGAGAAGCCATCCCCAGTCATATACAACGCATTTTTTCCCCATTGAGATTCTGTAGCTACCATTTCAAAATTGAAAAGAGCTGTCATATTACGATAGA
Source organism: Chryseobacterium sp. II3a (assembly GCF_057815135.1). Lineage (NCBI taxonomy): Bacteria > Pseudomonadati > Bacteroidota > Flavobacteriia > Flavobacteriales > Weeksellaceae > Chryseobacterium > Chryseobacterium sp. II3a. Next base: position 305,654 of record NZ_JBYPZJ010000002.1, on the reverse strand, counting down.
TTTTGTCAAGATTTTTATCCTCAGAGATAGCCTTTGATCCCAGCATTCCTTTTTCTTCTCCATTGAAGGCCATGAAAGCCATAGAAAACTCAGGCTCCTTATCTTTGAAATAATCTGCGATACCTACCAATGTGGTAATTCCGCTGGCGTCATCATCGGCACCATTATAAATATTGTCTCCACTTTTGTTGGTGGTTCCTATATGATCAAAATGTCCTGAAAAGCCAAGAGTTTTATCAGATTTACCTTTCTTTATACCACAAACATTGTAAGCTGTTTTGCCTTTATAATCAAAAGGAATCAGGTATGAACTTCCTGTACAGTATTTAAGATTGTTTTCTTTGAAAAGAGCGGCAATATAATTAGCTGCATTTTCATTTTCCGGAGTTCCTATTTCGCGGCCTTTCATTTCATCAGATGCCAAAGTGGAAATGACGGTTTTTACTCTTTCTTTTGAAATTTCCTGTGCAAAAACGGATATAGAGAATAGTGATAAAGTAAGATACGTTAGCTTTTTCATAGTCTTTAATTAAAATTTATAGAATCTGTCGTATTTCAGATTGAAATGTTGCAGGAAAGTTACATAAATTAATTGATCTTAGCAGATTGTTAGGGAGAATAGCAGAATTTAGATCTATATCCATAAAAAAACAGCTCCTAAAAAGGAACTGTTCTCACTCAAAAAATCGTTGTAAGGTTATCGAAGTCTGTCTACAGATTTCACGAGCCTCTCATCTTTACGGATGTATACATTTGCCATAAGCAGACATATCACCGCGATTAATGGGAAAATCGGCTCAATACCCTTCTCAGGAAATTGAATTCCTCCGGATAAGCTTAGCAGCCAGTACGCCAATACACCAATCAACAAAACGTTTATAATGATGCTGATTGTATTCAGCAAAATTTGTCTTTTTCTGTTTTTAAAACTAAAAACACTTAATGATCCAATAATAACAAGGATGATAGATCCTATATTAAGTACAGGAATACTATCTGAAATCACAACATCCTGTCCCGTTATAAAAAGGAAAACAGCAGCTAAAACTGCTAGTAAAGTCCATATAGTTTGTATTCTCTGTAGCATTGAATATTAAAATCTAGGCAAAAATAATATAAATTTTGCACAATTCAAAAATAAGTGTAGATTTGCATTATACAATGTACTTGAAAACAAAAGTCACCGGACTTACTTTTCTTACTCACAATTAATTACATTTTTACATAAATATGTTTAACATAGAAACGTTAAGGTCAAAATCCGTAACGGAACTGACTAAAATCTTAAAGGATTTGGGCGTTAAAGTTGCTAGAACTAGCAATGAAAATGACAAAATCTTTGCAATTCTTGACTTTCAGGCTTCCAATCCTAAAGTAGCAAAAGATTATTTCAACGCCACGGAAACCAGCGCCACTACTGAAGAAGCTCCAGCAGAAAAAACTGCAAAGGCTCCTGTAAGAAAAGCTGCTCCAAAGAAAGCCCCGGCAACAAAGCCTAAGGCTGCTGCTAAAGCCCCGGCAGAACCAAAAGTAGAGGAAAAAGTAGAAGAGAAAACGCCGGTTGCTGAAGAAGTAAAAGTAGAAGAACCCAAAGCTGAAACAATAGCAGTAGCAACAACAAATGAAGAAGCATCTGCCGCTAATTCAGCTAAGAAAAAAAGAAAAAGAGTTTCTCCTACCAATACAGGAAATACAGAAAACACTCAGGAGAAATCAGAAGCTCCTAAAAGCACAGAAACTCAAGAGCCTGCCCAGGCAGAAGAAAAGCCTCACAACCCTCAACAGCAGGCTAACAGATCTCCAAAAGGACACAATCACCCGCAAAACGGCGGAAACCAACATAAAAATCAACATCAACACCAGAATCCTAACCAAAATCAGAACAGACATTCTGAAAAGGCAGAGGAACAACACGACCATAAAAAGGAGTTTAACTTCGATGGAATGGTAAGTATTGAAGGTGTGTTGGAAATTTTACCGGATAACTACGGATTTTTACGTTCTTCAGATTTTAGCTATATCTCTTCACCTGATGATGTGTACGTTTCTACAGCACAGATCAGAAATTTCGGTTTGAAAACCGGAGATACCGTTAAAGGAATTGTAAGATTGCCGAAAGAAGGTGAAAAATATTTTTCATTATTAAGACCTACAGAAGTTAACGGACGTGATTTGGCATTTATCAAAGACCGTGTAGCATTTGAATATCTGACTCCACTTTTCCCGGAAGAGAAATTCAACCTTGCAGGAAGCGGATCTACAGTTTCTACCAGAATTGTTGATTTATTTGCACCTATTGGTAAAGGACAAAGAGCAATGATCGTAGCACAGCCTAAAACAGGTAAAACGATGTTGCTTAAAGATATTGCTAATTCTATTGCAGCCAATCATCCTGAAGTATACATGATGGTTCTTCTGATTGACGAACGTCCGGAAGAGGTTACTGATATGGAAAGAAGTGTAAATGCAGAAGTAATAGCTTCTACATTTGACGAAGCAGCTGAAAAACATGTAAAAGTAGCTAACCTTGTTTTGGCAAAAGCTCAAAGAATGGTAGAGTGCGGGCATGATGTTGTGATTCTTTTAGACTCAATCACCAGATTGGCAAGAGCATACAATACAGTAACGCCTGCATCAGGGAAAGTTCTTTCCGGTGGGGTAGATGCTAATGCACTTCACAAGCCGAAAAGATTCTTTGGGGCAGCAAGAAAAATTGAAGGAGGTGGTTCTCTAACGATTATTGCGACTGCATTAATTGATACCGGTTCTAAAATGGACGAAGTAATCTTTGAAGAATTTAAAGGTACTGGTAACATGGAACTTCAGCTGGATAGAAAAATTGCCAACAGAAGAATTTATCCTGCGATTGATCTTGTTTCATCAAGCACGCGTAGAGATGATCTTCTTTTGGACGAAAAGACTTCACAGAGAATGTGGATTCTAAGAAAATATCTTTCTGAAATGAATCCTGTAGAAGCCATGGAATTTGTAGATAAGAACATCAAAGGAACTCTTAATAATGAAGAATTCCTGATGTCTATGAATAAATAAATTTAATATTGTTAAATAAAAAGCACGGGTCCTTGGGATTCGTGCTTTTTAGTTTAATAATTTGTACTTTAAAAAAATATTTTAAAACTTAATTCATTCTCAATCAATATATCAATGTTAAAGATTTATTAAAGTAATCCCCAATCTTTGATAATACCTTAAATATTGGCTAATTTTGAAGTATAACATTAAAAATAAAGATTATGTCATTTGAATTACCAAAATTAGGATATGCATACGATGCATTAGAGCCTACGATCGATGCAAGAACTATGGAAATCCACTATACGAAACATCACCAAGCGTATATTGACAATTTAAATAAAGCAATCGAAGGAACTGATCTAGCAGGAAAAACAATTGAAGAGATCTGCCAGACAGGAACTGACAAGCCAGCTGTAAGAAACAATGGCGGTGGACATTTCAACCACTCTTTATTCTGGGAAATTTTGACTCCAGGTGGAAGCAAGGAGCCGGTAGGGAATGTAAAAGCTGCTATCGAAAATTATGGTGGTCTTGAAAAATTCAAAAATGATTTTTCGGAGGCTGCTAAAACAAGATTTGGTTCAGGATGGGCTTGGTTAGTAAAAAATGCTGACGGTTCTGTATCTGTTTCTTCTACACCAAACCAGGATAACCCATTAATGCCTGTTGCAGACGTGAAAGGAACTCCGGTGCTAGGATTAGATGTTTGGGAGCATGCATATTATCTAAACTACCAGAATAGAAGACCTGACTATGTTTCTGCATTCTTTTCTGTAGTAAACTGGGATAAAGTAGAAGAATTATTCAACAAATAATTTTCAGCTATTATAAAAATAAAAGGTTCAGAATTTTCTGAACCTTTTTTAGTTGGATATTTTTAAAATTTATCTTTTTATTATTTTCTGTGTGAATGCTTCGTTACCTGAATTTACTTTTACAATGTATGTATTGGATGGTAATGAATGAATATCAACAGCTATTTCTTTTTCGTTGCTAAATGGTCTTTCAAAGACAACTTTACCATTGATGTCATTTATTTGTAATGATCCTGAACGTACTTTGTCAAGCAATACTACAAACACTCCGTTATTAGGATTCGGTGAAATCTGTATATTTTTCTGCTGAGGTTTTTCTTTAAACATAGATTTCGTATTGTTAGGATCAGCATTAAGATCAATATGGTAATCCTTATCTTTTGGTCTTGCAAATTTAGCTGCAGGATTGGAAGCATTTGTGTTAATACGTACATTATCACAGTACATGAAGTCGTAAGGAGTATTGATACTGTTTTCAGCATGAATTCCATCATTATTGCCGCCAACGGAATACACAAGTTCGATAATGAATTTGTACTGCCCAGAAGGTGGATTGGTAAGATCAGCCTGATTTACGGTAAACTCAAATTCATTAGGATTAGGGAAATTAACTGTTGCAGATGTTGGATAAACGGCACTTGTTGCGATGTCTAAGAGAGATAGTTGAAAATTCACGATACTTGCTCCTTGTGGAATCGCATAATTTCCATTGATATGTAATGGGAAACTTACAGGGAGTTTACATGAACGGGTTTGATAGGAAAAATCTATATAAGCCGTATTCATTTTGCAGATATCATTACTTAATGAGGATATTTCAGTACTTGTTAAGGTAAAGTTGGTTTTATTCAGGTAAAATCTAGGAAGAAGATTGTGATCCGGATCATCATTGTATTGTTCAATGTTTCCTGTATATGATCCTCCACGGCTCGCAATGTTGGCGGCTGCTTCTATATAAGGCGAATAATCGCTGACATGCACTACGATAAATTTAGCATTTCTATCCATCTTAAACTTTGTAAAGGCCGCAAAAGCATTATCTTCATGTAATCCGTTCGGAGGATTGAAGTTTACTAAATAAGAACCATTGCTCAGGCTGCCATTAGCTCTCTCTGCATCAGAGAATAAGATGATTACTAATGGTCTTTCACGGTGCTTATCCAATGATTTCTGTGGGCTTACAATATCAGGATGAGGATAATGGTCAAGTGCAGATCCTATTAAGCTAACAGCATCATGAAAATGATCGCCATTTCCTAATCTTCTTGAAAATGTTTGAGCAGTTGCTAAATCATTGGTGAAGTTCGATTCTATGTAGATTCTAGGGACAGAAGGGCTCATTCCAGGGAAATCGGTTCCATAGTGTACCACAGAAACCCTATTATCCCGGTTGCATTTTAAAATCTCTTCCATGAGTTTTCTTGTGGAAACAGTCATTTGATTGAAGGCTACATCACTTATAGAGCCACTGTTATCCAGACAAAAAATGATATCACTTCCTGTTTGTGAGTAGAATGGTGTCCATGATAGTAGAATTGAAAGCAGAATAAGTTTAATTGTATTTCTCATATTTCATTGTTTTAAAAGTGTTAATATGAGATGGGATTAAATAGTTTATCTGAGAGTTGGCTATGAACAGAATGAAAGGTCTGTAGGGCAGAAGATAGCATGGCTGAACAGCATGCTGTACAAGATGTTTTTTTCATGGTTTTAAATTTTGTTTATGGTTATTGTTCACTGAAAAACTAAAAATCAGTGATATACAAATATATTAAAACCTGAATAAAAGATTGAAAATATTTTATTAAATTAAGTAATTATAGTATTTATTTTTGATTTTATTTCAAAAATAATGTTTTTATTAAGTGTTGCTTAATATGGAGAGGCTGTGGCTATCTTCTTACCTTATCTCACTTCCGGATAAACCGTTCATTTTTAATCCGTATTTCCAGTTTACGTATGCAAATACCTGGTAAAGCTTGTATTCAAATTTTATCCCGTAATTTTCCCTTGGATTATAATCTATTCCAGATTCTATAATATTTCTATATTTTCCAGTGCTATAATAGTTGTTCCATTCACTCACAAGGAATGAATTTTTTGTTTTCAGAAAAGATTCTGAATATTGGCTCATAGGTTTGGCAACAGCATTAAGAAAATAATCAAATTGGGTATCCATAACAGTAAGATCCCATTCTCCATCTTCATTTTTAGACGGCTTCATTTCATGCTGTTCTTTATCCTTTTTAGGTGTATTTTGCTGTGAAAGACAGCTGAAAGGGATAAAGGCAATAAAGAATAATAAGATAAGATTTTTCATGATTTTATTATTTATAAAAAAAGCACTCCAATAAGAGTGCCTTTCTGTATTATTTTTTAATATATTCTTTCTGAACTACAGAAACTGCAGGGAAGTGGTCACTATATCCACCAGTGAATCGGTCTCCATCCCAAGAACGTAATGGATATCCTTTCCATTGTCCTTCCTTATTAACAAGGTAAGGCGGAGCATAGATTTCTGCTTTAAAGATCGTATAAGTAGGCGTTATTTTTTCCGGAGAATAAAGATTTCTGGATACTATAATCTGGTCAAATAAGTTCGGAGCATCTCTGTAAGCAAGCGAAGCTACACCAGCCTTATATAGTTTATACATTAAGTTGTAATAAGGAGTCTTATCAGATAATTCGCTTGGATCACCCACAGCTGCCAAATGTTTCTTTAAACTTGGGCTTACCGGATCATCATTATAGTCACCCATTGAGAATAATTTGATACCCGGGTTTTCAGCTGTTACTTTGTCCATTTCTTCCTTCAATACAGTAGCCGCTGTATTTCTTTTAGCAAGAGAAATAGCTTCTCCACCTCTTCTTGATGGCCAGTGGTTCATGAAAATTCCTACTTTTTCTCCATCTAATAATCCGATAGCAATTACAATATCTCTGGTATATTCTCTTTTTCCGTTTTCATCATAAATCTTAATTTCTTTTTTATATGAATCTAAAACAGAAAATCTTCCTTTCTGATAAATAATGGCTACATCAATTCCTCTGGAATCATAAGAATTGAAATGTACAATGCCATAGTTGCTTTTTGCCAAAGCAGGCTGCTTGATAAGATCTTCAATAACCTGTCTGTTTTCTACCTCGATCAATCCGCAGATGGCAGGATTATCATTGGTATATTGTCTTCCAAGTTCAGAAATAACCTTAGCTTCATTGGCCAGCTTTTGGTTATAATATTTTGTTCCCCATCTTTTTGGGCTGTTGGCAGTAAAGTCTTCAGATAAAAACTGTTTTCTGATTACTTTTTTACCAATCAAAAGATCATCACTCCATTCTCCTTTGTAATCTTCTGTAGTTTCAAGATATTTAAGAGAATCTACAGGTACACTTCTGTGAAATTTAGGATTAGAACGAGGTAATGTCCCGTCAATATAATCAGCAGAAGGAATGGTATCCCAAAGGTTTTCAACGTTCAGGAATGCGACAGCAGCTCTCTTTACCTGCTTCTGTTGTGAGAAAGCAGAACCAAAGCAAAATAGGGCGGCCATGATTAAATATTTTTTCATATTCTTAGTATATTCAAAAAATTGAGGGGTAAAATTACTAATTTTATATAAGAATAAAGATTAAAATGATCTGAGTTTAATTTAACAAAAGGTTAAGACTGAGTTGGAAAGTCTGGAAAAAATGGATTATTCTTCATTATTTTGATATTGGAAACTCCTATTTATTATTTAAATAATGCTAAAGAATAAGCTGTTTGTTTGGGATTAAAAATATCCAATTATGATTGTTGAACACTTTTCCTAACATCTAGGACTCTTTTTTGTGATTGATTAAAATTTGGGCATATTTTTAGGATAATGAATGGAGGTTAAGAAAAATTAATAGAATAAATAGCTATAAATGTTTGAGTTAATGAAAATAGTACTAAATTTGTTGCCCCTTAAATAAAGAAGGAGTTAAAAATAAGTTTATTATGATTAAAAAACTATCCCTAATCTCTTTGTTTACTTTAATGCCTGCCTCTTTTTACTTTGCGCAAACCACTGTTTTTGCGTATGTTAAAGATCAGGATGGTAAGCCTTTAGAGAAAGCAGAAGTAGATCTAGCACAATCCACTGATGACACATCTGTGGATAAAATTGGATACTTCCAGTTTGTGGATTTAAAACCTGGCCACTATCTTATCACAGTGTCAAAACCAAATTTTGAGTCTAAAATCTTAGAGTTTGATGTAACTGCAGATGAGAAGAAAAAAGATTTAGGTGTTATTACACTTAATTACAACTTAGGATCAGATGCAGGAGTAATAGTTATTGACGACTCAGCAAGTGATGCCGAAGATGGAGGCTCTTCAATGCAGCCTACTGTAGGACTTTTAAGCTCAGGAAGAGATGCTTTCCAAAATGTTTCCGCTTTTGAACTAGGTGCTTACTGGTTCAGACCAAGAGGAGTAGACAACAGATTCGAGGATGTACTTTTTAATGGAGTATCCATGTCTAAAAATGATGACGGGAGAATTGACTTCAACAACTGGGGCGGACTGAATGATGTAACAAGATATCCGTATGAAAATGTAGATAACATCACTCCTTCAGAATATACTTTTGGGAATTTAGGTGGTGTTGTATATTATAATACAAGAGCATCCAGCTATAGAAAACAAACTTCATTAGCTTATTCATTTACTAATAGAAGCTACCTGCACCGAGCAATGGCTACTTACTCTTCCGGACTTACAAAAGATGGATGGGCATTTACTTTCTCAGGAAGCAGAAGATGGGGTGATAGAGCGATCATTGATGGGGTATATCAGGATGCTTACGCTTACTTTGCCTCTATTGAAAAGAAATTCAGTGACAGACACTCGATCAACTTAACGGCTTTTGGTTCTCCTACCTACAGGGCTTCTAATGCTCCGAATACTCAGGAAGTGTATGATATCATGGGTAAAAATTACAACTCATATTGGGGTTGGCAGGATGGAGAGAAAAGAAACTCCAGAATCAGAAACGTTTTTGAACCAATGTTTATCTTAACGGATTATCTGAAAATTGGTAAAAACTCAAACTGGACAAACACTGTTTCTTATCAGTTTGGTAGCGATGCAAGAAGTAGGTTAGACTGGTTCCATGCCGCAGATCCAAACCCTACTTATTATAGAAAACTTCCAAGCTTTGGTACTTATACTGCTGATGAATTCAGACAGCAGGCTCAGATTGATTGGAATGCCCTATATAGTGCAAACCGTCTTAATCTTACCAATATGGATGGTTCAGCTAGAGGTGCTGTATATACCATTGTAGAAGACGTAAATAAAGATAAAACTTTAAATTTATCCTCTCACTTTGATACAAGATTAAAAGATAACTGGAAGTTAAACATTAACTTCAATTATCAGAACTTGAAATCTGACAATTTCAGAAGAGTTAAAGATTTATTAGGAGCTAATTTTGCTTACAACCTGAATGCATTCAACGGAGATGCTAGATATGATGCAGACAATAATGATGTAACAGTAAGAAAAGGAGACAGAACTCAATATTCTTATGAATTGACAAGAAATCATTACTCTTTGAACATTTCATCTGAGATCGACTTCAATAAGTGGAACTTTGTGGCTTCCATCTTCTCTTCTTATTCAGAAGCTTACAGAGAAGGTAACTTCAGAAGTGGTCTTGCAAGATTTAGAGATAATTCTAAAGGGAAAAGTGCAGTATATGATGCATTAGATGCAGGGATCAAAGGTAAAATCACTTATAAGATCAACGGTAAAAACTTTATTGTTTACAATGGAGCATTCTTTAGTTTAGCACCTACTCTTAATGAGATCTATATTAACCCAAGAATGGTTGATTACTTAACTCCTGGTGTTACTAACCAGATGATCAATTCAAATGATTTAAGTTATATCTTGAGAGGGCAGATCTTAAAATTAAGATTGTCTGCTTATTATACAACGATTCAAAATTCTACTGAGATTTCCAGATATTATGCTGATGTAAATGATGGTGAATTAGGAAACTCATTCAGTACATTGGTTAATGAGGCGATGAGTGGTGTGAACAAGAGATACATGGGGCTTGAATTAGGTTTCGATGTTAAAGTAACGCCAACTTTAAGTGCTGTGGGGGTAGCAAGTGTAGGTGAATATAAATACACAAACAATCCTGAGGTTTCTACATTTGATGACCTTAACGGGTTCAGAGGAACTGATTTCTGGGGTAAAGCAAATGTTAAAGACTACAAAGTAGCGGGTACTCCGCAAAAAGCTTTCTCATTCGGGTTAAAGTATAACTCTCCAAAATATTGGTGGGTAGGAGCTTCTGCCAATTATCTGATGGATCAGTATCTTGATTTCTCAGCTTTGAACAAGACTCCTTATATGTATACAGACAGACAGACCAATGATCCTTTCCCAGGAGTAACTCCTGAATTAATTGAGCAGATTACAAAGCAGAAGAAATTTGATAATCAGTTCATGTTAAATGCCAATGCTGGTAAATCTTTCCAGTTTGGTAAATACAGAATGGGAATCAGTGTATCTGTAAATAATATCTTGAATAACAGAGATTATGTAACCGGAGGATTTGAACAAGGAAGAAATGTAAACTTTGCTGATGCCCTTGCTGATTCTCAAAGAGCAACCCCTTATTTCGGACCAAAACTTTGGTATGACAGAGGAAGAACTTTCTTTACTAATGTTTATTTAAGATTCTAATAACAACTACAATGAAAAAATATAATTCAATTTTAAGATCTATTTTCGTTGCAGCTGCCTCTCTGTTTGTTGTAACGGGATGTGTGCACGATGATAAATACGACCAGCCTAATCTTGATGGATACGACTGTGCCGACAAAAAAGGTATTGTAGTGCCATTTGCAGATGTAAAAGCAAAATATCAAAATGCAAGGTATGTATTCCCAAAAGATACTACTCCCAATGACGAATCTGACGACCTTTATATGGTAGGGTATGTTTCTTCTACAGATGAAACAGGGAATATCTATAAAACAATTTATGTTCAGGATGCATTAGAAAATCCTACGCAAGGCTTTACAATCAGTGTTGATGCGGTAAGTACTTATACAAGATATCCGCAAGGATCAAAAGTATATATTAAGCTTAATGGTCTTGCTATTGGAACATACGGAGGTTTGGTTCAGCTTGGAGTTGAAACAGGAACAGAGACTTCTGCTATCTCCGTATCAAGAATTCCTGAAAAACTTGTTGCAAAACAAATCTTCAGATCTTGTGCTCCAAAAGGGAAAATAGTACCTAAGATTATGAAATTAGCGGATATGGTAGCAGCAAATGATCAGTATTTCGGATGTCTTATCCAGGTTAATGATGTAGAATTTGATGCAAGAGCATTGTGTACTACTTATGCACCAAATGGAGTAACAGTAGATAAAACTATTGGAGAAGGATGGGCAGGAGGAAAATATGCAAAAACTGCGGTTGTAAGAAATAGTGGTTTCGCTTCATTTGCAAGTCAGTTACTTCCTTCAGGGAAAGGAAAATTTGTAGGGATTTATAGTAAATTCCAATCAGGATCTACTACTACCTATCAATTATATGTAAATAAGACTGAAGATCTTGAAATGAAGACTTTCCCTCGTTTAGATGGTCTTACAGAAGGTCCTTGTGATTTTAACCCAAGTTCTCTTACAGCTAAAACAGTTGCTGATGTGAAGCAATTGGCTGCCGGAACTACAAACTGGGTACAGATTACAGGAGATTATTACCTTAAAGCTCAGGTAGTCGCTAACGATGAATCAGGAAATCTTTACAAATATGTTTATGTAGAAGATGCAACAGGAGGAATCAGAGTGAATATGAACAAAACAAATCTGTATCTTGACAGCAGATTCAGATTAGGTAAAGATGTAAATATTAAACTTAAAAATCTTTACGTAAGAAGTGTCAATGGAGAGATTCAGTTAGGAGCCTTATTCAATAACAATACACAGTTTGGACAAATTGAAGAAGTAGAAATGTATAAATATTTCTTCGATAGTAATACAGCGGCAAGATCAGTTGTTCCTACAGAAAAAACAATTTCCCAGTTAACGATGGCTGATGTTGGAAGATGGATTAAAATCAAAGACGTTGAGTTTGTGAAAGGAGATTTAGGAAGAACATTAACTGACGGTAATAATGTTACCAGCAGAACTCTTGAAGATTGCTCAGGTAATACGGTTGTTTTAAGAACAAGCGGCCAGGCAAGTTTCGGTAATGTAAAGCCTGGAGGCTATGAAGTAAAAGGTGGGAAAGGCGATGTATACGCAGTTTTAAGTGTTTTCAACGGAACATACCAGTTATGGATTACCAGATTAGCTAATATCGACTTTGATGCTCCAAGATGTGATGGAAGTGTATATGTTCCAATTCCTGTTGTATATAGTGATGACTTCGCAGCTGGTGGATTCAGTGCAGACTGGACTACCGTAAATAAAGTGGGGCCAAACCAGTTCTGGCAAACATCTAACCAAGGAAACGGAATTAATTATTATGCTATGATGAATGGTAATGCTGGTGGTGCTAATAATAACTTTGCGAACGAAGATTGGTTAATCTCTAAAGCGGTAAGTTTAGCAGGTAAAACGAAGGCAGCGGTAAGTTTCACAACAGACGTAAGATATTCAGGAAATGCACTACAGGTTTATGCTACTGATAACTATACTGGAGATGTTGCTACAACCAACTGGACATTGCTTCCTGCAACCTTAGATACCAATTCAGGAGCATTCGGTGATTGGGTTGGTTCAGGAAATATAGACTTAAGTGCTTTCTTAGGTAAAAACGTAAGAATTGCATTTAAATATACTTCTACAACTTCTGCAGCAGCAACATGGGAAGTAGATGATTTTAAAATAAAAGCACAATAATCACTATTGTTTTATAAAGTAAAAGCCAGCTTGAAAGAGCTGGTTTTTTTATGCTATAATGAGAGAACTCTATAGCTGCAAGTATTTATATTTCTTGTATTTTAGTAATAATCAATTTGCATTGCCTCTAATAAAAATTGACATGATAGAAATTCAAAAGCTGAAGAATATTGTTCTTCATTATTACCAATTAGCAGTGATTGATATTACACCCATGGAACCTGGTTGGGCTGCATTAGCATATAGAGTGCAAACAGAAGATGGGAAAATATTTTTCCTGAAGGTATATGAGAAAAACAGAAGTTCTATTGCTTATATCTTGGATACAGTCCCAACCTATTTGTTTTTTATTAATTGGCTGAATTCGGAGGCTCTTTTAAAAGGGAAGATTTCATCAATGATTCATACAAATAATGGAGATATTAGAATAGAAGATGAGAGCGGCATTTACATTCTTATGGATTATATAGAAGGAGATACAGTAGGGGAAAGGGATCTTACAGGAAAAGAGGTCCGGGAACTGGCAGAGATTATTGCACAGCTGCATACCATAGATCCTCCGGTATCTTTACAAACGGAATCCATTACGGAAAAATTTCAGCTTTCATTTCTAAATAAACTAAGAGAATGGCTGACTTCTAAACTGGTAGCATTGAAACCTGATATTCAGGATGTCTTAAAGCCATATCTTAACAGTTTGATCCGTCAGACCGAGGAATTGGAAGTTATGGGTAAACAGTTTTCTCAATACAGTTTTACCTTTGTACTTTGTCATACAGATATTCATCATTGGAACATTATTGCAGATGAAAACCATATCCATCTTATTGATTGGGAAGGCATAAAGTATGCACCAGCCGAAGCCGATATTTTTTGTCTTTATCAGGAATCTTATTTCTCGGAATTCATGAAATATTATCAGGATTTACGACCATCTTATGAAATCAATATGGAGTTACTGAGATACTATATGATAAGCCGGCATATGACTGATCTCTGGGAAGGGATAGAGCAATTACAGTTCGATGAATTGTCCTCTGAAGAATATGATGAGCAATTGAAGGCTTTGGGGGTGGTATGTGTGGAAAATGCAATGTTTATTAAAAGTTTTAATTAATAACCTATCCTGATAAAATAAAAAACCACTGCAATTGCAGTGGTTTTTATATACAAAATTATTTATCTAAAAAGAAACCTCATTCACTTCTTTTCCTCGTTGGAAGTTCATCATTTTCTGGCTGCCTTTGTAGGCAATACTCACCAGGTTGATTTGCTTCGGAAAAGAGCTTAAAAGGATCGTATTTTTAATCTTTAAGGTATTGATATCCGAAACTCCTCCGGTCTCAAAATATACCCATACAGTTTCTCCGCTGATCTGACTTCCCGTGAAGGTAATTGTTTTGGGAGCACCATTGACAAATACATCAAAATTATTGTTCACATATTTTTTCACCTCGGCTTCAAATCCTGCTGTGTTAGGATTGATTTTAATAGCGTCAGAGATATGGCTTGTATTCATTTTTGTGGTAAACTTCAATGTCTTGCTTCCATCAATATAATCCACTTTGGTCATTGAAGAGAAAAAGTCTACATACATAAAACTCATTAACACAAAAAATGTTAAAATTCCTGATATATATAAAAGTTTTTTCATCTTAATTAATAGATTTACAATCATACTTGCTAGTTATAGTTCACAAATAATATGCCAATTAAAAATTTACATTCACAGAATACTTGTCGTAAAATGCTTTAATATGTGCTACTGCCTCATCAGCAGTGTCTACCACACGGTAAAGGTCAAGATCATCTTCTAAAATCATTCCTTCTTTTACCAGAGTAGTTTTGAACCAGTCTAATAATCCACTCCAGAATTCACTTCCTACCAATACGATCGGGAATTTACCAATTTTATTGGTTTGAATTAAAGTTAAAGCTTCCGTTAGTTCATCCAATGTTCCGAAGCCTCCTGGCATTACTATGAATCCCTGGGAATATTTTACAAACATTACTTTTCTCACGAAAAAGTAATCGAAGTTCATGGAGTATGACTTGTTGATATAAGGATTGAAATGCTGCTCAAAAGGCAGATCAATATTAAGTCCGATTGATCTTCCTTTGGCATTAAATGCGCCTTTATTTCCAGCTTCCATAATTCCCGGGCCTCCACCTGTAATAATTCCGAAACCCAGTTTGGTGATTTTCTCAGCAATTTCTACAGCCATTTCATAGTATTTATTTTCCGGTTTCAGGCGTGCTGAACCAAATATAGATACACATGGACCTATTTTTGCCAATTTTTCATAACCATCTACAAATTCAGCCATAATCTTGAAGACCATCCAGCTGTCTTTAGTGATGGTTTCATCCCATGTTTTTTGTCTAAGACTATTATGCAGCTTTGTTTCGTTACTATCAAATTCAGGATTCACTAAACTTTCATCCCTGGTTCCATCCATTCCCATTGGTAAAATTTATTTAAAATGTTTTTCGGCTTCTATTACAGATTCTGGTCTTCCAACATCTATAAGAATACTGTCATGCAGAAAACCATGTATATGTTCGGTCTGCATAAGATCCAGATATTCTTCCATAACAGAGAATTTGCCTTTTCTTTTTATTTTTTCAAAGATGACAGGATTGATACAGTGAACTCCACTGAAGGCAAGAGCCTTAAATCCTTTATTAAATTCAGCCAGCCTCTGTTCACCTGTCTGTACATTCAGCCAGCCTCTTAATACTAAATCATCATTGAAAAGGAGTTTTCTCGAACTTTCGCGGTCCGATACTGCTAAAGTAGCAAAATCTTTTATTTTTTTGTGGTATTCTACCAATGCATTAATATTGAGATCAGTTAAAATATCAGCATTTAAAATTAAAAAATCTTCTCCATGATCTAGAAATCTTCTGGCAAAAATCAAGCCGCCACCGGTTTCCAATAGCTCATTGGTCTCATCGGAGATTTCAATCTTACAGCCGAAGTTATCATTTTTATTTAAAAAATCAACAATCTGATCTCCAAAATGATGAATATTAATCACAAAATCTTTTATTCCATATCCTTTTAGATAATTGATATTTCTTTCCAAAAGAGGAATACCATTCACCTGAGCCAAAGCTTTAGGATGGTGGTCTGTAAATGGCTTAAGCCTTGTGCCTTTCCCGGCGGCGAAAATAAGAGCCTTCATATAGTATGAGTAATAAATGATGAGTAATGAGTAAGGTAATAACGGAATGCGAATATTACTGATTGTTCATTACTCATTACTAATGTTCAGTTGTGGTTGTTCGTCGTGATGAATGGTTACTTCAGTACCATTAGGATACTTTTCTTTGATAAATTCTGCGATTTTGATAGCAGAATATACAGATCTGTGCTGCCCGCCGGTACATCCGAAATTGATCTGAAGATTTTCAAATCCTCTTGCCAGATAATCATCGATATTAATAGATACCAGAGACTTTATCAGTTCCAGAAACTTAGGCATTTCAGTTTTGGTTTCAAGATACTCCTGTACACCGATATCATTTCCGGTCTGGCTTTTATATTCTTCAATTCTTCCGGGATTTAAAATTCCTCTGCAGTCAAAGGCAAAACCGCCTCCGTTTCCTGATTGATCTTTTGGAATTCCTCCTTTTTTGTACGAAAAACTGTGGATGTCGATGTGTAGCATTTTCTTCTTTATTTTATTGTAATATTCTTTAAAACCTTAAAGCGCTTAATGGTTCAAATTTAATATTTCTTTAATCTTCTGTTCTGTTTTATAAGAGGTCAGTTGTTCTATGACTTTATTAAGCTCCGGATAATGTTTCATGTCTTCCCAGGAAGTGGCAAATTGTGTAATGTTTTGAATTCCTTTCTCAAGACTTGCCATAAAGTGTTGTTTCCTTTGAATTAAGCCTCTGAAACCATAGGCTCCTAAGACTTGTAAGAATCTCATCATTTGCATTGGTTTCACCGAGTTTTTTAGTTGATTCTGAGTTTTTTGATCTTCAAAAAGTTGGATGTAAAAATCCAGCATTTGATTTTTAAAGGCTTCAGGGAAATCTGCCTTGGCTTGAAACAGCAATGAAATAACATCATACATCAAAGGCCCTTTCATTGCCGACTGATAATCAATAAATGAAACTTCATCTTTTTCATTCACCATGATATTCCTTGCCTGAAAGTCCCGGATCATGATGCCTTTAGGTTCAAGACTTTCCACCAATGCCGCAATTTTTTTGAACTCTTTCAATAAGGCAGACTTATTATATTCCAGTTCCAGAACATCAGCTACAAAATTTTTAAAATAATACAGATCATGAATCACAGGAAGTTCATCATAATTTTCATATTCAAATGTTTTCGAAAAATCAATTTTTCCCTGTGTTTGAAGCTGCAGTCTGAAAAGCTTTTCCAAAGTCTGTTCTACCAAAGATTTTATATGGGGTGATAGCTGTTCTTTTGTAATCAGCTCTGACAACGTTTGTGTACCTAAGAATTCCTGAATATACATTTTCCTGTCTTCTGAAATGGCAAGAATGGCAGGAGTATTAAGGTGAAGTGTAGAAAATACTTCAGAATAATAAAGAAAACTTTCATTTTCCGGAATATTCTCATTGTAGGTGATGATGTATTTTTCAGTGTCGGTTATGGCCAGAAAGTTGACCCTCGCAGAACCACTTTGAGCTAATGTGATGAATTCAGTAGATTTTTTGCCGAGTTGGTTTTCAAAAAATCGATTTGCGTGTTCAGAAGTCATAATAATATGGAAACAAATATAGTAATTTAACATGAATAGTGTTAGGCTGGAAGAAGGAAGCTGGGAGAGGGGAGAACTGAATGCTAAAATATTGGATGAGGTTCGTTTTTATAAACTTTATCTGAATGCCCACGGGTAAATTTTCTTTTATTTGTCACCAAATAGTGTATTTTGTGTGTCCTACAGATTGTTTTAGAAGGGATACTTTAACTTTTTTGTTTCTCGTTCAGGTTATTACGGCCTAATTTTTATCTTTGTAATATGTTAAAGGACTTTAAGCCGGTTTTAGGAATTTTACTGCGCTTCATCATTATTTATCTGGTGTTGCTTTTTGCGTATCAATTTTATCTGAATGCAGGCAGGGATTCTGGATTGGATCCTTTTTCAGGAATTATTGCCAACCAGGTGAACGCAGTACAAAATGTGTTAGGGTATCCATCTCAATTGTACAATGATGTGAAGAATGAACAGGTTTGGTTTTATGTAAAGAAACAGTATGTCACAAGAATGGTGGAAGGTTGTAATGCTATTTCTGTGATGATTCTATTTGTATCTTTTGTTTTTGCTTTTTATAAAGGGTCTAAAACCTTTGTTTTTGTACTGGCGGGTCTTGTCTTACTCTATATCATGAATCTTTTGCGGATTGTAGGCCTGAATATGGTCATGGCAGAACACAAGGAATATGGTAAAATGTTCCATGATTTTGTTTTTCCCGCAGTTATTTATGGAAGTGTTGTTTTACTTTGGTTAATCTGGATTAAATTCTTTGCTTTACAACATGAAAATTCTTAGCTGGCTTCTTGTTATTTTAGGAATCTGTGGACTAATAGGAGTCAGGGTGATGGAGGATAAAATATTTTATGATCCGTTTCTGGACTATTTCCACGAAGGAAATAAAAATATAAGTTTCCCGGTATTTGAATGGGGGAAACTAATAGGTGCCCATTTGTTCAGATTTATCCTTAATCTTTTTTTCTCCTGTCTGATTATCCAAGGGCTGTTTAAGAATAGACAATGGACTTTACAGGGTGCTTTGTTGATGATTATTGTTTTTGCAATTGCTTTCCCTATTTATCTGTTTTGTATTCAAAATACATTCGAAATAGGATATCTGTTTTCCTTTTATATGCGAAGGTTTGTGATTCAGCCTTTGATTATACTATTGATTGTTCCTATGTTTTATTATAGAAAACAAATGGTAAAGAGCGATTAAGATTATTTCCTTATTTATATTATCGCTTAGTCTACAGTGTGCTTATCTACGCTTGTTACATTTTCTGCCGTCCATTCCACTCTTTTTACGAAATCTTTCTGCCGAACAGGGCAGTTTTCAATCTGGCATACCGGACATGAAATAGGCTTACAGTCATCCATGTGAAAATTGAACTCAATATTTCTTTTGATATTGTTGGCTAAAAGAATAATGACTTTCTCCATTTCATTGTGGGCATCCCTAAGATCATAATACCAGGGTAGGGTGATATGAGCATCAATATGTAACGAGGCCCCAAACTGCTGGATTTTCATATTGTGCACATCAATCCATTCTGTATGTCTGTTTTTTTCGAGAATTTTAATGACCTGATGCAGTATTTCCGGATCCTGTTCATCCATAATGCCACTCAAAGACTTTCGGACGATTTTATAGCCTACAAATATGATATAAAGTCCAAATACCAAAGCGACCACAGAATCCAGCCAATAGATTTTGGTGAAGTAAACAACCACTAAACTGGCTACTACTCCCAGTGTTGTAATGGTATCAGACTGTAGGTGTTTTCCTGAGGAAATAAGAACGAGGGAGTTTTCTTTCTGACCTTTCTTGATGGAAATATATCCTAAAAGATAGTTGATAATGGCGGTGGCCATGATGATCCAAATCCCTAAATCAATTTTGCTTAAAGTTTTTCCTACAATAAGACTGTGTATCCCTTCATAAATGATCATAAGACCGGCAATGGCAATGAGAGCACCTTCAATACCGGATGTAACAAATTCAACCTTTCCATGGCCGTAAGGGTGATCTTCATCCTTAGGTTTTGCGGCAAGATGAAGAGAATATAATCCCATAAAGGCACTGATGACATTCACAATGCTTTCCATAGCATCGGAGAATACAGCATCGGAATTGGTAAGCTTCCATGCAATAATTTTTCCTACAAAAAGAATAACTCCAAATGCAGCAATAATTTTTTGAAATCCTATTTTTTCTTTGTGGGTATTCATAAATGTGTTTGATAAAAAAAAGAATCTCAATTCTGAGACTCTTTTTATTTTGTTAGTTTATACTAAGTTGTTTGCTACAAGGTATTCTGCGATTTGTACAGCGTTTGTTGCGGCTCCTTTCCTCAGGTTGTCTGCAACGATCCAAAGGTTGAGCGTTTTCGGCTGTGACAGGTCTCGTCTGATTCTTCCTACAAAGACTTCATCTTTTCCTTCCGAGTATAATGGCATCGGGTAGTGGTTGTTTTTCACATCGTCCATTACAATTACTCCAGGAGTTTCAGATAAGATTTTTCTTACTTCATCCAATTCAAATTCATTTTCAAATTCGATGTTTACACTTTCTGAGTGACCTCCCTGAACCGGGACTCTTACTGCAGTAGCTGTTAAATTGAAAGTGTCATCGCCCAGGATTTTCTTAGGCTCTTTCATCAATTTAATTTCTTCTTTTGTATAATCATCATCTGCAAATACATCGCAATGAGGCAATGCATTCTTGAAGATCTGATATGGATATACTTTTGCAGCAGAATCATCACCGCTGATTTCTCCGTTTAACTGGTCAACTGCCGCTTTTCCTGTTCCTGTTACAGATTGGTAAGTAGAAACAATTACTCTTTTTAAATCATATTTTTTGTTCAAAGGTCCTAAAACCATTACCAACTGAATGGTAGAACAGTTCGGATTTGCAATGATCTTGTCTTCTTTAGTCAATACATCTGCATTAATTTCAGGAACGACTAATTTTTTATCAGGATCCATTCTCCATGCTGAAGAGTTATCAATAACTGTTACTCCAGCTTCTGCAAATAAAGGAGCAAATTCAAGAGAAGTAGAACCTCCGGCAGAAAAGATAGCAATATCCGGTTTGGCAGCTATAGCGTCCTTCATGCTTACAATCGTAAATTCCTTCTGTTTATACTTCACCTTCTTGCCTACAGATTTTTCGGATGCTACCGGGATTAATTCTGTTACAGGGAAGTTTCTTTCTTCCAAAACTTTCAGCATAACTTGTCCAACCATTCCTGTTGAACCTACTACAGCTACTTTCATTGATTAATTAAAAATTTTAAGATTAAATTATTTACAAATTATAACGCATATAATTTCTTTGTCTGTTTTAAGCCCCAAAAACTCTTGCCCAAGGGAATGCGAACGCAAATAAACCCACGGCAATTAATCCCATAATGGTAATTCCAAGGGAAATGGTATCGTTTGATTTTACTTTTTTGTTGATGATGGTCATTAATACTGCTGCAATAAGCATAGAAAATGGGTGTTCAACAAATGTTTGTCTGCTGTAGGCATCTTTCATTAATGTTCCTGAATCTAATGCAGCTTTGAAACCTGGTGAAAATATGAATAACAAGCATATTCCTAATAGAAACTGAACGTGGAAGAAAATCATCGTGAAGAGAGTGGTCTTCTTTAAAAATTTGTTCACTTTTCCACTGAAACCGAACATTGTAGCTAAAAGTGCAATAGTAAATAATGCCACTAAAAGTAGTTCTAAATATCCGAATCCTTTGTGTGCACTAAGAAAAATCTTGTAAAAATCCATAATCTATTTTTTTTGTACACAAAGATAGCAAAAATCCCGGCTCAAAGCCGGGATTCATATTTATAAAATCTAATATTGTTATATTATTAGAAGTTGAATGATATGGTTGCTGCCCATGTTCTTCCGAATCCGAAGAACACTCTGTTTGATGGATCAATACCTTTGTAAAGAGTAGCTTGATATGCATCATACTTTTGTTGAGCAGTTGTGGTTACCCCTCCTGTTGTAGTAGTAGTAAAGTCACCTGCCGTTTTAACAAAATTATTGGTTGCACCATCTTGGATATATGTAGTATCAAATAAGTTGTATACGTTGGCTCCAATTGTGAAATACTGATTATTATCTTTTAATCTTATTTTATAAGAAATACCTAAGTCTGTAAGATTGTAATCAGGTAATTTCAATACTCCTCTGTCTTGGTTTGCAATATTTGAGAAGGTAGCAATATCTATTGAAGAATAAAGCTTACCTACATAACGCCATCCAGCATAGATGCTTAAATCTTTTACCGGTTTAACAGTAGCACCCAATGAAGCTGTCATTTGAGGAATACTGTTGCTGCTTGTACCTCCAACTTTTACTTTATCAATATAAAGAGTAGTTGTGTTTGAATCTCCGGCAACAGTTAGTGGATTGTTGTTTCCATCAAATGTTGTTCCTGTAGCGTTTCCTTTGTAATAGTAATCTCCCCAAGAGAACATACCATTAAGTTCTAAGAATTTATTAAGTTTATAAGTTGCGTCAACTTCTACTCCCTGGTGAATCTCTGTAATTCCATTCATTTCTGCGTAAGCGTCAGTTACATCAGGAACCTGGATAGTTCTTCTTAATGCTCTGTCTTTCCATTGAGTTCTGTAAACGTTAACATTTGCAGTGAAGTTTGCAGACCTGAAACCATATCCAACTTCAGCAGAGAAAATTTTCTCATTAGTAAGTTGAGGGTTTACAACTTGCTGGTTACTTGGGTAAACAGTATTCATGAATGGTTGTTTGCTGTAATAACCAACATTTGCGAAAACGTTGTGATTCTCGTTAATGTTATAGTTAGCCCCCCCTTTGATGTTATATCCAAAGATGTTTTTGAAACCTGTTTTTCTGTTTACAGTTTGATTTCTCTGTACTGTAACACCATCCTGAACAAACTCATCAATTCTTTGGTAAGCTTGGTTTGATACTGATCCCTGTAAGAAAGCAGATAACTTATCTTTAGTATACTCAATCTGTCCAAATCCACTGTACCAAAGTACTTCTCCATCATTGCTGAATCCAACTCTTTCATTTAAAGGAACTTGGCTTCCTCCAAAAGGATTCCAGTTCAATTTTTTATAGTCAGAAGTTGCAGTTACTACATTTGGTGGAATGTTTTTGTTGGCGTTGTCTTTATATCCTGATGCTCCATATAAATCAGAAACAACCTGATAGTGGTATCCGTAATAATATCTATTGTCAGTACCTATTGAGAAATTCCAGTTGTCATTAACTTTATGTTGGAAATTTGCTAAAATCCCGTACCAGTTATGAGAGTTAATACTCGCTCTACGAATTAATGTATTTCCAGCAGCTGCTGTATTTGGATTAACCGCAGCATTTTCAGCGAAAACTTTGTCGTAATTATAAAGGCCTTGGGCATCTCTGAAATATGGTACGTTATTTACAAGAGCTGATAAACCTCTACCATTCACTTTACCAAGATCAGAAGTTCCACCACCTCTACCATTAGACATATAGGCAACTGTACTTAGTTTGGATTTATCATTGATAGTCCAGTCCCAGTTAAGCATAATTACAGGTTTGTTATAGTAGTTAGCTCTGTTTGCTAAAGCAACTCTTTTCCCTTCACCATTTGTGTAATATCCCCAGTCACTGTTGTAAGTTCTGTCAGGAGTTCCATCATTATCCGGGTTATATTTGATATAATCACCAATAGATGGAGCGTAAGATCTTTGATCATGCCATTGTGGGGCTCCTGTAATTGTAAACTGGAAGCTGTGTTTTTTACTAGCTTCCCAACCTAATGCGAAGAAATATGCGTATGCTTCGTAATCTGTATTTTGAATGTAAGTAGAACCAGACTGTCTGCTCATTAAGAATGAAGAAGACCAACCTGTATCAGACTTACCTGTATTATAAGCAAATGATGTTTTTAGAAAGTCATTGTTACCAACTCCTAGTCTTACAATACCTCCTTTTTTCATATCTGCTGCCTTTGTGATGAAGTTCATTGTACCTCCAACAGAAGCAATAGCTAATTTAGAAGAACCAAGACCTCTTTGTACCTGCATGAAACTTGTTACGTCAGATAATCCAGTCCAGTTTGAGAAATAAACAGTACCACCCTCCATATCATTTACAGGCATACCGTTTACCATTACTGCGATGTTTCTTGATTCAAAACCACGCATAACAATTTGAGAGTCTCCAAAACCACCACCACCTTTTGTAGCATATACTGAAGGTGTTGTGTTTAGTAATTCAACAAGCTCTTGATTTCCTTGTCTTTCTAAAATCTGTGCAGCTTTAATAGTGGATACTGCAACTGGTGTCTTTCTATCTTTAGCGATATCTGTAACACCTCTTAGGATTACCTCCTCAATGTCTTTGGATTTAGCGACTGTATCCTGAACTTGTTGAGCGTAATAGACGCTAGCTGTTGATAATGTAATTACCGCAGTTAGAATCGATTTGTTGATTAATTTCATAATCGTTAGTAATAATTAGATTTAATTTTCTGCAAAATTCGCAAAATATATTTTAACTATTATTAACTCAATGTTAATTTTTAATCAGTCTTAATAATGCTAATCGTTTGATTGTTAGTAAAATGAATAAAAAATGACTTTTGGCATGAAAAAAGTCATGTTATTGAATTTTTAATAAAGCGGGTGTGTTTTTATTAAAAATTCAACGCTATTTCACTGCTTTGAGACTCAAATCTATATTCTCAGCAGAGTGTGTTAAAGCCCCTACAGAGATATAAGTTACCCCTGTTGATGCGATTTCTTTAAGCATGTCTCGGGTGATCCCACCTGATGCTTCAGACTCAGTAGAACCATTTATCATTTTCACAGCTTTCTTCATCATTTTAACATCCATGTTATCAAGCATGATTCTGTCAACTTTTGCATTGATGGCTTCCTGAACTTCTTCCAGATTTCTGGTTTCTACTTCAATTTTTAACTTTTTCTTCGTTTTTTTAACGTAGTCTTTAGCCATTTTTACTGCGTTGGTAATGCTGCCATTATAATCAATATGGTTATCTTTAAGCATAATCATATCATAAAGACCATATCTGTGGTTGGTTCCGCCACCAATGGCAACTGCCCATTTTTCACACATTCTGAAGTTTGGAGTTGTTTTTCTTGTGTCTAAAAGCTTCGTTTTTGTTCCTACTAATCTTGAGTCCCAATCATGAGTTAACGTTGCTATACCGCTCATTCTCTGCATGCAATTAAGAACAAATCTTTCTGTAGAAAGGATAGATCTTGCACTTCCGGTTACTATTAAAGCTATATCTCCTACTTTACAAGGTGTTCCATCCTTGATCAATGTTTCAACTTTAAGATTTTTATCAAAAGTTTTAAAAATAATCTCTGCCAATTCTACTCCTGCAAGGATACAATCTTGTTTTACCAATAATTTAGCACTCTGTTGAAGATTTTCCGGAATGGTGGAAAGGGTAGAGTGGTCTCCATCCTGAATATCTTCTTCAAGCGCAGTTTTTATAAATGTTTTTAATGCTTTATCTGTAACGTAGGCTGGTCTTTTCATTTGTTATATTTTTTAATAATATCTGGATAAACCTTTTCCGAATAATAAATCGTGTATGATAAATAGAATGATAATCTCATGATTTTTAGCTTCTATTTTTTCAAATTCAATATAATCTTGAATAGTAGTATTGTCTTGGTTTATTCCTCTGTATTTTAATACTTCTTTAGTAAATCTTCCTTCTCTTTTTATATAGAAATCCCATTTAAAGTTATCCCAGTCGTATTCTTGTGTAAAATAATGGATTTTATTTTTATTAAAAGCTAAAATGGGATGCGCGGGATTATTGATATAATAATAAGTTAAAGGTAAGTTGTTGTCTTTTATAAATTCTTCAATATCAATATCAATAGGTTTAGAGGAAATCTTTTGTCTTGAAATTTCTAAGACATTGCATATTATTTTTAAGACTAAAGGATATTTGGATTTTGAAATAAAATATTTTCTTAACCCTATATTGATACCATACCCTGCTGCAATTGCCAAAGGAAATGCTGCAAGAAATAATGATATTTGTACAGAATCATTTAGGTTTTTTCTGAATACTGAAAGGATAAAGATAAAACTGAATGCAAGGAAGGCAATAACGACCTTTCTTGAATAGAACAAAATGTTTATTTCTGTTGTTATATTTAAGTTTCTAAGCTTCATCAGAGGAAGTTTACACTAAATCTTTATTATAAAATGCTCCTTTGTTTTCTGTCATTTCCATAGATTGGGTAATGATGAGATGAGCTACAGTGGTCAGGTTTCTTAGTTCTGACAATTGTGGGGAAAGGATAGAGTAGTGGTAAATCTCATCAACAGCTGCTGCAATTTCCTGATGTTTTTGTAAAGCCATATTCAAACGTCTGTTGCTTCTTACAATTCCTACCAGGTCACTCATCATTTCCTGAAGTTGTTTTCTCAGGTAGCTGATAATAACCATCTCATCCATGATTTTCATTCCTTCCTCGTTCCATTCAGGAACGGCTTTTAAATCATCAAAATTGAATAAGTTTTCATTAAGAAGGGAAACTGTTTTCATAGCAGCATTGTGTCCGAATACTAACCCTTCAAGTAAAGAGTTTGAGGCAAGTCTGTTGGCTCCGTGTAATCCTGAATTGGTGCATTCTCCTACGGCAAAGAGATTTCTGATGGAAGATTGTCCGTCTCTGTCCACTTCAATACCTCCCATGAGATAGTGGCAGGCAGGAACTACCGGAATTAATTGGGTAAACGGATCAATTCCTTCGTCCTTGCATTTTTTATAGATGTTTGGGAAATGTTCAAGGAATCTCTCCTGATTCATTTCTTTGCAGTCAAGACCTACATATTCATCCCCGGAAATTTTCATTTCATTGTCGATAGCTCTGGCTACAATATCTCTGGAGGCTAATTCTTCACGTTCATCATATTTCTGCATGAACTTTTCACCTCGTTTGGTTCTTAATTTGGCTCCATCTCCACGTACTGCTTCAGAAATAAGGAAGAGCATTCCGTCAATCTTATTATAAAGAGCAGTTGGGTGAAACTGGTAATATTGCATATTTGAAACCTTTCCTTTGGCACGGGCTACGAAAGCAATTCCGTCTCCTGTGGCAATGGTAGGATTCGTCGTATTTTTATAAACATGTCCGGCTCCGCCAGTGGCAGCCAGTGTAATTTTAGATGTTATTTTTTTGATGGTCTTGGATTTTTCATCCAAAATATAAGCACCATAACAATGAATGTCTCCCTCATTCAGTTCTTTGCCGGGAACATGGTGCTGGGTAATGATATCAATGACATAATGATGATCCAGGATCTCAATATTCGGACTGCTGTTTGCTGTCTCCAATAGAGCCCTTTCGATTTCAAAACCTGTAATGTCTTTATGGTGGACAATTCTGTTTTCGGTGTGGCCGCCTTCTCTTCCTAAGGCAAATTTGCCGTTTTTCATATCGAATTGAGCGCCCCATTCTACGATCTCGTTGAATCTTGCCGGGGCTTCCTTTACTACCATCTCTACAACATCGCGTTTGTTTTCACCGTCTCCGGCACGCATGGTGTCATCTATATGTTTTTCAAAATTGTCTTTCTGAAAATCAGTAACTACAGCAAGGCCGCCTTGTGCGTATTTGGTATTACTTTCGTCTTCATCAGACTTGGTTACAATGATGATTTTGGCATCAGGGAGTTGTTCAGAAACTTTAATGGCATAAGAAAGTCCGGAAATTCCGGAACCGATTACTAATACATCCGCTTTTATCATGTGCTTGCTTTAGGTACAATCATTTAAATATTAAATAAATTTAAACAATTTTTCGTTTGGTTTCCTTACTTTTTTCATGTACTGGAAGTGATCTTCCTCAGAACGGTAGCCTAAAGCGAGGGTGACGGTTACTTTTTCTGTTTGAGGATTAATGTCTAGAATTTCCTCTATCAGATCTTGTCTGAAGCCTTCCATGGGACATGAGTCTATATTTTCAATGGCAGCGGCATACATCAGATTGGCTAATACGATATAAGACTGCTTTTCTGCCCAATTGAAAATTTCATCCTGTGTTTTTTGATTAACATGCTGATTGATGCTGTTTTTGAATGGATCAAGCATTTCAAGAGGAGTTTCTCTTACTTCTGAAATATGTTTAAAATATCCCTGGATATAATTCTCCTCAATATTTTTTTTTGAAACAATTACAACAAGATGAGAGCATGTAGAAATTTGGGATGGGTTATAAAAAGCAGGGATCAGTTTCTGTTTCATTTCCTCACTTTCAACAACAATAATTTTATACGGTTGAAGCCCAAGAGAGCTTGCAGACAGTTTTCCTGACTCAAGAATGTTGTGAAGGGTTTCCTGAGGAATAATTTGATTATTAAATTTTTTCACAGAATATCTTCTGCTTAAAGCTTCCAAATAATTCATAGCACAAATTTAAGAATTGAATATGAATAAAGGGCTTTAAAATGAAATATATCCTCTTAATTTAATACAAAAAAATCACCCCGCATAGCGGAGTGACTCTTTTAATATGATTGATAAACGTGATTAATTTCTATTTTTAACAACAATCCAGCCTGCAAAGTTGATGGGTGTTATTTTGTTCATATTGTTCTGTTCATTCCAGGAAACAGAATACCAGTAGCTTCCTGTAGGAACTCTTCTTCCGTTGGCGGTACCATTCCATCGATATCCATTGGTTTTGTCTGCTCTGAAAACCTGTACGCCATATCTGTCATAAATATTCACTTCAAAATTAGGTTTAACGGCTAATGCTGAGTAATCAATAAAGTCATTGATGCCGTCATCATTAGGGGTGATGATATTCACAAGATTAGGAACTGTAATATTAATGGTAATAGGTTCACAATTGTAGCTGTCTTTTACATATATTTTCACAACTCCTCTTGGAATGTTGGTAAATACGTTAGAATCTTGCCAGGTAATATTATCTGTTGAATATTGGTAAGGAGGCATTCCGCCATTCACATGTACGGTGAAAGAACCTCCCGAAATGTCTACACTTGTGATAACAGGATTTTCTGCTGGGAATACAGTTACTGTTTGGGTGGTGAAACATTCTCCAGTTTTAAGTTTTACCCAGTAGGTTCCTACGCCGACATCTTTAATAGATTGAGAGGTTGCTCCTGTGCTCCATTCATAACTTTTGAATCCTGGACCTGCGTCTAACGTTGTTTTGCTTTCCATACAAATAATTTTGTCTTTTAAAACTCTGGATGGGGCTGGTGCATTAACTGTTAAAGTAACTTTAGCAATTGAAAAACATCCGGTTGAATTGAAAACTTTGACGAAGACAACTCCGTTTGGAGCAATGTATGCTCCCGGATTCATTATTTCGTTGGTTCCATTAAGTGCATCAGTTATAGATGGATAATATTTTTTTGTAAATGCTGCCGGATTGGGAACAACAGAAGCATTGATGAGATTAAAAGAGGCAGTCAATGGGTTGCTTTCTATAAAACATGATTCTATGGGAACGTCATAAACGGTCACAACTGGATGAGTGTTCAGTGTGATTTTAGCGGTGCTTACACATCCTTGTGCTGTAATCACCCTTACGTAGATAATCCCTGGAGGAGAGCTGTAGGCTGAAGGATTTGGGATCTGATTGGTGCTGGCATTCAGGTCGTGTATACTAGGATAAAACTCTTTGGTAACATTGGTTAAGGTAGTGACTGCAGCTGTATTGAGGTCAAAGATGCCGACTCCGCCATTATTATTGTTGCATTCTGTAAGGCTTGCGTCAGTAGCGGCAAATGATGAAGGCTCTAATTGTATGATACCGTCTCCATTATCACAAAGTGTTGAGGTGGGATCTTTAACAACAACTTTAATGGTGGTGTTTCCTGTGTACAGGAAATTGGTAGGATTGGCAATAGGAGTCGCAACACCTAGTAAGTAATAAGTGAAAATATAATTTCCAGGATTGTTTACAAACTGATTGTTGTATGATGTAAGGTCTACAGTTCCGTTTCCTGTTGCAGGGTTAGTACATACAAAAGGTTTTAGAGTATTGTTTAGAATGGGAACTTTATCTACAAAAACTTTAGCATTTTGGATGGAGTGTCGGGCGCTCGCCCCTCCTGTAGCTGCTGAAAAGCCAAAATATCCCTGTGTCATGCCTACAGCATTTCCGGAAGGTGCAAATGACTGATCGGCAATAAGTATTCCGTCTATTTTGATTTTAATAATCCAATTGGTTGGGTTGGTAAGATCTGTTTCCCCATTTACTTCAACGTGTCTGTAGGTGTTGCTTACAAACGGCTTAGTGGGATTCAGGTCCGGAGAGTGAAATGTACTGCCAGGTGTATTGTTGAATTCTATATTGTTTCCTGCAGTATCGTTTGTGCCATATAAAACATGTACTTTGCTCATTTGGCCTTCTGTAGTATTGTTAAAAATATCGAACCCTACCATTAGCCCTGATGCGTTGGCAGGAATTCCAAGGCCTCCCCCTGATACAAACCCCGTTGGAGGGTTAGCAAGGTACCAGAATGTAAAACCATCTCCACGCCCAAACTGTGTTGTTCCGTTTCCATCAATTCTGAAATCAAATTCTACTTTCCATTTGTCACAATAGCTTAAGGTAATTGGAGTCGAAAGTTTTATAGCTCCGTACTTGCTTGTCTGGTCTGTGGTAAGTCTTATAAAATCTCCGCTTACGATAGCATCTGAAACAAGATCCCAACCGGTAGTATTTACTGGGTTTCCGGTAAGTTGATAGGTTTGAGAAAGTATTTTTTCTGGTAAGCAGAGTAAAATGCCCAGTAAAAAAAAGAGTAGAGTTTTTTTCATAGTGGAAGAATTGTGATGTTGTTATGTGTATTAAGATTTTATTCCATATTTTTTACCAATACCCAGCCTGAGTATTTTGTTTCTGTGTTGTTTTTATCGTTTTCATTCCATGAGATTGTATACCAATAGGTAGCGCTAGGTATTTTTTTACCGTAAGCTCTTCCATCCCATGTATAGTTTCTTATTTTATTGGCTTCATATAGTTTATTTCCATATCGGTCATAGACTGTGAAGATTAAATTTTTCTTGTAAGCTAAAGCTGAATAATCAATGAAATCATTTTTGTTGTCTCCATTCGGTGTAATGGCATTGATGAGGTTGGGAACTGTAATCTGAACTTCAATAGGAGTACAGTTATAGAAATCTTTCACAAAAACCTTTACTTCTCCTCTTGTCAGGCCTGTAAAAGTATTTGATGCCTGCCAATGTGTACCGTCTAAAGAATATTGATAAGGTGTTTTTCCACCTGCTACATTTACTGAGATTGTATTGTTGTGGATATCAATACTGGAGATGACTGGATTGGGTGATGGTTGTACATTGACAATTTGTGTGGTAATGCAGTTTCCTGTTTTGAGCTTAACCCAATATGTTCCTACACTTACATCTTTAATGGAGGAAGTGGTAGCTCCGGTACTCCATAGATATTCAGAAAATCCGGGACCTGCATCCAGATCTGTTGTGTTCTCAATGCAAATGGTTTTATCTTTAAGAATAGAAGATTTAACAGGGGGGAGAACAACCAGGTTGATTTTAGCAAGAGCAAAACACCCGTTGGTATCAGTTACTTTTGCATATACTGCTGTGCTTGTTGAAATGAATTGATAAGGATTGATAATCTCGTTAGTGTCATTAATAGCGTTGGCAACTGTTGTGTAGTATTTTTTAGTGATGCCGGTGGTTAAGGATGTTACATTAGCTGTTGTCAAATTAAATACAGCTTTAAGTATATCGTTTTCGATAAAGCAAGATTGGATGGATGTATCATTTACCGCTGTTTCAGGGTAAAAAGCAAGAGTGATTTTTGCTGTACCCGTACATCCTAACGGAGTGGTTACTTTTACGTAAACGGTTCCTGGTGCAGATAGGTAGGTGTCCGGATTTAAAATCTCATTGGTTCCTGAGTTTAAATCATTGAGTGTTTTGTAGTATTTCTTTGTAACACCAGGTACGCCGGTAACATCAGCGGAATTTAAGTTAAAAGTGGCGGTCCCTGCTTTATTGTTATTACATGCCGTAATGGTTTTTTCTTCCGCTTTGAAAGGGGCCATAACCAATAAAATTTTACCATCCGGGTTGTCACACAGTAGTCCTGCATTGTCTTTAATAACGACTGTTACTGTTGAGTTAGCGTTAAACTGATAATCAACGGGATTAGCAATAGGTGTAGAACTTCCAAATGGATAATAGGTAAATGTATAATTGGAAGGGTTGCTGACAAATTGTGAATTGAAAGAAGTCAGGTCTACTGATCCATATCCGGTGGTAGGATTAGGACAGAATGACTGTGTTGCTGAATTCTGTAAAATAGGAACTTTATCCGTATAAATTTTTACATTTTTAATGGAATGTCTTGATCTTGCCCCTCCTGTAGAAGCTGAAAAACCAAAATAGCCTACAGTCATTGCTGCAGCAGTGCCTGAAGGGGCAAAAGACTGATTACAAATTATATTCCCGTCTATTGTTATTTTTATAATCCAGTTGGTAGGAGCTGCAGGATCTACCTGTGCAGTTACTTCTACATGTTTGAAAGTTGTTCCCTGGAAAGGTTGTGTAGTATTTAGATCCGGTGAGTGAAAGGAGCTTCCCGGAACATTAAAGAACTCAACGTTATTGGTATCTGTTGTATTTTGAACCTGTCCATATGCAACGTGGACCTTACTCATGGTAGCAGTAGTGGTATTGTTGTAAGTGTCTAGTCCTACCACAAAACCTACTGCATTCTGCGATACTCCAAGGCCGGAGCCTAGTACACTGGCAACTGGTGGGTTGGCAAGATACCAGAAGGCAATTCCGTCTCCGTTGGAGGTTTGGTTGGAATCCATCCTGAAATCAAATTCCACTCTCCATTTGTCACAATATTTTAAATTGATTGGATCATTCAGCCTGATGGAACCGGATTGGTTGTT
This sequence comes from Chryseobacterium sp. II3a, assembly GCF_057815135.1. Taxonomy (NCBI): domain Bacteria; kingdom Pseudomonadati; phylum Bacteroidota; class Flavobacteriia; order Flavobacteriales; family Weeksellaceae; genus Chryseobacterium; species Chryseobacterium sp. II3a. The sequence goes on along the minus strand of NZ_JBYPZJ010000002.1, from coordinate 273,198 downwards.
GGTGTCAGGGGTCAGCTGAATAAAATCTGTGTTTACCTGGGTAGGGGAAACCAGGGTCCATCCGGTAGTGTTCACTGGGTTTCCGATAAGCTGATAAGTCTGAGCGAAGGATGCTCCAGATGAAAAAAGTAAAAGAATAGAGAAGTAAAATAATAAATTTTTATTCATTTCACTGGGAATTTAATTAATAGGTAAATATATTAAATCCCAATTAATAAATAGTTATTTTATGTTAATTTTGTTAAAAAAATTAATTATTATTCAAAAAATAATATTTATTATGACAAAGTAATGAATGTTTTTGTGTGTTGTTTAGGATTAGTATTAATTAAAATTAAAACAGAGAGTTGTTCTCTAATCCTTCAAAATAAGCATCAATTTCCAAATCAGAAGAACTGGCTGCGGCAACGGCTAACTTATCACAAAGTTCATTTTCGAAATGACCTGCATGGCCCCTTACCCAATGCATAGTGGGTTTATGAAGGTTGTAAAGCTCAATGAATTTTTTCCAGAGATCCGGATTTTTTACATTTTTCCAGCCTCTTTTGATCCATCCGGTGATCCAATTCTGATTAACTGCATCTGCAACATACTTGCTATCCGTATATACATGAATATCGTTTTCTGTAGACTTTAGCTTTTCTAATGCAGAAATTACAGCAAGGAGTTCCATTCTATTATTGGTGGTTTTTCTGAACCCTTTAGAAAATGTTTTCTGATAGTTTTTTTCAGGAATACGCATAAGAATTCCGTATCCGCCTTTTCCTGGATTTCCACTGCATGCACCGTCTGTATAAATTTCGATTTTCAAAATCTGTTCTATAAATTGAATTATTTAAAACGGAAAGTCATCATCATCATCAAAATCATTCATAGAAGATCCTGAAAGTTTCGAGCTGTCCGGAAGGTCAAATGCTGCTCCCGGCTGAATTGTTGTTTTAATTTTGTCAAAGCCACTTGGTTCTCCAAAGTTTGATGGATAGCCGCTTCCCATACCGCCATCAAGGGCGGCTTCAATATCTCCGAATTTTGCAAAATGTTTTAAGAAAGAAAGTCTTACATCGGCAGTAGCACCATTTCTGTGTTTTGCAATAATTAATTCAGCCTGATTTTCTGTAGAAGTTTCTTGCCCTTCTTCATCATTATCCCATACCGTGATTTTATAATATTCAGGTCTGAAGATGAAAGATACAATATCCGCATCCTGCTCAATTGCTCCGGATTCCCTTAGATCGGAAAGCTGAGGTCTTTTTCCGGGGCGCGTTTCCACACTACGGGAAAGCTGAGAAAGTGCTATTACCGGAACGTTCAATTCCTTTGCAATGGCTTTTAATGAACGGGAGATCATGGAGATTTCCTGTTCACGGTTTCCAACTCCTTTTCCTCCTCCACCGGCTGTCATCAGTTGGAGGTAATCGACCATGATCAGTCTTACCCCATGCTGCATTACCAGTCTTCTGCATTTTGCACGGAAGTCGAAAATTGAAAGTGATGGTGTTTCATCAATGTATAGAGGAGCGTTTTCCAATTCAGATACGTTGGAGAATAGTCTTTGCCACTCTTCGTCATCAAGTGTTCCTTTACGAAGTTTTTCAGAGGAAATTCTCGTTTCAGAAGCAATCATTCTGGTGATAAGCTGTACAGAGGCCATCTCAAGAGAGAATAGAGCCATTGGGATTTTGTGACCTACAGCAATATTTCTTGCCATTGAAAGAAGAAATGCTGTTTTTCCCATCGCCGGACGTGCAGCAATGATGATAAGGTCAGAATTCTGCCAGCCTCCGGTTTCTTTATCCACATCACGAAATCCTGAAGGAACTCCAGAAAGTCCTTGCTTGTCCTTTAAAGATTTAATGGTGTCAATTGCTTGTTTTACTAATGAGTTGGCGGTATCAAAACCTTTTTTAATGGTTCCGTTAGTGATCTCGAAGAAAGACTGTTCTGCTTTATCCAGAAGCTCAAACACGTCTGTTGATTCTTTGTAGGAAGAATCAATCACATTCGCAGAAACGTTAATAAGACTTCTTAAAATATATTTTTCAAGAATAACACGAACGTGATATTCAATGTGGGCAGATGAACTTACTCCCATGGTAAGGTCAATAATATAATGGTCTCCTCCTGCCTGACTTAGCTTATCTTCTTTCTTCAGCTCCTGGATGATGGTCATTAAGTCTACAGGATGGTTGCCTTCATAAAGTTTTAAGATAGTAGAAAAAATAACTTGATGTCTGGGATCGTAAAATACTTCCGAGGTAAGGAGGTCAATGGAATGGTCAAGACCTTTTTTGTCAATCAAAAAAGTTCCGATAACAAGTCTTTCGAAATCCACTGCATTAGGAGGCATTTTTCCATCCGCAATAGACAGCTCTTTTGCAAAGTTTCCGTGTGTAAGGGATGATAATGTTTCTTTCTGCGCCATGGTGCAAAGATAGCTTATTTAAAAAATATTTAAAAAATAGTATTCAACAAATTATTAGCAGTCTTTGTAAAAATACGGCCAATAGGGGGTTGGGTGTGTTGATAAAAAAATCACCTCAATTGAGGTGATTTTTTATGATATGATTAAAAAAGTTAGTCTCTGTTTTTCACAATGATCCATCCTGAGAATTTGAATGGTGTGCTCTTGCTGTTATTTTCATTCCAGGTTAAAGAATACCAGTAAGTACCTGTAGGTATTTTCTTACCTGCGATTGTTCCGTCCCATTTGTATCCATTAGATTTATCGGCCTGGTGGATTTTTACACCATATCTGTCGAAAATACTCAATGTCAGGTTTTGCTTGCCTGCAATTGCGGAATAATCAAGAACGTCATTAATACCGTCTCCGTTTGGAGTAATAACATTTACAATATTAGGAACGATTGTTTCAACAATAATAGGATCACAATCATAAGCATCTTTTACATATATCTTGTAATTTCCTCTTGGTACATTGTTGAATACATTAGAATCCTGCCATACAATATTGTCTATAGAATATTTATAATCAGGAGTTCCACCTGCTACATTTACAGTAATATTTGTGGTAGATACATCAATGCTGGTAATTACAGGTTGTTCTGAAGGATATACTGTAACCTTTTGAGTGGTAGTACATTCTTGAACTTTACTTGTTAGTTTTACCCAATATGTGCCTACTCCAACGTCAGTGATGGTTTGAGTGGTGGCTCCAGTACTCCATTCGTATTTTTTGAATCCAGGTCCTGCATCTAAAGTAGTTTTGTCTTCCATACAAATGATTTTATCCTTAAGTACGCTGGATTTTTCCGGAGGAAGAACCTGAAGAGTTACTTTAACAACATTGAAACATCCAAGGTCATCATATACTCTTACATATACCACACCATTAGGTGCCATATAAGTTTTGTAATTGGTGATTTCATTCGTGGCATCTACTGCGTCAGCCATTGAAGGGTAGTATTTTTTCTTCGTACCATCAGTTGGTGCTGTTACCGGAGCGCTATCAAGGTCAAACATTCCCATGGAAGGGTTTGATTCCAGATGGCAAGCAACTAGTGGAGGTGGTATAAGCACTTTTACCAATGGGTTGAATTTTAATTTAATTTCTGTAATCGCAATACATCCATATTCATTGGTTGCCTTTACAAATACTGATCCTTCGGCAGAAACATATTGATAAGGATTGGTAATTTCGTTGATGACGTGGTCAAGGTCATACATTGAAGGATAATATTTTACATTAAGATTAGGAGTGATTCCTATATCGGCTGATGATAAGTCATATAGTGCCGTTCCAGAATTGTTGTTACTACAGGAGAGGAGTTCACCAGGGGTGAGGGCAAAAGATCTGTCAACAAAGTTAATTTCCCCAAATTCTCTACATTGATTTAAAAAGCTGACAGGTTTGGTAGGGTCTGAATAAGATATAGAATAAGTGTATTTAGTGGTTGTGTTAACCGAAATAGGGGCTGTGATAGGATCATAATCAGCTGCTGCATCGGCCGCACTGCGATAATATTTTATAATGAAATTTGGATTATTATTTCTGATGTGATTGGATAAGGTAGCAAAATCAAAGGTTACTGGGTTGCCGCAAATATCAATATCTCCATCATTTTTTGCTCCAGGTTTTAAGAATGGAAAAGGTTGGTAGATTTTTAATGAATTATTATCAAATGGAGTAAGCAATGATGCTGTTCCGCCAAAACTTAATTTAAAAGGTGCAATTTCAGATGAGAAGTTATTTAATAGCAAATGATATACTTCACCGGGAAGTACGTCAATGTATTTTACAAAACCGATTCCGCCGCCATCTTCCGTAGTTTCTGTAGCAGTCATGTTAAGACCTGTAAGAGGTCTGTTTATTAAGTTACCCATTCCGGCGTAAGAACATCTTAGAGGAGTTTCTCTGGGGTTGCTGCAACTGTGATTGGGGCCATATAATGCAAAATCATAATCAATGTTGTAAGCATTAGGTCCCAAAGGGGTAATAAGGAAGGTTAATGTTCCTGCTGTTTGTATGCTGAAGGTGAACCAGATTGAGTTACTCTCAGAGCTTAGACAGCCACTTCCTTCTTTTACGCTTCCGCTTCCATTAGGTTTTAACGAGATCTCTGAATCACTGCAAATAGGGATAGCGGTGATACAGTCCTGTTGTGCAAAGACCATCTGGGTAATGAAAATTAGAAAAATCAGTAGATATTTTTTCATTTTTTGACCAATTTAAAGTTGAATACTTAACGTAAGTTATTTGTTTTTAGGGATAAGTTGTTTACCCCATCCAGGTACAGAGTTCAAGGTTGTGAATCCTGTTGCTGCTTTTTGGTATTGAGCTTCAGCCTCGGTCATATTGCCAGATTTTTCTGCTGATTTTGCTTTTAGGATTGCTAATCTTGGATTGTTTGGGTCAGAACTTTCTGCTTTTGCAATGTATTTCGAAACCTCTTGTGCTGCTTTTGCCGGATCTTTATACACATTCAGCTGTATGCTTTGCAACATGATAAGGCCTAGAAGAATGTTGTTTTCCGCGTTATCAGGTTGGGAAAGCGATACTCCAAGAGCAAATTTTTCTGCTGTTACGCTTGAATGAATAGCTGAAGCAGCAGAATTTTTTGATAAAAGTTCCGCTTTAAGATACATAGAGACGGCAGCATAATGGAAAGCCTGCCATTGTTCAGAAGTATTAGTTTCTGTGAATTTCTTAAACAATTTGTCGTAATCACCTTCTGTATTGGCGGTGTTGAGCTGTGAAGCGCTTTGTTGTAAAGCTTTATCAGTAAAAGTCTGGGCGCTTACCCATAAGCCAGTCACGAAAAAGCTTAAAATAAATAAAATTTTATTCATAAAGGGGATATTTGTAGCAAATATATGAAATTATTAATGTTTCGTGATAGATTTTAGTATATATTTAAAGAATGTATATTGTTGTTTTGTGATCTTATATTTTGTTGTTGTTGCTTGGATATGTGAAGATTGTAATGGTTATTGGTTTTATGGAGTTATTTGTGGATATAAGTATTGGTTATTTTGAAATAAATGTGGTATAAAATAAAAATAAGGATAGAAAATACTTCTATCCTTATTTTGTATATGTTTAATCTTATTTGATTTAATTGTTCTTAAATCATTCAGTCATAATTTTGTTAATATTGCATCTTTCTTAGCTTTGGATTAGTGCTTCCAACAATTAGGGCAACCAATACAGTCATGCAGCCGCCAAACACTACAGAGCGCACTACCCCTAATAATTTGGCCATAACTCCACTTTCGAATTGGCCCATTTCGTTACTGGACATGATGAATATTGAATTAACGCTCAAAACCCGACCTCTTATATGATCAGGTGTTTTTAATTGTACAATAGTTCCTCTAATTACTACAGAAATACCATCAAGCATTCCACTTAATACAAGGAACATGAAAGAAAGCCAGTACAGCTTGGATAAGCCAAATCCAACGATACAGATTCCGAATCCTGTGACCACCATAAGAAGTATCTTTCCCTGGTTTTTTCGTAAAGGAATGATAGATAAAATAGTAATGATGCACATGGAGCCAATATCAGACGCGGCATTCAGCAATCCGAAGCCTTCCGCTCCTGAATTCAGAATATCAGTAGCAAATACGGGAATCATTGCTACTGCACCTCCAAAAAGTACAGCAAACATATCCAGGCATAGGGCGCCCAAAATTTCTTTTGTTTTAAAAATATAAGAAATGCCTTCACGCATGCTTTCCACAACATCTACCGTTTCTTTCTTGTACTCTGAATGTTGTTTGTTGAGCTGCCAGAAAAACAATGAAGCAATAAATATCAAAGATAGAATAACCACCAATGTCCATTGTACACCGAAATATCCAATAAGAAGACCTCCGATGGCGTGGCCGCATACAGAAGATATAAGAAATGTAGCCTGGTTTAGGGTAACAGCATTGGGGAGGTTCTCTTTTTTTACAATTTTAGGAATCATAGAAGGAACAATAGGGCCAATAAAGGCTCTCGCAATTCCAGTAAAAAATATAACCCCATAAATATAATATGTGATCTGATGCCCGGTAAAATGCATCTGAACATTAAAAAAGGCAGGAATCACAAGTAGCCCGATCAGAAAAATGTAAGCATAATTGCAGATAAGCAACAGTCTCTTTTTTTCATTCATATCAATCACGTGGCCGGCATACAAGGCGCAGCTTACTGCAGGAATAACTTCTGAAAGTCCGATAAGACCGATTGAGAAGGGATCTTTTGTTAATTGATATACCCACCATCCTAATAAGGTAGCAAGCATTCTGAAGGCTAAAACAATAAAAAATCTCCCGGTAAGAAGATTTCTGAACTCAACATTTTGTAAAGTTTGTAATGGGGTAAAGGAAATCATGAACAAAAATAGCCCTAAAAATTTATTTAGGGCTATCTCTATATCGTTTTTTAAAAGATATATTAAATATATATCAAAAGATAAAATCTATTTTAGTCTGTTCTTGAAGAACTGATTACAATAGCAGCAACTCCAGCCGCTCCGATAATAGTAGCTCCAGCTGCAATTCTTGCTTTTCTTCTGTCTTTTACAGCTGCTACATTAGATTTAGGGATAATTACTTCTGTGCTGTCTTTTTTTCCGGCTGTACCTACAAGATTATCTCCAACAATGTTTCTGAATAGTATTTTCTGTTTCGGAGATCCGTCTCTCATAGTAACTTTGTAAACTTTTCCGGCTTCCAGATTGGAATAGTTGTTTTTTGAAATATCCTCGCTGTATTTTGTAGTAGCGCAAGAGGTCATAACAAATAAAGACGTTAATAAAGATGATTTCAACAGTACAGATGCTTTCATTATTTTCGTTTAGTTTTTCAAATTTATAATTTTTTTCGAATATACGTTTTTGGAATTGAAAAAATATCTTTAAAATTTGTAAATTTCTAACAAATCTGCGATATTTCTGTCATTTGCTAATCTTGGAGTCTTGTTTTGTCCGCCCAATTTCCCCTGAGACTTAGCATATTCATGAAACGCATTTTTCTTCAGCTTTGTAATGTGCAGCTTTTGCAGAATATTCCCTGAAATGAGATCATCATAATAGGTATTTCTGTTTCTTAGCTGCTGATCCAGCTCATTTCTGAACGTTTCCATATTTTCAGGATCTTTTTCAAATTCAATCAGCCATTCATGATAAGGAAGACCTTCACCAGGGTTTACCTGAGGTGCTAAATGAAACTCAGTAATCTGTGCCGGATATTTTTCAAGAGTTGCCTTCATTGCCTCTTCCACTTCAAAAGCAATGACATGTTCTCCGAATGCAGAAGTAAAATGTTTGGTTCTTCCACTTACCAGAACTCTGTATGGATTTTTATCAATAAATCTTACTACATCACCAATAGAGTAGGCCCATAATCCAGAGTTAGTTGTTAAAATTAGGGCATAGTCCTTATGAAGCTCAATTTCTTTTAATGTTAATCTCCTGGCATTCGGCTTTCCATATTCTTCCAAAGGAATAAATTCATAGAAAATACCATGATTGGTTAAAAGAAGAAGCCCTTCCTTTGTATAATCATCCTGAAAAGCAAAGAATCCCTCAGAAGCAGGAAAGGTTTGAATGATATCTACTTTTCCACCCAATAAATCTTCCATCTTATCACGATATGGTTCATAGTTGACGCCTCCTGTAACAAGGAGCTGAAGATTAGGAAAGATTTGTTTTACTTTTTTTCCGTGTTTTTCAGTCAGTTTCTCAAAATACATAATGAGCCATGGCGGTATTCCTGAAATCAACGTCATATTTTGGTGCTCTGTTTCTTCAATAATCTTGTCAACCTTCGTTTCCCAGTCTTCCATAATATTGGTTTCCCAGCTTGGAAGTCTGTTTTTTTGAAGATAATTAGGAATATGGTGAGCTACGATTCCGGATAATCTTCCTGTTTTGATTCCGAAAACTTCTTCCAGTTCCGGACTTCCCTGCAGAAAAATCATTTTTCCGTTCACAAAATCTGCATTATTCTTTTTGCTGATATAATGAAATAAAGCGCTTTGAGCTCCTGCAATCTGAAAGGGCATTCCTTCTTTAGATATAGGGATGTATTTTGATCCTGAAGTGGTTCCTGAGGTTTTAGCGAAATATTCGGGAGTATCTGTCCAGAGAATATTTCCCTGGCCTCTTTTTACTCTTTCAATGTAAGGTTTTAGATCTTCATAATCGGCAACAGGAACTTTGTCCTGGAAATCCTTTACAGAACGGATGTTTTCGAAATCATGTTCCCGTCCGAAAAGTGTTTTCTGAGCTGTATTTACAAGAGAAATCAACAGATCTTCTTGGTTTTTTTCTGCATTTTTTTTGAAGCCCTCCGCTTTTTGAACATGTTTTTTTGCCCAGATAAGCGCTGCGTTTTTCTTGAAGAAGTTTAACATGGTTCAAATTTATAAATAAGTAGAGAATTGTGGAACCCTTTTTAGAGCGTAAGGCATAAAAAAACCGATGAAATAAATCCATCGGCTTTTCTCGAAATTTGATTATGAAAATAACAACTATATGTTGATGTTATGCTTATTTGTTTGCTTTATACCTTTTGTCCGGCGTGCCATCTTTTTTCAGATGCTTATTTTCTTTATATCTCTTATCCGGAGTGCCGTCTTTTTTCATTTTAGCAGCAGGAGCAGGTTGAGATGGTTTTGCCTCTGCCGGTTTAGCTGCTTTCGCAGCCATTGGTTTGGCAGCTTTTACTTCTGCAGGTTTAGCGGCTGCTGCTTTTACAGGAGCAGGAGTTGTATGGGTAGCGGGAGCAGTCTGCTGAGCAGTAGCAAGGCCTAGTCCTAAAACTAATGACATTGCTGATAATAATTTTTTCATAAGAATATTGTTTATTTTTTGTTGAATAAAGATATGCAAAAAGCAGGCTATAAATTTTGGTTTTTTAAACTTAACTAAAGTTTATTACAGCTTAAAAAAAAATTAAAGTTCTTTTCTGAAGAATAAAAAAAGCCTGCTTCCGGTTAAGAGAGCAGGCTTTTGCATTATTAGAAGATATTCTAACGTGTACAGTTGGCTGTCCACGTTTTTCCATCCTGAATGTATAAAATTTTTAAAGTATTGTTATCAATTCTGATGTAAGAAGTTGCTGTAGACCCTACCATAACTAAGGTGTGATCTCCCTGTTGGTTGAATTCTATTCCATTGAGATTTGGAATATTGTTAGAGAAGGCAAAATTGTATTTAGTGCCACTGGCAATCTTCGTTACAAATACACTTCCTGCATCAGTACTGATATTGGTAGAACCACCGTCGTTATAGGAAACGCTTCCTTTATAAGTACCTGCGAAAAAGTCGTTGTCTACAGGATCATCATCCTTACTGCACGACGAAAAAGATAATGCTGTAAAAACAAACAGCGTTAAAACACCTAGAATTTTCATTGCTTTTTTCATAATACTACTTTTAATGTTTGGTTCTTTTAAAAGCCAAACACTATGCCATGAGAAAATATTCGTTTTTTTTTAACAAGTAATTAATAAAATTAATAAAATTTAAGATTTAAATAGGCTAAGTGATTCATTTTAAATCCCAAAGTTGTTCTGTTTCCATTCAAAGAAAAAAATATCCTTACCTTTGTATAGCAGTAAACGGTTTCGGAAAACTCCCGAAATCGCTTTTGTCGTTATACCATTACTATTTATGCAGTTAAAATCCATCAATGAAAAGTTCCTTCCGGATCTGATGCAAAAAGAATTCGGGAAAGAAATTTTCACTCAGTTAGAAAATAGTCAGCATATTGCCGTGAAGGGAAGTGCTGGATCTTCAGTCTCTGTTTTTATAGCTGAACTTTTTTTGGTTCAGAAAAAAAATATTCTTTATCTGGTAGATGATAAAGAGGATGCATTATATGCCAATACTGAAATGGAAGATCTTCTTGGAAAAGAAAAGGTATTGTATTTTCCAGCGACTCACCTTGAGCCGTATCAGGTAGAAAAAACACAGAACGCGAATCTTGTTTTGAGAACAGAAGTTCTTAATAAAATCAATTCGGGGAGGTCTCCAAAAGTGATTGTTGCCTATTCCGGAGCCTTATCAGAAAAAGTATTAAAGAAAGAAGATTTCAAAGCGATTTCTCATCACATAAAAGTAGGCGACCAGCTGGATTTTGATTTTGTAGATGAACTGCTTAATCATTATCATTTTCAGCAGACCGATTTTGTCTCGGAGCCTGGTGAATTTTCTGTGAGAGGAGGAATTGTAGATGTGTTTTCTTATTCCTATGAAAAGCCATACAGGATTACTTTCTTTGGTAACGAGGTGGAAAGCATTAAAACATTTGATATTGAAACTCAGCTTTCGGTAGATAAAGTGAAAGACTTTCAATTGGTATCCAATATGAATTTTTCTGTCACCGGAAGCAGAGTTTCATTATTGCAGCTTTTACCTAAAGAAAGTTATGTAATTTCCAAAAATGGGATGATAGGGATGCAGAAGATTAAAACATTTTATGAAAAGTCCCTTGAAAAATACGAAACGCTAAGTAAAGATATTGCCCACAGAGCACCACAGGAGCTTTTTATTTCTGATCAGGAGTTTTTATTTGATTATAAAAAGTTTAAAACCATTGATTTCGGAAATGTTTCTATTGAAGGATTAAAAGAAATTGCTGAAATTAAAATGGAGCAACTTCCGCAGCCTTCTTTCCATAAAAACTTTGAGCTTTTGATTGAAGATATTGAAGAAAAACAACAAGACGGATTTGATACCTGGATTTCCTTCTCAACAGAAAAGCAGAAAGAAAGACTGGAATCTATTTTTGAAGAGCTTGAACATGAACTTCCTTTTAAAAGCTTTAAGTCTGAACTGCATGAAGGTTTTGTAGATCATGGACATAAGCTGCTGGTATATACTGATCACCAGATTTTTGACCGTTACCAAAGATATAAGGCTAAAAATACCTTTGCAAAATCAGAACAACTTACCCTGAAAGATCTGATGTCTTTAAAGATTGGAGATTATATTGCCCATATCGATCATGGAATTGGGAAATTTATGGGATTGGTGAAGGTGAACAATGATGGTAAAATTCAGGAATGTTTTAAGTTAACGTATAAAAATGGTGATCTATTATATGTAAGTATTCATTCATTACATAAGATTTCAAAGTATAATGGCCCGGATGGAAAAGAGATTGTATTAAGCAAACTTGGTTCTCCAACCTGGAAATCCCTGAAGCAAAAAACAAAAGCTAAGGTAAAACAGATTGCATTTGATCTTATTAAGTTATATGCTCAAAGAAAAACAGCTAAAGGATTTGCCTATACGCCGGATTCTTACCTGCAGAATGAACTGGAAGCGAGCTTTATTTATGAAGATACACCGGACCAGGAGAAGGCTACCATAGATGTGAAAAAAGATATGGAAGCAGATACGGTGATGGATCGGCTGGTTTGTGGAGATGTTGGGTTCGGTAAGACAGAGGTTGCCATTCGTGCGGCATTTAAAGCGGCTACAGATGGGAAACAAGTGGCCGTATTGGTTCCAACAACTATTCTTGCATTCCAGCATTACAGAAGTTTTAAGGAAAGACTTAAAGATTTTCCGGTAAATGTTTCTTATGTCAATCGATTCAGGACGGCCAAACAGAAGTCCGAAACTTTAGATGCTCTGAAAAACGGGAAGGTAGATATTATTATCGGAACCCATCAGCTGGCAAGCAGTTCTGTGAAATTTAAAGATCTTGGATTATTGATTATTGATGAAGAACACAAATTTGGAGTTTCTGTAAAAGATAAACTGAAGACTCTGAAAAATAATGTGGATACCCTTACTTTGACCGCAACTCCGATTCCAAGGACACTGCAGTTCTCTCTGATGGCGGCAAGAGATTTATCTGTTATTAAAACTCCACCGCCGAACAGACAGCCGGTGGATACACAATTGGTAGGATTTAATGAAGAGATCATTCGTGATGCTATTTCTTATGAAATTCAAAGGGATGGTCAGGTGTATTTTATCAATAACAGAATTGAAAACCTTAAAGATATTGCCGGGCTTATCCAGCGTCTGGTTCCTGATGCAAGAGTAATCACAGGGCATGGGCAGATGGATGGTAAACAACTGGAGAAGAATGTTCTGGATTTTATGGAAGGAAAGTATGATGTGCTTGTTTCTACCACTATTGTAGAAAGTGGAGTAGATGTTCCGAACGCCAATACCATCTTTATTAATGATGCTCAGAGATTTGGGATGGCCGACCTTCACCAGATGAGAGGGCGGGTAGGACGAAGCAACAGAAAGGCCTTCTGTTACCTGATTACACCGCCTTATGATATGATGACCTCTGATGCCAGAAAGCGTCTTGAAGCTATTGAGCAGTTTTCTGATCTGGGAAGCGGATTCCAGATAGCTATGAAAGACTTAGAGATTCGAGGAGCTGGAGATTTATTAGGTGCGGAACAGAGTGGTTTCATCAATGAGATGGGATTTGAGACTTATCAGAAACTGATGCAGGAAGCGCTTGAAGAATTGAAGGACGATGTTGATTTTGAGAACTTATTTGAAAATGAAGAAGACAGGCAAAAGCTTTTCAAATCTGTGAAAGATGTTAATATTGATACTGATTTGGAGTTGATGCTGCCTGATTTTTATATATCGAATACCGAGGAAAGACTTTTACTGTATCAGAAAATAGCAGAGATTAATAATGAAAAAGATCTTCAACAGTTTGAGCTTGAGCTGATTGATAGGTTCGGGGCATTGCCGAAAGAAGCGGTGAACTTACTGAAAAGTGTTTCCCTGAAATGGCTGGCTGCAGATATAGGGTTTGAGAAGATTGTTATGAAAAATGGGGTGTTCTTAGGGTATTTTCCAAGTAATCCTCAGGATAAATTCTATCAGACAGACAGGTTCAGACATATTATTAATTACCTGACAAGAAACCCTGCGGAAGCTCAGCTTAAAGAGAAATCAGGTAAGGAAGGAAACCAGTTGATGATGAGAAAAGAAAAAGTGAAGAATGTAGATGAGGTGAATATTTTATTAAAAGCGATTATTGAACATAATTAAATTATAGCTTTCAAAAATTATTGATTTTTCTGCAAACAATACTAAACCATATAAAAAGTATGATTTTTTATATGGTTTTTTTGTGATTGTTATCATGTTTTTTCTTTGGAATATTCATGTTTAAGAGAATTAACCCCTCTTTTATAGGTTTGAAGTCACTTTTTAATGAGAAAAAAAATTTTTTAAAGCCTTATGCAGAAGTAGTTTGAGGTGTGGAATCATTTTGTTTTAACTTTTCAAAAGGGTGATTGTAGAAATAATTCTACTTTTTAGTATAATTAATTCTATTGTGTAATGTGTTTATTTCTATAGGTTTAAAGATAATAACTGGAATTTTTTCGATTCGTAATTTGTACCTTTGCAGTCCTTATTATGAAAAAAATTATATTTACTTGTGTAGTCGGATTTCTTTCCTTCTATGCTCACGCACAGGTGGGAATCGGAACTCCGAAGCCGAAATCAACGCTAGACGTAAACGGTAAAATCACCTTAAGAAAAGAACTTAGAGTAGGCGGAACTTCAACCAACGCAGGAAGCGCTGGATTGAATGGTCAGGTATTGGTTTCTCAGGGAGAAGGAAAATCTCCGGTGTGGAAATCATTGAATGTTCCCTTTATGGAAGAAGGGCAGTATAAACTAATTAATTCGTATTTGTCATCAGACCAAACCGGTATCATAGAACTTTCTAATGGTGTTGGAGGTGATGGTATTTCCCTAAGTAGGGTTGGAGATAATATTACTGATACTTCGAAGGGCAAATGGGTGAAGATTGCTGGTCTTGAAAATACATTTACGATCAAGAATGGGAAGAACAGGCTTACTTATCAATTTCAAACAGGGATTGAATTGAAGGCCAATACCCCTACCACTTCGCAGAATGTAAGATTTGCATGTGGGGTTTTCAGAAATGGATTGCTTGTGGCCGTACGTCCTGACAGAGTAGCTTCCAATAATAACACTGAGAAGGCAGGTCTTCAAGATTATATTTTCACACTTAACTATACGGAACTGAATGTTCCTGTTGGAGTACAGAAACTTGAAATTGCATGTAGAAAAATTAGTACCTCAAATCTGAATTCTCAGTTTGCTATAGGTCGTGATGTACAAAGTTCCAATGGGGCGTCCAATTCATTTACATTGGAGTCCAACATGAAGATAGATGTCATCGAATATGTAACTTATAAATCTAACTAATCAAGTGATGAAAAATATATTATCGACTTTACTTCTTGCTACGGGATTAATGCTTTCAGCTCAGGTGGGAATTAATACCAATTCTCCAAAATCAAAACTTGATATAAATGGAGATTTGAACCTAAGGAAAAAGATTGTTGTTCTGGATCCTACGAATAATATCCTTTCCGAAGGTAATAATGACCAACTACTTGTCTCTCAAGGTGAGGGATATCCTCCCATCTGGAAGACGCTTCGTATTCCGGAATATGAACCGAACAAATTCTATTTGATTTTTAATAATTCCGTTTCAGACCAGACGGGTATTGAGTTTCAGACTTCAGAGCAACCCAATATGACTACCTCCAAAGCAGTAGCCTTTACCAAAGGAGCTGATTTTTCTAGTCTTAAGGGATTCAAGAAAATTGCAGGGCTGTCGCAAGATATCAATGTTTACAGTACAGAGAGCAAGGCTTATTTTCAGTTTGAAACCGTGGTGCAGGCAGATTTTGCCGTCAATGGAAGCACAGATACTTCCATAGATTATGCATGTGGCATTTTCGTGGATGATAAGCTGATCAATCTGAGACAAAATAACCTGAAGGCAAACAATGCTCAATTTCCTTTCCTTACCCATAACCAGATTGGAGTTGTAGCCAATCTTTCCACAGGAATTCATAAGGTAAGTGTGGCTTGTTCAAGATTGGCTTCTTATGGTGATACCACCAAAAAATTGGCAATTGGGAAAAATGCAAGTTCCAATATCAATAATTTTATTGCACAGTCATCCTTAAAGGTAGACGTGTATGAGATTCCACAGGTATTCAACCCAATAATAAATTAGAACAATTATGAAGAAAATATTTTTTATTCAATTTTTATTGATGATTGGATTAAGTAATGCTCAAGTGGGCATCAATACTTCAAATCCTGTGAATACATTGGATGTGAATGGGGATGTAAATGTAAGGAAAGAGCTGAGAACGGGAGGGACTGATCTCTTGAGGGGATCGGCAGGTAATGATGGGGATATCTTCCATAATGACTCGGGTATGGCGGCAAACGATTGGAAAAGCGTCAAGATTGCTGATGGCCAGGGAAGTATGTCATTGTTCTCCATCAATACGGTTGCCGATCAAACTGGAGCTCTATTTACGACTAATGGGGGTACATCACCCTATAATGCTGATGCTGATTTAACGACGAGCTGGACGGTATTGGTTACGGATACTTTTTCTGTAACGAATACAACAAATAAAGTAACGTTTTCGTTCCAAACCACCGCCCAAAAGGTTAACAATGCCACTGCTTCTGCAAGTTTTGCATGTGGTGTCTTCGTGGATGATAAACTAAAAGCAGTGAGAACGGATGTATTGCTTGGAGAGAGTGGGACTTATAAGATTTTCAATCTTAACGCAACTCTTGCAAAACTTGGCCAAAAAAATAAATACGTTGCAAAAGTTGCTTGTACCAGCAGAAACCTGAATAGTACTTCATTGGGGATAGGAAGAGCTGTTGATACTGCGGTCTTGAATGCTGATATGTCTCAATCTATTTTGACGACTTCCGTGTTACAGCCTTATTAATTTTCCTGCTCATATAATAATTAAGAATCTAAAAACGTTATGTTTTTAGATTTTTTTATTGATTAGCTCTGTTCTTTGTGAATTTATTGAAAGAAGTAGCCTGTGTTGTATAAAATTGAATTATATTTGAACAAATTAAAAATATATGGTAAAAAACTATTTTCTTCATGTGTTTGCTGGTATGGTTCCATTGGGAAAGGCTGGCTTCACTTTATCCCACACAGGAATATCGAAACCTGCAACAAGCTATAATTACAGGCCTCAGAATCTGATCTTTATCTATTAAGAATTATAGGTGAACTATTATTGCTAATCTTATCAGAATATAAATAATCATATAATTTTTATGCAAAAAAAAATTATATTTGTGAAAAAATAATCAATTACCAGGAAATGAAACAAATTTTCTATTTTATCTTATTAATTGCAGGCTTTTCTTCAATACATTCCTGCAAAGACTTATTAGATGAAGACGGGAATCCTCTTTTGGATCTGAATAATACAGGAGGACTGAGCGGCCCAAGAGCTTTATATAGAGAAGTGACGGCTAAAGATACGCTGGCAGAATATCATTACAGCGGATTGCTTATGAATAGAGTGATTACAGACAGTGCTTCCATTACAGATATTATGTACAGTGGTGAAAGAATCAGCCAGATCACTTTCAGAGGCTTTCTTGATCTTAATGGAAACGGGAAACTTGATAAAGACAGTGTATCTTATGATAGACAGTTTAATTATGGAAATAACAGCCAGCTGCAATCCATTTCTGAAACCCGTTCTGTTTTCAGAAGACCACCACCGGTGCCACCTTCCACTAAACCAGGACCTCAAACCTTATTCGCTTCAGAAAAATACATTCATACTTTTACTTATAATACAGCTACTTCAAAACTTGAGTCTATGACTACAGTAAAAGGAGAAGAAGTAGTAGGCGGTCCAATTAAGTATACTGAATATTCAAAATCAGACTTTTCTTATGTAGGAGATAATGTGTCTAAGGTACTTAACATTTCTGGACCAGTAACATCAAATAATCCAAACGTATTGGGTGCCCCTACTGAAAAATATAGCTTTGAATACTACGCTTACGACCAACAGATCAGCCCATTCACTTTATTGCCGCAAGTATATAAAATCTCAAGATTATTATCTACTAAATATAGCATTAAAGAGAGTATGATTCTATCTCCAAATAATCCAAAGAGATGGTCTGTAACAGATCTTACTGTAAATATTCCAGTACCTATTGTTATGAGTACAAACTATGTATATGATTTACAGACTTACATGACAAAAGGTTATGATATCAACTATATCTATAAACCACAATAGAATAATTTTTCAACAATATTTAAACTCAATCTTCCTAAGATTGAGTTTTTTATTTTTTATCCCTTAATTTTGCAAAAAATTTCTGATGAAATATTTAATTGTTGGGCTGGGAAACAAAGGCTCAGAATATGAAAATACACGACACAATATAGGCTTTAAAGTTGCTGAAAAAATAGCTGAAAAACTCGAAGTATCATTTAATACTGCTAATTTTGGCTGGATGGCGGAAGGAAAGTATAAAGGCAGAAAAGTCTTTGTTCTTAAACCCGATACTTATATGAATCTATCCGGTAATGCCGTACGATACTGGATGCAGAAAGAAAATATTCCCTTGGAAAATGTATTGATTATAACAGATGATCTGGCACTGCCTTTCGGAACATTAAGAATGAAAGGTAAGGGATCTGATGCAGGCCACAACGGATTGAAGAATATCAATGAAGTATTACAGACTCAGAACTACGCAAGACTTCGTTTTGGAATTTCAGCAGATTTTTCAGCAGGGCGACAGGTGGATTATGTATTAGGAACCTGGAATGAAGAAGAAGCTGAAAAACTTGCTGAAAGAATAGATACTTTTTCAAAAGCCAGCCTTTCCTTTGTATTTGCAGGTATCAGCAATACAATGTCAGGATTTAACGGGAAGTAGATTATTTCCGTTTTTATAAAATAAAAGGCCATCGGATTTCCGATGGCCTTTTGCTATGCTTAAAAATTAATTTCCAATCAATTTATCTGAGCTGCATTATATACTTTTAAGTAAGTAGCTAAATAATACTCTTGATTATTTTATAACCAGTTTACAGCACCCGTTTCAACATCATAGTTGGCTCCAACAATCTTAATTTTACCTTCTTCTTCAAGTCTTTTAAGTGTTGAGCTTTGTTTACGGATGTCTTCAATGGCACTTTTTACATTCTGGTGATTAAGTCTTTCTAAAAGAGAACTGTTTTTTGATGAACGTTCTTCATTTTCTTCAATTATTTCATTGATAATTGGGTCGAAATGATTGATAAGATGGTTCAGGTTGTCCATTCCCATACCTTCAATTTGTGCTGCATCAAGACCTCCTTTCAGAGCTCCGCATTTAGTGTGTCCTAAAACTACGATTAGTTTAGAGCCAGCTACATTACAGCCAAATTCCATAGATCCAAGAATGTCCTGATTTACAAAATTACCAGCAATTCTGATACTGAAAACGTCTCCCAATCCCTGGTCGAAAATCAATTCTGCAGAAGTACGGCTATCGATACAGCTAAGAACCACTGCAAAAGGCCATTGTCCTTCACGGGTTGCATTTACCTGCTCCAGAAGGTCTCTGTTGGCTTTAAGATTATTAACGAACCTTTGGTTTCCTTCCTTTAAAAATTCTAGTGCTTTTTCAGGAGTAATGGTAGACTGAGTTTCGTATGTATGTGCTTTCATATAATTTTAGTTGTTTGTTGAATTGTTAAGTTTAGAATAAAATTGGTTTTGAGCTTACATTGCTCTTTTGTGGGTAATCAGAATGTGAGAATCCTCGCTTCTTTCATAATCTTTATATGAAGTTTTAAAGCCAAGAAGTTCTACGTTGATATCTTCTTCTTTTGCACGAATATTGGCAAAATCCTGGATCATTTCCAGTACATCTGTCGCAATGTATGAAGTTTCTCTTGCATCAATGATTACAGTAGAGTTAGATTTAATGTTTTTTAATGTTTTTTTGATGGCTGCTTTATTTAAGAAAGATACTTCTTCAGCCAGTTTGATCTTGATTCCATCTGCATCATCCAGTTTTTCTCTGCTCAGGTAATAAGCTCTTTTCATATTTCCCTGAAGGATATAGAATACAGAGATCGCAAGACCAATTCCAACCCCTTTTAGAAGGTCCGTTGCTACAACAGCTACTACCGTTGCCACGAAAGGTACAAACTGGAACTTTCCAAGATGCCAGAAATGTTTAAAGGTAGCAGGCTTAGCCAGTTTATATCCTACCAGAATCAAGACAGCTGCTAAAGTTGCCAATGGAATCAGGTTCAGTATAAAAGGAATGGTAAGTACGCATACCAATAAAAGTACACCATGGATCATCGCAGATGTTTTAGAAGTAGCACCAGCGTTAGCATTGGCAGAACTTCTTACCACAACAGAAGTCATAGGAAGTCCACCAATAAATGAACTGATCAGGTTTCCTATTCCCTGTGCTTTAAGCTCAAGATTAGTGTCTGTAATTCTTCTTTGCTTGTCTAATCTGTCTGAAGCTTCAATACAAAGCAGGGTCTCAATAGAAGCTACAATGGCAATAGTTGCTCCTACGATCCACACTTTAGGATTCATAAAACCTCCGAAATCAGGCATTGTAATCAAATTCTTAAAGTCATCCAGGGATTTTGGAACAGGTAATGATACTAAATGTTCTGTACCAATGGCCAATGTGCTTCCTGATAATTTGAACAGTTCATTTAACAAGATTCCGGCAACTACAGCAACTAATGCTCCGGGAAGCATTTTCATTCTTTTAAGAGCTGGAAATTTATCCCATGCAATAAGTATCCCTACAGATACTGCTGTCACAATAATAGCACCAAGGTGAATCGCTCCAAAAAGTTCCGTAAAATAATTAAAGTTCAGACCATTGCTGAATAGTGACTGATTTCCTTCATAATCCTTATCAAATCCCAGTGCATGAGGAATTTGTTTTAAAATAATAATGATCCCGATGGCTGCAAGCATCCCCTCGATAACGTTATTGGGAAAATAATTAGAAATACTACCCGCTCTTACAAAGCCTAAAACCAATTGAATCAGACCAGCAATAATCCCGGCACATAAGAACAGTTCAAATGCTCCAAGATCGGTAATTGCTGTTAATACAATAGCTGTAAGACCTGCAGCAGGTCCTGAAACCGATATATTTGAATTACTAAGAAATCCTACCACAAGACCACCTACGATTCCGGCAATAACTCCAGACAATGGCGGTGCTCCAGATGCTAAAGCGATTCCTAAGCACAAAGGCAGTGCTACTAAGAATACAACGAGTCCGGAAGGGAAATTCTCCTTGATTCCTCCTAATAATGATGTTTTTTTCATGATATTTTTGAAAATATTATAACCGATTGATTTATTAATTAAATAATCAATTATAAAAGATTGGAAAATTAATTTTAAAGCATAAACAGCTTATTCAGTGTCTTAAAGACATGAATAACTATAAAAAAATCTAACTACTACTTTAAAATTAAGCTTCCGGAGGCGGAGAAAATATACTAAGTAAAGGAGATAGATGAAAGGAATCATCTATCAGTACAAAAGACATAGACTGAGGTGCAGGCTCAGAAAACTTCAGATAGTCGAAAACATCTAAAGGTTTTGGAATTGTCTTTTCGTAAACAATAAAAGAGG
Organism: Chryseobacterium sp. II3a; assembly: GCF_057815135.1. NCBI lineage: Bacteria > Pseudomonadati > Bacteroidota > Flavobacteriia > Flavobacteriales > Weeksellaceae > Chryseobacterium > Chryseobacterium sp. II3a. The sequence goes on along the minus strand of NZ_JBYPZJ010000002.1, from coordinate 252,224 downwards.
ATGGGTGAGAATGCGGTTCTTCTTCATTCACTATTATATTTGTTCTCAGAATGTCCCAGCCTGCCACCGCAGCAATGCTTGGCAGCGCTGTAAAATTCAGAAAAAACGTTAATACAATAATACTCCAGAATTTCATTTCACATTCTTTTTAGAAAAACTATTTAGTCTTTCTGCTCATTACCCAATCGGAACTGGTAAGGTTGTAGATCTTTTGGATGTCTTTTAAGATTTTCTCAAAATCAATTTCAAGATCAATAATTTTACCTGTTCTAAGGTCAAATACCCAGCCGTGTACAATAGGTTGTTCTTCTAAAATATATCTTTCTTGTACACAGGCCATTTTAATTACGTTAATGCACTGCTCTTGAACATTAAGCTCAACCAATCTGTCATAACGCTTATTTTCATCTTCGATAGAATCAAGTTCTGCCTGGTGCAATCTGTAAACATCACGAATGTTTCTCAGCCAAGGATTTAATAATCCTAAATCCTGAGGAGTCATCGCTGCTTTTACACCACCGCAATTGTAATGTCCACATACGATAATGTGTTTTACTTTAAGATGCTCTACAGCATATTGAATAACCGCTGTGGAACTCATATCTAAAGTATTCACAACATTGGCAATGTTTCTGTGAACAAAAACCTCTCCCGGTTTTGCACCCATCAGTTCTTCCGCGGTAGCTCTACTGTCTGAACATCCTATATAAAGATAGTCAGGGTGTTGAGTTTTTGCCAGATCATGGAAGAAATTTGGATCTGCTGAAACTTTAGATTCTACCCATTTCTTATTGTTCTCAAAAATAACTTCGTACGATTGTGACATAATTTTAAATTTTTTAAAAAAGGTTTATAATTATTTATTTCGTTTAAATTATTTTCGAAATCAATAGACCGAATCAATAATTATGCAAAAATATACTTTTTGCAGAAAAACTATCCACTTTTAACAAAGTTTAATATTAAAATATGCTTAAAATCATATCTAATATTGCGATATACTTTGCTTTAGAGCGAATAAGAGTTCCTCAATAATCCAAACGTTTAAAAACTAAGCTAAAATTACAAAGTATAAACCATAAAATAAAACATGAAGATTAAAATATTTTTAAATTTTTACATTCTCCACAGAAATTGGGTAAACTGGTTAAAAATAAATAGTATTTACTGTAGAAAAATGAATAAATTGATGCTCTGATTTTAACCCTATACTGTCAATGGCTGATTTTGATCTGGGAATATTGTATTGGAGCGGAATTTTTATTGCCTGTTTTTCATCTTTTCTGATATTGGGAAAGCAGAAAAAGGAAGCACAGGATTTTCTTTTAGCAGCCTGGTTTTTGATGATTGGAGTTCATCTTGTTTTTTTCGTATTATTCCGCTCAGAAGGATATTTAAAGTATCCTTATCTTATTGGATATGAACTGATTTTTCCTTTTGTGCATGGTCCCATGCTGTATTTGTATATTTTATATGTGACAGGCAGAATCCCGAGTAAAAAGACATGGCTGCTAAATTGGATTCCTGTTCTGATCATCTATATGATTTTGTTTCGATTCTTAATGCTGTCTCCTCAGGATAGAATGACGGTTTACCAGAATAGAGGGAAGGGATATGAAGTATTGAGTGATGTGCTTAAATTTTTAATGAATTTTTCGGGAGTATTGTATGTAAGCCTGAGTCTTTTTGCCATCAAAAAATACAAACGGAAAATTTCTGAGCGATATTCCAATACTGAAAAAATTAATCTGAATTGGTCCTACTATTTGATTACGGGAATTGCATTCATATGGATGGCTGTGATTTTAAGAAATGATATTCTTATTTTTTCAATGGTTGTTGTCTTTATTTTGGTTGCTGCTTATTTCGGGATCAGTCGTGTTGGTATTTTAGATTTACCTGATACTGTTGCCGCTGAAAAAGAAACTGAATTTGTAAAATACCAGAAAAATTCTCCTGGAGATAAAGTAATACAAGGTGTTTATAATAAGCTGATAGATCGAATGACGAACGAAAAACTGTATAAAGACCCGGAGCTGAGTCTGAATCATGTTGCACAATTGCTGGATGTTCATCCCAATGTATTATCCCAGACCATTAATTCTGTTGAGAATAAAAATTTTTATGATTATATCAACCGGCAGCGGATTGAAGAATTTAAAAGAATAGCAAGTCTTCCTGAAAATCAAAAATATACAATTCTATCATTAGCATTTGAAAGCGGGTTCAATTCAAAGACATCTTTTAACAGGAATTTTAAAAAATATATGAACTGTTCTCCCAGAGAATTCCTGAAAAGCCAAAATCTGACAATGAAAGAGTAAATGTCAGATAATAAGGGATATAATATTGGTTTCATCTTTCATTTTGGAACAGTGGGATCATTTTTTCTGTTCATTTTTGCTAAAAAATAGAACCAGCATCCATGAAGAAATTCTTATTTATCATCATTTGTTTCTTTGCATTAATTATTGGTATGTATCCTTTAACTTATGCTTTTGTTGAACATAAAAATACTTTTCTGGGATCTAAATCTTTAGAAGTCCTTCAAAACCAATTCTGGAAATCTGCGTTTTTTGCCCATATTATTTTTGGTGGAATTTCTCTTTTTATTGGCTGGCGTCAGTTTGGTGGTAATTTTCGTAATAAGCATCTGCAACTTCACAGAATCATTGGGAAGTTGTATGTTATTTCTGTAATAATAAGCTCTTTATCTGCAATTTATATGGGACTGTTTGCGAATGGCGGGATAATCTCCTCTGTCGGATTTATCTGCCTGGGAGTTGTATGGCTCATGACTACATTGGCAGGAGTTGTATACATCAGAAAAGGCAGTGTGCTGATGCATCAACGACTTATGATTTATAGCTATGCATGTACCTTTGCAGCCGTAACATTAAGGCTTTGGCTTCCCTTATTAAACAGTGTAACCAAGGATCCTGAAAATTCCTATCTTGCTGTAGCGTGGTTATGCTGGCTTCCCAATTTAATGGCAGCCTATTTTATTAATAAAAAGAATTTTGAAGCTAATTAAGATATTTTGTTATTGATATATCCCCCGGTGGCATTTTCTGAAGGATAGATCTTGCCGGGATTTCCCATAACCATGGAGTTTCCCGGAACATCAAAATTTACGTATGCATTGGGTGCAATCAATACATTATTTCCTATGTTCACATTGCCAACAATAACGGCATTGGGGCCAATCCACACTTCATCACCAATCACAGGATAGCCTTCGTTTTTACCTCTGTTTTGCTGTCCGATAGTTACACCCTGAGCTATATTGCAGTTTTTACCGATTTTAGCTTTAGGGTTGATAACCAATGTTCCCCAGTGCCCAAGATATAAACCGGCACCTATTTGTGTTTCCGGATAAATCTGGAAACCGTATTTTATCTGATAATGTCTTAAAACAAATTTCCAAAATAGACCAGAGATAGATTTTTTATGGTATTTCTGAGCTTTTCTTAGAATGTAGAGATAGTGAAGATTAGGATTAATGCACTTTTTCCAAATTCCAAAAGTAGAAAGCCATTGTCCGCTCTCCCTGTAAAAATCTTTCTGTATGGCTGTGTACTCTGGCATAACAAAATATTTTATACATGATCAATGATTTCCTGAAGATGTGCTACTGATTTTTCAAGCACAAACGGAAGATCTGTCTGACTTATTTCCTTCTCATAATGTCCGGAAAGTTCACTGTTTATTAAGAATTGTTTCATCCCTTTATAAATTCCATCCTCTGAATTGGGAGTAATCAGACCTAGTTTTCCATCCTGAAGAAGGTCTTTTATTCCTGAAACATCAGTAGAAACTACAGGTTTATTCAGAATAAGAGCTTCTGCAATAATGGTAGGGAATCCTTCATGACGGGATGACATGACATAGAAATCCGATTGTTTAAGATAGGGATATGGATTGCTTCTGAAGCCAAGCATCTTTACCGTCTCCTGAAGTCCCAATTGATTAAGCTTCGCCTGTATATTTTCAAAATCAAATCCATCTCCAATAATGATGATCTGATGTTTCAAGCCTTCATCCATTAATTTTTTATGAACATCCAAAAGTCTATCATAGCCTTTTTGAGGATATACTGTACCTATTGTTACAAAAGTTGGAAGGTCTTTGGAAAAAGGATAATCATTGATTTCAACTTCAGCCTTCTGCAAAGTATCCTGAGAGTCAATAGGATTGAAGATCTTAACGACTGCCTGTTTTTCTTTGTCATTCTGGGCCATCTTTTGCATTTCCTCTTTCAGTTTATTGGAAATGACCAGGATTCTGTCAAATTTGAAAAACTGGCTGATCACATCAGGAGTATATTCCTTTAGATTAAAGATATCATTCTGGATCCAGACAATCTTTTTGGAATCCTTTTGTGGGCTGGATAGTATCTCTTGATACATCCCATGGATCGCCGCTATTTCTATATCATATTTTTTATTCTTTAATATGAATTTATAAAGCAGAGAAGGGAATAACAGGAACATTTTCTGATAAAGAACCCTGAAAGCTTTTACCGGAATTTCATGAGGCCTGTTGGTGGTAATCATTTCTCCTTTTAATAAATAATGTAATTTTACCCATGACGGAACTTCTTTGATGTACATTCCTGTGTACAGGTTAATCAGGAGATCAACTTCATATTTGTCTTTGGGAAGGTTTTTAAGAAAGTTGACCAGAACTTTTTCTGCGCCGCCATGGCGAAGGGAACCGATTCTAATAAGTATTTTCTTTTTTTCAGGCATTTATTTTTTTATAGGTTTATAAGTATGAGGGAGGTTTTCTTTTACGTAAGCTTCTAGTTTAGGTCTGTCTAATTCAAGTTCTCTTGGGTACATGACATTATTTTTTAATGCTTTGTCACCATATTCTTCAATAGTACAAATAAATTTTGCAGGAATCCCGGCATAAACTGTTCCATTCGGCATAGAGGAAGTTAAAATAGAACCTGCTCCCAATACACAATTGTCACCTATTTCTGAGCCTAACATGATGATAGTGTCTGCACCAATAAAGCATTGTTTGCCAATTTTTATTCGTCCAAAAGCTCTTACATCTTTGTATTTTTCAAAAAAGTGTAAAGCATTATAGCCACCATCATGATTAATAAATCTAACATTATTAGAAAGGGTCGTTTCGTCGCCTATTTCAATTAAAAAAGGTTCTGTGCCTAATTCGGGAACTTCTACAAAACGAACATTTTTTCCTACCTTTAATCCTTTAGCAATACAAATTTTGAGATAAATTCTCTTGATAAGGTATTGATAAGTGGTATGAATTTTTAATATGATACGATATATAAATATCATTATTCTAAATTTGTTTTTCTCATACAAAGAAAAGAATTTATATGATAAGAATTTCTAAAATAGAATATTATTTACCTGAATTGGTTCTTACTAATATGGATTTGGAAAAGGAGTTTCCTGAGTGGAGCTCTGAAAGAATCCGGGAGAAAGTAGGGATTGTGCAGCGTCATATTTCTTCAGAAAATGAGACGGTTTTGGATCTGGCTATTCAATCATCGGAAAAGGTTTTTAAGGAGTATGACAGGAATAGAATAGACTTTATTCTTTTCTGCACTCAAAGCCCGGATTATTTCCTTCCCACTACGGCCTGTATTTTACAGGATAAACTTGGGCTGAGAAAAAATATTGGGGCTGTAGACTTCAATTTAGGATGTTCAGGATTTGTTTATGGATTGGCTTTTGCAAAAGGATTAATTGCTGCTGGAATTGCCCACCATATTTTGTTAATCACTTCAGAAACCTATACCAAACATATTCACCCGAAAGATAAAGGAAACCGCTGTCTGTTTGGAGATGCTTCGGCTTCAGTCATTGTTGAGAAAGATACAGAGGTAGGGGATTACCAATTCTGTCTGGGAACTGATGGAAGTGGAGCAGAGAATCTTATGGTGAAAAAAGGAGGCTTCAGGACAGATTTTATAGCCAATCCCAATCATGAGTTTGATCCCGAGAATCTTTATATGAACGGGCCGGAAATTTTTAATTTTACTATAGAAAAAATTCCAGGATTGATCCAGGAAACTTTGGATGTCAATGGGCTTACGATGGATGATATTGATTATTTCGTTTTCCATCAGGCTAATTCTTTTATGTTGAATTATTTGAGACGAAAAACGAAGATTCCCACTGAAAAATTCTATATTGATATGGAGAAAACCGGAAATACCGTCTCTGCAACTATTCCGATAGCATTGAAAAATATGATGGATAAAGGTCTGTTAAAAAGAGGGAATAAGATTTTGCTGGCAGGCTTTGGAGTAGGGTATTCCTGGGGTGCTACCATAATGGATTTTTAATTCTTAAATCACAAAATTTAAAATATATGAAAACTTCCGTCTTCTTAAAAAAATTGCAAGAGGAGCTAGATGAAAACCAAGCATTGAGCATAGAAACCAAATTGAATGATTTGGAAAATTATGATTCTATTAGTTTACTTTCCGTCATGGCTCTTGTAGATGAAAACTTTAATCAGAAGCTTGACGTCAATGAGTTCAAAGATATGGAAACAGTATCTGATCTGATGAATATTATTGGATTGGAAAACTTTGAAGAGGATTAAATCATCTTCCTTCATTTTGTTTTTGTTGATAAAGGTTCTCGAGGATCTGCTCAACGGCATTGAAGATTTTTTGATTGTCAAATTGTTCTTCAATGGTAAGAAGGTTCTTTCTGATTCTGGAAATCAATTCCGGATCAGAAAGAAATTTTTTCATGGCTTCATACATTTCGTTGGTTTCATAATTGATCAAATACCCTGTTTCGCGATCTTTAATCATAATTCCTACATCACCGGTTTCCGTTGCAATAATTGGTTTTTGAAGAATCAGTGCTTCGGCAATAACAAGCGGCCAGGCTTCTGATTCGGAAGGAAGAATAAAGTAATCTGCATTTTTAATATAAGGATAAGGATTCATTTTATTGCCACATAAAATAAATGTATCCTGCACATTATTGGCACTTATCTGTGCCTTTAGGTTTTCCATTTCTTCTCCATTTCCAAGGATTAAGATACTGTGGTGAAAACCTTCGTCTATCAATCTTTTATGAGCGTCAATAAGCTTATGAAACCCTTTTCTGTGATGAAGTCTTCCTACAGAAACAAATACAGGCCCCTGAGGAAAATCTTCAAGCTTTTCTTCTGCCTTTCTTTTAATTTCTTCAATAGGAATCGCATTGATGACCACACTTTCTGAAGGATATTTTAAGTCCGGATAATAAAGATGCATCATTTCTTTGATCCTTTGTGAACAGTAAATCATATGATCAAACTTTTGGAAGTTTTCAATGATGTTCGGAACAGCAGGCTGTAAAGCGGGTAAATTGATCTCAGAATGAAACCAGCCTACTTTTTTTGAATGCTTATTACTTGAATTGTTGACAGATGAGAATGTAGCATAAGAAGGAGAGATTTCTATATCAAACTTTTTATTCCCTAGAATACGGTCTTCAATTTTTTTATTTCTTAATATTTGCATGAGCTTCAGTCTTCTGCGGACAAGCTGAAGTTTATGGATGAATGGATTTTTGGAGAAGCTCTCTTTCCCTTCAGTAAGATAAACTTTTTTTACATGGCTAGGGATTTCGTTTCGGAGTTCTCCCTGGTTCATGTTTAGACATATAGTTAATTCAAATTTATCAGGATTCAGATTATTGAGCATACTCAATACTACTTTTTCCACCCCTCCCATTTCCATGGAGCGGTGTCTGAAAAGAACCTGTATTTTCTTATTTTCTGACATTATCTAAAAAGTTTTTGTAAAGTAATGGCTATGTTTTTTTTTATCCTGTACCAAATTCCATGCTGATATTCCAAAAGAGCAAAGATCTCCTGATGATTGGTATATTTTTCCGGGATCTTTTTCCCATTGATGCTTGTAAGATTTCTTCTTTTCATAGTTGTTAAGACAACTTGTGCGAAGTAATCATAAGATTTTCCCTTATTGTTATTCTGAGAAATACCGCCTGCATGGGCTCTGTAAAGATAATTGGTGTCATCTATGAAATAAACATCACCTTTTTCATACATCTTTAAATACAGATCCTGGTCTTCAGCTATTCTTAATTTCGGATTCATTTTGTCTGTCTGTTCATAAACATCCTTTCTAAACGTTACAAAATGATTGATCTGGTTGGGATAATTGAAGAAATAAGGGTCACCATTTCTTACCTGCATTGCAGATTTAAAGGGAGCAATAGGTTTTAGATCCTTATCACATCCCATAAAGCGGGAATAAGTGAGTACTACTTTCTTTTTGTCTTTAAAAATCTGAATGGCCTTTTCAACTGCAGTAGGAAGTATGGCATCATCAGGATCTACAAAACCACAAATTTCTCCGGAAGCAAGCTCTATAAGTCTGCTTTTTGTAACCCCTACACCGCTGTTCTTTTCATTTTCAAAAAACTTAAATCTTTCATCTCCTGCAATGATGCCTTTTACCTGTTCTTTTTCCTCTTCTGAAGAAGCATCATCTACAATAATAGCTTCCCAATTGGAGTAGGTCTGCTTCAGTAGAGAATGATAACAATCTCTGAACAATCTGGCATTATTGTAATGAGCAATAAGTATGGAAAACTTCATATAGATTTATAGAAAGTGTTGACAATTAATTTTTGGCAAAATGATTCCTCATTTTTATCAGTTTTTGCTGACGAAGAACTCAGAAAATAGACTGAAAGAAAACTGTTCATTGAAAAATGAAATCCTGATGGTAAACTGGCATTTTTCATAATAGGGATTAAGGGAATGCATTTTCACTTGGTTATACAAATATAATTTGTTTTTATATAAATGGAAAAAAAACTTTATTTTTGCTCAATTAAAAACAACACAATGGGGGAAATAACAAGGGTTCTCAAAACATTTATCGGGTATCTGAAAAGGCCTGATCTTTATCCGGAATTAGGCCGGAAAATTATTAAAAATACAGTCAACAGAGGTAACGCATTTAAAGGCAAAGAAAAGACGAACTCTTGGGCTGCTGAAAGAGCAGTATCACAGAAAGAAGCAGTATCACAGCTTTTTGGACTTGAAATAGATGCCTTTCGTAAAGATTATCAGGAAATTTTAGCTAATGCTGCTCAGAGAGAAAAGGAATGTCCTGTAAAAATGGGTGGTCCCGGTGCTTTGGAACTGATCTACTATGCATGTGAATTTGCTAATGCTCAATATGTTGTAGAAACAGGAGTTGCCTATGGTTGGTCTTCATTAGCATCCCTTTTATCGTTAGTAAAAAGAAAAGGTACGCTTTACAGTTCAGATATGCCTTATCTGGCTCAGGACGGGGATCAATATGTAGGATACGTAGTTCCTGAACCTCTTAAGGGAATTTGGAAGCTATTTCGCTTTGCAGACAGAGAATCATTACCAAAGATCTTTGCTGAGAACTCTACATTTGATGTTCTTCATTATGATTCTGATAAGAGCTATAACGGAAGAATGTGGGCGTATGAAGAACTTTATAATCATTTGAAAAAAGGGGGTGTTTTCATCAGTGATGATATTGGTGATAATTCTTCTTATCAGGATTTCTGTGAAAAAAATAATATAGAGACTACAGTAGTAGAATACGAAGGGAAATATATTGGTGTATTTATTAAATAATTTTAGAAGAGGCTGTTTTTATTAAGAGATATTGGTAGACTCTTTTGCTAATTTATTTGATAAGAAATATGCCAGATTCTATGCGTAACGATTTCTGGATGAAAAATGAGATTATAAATTTATGATACAGCTGTTTATACGCTTTTTATGAAGATAAGTCAGATTACATTTACCAGATTTCTTGCGGCTATGGCTATTGTCATTTCCCATTTCAATAAAGATCTGTTTTTATATAAAATCGATTATATTTCAAATATATTCCTGAAAGCCAATGTGGGAGTGAGTTACTTCTTCATACTTTCAGGTTTTATTATGATTGTGGCATACCACAAAAAAGAGAAGATCGAATATTTAGATTATTATCGAAACCGATTTGCGAGGATTTATCCCTTGTACGTATTAGGGCTTCTTTTGTATTTGATAACCAGATATTCTAACTTCAGTATTTATAAAGGATTCTTGTATTTGTTCGGATTACAGAGCTGGATTCCCGGTGAGGCGATGATTCTGAATTTTCCCGGCTGGTCTATTTCTGTAGAGTTTCTTTTTTACCTGCTCTTTCCTTTGCTGTATAATTATTTTTACTCCAGAGGAAATAAGAGTATATGGGTGGTAACGGTTATTATTTGGATAATTACCCAGGTCTTTTGTAGTCTGTATTCAGATTCTTCCTATTATAAAGGTCCTCATACTGAAAGTCATGAATTACTGTACTATTTTCCGTTGATGCATGTCAATGAATTTTTGGTAGGAAATCTTGCCGGGCTATATTTTGTGAAAAACTCTGGTCGGAAGAATTATGATATACCAATAGTTATTATTTTCGGACTTGTATTATTGTCTTTGATTTTTCTTCCGCTATTCTATCATAATGGGCTAATGGCAGTGCTCTTTATTCCTCTTATTATTTTAATATCCAGAAATAATGGGGCATTAACAAAGATATTTTCATTAAAACCTTTAGAGTATCTGGGCGAAGCAAGCTATGCTGTCTATATTACACATATCCCTGTTCTCTATATCTTGAGAGAGCTTTTAAAGTGGGGGAATTATAATTTTTCGATTGATATTGTATTTGGGATTTACATGGTCTTTCTTATCATAATTTGTATTTTGTTTTATCAATTTATTGAAAAGCCACTAAGAGATTATCTGAAAAGGGTGAAGATCAGATAAAAATCTCTATTTTTGTAAAAAGCAACACAATTATGGAAATGAGAAAAGTTCTCTATACTTACGTTTCAGATGAAAGTCTGATATTTCAATTCATCTGCAAAGAAAATAATCAAAAAGTGCTGTCAGCACCGGAGCGATATACATTGATTTTTTAATAAAAGGACAATATGTATAAAACATTTTCGGAGCTTAAAAAAGAACTTCGTAAAGATTCTAAAGGGGTAAAGAATGTAAAAGTTGCTTTGCTGGGAGATACAGCAACTCAGTTTTTAAATATTGCTCTAAAAGGAACTGCTATTGCTGAAGGAATTGATCTTGAAATCTTTGAAGCCGATTTCGGACAGATATCCCGCCAGATTCTGGATCCTTCCTCAGAATATTACGAGTTTAATGCAGATTATACTATTATTTTTGAATCTTCTCACAAACTGTTGGGGCAGTACTATAAATCCTATAGCTCACAAACCGTTTTTGCAGAAAATAAAATCAGTTATATAGACGAACTTTATCGTACCATTCAAAGCAGAACGAAAAGTAGGGTCATCTACTGTAATTTTCCGGGCATCAACAACCAGGTTTTTGGAAACTTTTCAACCAAAGTAGAGTCTTCCTTTGTTTTTCAGCAAAATAAACTTAACTACCTTCTTTCGGCAGAATTAGCCGTTAAGAATGATAATTTTTTTATTGCGGATTTACTTTCCATTCAAAATAAATGGGGTCGGGATTTTATGTTTTCGCCCAATATCTATATCAATACGGAAATGGTTCTTTCTTTAGATGCGCTGCCTATTATTGCACATCATATCGTAAGTATTATTTCCTCTTTGGAAGGGAAATTTAAGAAATGTCTGATCCTGGATCTGGATAATACTACCTGGGGCGGAATTATTGGTGATGACGGCCTTGAAAAAATACAAATCGGAAGCCTGGGAATTGGAAAAGCATTTACGGAGTTCCAATATTGGGTAAAAGCATTGCAGAAAAGAGGCGTAATTCTGGCTGTATGTAGTAAGAATGATGAAGATAAAGCGAAAGAACCTTTTGAAAAACATCCGGATATGGTTCTTAAGCTGGAAGATATAGCTGTATTTGTGGCCAACTGGGAAAATAAAGCAGATAATATCAGAAAAATCCAACAGATTTTAAATATAGGATTTGACTCAATGGTTTTTCTTGATGACAATCCGTTTGAAAGGAATTTAGTAAGAGAAAACCTTCAAGAAGTCTGTGTACCTGAACTTCCGGAAGATCCTGCTGAATATCTGGAATATTTATATAGTTTAAACCTTTTTGAGACGGCCAGTTTCTCAGAGAATGATACAGAAAGAACCAAACAATATCAGGTAGAAGCACAGCGTGCTATTGCTTTAGAAAGTTTTACCAATGTGGACGATTTTCTTAAAAGTATGAATATGGTATCTGATGTTCAGTCTTTCAATAACTTTTCAAAACCAAGAGTTTCTCAGCTTACACAGCGTTCCAATCAGTTTAACCTGAGAACAATAAGATATACCGAACAGGATGTAGACCGGTTAATTCATTCAGAAAATCACTTTACCATCTCCTTTACTTTAGAAGATAAATATGGTGATAATGGGCTCATCTGCGTTATTGTAATGGAGAGAAAAGATCCTGAAAATCTGTTTATTGATACATGGCTGATGAGCTGCCGTGTCCTGAAAAGAGGAATGGAAGATTTTACGCTGAATACCATTGTAGATACTGCCAAAAATAACGGATATAAATATGTAGTAGGGGAATACATTCCTACTGCTAAAAATCAAATGGTTGAAGACCACTATGAAAGACTTGGGTTTACCAGGCAGAATGGAAAATGGATATTAGCCGTAGAGGATTACAAAAACAGAAACGTATATATTAATAACAAATTATAACACAGTAAAAGATTATGAATAATGATGAAATTTTAAGTAAACTGACAAGTATTTTCCGTGATGAATTGGATAATGATGAAATTGTACTGACTCCAGAAACAACGGCTGAAGATATTGAAGAATGGGATTCGCTTTCTCATATTCAGTTAATTGTAGCAGTAGAAAAAGGCTTTGGAATACGTTTTACTTCATCTGAAATCAGAAGCTGGAATGATGTAGGAGAAATGATAGATTCCATAACTTCAAAATAAGTGATGTTGTATGCTTCTTAATTCATACAGCTTTATATTATTCTTTATTGCATTATATTTTATTTATTATCTCTGCAGAAAAACCACAAAGATCCAAAATATAATTCTGCTCATAGGAAGCTATGTCTTTTACAGCAGCTGGAGTTGGGAGTTCTTATCATTGCTGGTAGCGACTACAGGGATTACCTATTTTGTAGGGAATAAAATAAAGGCTGCCCAAAAAGAGAAATCTAAGATATGGTGGCTGAGGTCGGGAGTTTTTATTGTCCTGATTCAGCTTTTGTATTTTAAGTACTTTAATTTCTTCATTGATAACTTTAATGATTTCCTGCATCTTTTTGGGGTTAAGAATCAGTTGGGGCTATTGAAGATTATTTTTCCGATAGGGATCAGTTTCTATTCATTCAGAATGATAAGTTATTTATTGGATATCAGAAATAATAAACTGAAGGAAATTCCAAGTCTGCTGGATTATGCAGTTTTTATTGCCTTTTTTCCATGTATTATAGCCGGTCCTATTGACAGAGCCACTCCATTTTTGAAAAACCTGAAAATAAAAAGAGAATTTTCTTCCGCTCAATTTACTGATGGATTGAAGCAAATTTTATGGGGACTTTTCAAAAAGCTGGTGGTAGCAGATAATATTGCTGGAATTACTTCTCAGCTATTTGAGTCCTATCATACCTTAAACGGAAGTGCTTTATTGGTTGGAGCTGTATTGTATTTTATCCAGCTATATTCTGATTTCTCAGGATACACTGATATGGCTATAGGTATTTCTAAGCTGCTGGGGATTAAAATTCAGCCGAACTTTAATTATCCGTTGTTTGCACAAAATGTTGCCGACTACTGGAGAAGGTGGCATATTTCTTTAACTTCATGGCTTACGGAGTATGTTTTTACGCCTTTATCCATTCACTTCAGAGATTATGAGAAATATGGACTGATTATGGCCATCATCATCAATTTTTTGGTAGTGGGGTTCTGGCATGGTGCAGAATGGCATTACATCGTTCATGGATTGGTAAGTGGTATTATGTTTATTCCATTGATTCTGAGTGGAAAAATGAATAAAAAGATTAAAACATCTAACAACTTCATCCCCACAAAGGAGGAATTAAAGAATATTCCTGTAACATTTATTCTTTTTACTTTATTGATGATTCTTTTCTTTTCTAAAGATATGGAAATGGCTGCTAAATATTATCAGGGAATTTTCTCCTTATCATTTTTCCAGTTGCCCAATTTCCCAATCCAGAAAGAAGTTATACTGGTAATGGTATTTATGGTATTGCTAGAGTGGGGGAATAGAGATAAAGAATATGCGATTAAGGAGATTTTTGTGAAGAAAAATATCTTTTTACGATGGGGATTTTATTATGTACTGGTGTTTTTGGTTTTTCTGTTTTATATTGCTCCTAAAGGATTTATGTATGCTATGTTTTAATGCATTAACAGAAGCTATATAAAAACACAGTACGCTAAGGTTTACTTTGAATTATGAAAAAATCACTTTTAAGATTGATAATATTTTCTATATTGCCGCTATCGGTGTTAGGATATGCTGTCTGTTTTTTATCAAAACATTCAGATGATTTTTATAGAAGATTTACATCGCCCCAGCAGAACTCTTTTATTTTGGGCAGTTCCAGGGCAGCATTGATGGATCCTGCTGCTATTGATAGCATCTTGCATTCCAAATATCCCAATACTGCTATGTATAACTATTCCTTTACTTGGGCACACTCTCCCTATGGGCCTAAATATCTGGAATCTATTGAGAAAAAAATAAAACCGGAAACGAAAGATGGTGTTTTTATTGTTACTGTTGAGCCTACCGCTTTAATGGTAGATAAAAAGAAACCGGACAGCCCGGAGTTCTATGTTGAAAACGATAAAAGTGTTGCAAAAACTTCAATGGTAGCCATAAACCCTAATATTGAGTATCTGTTTGAAAGCTATGAGCCTTCTATTACTAATGAGCTCAATAAAAAAATACTGCCTCCGAAAAATATAGTTGGAAGACCTGCCATTTTGGATAACGGAAGATATTATGTGAAAATTATAAAAAAGACGGCTCCGGAAAAGCAGGAGATTTCTAACAAAAGAAACATGAGATTATTTCAAGAAAGGATTGACGGATTGAAAGTATCTGAAAATCGGATTCTGTATCTTGAAAAAACGATTGAGTTTCTTAATCGGCACGGGAAAGTGATGATCATAAGAATGCCTGTGAATAAAGTCGCTTACTCTATAGAAGAAAAAGCATTCCCGGATTTTGATAGCCGTATGCAAGCTGTTGCTTCGAAAACAAAAGTTTCCTATATCAATTATAATGGATTGGATAGTACATATCAATGGCTGGATGAGGTTCATTTGGATGAAAAATCTGTTGAAGCCTTCTCTGCAGTGGTAGCAAAGGATGTTTTATCTCATTAAATAAGAATGCCGAAAATATGGTAAGCTGCTTATCATAGCATATTTTAGAAAAAAATGATTATATATAACACTTTAGTAATAAGAATTGTAAATTTAATCTCAAAATTCACTGATAAAGTGTCAGCAGGTTAATTAAGATCAGAAAAACAAATTGTGTCACTTAAAACACTCACAATGACTGAAATAATAAATGTTCCCCAATTCATAAAGAGTATTCTATCGGAGAAAAACTTAATGTTTGTATTTTTTAAGAATAATATAAAAACTGAAACGAAAGGTTTCAGAGAAGTACTATAATCCATATATCTTCTAAGCACTATGTTATTCAACTCAATAGGATTTCTTATTTTTTTACCAGTAGTCTTTTGTCTCTATTGGTTTGTTTTCAACAGAAAATTTCAGGAGCAGAACAGGCTGCTGTTATTGGCGAGCTTTTATTTTTATGCCTGTTGGGATTGGCGGTTTCTTTTTTTACTGATGTTTTCCATTGGCTTGGATTACGTATCAGGAATTAAAATAGAGAATAGCAAAACCAATCGGGAAGCTAAATTCTGGCTTACTTTAAGTATTGTCATTAACCTCGGTTTCCTGGGGTTCTTCAAATATTATAATTTCTTTGTCGAAAGTTTTGCAGATCTTCTTAGTGGCTTTGGTTTCAAGGCCAATGTGTGGCTGCTCAATATTATACTTCCTGTAGGAATTTCGTTTTATACTTTTCATGGACTGTCGTATGTGATTGACGTTTATAAAAAAAGAATAAAGGCTGAGAGAAGTTTTACCGATTATGCTGTTTTTGTAAGCTATTTCCCTCTTCTTGTGGCAGGGCCCATAGAAAGGGCTACACATCTTTTGCCCCAGATACAGCGGGAGAGAGTATTCAATTATGAGCAGGCAGTGGATGGGATGCGGCAAATCTTATGGGGATTTTTCAAAAAAATGGTCATTGCAGATAATTGTGCACCGTTGGTAAATGAAATATTTAACAATTACCAGACGGAAAGCCCAGTTAATCTTGTTGTAGGAACTGTACTGTTTGCCTTTCAGATCTATGGAGATTTCTCCGGATATTCAGATATTGCATTAGGTGTTTCAAGATTATTCGGGATTGAACTGCTAAAAAACTTTGCATTTCCTTATTTCTCCAGAGACATTGCAGAATTCTGGCGAAGATGGCATATCTCACTTTCCTCGTGGTTCAGAGATTATCTGTACATACCATTAGGAGGAAGTAAAGGCGGGCTTGCAATGAAAATCAGAAACACATTTATTATTTTCCTGGTGTCAGGCTTCTGGCATGGAGCAAACTGGACGTTTATGATCTGGGGCGGTCTCAATGCATTGTACTTTATGCCTTTGCTTATTATGAATAAAAACCGTCAGAATATGGAAGTAGCGGGCCAGGGGAAGCTTCTACCATCGTTTAGGGAATGCTTCCAAATTCTGATCACCTTCCTGATCACCTGTATTGCATGGATTTTTTTCAGAGCTGAATCTGTAGCTCAGGCGATTCACTATATCGGTAGAATTTTCAGTCGTGAATTGCTCTCTATCCCGCATACATTACCGGTAAAAGTATTGGCACTGATTGGCTTGATGATCATTATAGAATGGATCAACAGGGAAAGATTCCACGGGTTAGAAATTAAAAGATTTAACCCTTGGATAAGACGTATTTTTTATCTGGTTGTTATGTATATCATTCTCCGTTATGCCAACTTCGGGAATAATGAATTTATTTATTTTCAGTTTTAGCATGAAGAAATTTTTAATTAAAATAGTGCCTTATTTTGTTGCAGTACTTACTGTATTGGCAGTTCTTGGATCTTATGCAGACGGTAATACGGATGATAATTATATGCATTTTGCGGTTAAAAAACCAAAAAATATGATATTGGGAGATTCGCGTGGTTCTCAAGGAGTCGTTCCTGGAGTATTGAAAACCAAGCTTTCTGCCAATTTTGATAATTTTTCTTTGAATATTGTAGAATCTCCTTATGGACAGGTTTATTTTAAAGCGTTAAAAAGAAAATTAGATCCTGAAACTAAAAATGGAATTTTTATCTTGACAGTGAGTCCATGGAATTTATCATTAAATAAACAAATCAAAAAGGAAAAAGATTTTCCTGAAGAGCATTCTCCATTGAACGATATGTATTTTTATGACCGTTCACCCAATTATGAATATCTGCTGAAGCATTATACAAGAAGCTGGTTTAAAATTTATACTGAAAGAGCAGAATCGGGAAGGTCCAATACCTTTCTTCATCCTGATGGCTGGCTGGAGGTCACTATAAATATGCAGAAAGACACTGTTGTGTATAGAACCAATACAAAGGAAGCGTTTTACAGAGACTTGGCCAATACAGTAGAATTGTCACCGGAACGTCTCAAAGCCATTAATGAAATGATTAATTATTTGAGGACCAAAGGTAAGGTTTATCTGGTACGTCTTCCTACATCTAAAGGTCTTACCAATATAGAAAATAAAAAGTATCCTCATTTCAATACATTGATGAGAGATATAGGAAGGAAACAAAATGTGAGGTTTTTTGATTTCTCAGGAAATTATGCTGAATATGATTACACAGATGGGAATCATTTGTATAAAGACTCAAGCAGGAAAATTTCTTCCCGCATTGCAGACTCTATCATTGCTAGTAGAGGTAAATAGGATAAAGTTAGAGTAAATTATTCCTAAAGTTAATGTTATAGATTCCAGACCGGATGCTTTTATAATCTGTTACAAGATATTTCAGGATCATTCCCCATTTTTTTGAACCAGGAGAATTGGCAATCTGAAAACTGCGGTACATTCTTTTAATATGAAGCTTTATATTTTCTGGTAGGGTACCTTCGTTTTCAGCCCAGGCATCTACTTCTTTCCATAATAGGACACGGGTAGTAGCAGGATTTACCTTTTTTGAATCTACCAAGGTAATTCTGTTGTCCTCATGTACACCTCTTACAGCCACAGCTTTATCTAAAATTCCGGGATAGAGATTAAGATAATAAGACAGTCTTAATAAGAATTCCGTATCCTGATGCAGTCTCAGGGAAGCTTTAAATAAAGGATCCATTTTTTTCATTAAAGAATCCCTGCGGATGGTTAAAGCATCAATACTGAACAGTCCAAAACTTCCCAGCATATAAACTTGCCCCAGAAAAACATCTTTAGGCTCATGTCTTTTATAAACAGTAGTTAACCGATCTCCGAATATAGAGTAATATTGTTCTTTTGCTTTTTCAGTGTAATAATGAACGCCAAGAGCACCATAAACGCCTTCTACTTCAGGTCTTTTAAAAAGTTCTCTTTCTGCATCAAATCTATTGGGTAGGAAATAGTCATCTGCATCCAGAAAAGAAATAAAATCACCCGTGGATTTTTCTATTCCTAAGTTTCTCGTAGGACCCGCGCCATGATTTCCTTTATCAGGATGTTGATAAAGCTTTACTCTGTCATATTTTTCGGCAAGTTGTTTACATACCTCTAGAGCATGATCCGGTGATTTGTCTTCTATAAGAATGACTTCATAAACTTCATCAAACTGAAGAGCAGATTCCACTGCTTGAGAAACATATTTTTCGGCGTTGTAAACGGGAATAATTACTGAAATTTTCATTTTTTTGTCTACTTAACTTTTTATATCATTTGTGTGTGCAAAAGCATTGCAAGATAGTTAATTATAAAGACTTATCTCTATTTTTTTAGCTGAAAAAGTTGAGATGTTGTTTGCTGAAGTTTTTAATTCAAAAAGTCTGCCGAATAAAGGGATTTGGGTGATATTTGAATTCTAGCTCTGGGATATGGTTTTCGGTTTTAAGAAATTAATGAATGCCGGAAATTAATATTGTATAATCCAGACCTTATACTTTTATAATCAGTAAAGAAATACCTGATAATCATTCCCCATTTTTTTAATAAAGGAGCTTTTGCAATTTCAAAACTTCTGTACATCCTTTTGATATGGACCTTAACGTCTTCAGAGATATCACTTTCGGTCTGGGACCAAAGATCAACTTCTTTCCAAAGCATGGCACGGGAGACGGAAGGATCTATGACCCGAAGGTCTACCTTTGTTATTCTATTATTTTCATGTACACCTCTTATAGCGATAGCTTCGTCAAGAATACCGGGATACAGATCGAGATAATAAGAAAGTCGGAAGAGGAATTCTGTGTCTTCATGAAGTCTTAAATGGGGCTTAAATAAAGTGTTCACCTTATTCATCAAAGATTCTCTGCGAATCGTTAAAGTATCAATGCTAAAGAGTCCGAAAGGTCCCAGCATATGAAGCTGGCCAGGGAAAACATCTTTGGGGTCATATTTTTTATATACTGTCGTTAGTCTATCCCCAAACAATTGATAATATTGTTCTTTTGCTTTTGCTGAATAATAATGAACGCCAAGGGCTCCATAAACACCCTCTACTTTCGGATCTTTAAATAATTCTTTTTCTGCATCAAATCTATTGGGTAGGAAATAGTCGTCTGCATCAAGAAAAGCGATAAGATCACCGGTTGATTTTTCAATCCCCAAATTCCTGCTGGGGCCAGCACCATGGTTTTTTTTATCCGGGTGTTGGTAGAGTTTTACTCTTTCATGTTTTTCTGCTAACTGCTGACAGATTTGTAATGCATTATCTGGAGATTCATCTTCAACAAGAATAATTTCGTGAACTTCATCAAACTGAAGCACAGAGTCTACTGCCTGAGAAACAAACTTTTCTGCATTATAAACGGGAATAACTACTGAGATCCTCATTTTTCTCCTTTTTACAATAAATTTAGAATTATAATTGTGCTTTATTAGTACCTTTTGAATTCGAAATTTAAGCTTTTAATTTTATTTTAAGGTAGTAAGATTTTATTTTTTTCATAAAATGACAGATAAATACCTTAGAAGTAATCAGAGTAATGATTTTCTTTAAAAATTCTTCTAATAAAGGTGAGAAAAGCAATATAAAAATCCCCTACTGTGAGAATTATTCTATATAATCTTGTCTTATTTTAGGTGAAAGAGTCCCAAGTTTGGAAAGTTTACTATGAATGTAAATAAGTGAATCTGTATTTTGTTCTTACTATATTTGGATTTTTAATAATAGCTGACAATAGTCCTATTGCTTTGGAAAATCCTTTCTTTGAGGAAAGTTCGAATGCCTTATTTTGGAGATAAATGTGATGGGCAGCATCAGATTCCAGTGAGACAGATTTAGACCATTCATAGAGCGAATTCCAGAAAAGAGATTGCCTCTGGTTATATTGTGGCGAGTATCTTACAATCTTGGAAATCCTGTTGTCATCATGCATTCCCCTCATGGCAACGGGAATATCAATAATACCGGATTTCAAATGGCATTGATGGGCCAGTTTGATAATAAAATCTGAATCTTGATGAAGACGCAGCGCTTCATTAAATCTTAATTTTTTAGATTCAATAGAATGTCTTCTGACAGTAAGCGCATCTAAAGTGAAGAACGAACCAAAAACTTTGGGAGTAAGTCCCAGTAATCCCCTGAATACTTCATTTCCTTCTGCAGGATAGTTAACGGTGAGAAGTTCACTGTCGTTGATATTAGACATAAATTCTTCTCTCCCTTTTTCGGTAAGATATTCGGTACCAATAGCATTAAAGACTCCATCTATTTTTGAATCTTTAAAAAGTTCTTTTTCAGCGGTAAATCTATTGGGAAGAAAATAATCATCGGCATCCAGAAATGCGATGAAATCCCCAGTTGCTTTTTCTATTCCGAGGTTTCTGCTGGCTCCGGCACCATGATTTTCCAGGTCTGGATGTTGGAAAAGTTTTACCTGATCATATTTTTTCGCCAATTCTGTACATATCTGAAGCGCATTATCTGGAGATTGGTCTTCTATTAAAATCACTTCATAGACTTCATTGAGTTGTAAGGCAGATTCTACTGCTTTTGATATATATTTTTCCGCATTATATACAGGAATAATTACTGAGATCTTCATTTTCATCTATTGTAGTAAGTGAAACGGTATTTGGTCTTTAATATTTCAGGATTTTTAAGGGCTTCCTCTAAAATATTATAGTATTTGACAAGTCCTTTTTTTAAGGATAGATCAAATGATTTATATAGTAAATAAATTCTTTTTCCAGGTTCTGATGGAATCTGATGGGAAACCGCCCATTGATTAAGGGATTGCCATAAAAGAAATTGCCTCTGGTTATATTGTGGTGAATATTTTACAATTTTAGTGATTCTGTTATTATCATGAATACCTCTCATGGCAACAGCTTCTGTTATATTGCCTGTTTTTAAATGACAGTGGTAGGACAGTTTGATAATAAAATCTGAATCCTGATGTACACGAAGGTCCTCATTAAAACGAAGGTGGCTTCGTTCCAAAGAAGCCTTTCTTATAGTAAGCGAATTAA
The DNA here is from genome assembly GCF_057815135.1 of Chryseobacterium sp. II3a. NCBI lineage: Bacteria > Pseudomonadati > Bacteroidota > Flavobacteriia > Flavobacteriales > Weeksellaceae > Chryseobacterium > Chryseobacterium sp. II3a. The sequence goes on along the minus strand of NZ_JBYPZJ010000002.1, from coordinate 230,424 downwards.
GATGAAAAGATGTACCGAAAGTTTTAGTTGTTAAACTTAAAAGCCCTTTGAATACTTCTTCTCCTTCTGCAGGATAATTAACTGTGCTCAGTGATACTTCTTTAAATTTAGACTGAAACTCTTCTTTTCCTTTCTCAGTAAGATATTCTGTACCTATCGCATTGAAAACACCATCTATCTTTGGGTCTTTGAAAAGTTCTTTTTCAGAATCAAAACGGTTAGAAAGATAATAGTCGTCTGCATCCAAAAATGCAATAAAATCTCCGCTAGCTTTTTCTATTCCAAGGTTCCTGCTGGCTCCTGCACCATGATTTCCATGATCAGGGTGTTGAAAGAGTTTTATTTTATCATACCTTTGAGTCAGTTCACGACAGACCTGTAGTGCATTATCTGGTGATTGATCTTCTATTAAAATCACTTCATATACTTCGTCAAGCTGTAAAGCTGATTCTACCGCTTTAGAAATGTATTTTTCTGCATTGTATACGGGAATAATTACTGATATTTTCATGAGCCTAAAGGGGAGTGATAATTAGGTTATCATTAACGAACAGCTCCGGGCTGATGGTAAAAAAATCTTTTCCATATATTCTGCTGTATACTTTAAAATTATTGTCAAAAAAGAATTGAAGCAAGTCCTGAGAGGTATGGTCTCCCTGTTCATCAATGGCGGATGGGCAAAACTCCATAAAAAAAATAGGTCTGTTTTTTAAGAAAATATCTTTATTTTCCAGAATGACAACAGCTTCATATCCCTCAACATCCATTTTAACAACATCAAACGTTGCATCGGATATCATCTTTTTCAGAGGTTCTATCTGCACATTGATCAATTTTTTTCCAGGATTTTTGGTTTCAATAAACGAACTCATTCCCGCATGTCCTGCAACATAGTTAAATGATTTTACAGCTGAGGATCCTCCAATTGCTATATTGAATAGTTTGATGTTATGGTAATTATTTTTTTTAATGCTTTCATTAAATTCATGATAGACATCCGGAATGGGCTCAAATGAATAAATCTGTTTGCAGTAAGGAGCCAAAAGCAAGCTGTGCTGACCAATATTGGCGCCTATATCCAATAATACTTTGTCTTTGGTAAGAACAGATCTTATATCATCAATAATATATTTCTCATAAATACCATTTTCAAAAATATAGAGATCTACAAAACCAAATTTTTTATTAAGATAAATCTTGGTTTTTCTATTGTTATAATGAATGGTGAAGAGCTTACGGTTATCAAGATACGATATATTCAGCTTTCTTTTGATAAAGCTGATTGGCTTCTCTTTAAACAATATACTCTGAAGGGATTTTAAGTAATTTGGCATAAGATTTTTTTTAGGCTTGTGTTTTAAAAATAATTATAGTTTTATAAATATAATTTATTATTATCAGCCCATAAAGCAAGCTGTAAAAGATTCCAATGTCTTTCATCCTTGTCAAGGAAGCTCTGAGCTGCTTTAAAATCAATAAAATTAAATACTTTATGATTCGGATCTTTTAGCAGGTCATTGGAAAGGGTCATTAGATTTTCTTCTGCAAACCAATTTTTTACTCCAAGCCCAAATCCTTGTTTATGGCGTGACCTGATAGTTTCTGTCCAGTAAGAACCCATGGCCTCTCGAAGAATGATTTTATCATTATTGTCATTAAGTTTCAGCTGATCCGGTAATTGGATACAAAATTCAGCAAAGTCGAGATCCAGGAAGGGAGTCCTTACTTCTAAAGAATTAGCCATTGCCATTCGGTCAGACTTTACCATCATATTAGCAGGAACATAATTTTCCAAATCTATTCTCATGATATCGTTCAGAGAGTCCGGATTGGGAGTAAAACTATAAGTCTGCAGGTAATCAGAAGAAACTCCAAGAAGGTCACGTTCTTTCTTATTAAAAGCATTTCTTACATCATTCAGATGAAAATCCATTATAGATGAAAACTCCATATTTTTACGAGTAAGAAACGAGGTAGGCTTTATTTGCTGATAGAGTTTTAATCCAAACTGAGCAATAATATTCCTATAGCTGAAATGCTTTTTTAATTTATTTTCAACGGTATAGAAATGATACCCTCCGAATAGCTCATCTCCTACATCACCGGACAATACAACCGTAAGATTCTTTCTGGCTGCTCTGCATATTTCATAATGAGGGATAAAGGAGGCATCGGCAAAAGGTTCATCAAAAAAAGGCGATATTTTTAAAAGAGAGGTAACCAAATCAGATTTCTTCTCATGAACCTCAATATGATTGGTTTTGTATTTATCAGCAATTTCTTTGGCATACTTCAGTTCATTGTCTTTATGATCATATCCGAAGCTAATAGTAGTCTGATGAGGCAAGAATTCATCTACCAGCGCAACAACAGATGAAGAGTCTAATCCTCCACTCAGGAAGCTTCCAACTTCTACATCTGCAATAAGCTGCTTTTTTACTGCATTTTTCAACAGATATAGAAATTCTTCTTTAGCATCAGAAAGACCAATTACTCTATCTTTTGCCGGCAGGCTATAATAACGTGAAACTGTGAATTTCCCATCTTTCCAAATCAGCTGATGTGCTGGTGGAAGGGTGAAAATATTACTATAAATACTCTGATCAGAACTTACATATCCATATTGAAGATAATGGGAGAGCCCCTGGGTACTTATTTTAGGTTGAATAAGCCCTGAAGCTAAAATGGCTTTGATTTCTGAAGCAAAAATAAATTCATTGTTGTTACCAATAGCATAATAAAAAGGCTTTTCTCCAAAACGGTCTCTCGCACAGAATAACTGCTGTTTTTGTTCGTCCCAAATCGCAAATGCAAACATTCCCGGAAGATCGTTGATGAGATTTTCTTGCTTTCTTTGGTACATGGCAAGAATAACCTCCGTATCAGAACCTCCGTGATAAGGATATTCAGAATATTGTCTTTTGATATCCTGATATCCGTAGATTTCCCCATTCAGGACAATACATTCGTTCTTAGTATTGGAGAACATGGGCTGCTTTCCATTGTCAGATAAATCTATAATAGAAAGTCTGCGGTGGCCCAGTGCGGCATTTTCATAAAATTCATAGTGAGAAGAATCCGGACCACGGTGAACCAATGAGTCTGTCATTTTTCGAATTTCCTCTTGGTAATTCCTTGCATTTCTGCTTATAATTCCCGCTATTCCACACATAATATATTATTTTTCATCATTAATTTTTACTTTTTGTACAGCTAATTTACGATAGATTCAGAAAAGTAGGGCCTGATTGAATCAATTGACTTCGTAAAACGGTTAACTTTTCACTGTCTCTTGCAATTTTTTGATATTTCTGAGACAGTTCTTTATACTTGTTGAAATCTCCAGTTATAAAGTTTTTAAACATACTTTTTTTCAGTGATTTCTTTTCTGATCGCAGCGCATTTGGTAGACTCGGGTTCAGCGTGTTGATTTCTATACGAACATCTTCGTATTTGGTGAAGTCTATTTTATGGAGAAGCTGCACACCATCATGAACCACTTTACTTCCCGGAACAAGCAAGACTTTCTTTTGATGAAAATGAACTCTGTTAACATATTCATCATCTTCACCATAATGGAAAAAATAAGGATTAAAGCCACCTATGGTTTCTATGGTTTTCTTTGGAAGCAGCCAATGAGCGGCATTCACAAAATGAATCTCATAATAAGATTTTAGGGTTTGGAAATACAGATCGGAAATCATTCTTGTTTTTTCGTAATTCTTAGCAATATACTGGTCCAGGAAAATATCGAGGTATTTTTCTGAACCATCTACATGAATAGGGCTTATGATACCAATTTCGTTCTGATTAGGATGACTGTTATATACTTCCAGCATTTTTTCCATACTGTTTTCATAAAGCCATGCATCCTGATTCATCAGATAAAAGAAATCAGCACCGTCTTTATATGCCTTTTCAATGCCTATATTATTAGCCTTCCCGAATCCAAGATTAGATTCAGATTGGATGAAATCTACTTCAGGGAAATTCGTTTTGATGTATTCCTGAGTCCCATCCGTAGATCCGTTGTCTATTACATTACATTTTACAGGGACAGATGATTTTCTTAGGCTCTTAAAGCATCGTTCTGCCCATTTCATGGCGTTGTAGGTAACAATGATAATATGAATCTGAGGCTGAGGCATTTTTATTGTCATGTTTTTATTCAGGATTGATTAATAATCCATGATCTTATAGCAAATTAGTGATTCTAAAATACAAAAAATAGTATACTTGCTTAAGAAGGTCATCAAATTGAGGGAAAGTTAAGAATCCCTGGGTCATCAGCATCATTCTCCATGAAAGATTAAATAAAATTAATATGACCGCAATGATTTCCTGTTTCTTGCTTAGAATAGTTCTTTGTTCAGCAGCAATAAATATGGTTAAAAGTGAAAAGAAAATGTTCACCCATCGTCCCCAGTCCACGGCCAGATAGAACAATGGAATTAAAAATAGAACCTGTATGATCAGGAACAGGGTATTGATTTTAATTTTATTGAATTTGCAGTAGAGATAAACTGTTAATGCACCCAGCAAAATACTTATTCCATAGGTTTGATAGTCATAAGAATGGGATTGGTAATACCCAAGAACATCATAGTTGGGATCATAATCAAAAATTCCCATTTCTTCAAGAATTAGACCATGTTCTTTAAAGAAATGTATTGTATTTTCTGTCTTTAAACCAATCCCAAATTTATAAAGGATGATCATAAGAATAGTTGCAGGCAGAAACTGATAGAGTAGTATTTTTTTGAGCTTATCCAATGATGAGCCTTCATTTTTCATAAAATAAGCCATCCCAACAAATGGCAAATAGAAATAAGCGGCCTCATGCGTTAAAAGCGCAATAGTGATAAAGATGGTAATTGTAAAATCTTTAATCGTAACCTTTGAACGAAGACATAAGATGTAAAGAAGATACAGGAAAAAGAACAACATTTCCTTTCTGGTGGCAATATTAGGATCTTTTACCATCATCCCAAAGCCTACAGGAAGCAGAATTAATGCAATGACCAGAAGATTGTTTTTTTCATTCCAGAAGAGTCTGAACAAAAGATAAAAAATTCCGGTATACAATAAAGCTACAAATGCAAATACAATGTATTCAAGATTAATATGAGTAAGCTCATTAATCCCCATAAATAAAGTTCCGAAAAGGCCTCTTCTTTTGAACCCTCCATCCTGGTAATTGATGATCCAGTCTCCAAAACACCAGCCTCCTTTTTTAACGACGATGAGGGTATAAGAGGTTGTAATACTTACGTAGTAGTAAATGGCAAATAGTAAGCCTACTATATAATTAACTATTCTTGCTTTCATGTTCATGATCTAAACAAAGTTGAGTCTATTTATTTTAAGACAGTTTAAAATAAATAAAATAATACAGTTTTTTTATAATGGAATCTACGGCAGGAATGGTAAGAAAGCCGGCCGTAAAAAGCAGCATTCTCCAAAGTGAATTAAATAGAATCAATACAACAGCTGTAATATCTTTTTTCAATGAACTGGCCATTTGCTGTTCACCAGCGATAAAGATGGTTAATAAGGTAAAGAAAATATTGATCCATCTCCCCCAATCATAAGCCATATAGAATAAAGGAATAAGGAAAACAGCCTGTATAATCAGAAACTTCTTATTAATACTGATTTGGTTTGATCTGCAATAAATATAAAATGTTGCAGAGGCAAAAAATAAACTGATGAGGTAGGTGATATAACCATATGAATGAGCTTTATAGAAGTTAAGAACGTTATAGTTAGGATCATATCCATAAATGCCTTTAAGTACTAGAGAGAGCCCATGTTCCTGCAGAAATTGAATAGAGTTTGGAGTGCTTATACTGTATCCAAACTGATACAGCAGCAACATAACAACAGCGGCAGGAGCTAAATGATAAAAGATTATTTTTTTTAGTTTGGTGCTCGCAGGAGCATGATCCTTGATAAAATAGGTGAAACTTACAAAAGGTATAAAAAAGAATGCAGCTTCATGATTGAGAATCGCGAGAATAATAAAAAATGTAACTGCAATATCTTTTACTGTTTTTTTAGATTCAAGCCAAAGAAAATAGAGCAGATACAGAAGGAAAATAAGGATTTCTTTTTTAGCAATAATCGTTGGATCCTTAAAAAGCATTCCCATTCCTGCCGGAAGTAGCAGAATACTGATTGTAAGAAGCGTATTTTTCTTCTGTAGGAACAACTGAATTAATAAAGTGAAAAAAACTGCATATACTATAGATACAAAGGCAAATACAATGAATTCAAGTTTGATTGCTGTAAGTTCATTGAAAAGAATAAACAAGCTTCCAAAAAGCCCTCTTCTTTTGAATCCGCCATCCTGATAGTTGATTAGCCATTCACCGAGATACCAGCCATTTTTATGAAATACGAGCTGAAGATAACTGTTGTAAATACAGATACAATAGTAAATGAGAAATATCAATCCTATGAAAGAGTTGACGATTTTTGTTTTCATAATTATTTGTTATCAGATTTTAGATGATGCTTTTAGTCAATAAAAACTTTTTTAAAAGTATCCATTACCGGATGAGGCAAAAACTTTTCATAGAGTTCTTTTGCCGATAAGGTAAGTTCTGTATCCAAAATAATGTTTTGCAGCTCTTTACTGTCGTTATAATAATAGGCTTGATCCTTTAAATGCGTAATATGTGCTTTCTCCGGAGGATTCGCAAAAGCAATGACCGGTTTTCCCATAATGGCAAATTCAGCAACTGTGATCCCAAAGGTTTCTCCTCTTTCGCGGGCATGAAGCAAAGCATCACAGGTATTGATAAATTTTTGCTTCATGATAATATCTGAACTGGGAGGCAGAAATATAATATTAGAGGGAGAAGACTTCCACCATTTCTTTTTAACGAAAGAATTTACCCCCATAAAAATAAAATAGACATCCTTATATTTTGAAGCAATCTTTTCGATCGTGTGCTGGGCAAAAAGAATATTGAAGCTGATATGGCCTCCGTAATATCCAAAAACCTTGGCTTTTTTGGGAATATTGAGTTCTGCTCTCAGGTCCTCATGGGTTTGGATATCGAAATTAACCATGTGAGGGACATAAGGATATTTTGAACCCGTCATTTCCTGGCTTAGCCATTCGGAAACATAGGCGTAAACATCTCCATGGGGTTCAAAATGTTTAAAAACGCTATGAATTACAGATTTACATTCCTTGGTATCTATTCCATCGATATTTCCATTTTTGATGGCATAAAAAAGGTCTATATTATCCTCCCGGATAAGCTGATCCACCTCATTGAAATCTGAGTAGCCATGTACCCGGAATCTTTTTTCAAACTTTTCAATGCCTAATGGATGATTGGTCTTTGAATTTTTATTGTATACAATTATAGATTCATTTCCCAGATATCTTTCATTGAAATCTGCGTAATCATATACTGCAATGGAAGTTCCTCTGTAGTTGAGTTCATCCTCATGGAAAAGAATTTTCATCTTGATGTTGTGTTATTTAAATATATTTTTCAGCCTTCGCGCTATTTTCTGAATAATGGTTTTCTTTGGATACTTGGTAAGGTCATTATGTTTAAAAAGTCCTTCTCCTTGCGCAATCCTGAAATTTTGTTTTACCCACCAGGCTGCAATATTTCTTTCCAGTGAAGCTGTTTCTCCAGAGAAAGGAATAATAGTCTCAAGCAAGAATCTTTTTCTGACAAGATAAGGATTATTGGTCCAGTTGGCCCAACGTGAGGTGGTGATAAAGTACTCACCTTGTTTTTGTATTTTATCAGGGAACTCTTTGGCAGGATCCAGCCAATGTAAAGATTCAAGAAGATGAGGTGATGTACACTCATGCCAGTCGTCATAATAATTCAGCTCATTTCCTTTATGTCTGATGGAAATAAGAGGGTAACCCGGCGTATTTCTGCTGCGGTATCGGACTACATCAAAACCATTGTCAAGCATTTTTAATCCGCTTTGGAGACGGGAAAATACGGTTTCCTTATTTTCAACGAGTTCGAAGTCATGCTCCAGAAAAAGAATATTTTCACAGACTGCATTCTCAGCCAGCGTTTTCATGCCTTTTCCAATACCGATATTATCTTTTAATCCTATATACCTGATTTTATATTGATCAGCCAGTTTTTTATCGGACTCACTTACTTCCTGAAAAAGAATGACAATATCATCAATCATATCCAAAAGACCATACTTCTGATAAGACTTCAGGGTATTCCTCAGTGTTTTTCCTGTTTTCCAGGAAAGAATGCAGATACTTATAGGGAGTTTCTCCATATTCATTCTTTTTAAATATTCAGGAATGGGTGTTGAGCGGTCATTGCTGTTTTTCGAGCTGTTTCAATCTCATTAAATTTTTCGGAGAAATATTTATACTGCTCCATATAAAATTTATACTCGCTCCTATTTCCTTTAGCTCCCATTTTAAGGGCAAAAGAAAATAGAGCTTTTTTCTCTCTTTTAGTATCGTAAGGATAATTAAGATCAAGGTACTTTGTTTCCCGCTGCATAATCATGGAAAGCCTTTTATTCTGCAGCAGCTCCTCTTTATTCTTAGGTTCTTCTTTATAAAAGGACTGTACGGTATCATGTACCACTTTGCTTTGAGAGCATACTAGTATTTTGAGTCCGAAATAAGTTATACGGTTAACGTATTCATAATCTTCAGCACCATGAAAGAAATAAGGATTAAAACCGCCTACTTTTTCAATAATACCTCTGGGAATACACCAGTGTGCTGCATTTACAAAGCGAATTTCATAATATGCCTTTTTTTCGCCAAAATAGATGTCTGAAAGCATCCGGTTATTCCTTAGGTCTTTGGCAAGGTAGTCTTCAAAATGGAGATCAAACTTTTTCTCGCTCCCGTCAAGATGCATAGGACTTAAAATCCCGATCTGCCTATGATCAGGGTAATTATTATACACATCCAAAATCTGTTGAAAGCTATCTGGATAGATCCAGGCATCCTGATTCATCAGGTAGAAAAAATCAGCGCCTTCTTTATAGGCTTTTTCAATTCCTAAATTATTGGCTTTTCCAAACCCAAGATTTTCAGCAGACTGTATAAAATCAACTTCAGGAAAATGAGTAGTTATATATTCCTGCGTTCCATCAGTAGAACCATTGTCTATAGTAATGCATTGAACAGGGATAGAAGAATGTCTTAAGCTTGTAAAACATCTTTCTGCCCATTGCATGGCATTATATGTAACAATAATAACATAAATACTGGCCATTTTAAATATACTTTCTGGTTAGGGTTTCTAAATATTCTGTCGGTTTTTTTTCAGAGAAAAAAGCTAAGATATCTTCATCAAAATCTATGGTGTAAAAATCCCCTTCATCAGCCTCTTGATAAAGTCCTTTTTTATCGGTTTCTTTTTCAATAGCATTGATGATTTCCTTTAAATCATAATAGTATGGAAAAGAAAAATTGATGGTTTTATTATCCGCTTGTAAGCCATGAGATTCTACAAATCTGCAGATGTCTTCAATATCTAAAAGAAGCCTTCTGGCTTTAAGATGTAGAGTAAATTCCTTGTTGCAGGCAATCTGTGTTTTAAGAAAATTGAAAAGAGTATTGGGATTTCCGCCTTTGCCTACAATATTGCCAATTCTCAGGATGAGGTAATGGTCAATATTATTTTCTATATAATTTTCAATTTCTTTTTTATGAATAACATAAGGGCTGTTTTGCTTGGATTGGTCATGAATGCTCAGGGTAGAAAAATAGATCAGTTTCTTTTCACGGTTGTTTTCATAGACGGCTTTTAAAAGAGAAAATTCTCTTTCAAATTCTGATGCTCGTGTCTCCAGGGAGTTTGATACTCCAGATGCAAAAAAAATAATATCTTCTCTGTCATAATGTTTTACAGCGTTTGCTATAATACCGTTACCAATAATCATATGTTAGTGGGTTCATTAATTGTGTTATAGGAGGAACAATATCTCATATAAAAAATATGAATTATTTATTTCAGGTAATCAAATATATGAAAATAGTATTTCATTTTGATTTTGGTGATTACCCGCTCCAAAAAAGGAATATTTTTGAGATAATTTTTATACTGTTCAAGGCAATATAGGATATGCCCTTTTTCAAGATCAGCATTAAGGTTGAGATCTTTAATCGTGTTTTTTACAAAAGGATGTCTTTTAAATATCGTAAATAATGTTTCTCGTGAAATGATTTGTTTTTCAGAACCTTTAAAATGAGAAAATGTTTTGTAACCGATACTTTGTTTGGGATGTATGCGGTATTCTCCTAAAATTTGGTCTTCCGTCCAAACGGCATCTTTATCTGCAGCCAGTAACAGCAGTTCATAATCGTGAATGATTACCGGATTGATTTTTTTCAAAGGAAGGTGTTCCTTCAAAAATGTATTTCTGATAGCCATACTCATACCTGGAAATATATTACCCTGATATAAGATTCTTTTGATAATATCTTGAGGCTGTGTTAATGTATTTGGATGGGTTGAATCCAGATCCCAATAGGTAATTGATTCCGAAGGATCAATTGCCTCTCCAAAAAGTTTAATGTTATGACATACAATATCAATAGGAGGGTGCTTTTCAAAAATTTCAGCAATTGCAGCGGTTTTATTGGTAAACCATCGGTCATCTTGATCACAAAGGCAAATAAGGTCTCCGGTACAAAGGCTCATCGCTTTTTCAAAATTACCTACGTAACCTAGGTTCTCCGAATTCTGATACACTTTAATGATTTCCGGAAACTGATTTTCATAACGAGAAATAATCCTAAAAGTATCATCGGTAGAACCATCATCACAGATGATGATTTCGTAGACAGATTTTTCCTGCTTGAGAATACTTTCCAGCTGTTCTGCGATATATTTTTCCCCGTTATAGGTACAGAGGGCCACGGATATTTTCATCGGTTGAAGATATTAAAATTTTATATAACGGAAACGGAATATCTTTTTATAGCAAAATCCAGTTTTAGTTCTTTTTTTGAAAAAGTTTATAATAATATTTTTTGAAATTCAGATAGCCGGATATCAATCTGCCGCCTGTTATCTTATAGAATTCGGATCTCATTTCAATAAATTGAGAAGAGCGTACATCAATGATGTGATAGGCTAGCCGGTCATGAAGATCATCACCATATAGTTTTTTTAATATAGGTAGGATTTTGATTCTCTGATGAAGAATTTTGTAAAGGTCTGAAGACATACTGCTATTATTGTCTTCTTTACGATAATGGGCTAGTGGTTCATCTACAAGAAAAACCTTTGGATTATCTTTCATGACATAAATCCACATCAGCCAGTCTTCACAGCTTGTTAAAGATGTATCAAAAAGAAATCCTTTAAGGAGCTCTTTAGATATCAGTGAACAGTGAATCGGGATACTAAATTTTAAATCCCATCCGAACACAATGCCTTCAAAAGAGAGGTATTCCTGCTCTACACGGTTGTAGCCGGGGTCATGGATATGATTTCTGTAAATGGTAAATTGGCTTACCATTAACGGGCATTCTGAATGATGAATCAGGCTTTTGGAAAATTTTTCACGATGAATCATATCATCACTATCTAAAAACTGAATGTAATCTCCCTGTGCTTTTTCTAGTCCTGCATTTCTTGCAGAAGACAGCCCTCCGTTTTCCTTGTAAACATAACTGAATCGGGGGTCTTTTGTAATCCATTTTTTTGCTGTTTCCTCAGTGGTATCTGTAGAACCGTCATTGACAATAATGCACTCCCAGTTTTGATGTGTCTGTTCAAGAACAGATTGAAGACATTCATCAAGATACTGAGCCTGATTGTAACAAGGGACGATAACAGATACTTTGGGAGTCATAACTTATTAAATTTTTTCTTCTTTGTTTTTAAGTGTGTTTAGCAGGTACTGTTCGTAGTGGCCTATATTTTTCTCAAGATTATGGTAAGATAAAAACTGATCTGTTTCTAACTGTTGCAACTCTTTTAACTTATTGTTGGATATAATATAGTGTGTATGTTTTGCCAGTTCTGAAGGGGTGAAAAAATAGGGTGGTATAGATGTCTCATTGTCAATAGGCTTTATTAAATTATTTCCATCAATATTATCCAGAATAATAGGGATATTATTCATACATAATTCAGTGGCAGCATACCCTACATATTCATAGATGGAAACAATCCATGCAAGAGAAACATTCTTTTCTTTAATTCCTTCCAACATGTTTTCAGCATGCCCTTCAAAGGAAATATGATGATTAAGTCCTTTATTTTTGATGATCTCCATTAATTCTTTATGATAATCAGGATCTTGAATGTGACCAAAGATTTTAAGTTTTACTTCAGCATTTAAATTTTTTAAAATCTCAAAAGCTTCCAAAATCTTGTCAATAGGTTTTATTCGATTGATTCTTGTAAAGACCCCAATATTAAACTCCTTTTTTTCCACAATTTTGTGGTAATCTACAGGATTCAACTCATCAATATTGATTGATAATGGGAATCCAAAGGTATTTTTTATTTTAACTTCCTGGGCTTCTATTTCGCTTAATTGATATTCATCAGCATATACAAAATTGTATTCAGTAGAATTTTTGTCATAGGCATCATAAATTTTGAAATCCTTATTAAACTGGGCCTGATGGCACATCAAATGTGTTTCAAAGTAGATAGCTGGATCAAGATTATTTTTTATATGATGAAAGAATAAAGCATCCACCAGAATGACCGCATCAAAAGAACTAAAAAGCTTACGTAGTCTTTTGTGGTACAGACTGCTTCTTCTATATCTGTTAATTCTGAATAGAATATAATTGGAGACTTTTTTGAGAGGAAGACGATTGATGAAAGACGCTTGAATTTCTCCCGGTCTGTAAAGAGTTGTGTGAATCTTTATCCCTAATTTCTTGAGTTCAAAATAATAAACATGCGGAAATTTTTTATTTATATGAACATCAGCAGTGGTCAATACTTCCACATCAAACAGCGATTTATCTATATTCTTTACTATTTCAAAAGTATATTTTTCAGATCCCGCTTTTTGTAATGAATTGGTTACAAATAAAAGTCTTTTCCTTTTTGGCATTTAGAACTTGTTTATAGCTTTAATGATCGTCGTTATATCTTCCTCGTTCATTACAGAAGATATAGGAAGACTTAGAACTTCCTGATGTATTTTTTCACTGATGGGAAACGAAAGTTGTTCCCATTCCTTATAGGCCTCCTGTTTGTGAGGTGGAATAGGGTAGTGGATCAGGGTTTGAACTCCATTTTCCGTAAGATAAGCCTGAAGTTCATCTCTTTTTGATGATCTGATTACAAAAACATGCCATACATGCTCTTTTTCATTTTCGGGATATTCAGGAAGAATGATTTCAGGATGTGTAATTTCATTGATGAAACGTTGGGCAATAGCTCTCCTTACTTCATTTTCACGATCAATATATTTAAGCTTTATATCCAAAACGGCAGCCTGAATTTCATCCAATCTGGAGTTTAATCCTTTATAAATATTGACATATTTCTGATTGGAACCATAGTTTGCCAATGCTCTGATGGCTTTAGCCAGATCATCATCATTGGTTGTTACTGCTCCTGCATCTCCCAAAGCTCCAAGGTTTTTACCAGGATAAAAACTGAACCCAGCTGCATCTCCAAGGTTTCCGGATTTTATACCATCCCATTCAGCACCAATAGCCTGGGCATTATCTTCAATGATTTTAAGATGATGTTGATTGGCTATTTCCTTAAGCTGATCTGAAAAAACAACTCTTCCTTGTAAATGAACAAGCAGAATGCCTTTTGTTTTAGATGTAATTTTTTCTTGAATTTTAGAAATATCAATATTATAAGTATTGATTTCCGGTTCTACCAATACGGGAATTAATCCATTATCCGAAATGGCAAGAATGGAGGCAATATAAGTATTGGAGGGAACAATAATTTCATCACCGGGATTCATCACTCCCAATTCAATATAGCCTCGAAGAATAAGACGAAGGGCATCCAGACCATTAGCTACTCCAATGGCATGTTTTGCACCAATATAATTGGAAAGGTTCGTTTCAAAATTTGAAAGCTCTTTTCCCATCAAGTACCATCCGGAACGGAAAACATCAATGAGTTTAGCCTCTATTTCATGTTGGTATTCTAAATTAATTTTCTGAAGATCTAAAAATTTAATCATGAGTGTTTGTATATGTTATTTCTCCATTATTAATAGTTCCTTTTTGCTTTGCCGGATTTCCAAACCAAACGGTGTTGGGTGGAACATCTTTTGTAATCACACTTCCTGCTCCGATTAAAGCATTTTCTCCAATGGTATTACCGGCAATGATGGTTGCATTGGCTCCAATAGAAGCTCCTTTTTTCACAAGAGTTTTACTGAATTCTATTGGATATTGTTTAGAACGAGGAATTAAGTCATTGGTAAACGTTACATTAGGGCCAATAAAAACATTATCCTCAAGAGTAACTCCATCCCATACCTGAACTCCAGGCTTTATTGTCACATTATCTCCAATGACAACATCATTCTCTATGAATACATTGCAGTTGATATTACAGTTGCTGCCAATTTTAGCATTTTTTAAAATAACACAAAACTGCCAGATCATGGTTTCTGCACCAATATTCTCAGATTGGACGTCGGCCAAAGGGTGTTTTTTATAATCCATTTTGTATTTTTAAAAAAGTATCATAGTCCCTCACATAATCGTTTTCATTATAGTGATGAGAAGCCAAAACCAGACAAATAGCTCCTGAAGAAAAATTCATTTCTGAAGCCCAAATTCCCGGTGGAATGTGTAATCCTAAATCGGGACGATTAAGAAATACCTGTCTTTTAAATTTTCCGTCATCCAGTGATACTTCAAAACTTCCACTGGCTGCAATCAGAAATTGATGACATTCTTTATGGGAATGTGCACCCCGGCTTTCTCCACCAGAAATATCATATAGATAAAAAACTCTTTTTACATTAAAAGGAAAATGAGAATCATTTTCAACCACTGTAAGATTACCTTCATCAAAACCTATTTTGCCAAGATCGATGACGCTGCAATCAAAAACTGAAACTTTATCCTTCATGTGTAAGCTGTTTAAAGATTTCGAAATCTCTTATGTAGTCATTTTCATCATACGATTTATCAGAAACAATGAGTGCCAGAGAGTTGGTTGAAAAATTTTCAAGTCTCCTCCAATACATTTTAGGAATGTATAACCCGTAATAGGAACGGTTTAATGAATACACTTTTTCTTCCTTTCCATCATGGATGACAACATCAAGGCTTCCTGATAAAGCAATGATCACTTCCTGTTGCTCTTTAAAAGCATGACTGCCTCTAAGTTCTCCACCCGGAACATCATAGATCCAGTAAGTTCTGGCAATTTCAAAAGGAAGTTGATTAGGGTGTTCAAGAAACGAAAGGTTTCCCCGCTTATCATATATTTTTGGAAACTGTATTATTTGGGGTATCATGGCATTTTTACATTATAGTCAAAGTTAGGTCTTGTAATTCCTGGGTACACATGCATTTTGCTTCCTACTTTTACGTTTTCGACTTCAAATCCTACAGAATTATCAAGAATAAATAGGGCTTCAGTTTGGTCTTTTCCGAAAAACAATTTAAAGTAGTAATTCCCAGCATTTAACAATCCTGCCGGAATATCAAACTCAATAGAATAATCTCCTGTTTTAGAATCCTGATTCTTACTAAGAATTTTTCCTACATGGAAGATAATAAGTTCTTCATAGTTTCTTAATTCAAATGTTGCATCCAGATTGATATTGGGACGGTTATTATGAAATACTAATTTAACTCTTATCCCGGAATTAATATCAATAAGTTCACCATGTTGCGCAGAGACTGAAAATTCCTTTATTCTGATATTTTCATTCCCTATGGCATCATCAAGATTCCCGTTGTATTGATAATGAGACGTAGATGCGCTGTTTTTTTGATATTCTATAATGGTACTCAGCATATCTCCTTCATATTCCAGAGCTCCCTGGGTCAAAAGGATACCTTTATTGCAAAGCTCTTTTACAGCAGTCATATTATGACTTACAAAAAGAATGGTTCTGCCTTCTCCCTTAGCCACATCATTCATTTTTCCTAAACATTTTTTCTGGAAATCAGCGTCACCTACTGCAAGAACCTCGTCTACAATTAAAATTTCAGATTCAAGATGAGCTGCCACTGCAAATGCAAGACGCACATACATTCCCGAAGAATATCTTTTAACAGGGGTGTCAATATATCTTTCAACTCCTGAAAAGTCTACGATTTCATCAAATTTGCGGGTAATTTCTTTTCTGGTCATCCCCAGAATGGCGCCATTTAGAAATACATTTTCCCGACCTGTCATTTCAGGGTGAAAACCGGTCCCTACCTCTAATAGAGATGCTATTCGGCCATTTGTATAAATCTTTCCTGTGGTGGGTTTGGTTACTTTACTCAACAGTTTCAACAATGTTGATTTTCCGGCTCCGTTTCTGCCAATGATTCCTACCGCATCTCCTTGTTCAATCTCAAAGTTGATATCACGGAGTGACCATACGTAGTCAGAATTTCCTTTGGAAGCTCTGTCATTGGCTTCACCAATCTTTAAGTAAGGATCTTCTTTGCCTCTTATCTTATGCCAAAACCTGTTGAGGTCATGGGAAAGAGTTCCTGTTCCCACTTCACCCAGGCGGTATTGTTTTGATATGTTTTCTGCTTTTAAAGCTAGCATTTTTTTCAGTTTTTAAATTTTTTGTTCTAGTGTTTTTATCTCAATTAGACAGTATCCATGAAGGTCTTCTCTACTTTGTTAAAAGTGATAACTCCTATTACCAGAAGAATCAGGATAATGATAGTGCTGACAACCAGCATTACCGGAGAAAAATCTCCCACACCTAGCCAGCCATACTTGAAGCATTCAAAAATACCTGTTAATGGGTTGAATTTTGCAAGCTTTTTGAAATATCCCGGAAGCATAGACACAGGATAAATTACCGGTGTCGCATACATATATAAGCTGATACCAAACGTCAAAAGCATGCTTAAATCCTTATATTTTGTAGTAAGTGCAGAAAATATCATTCCAACTCCTAATGCAAAAAGGGCCATAAGGATTAATAAAAAAGGAGTGGCTAAGATCCACCAATTAGGAGAAACTTCATGATTGATAAGATAATATCCCCATACAATAAGGAACAAAATAAATTGTACACTTAAACGCATCAGGTTTGAAATGACAATTGATATAGGGGTTACTAATCTTGGAAAATAGACTTTACCAAATATATTGGCATTCCCTGTAAAGGTTGCTGTTGTCCCCAGCAATGCTCCGGAGAAATAATTCCATAAAGTAACTCCAGAAAGATAAAATATGATACCGGGAGCACCATCTGTAGGTAGTTTTGCAAATCTTCCAAAAATAATCAGATAGGTGATTGTTGTAAAGATGGGATTTATAAAAAACCAGATTGGGCCCAAAATGGTTTGCTTGAAACTTGATATGAAATCTCTCTTTACAAACATGTAAATAAGATCTTTATACCGCCAGACTTCTTTGAGTTTTAAATCAAGTAAAGAATGATTCGCTTCAATGGTTTCTGTCCACTTTTGCTGTGGTTCATTCATCAGTGTGAGTTTTTACAAATTTATAATAATTAATTCTTGCCGTATTTTAGTTGGTAAGTTATTGTTTACGTAAAACTAAAAAATAATAACTAATATATTGATATTTGTTATTATGACAAAAACTATTGACTATAAAGCCAATAGTTTTTAAAGTTTATAAATGATGTGATTATTGACCAACAAGTTTTTTTAAGTACTCACCGTAGCCGCTTTTTCCATATTTTGTGGCGGTTTCCAGCAGTTTCTCTTCGTTGATGAATTTATTTCTGAATGCTATCTCTTCAATACATCCAATCTTGAAGCCTTGTCTCTTTTCAATAACACTTACAAATTCTGAAGCATCATTAAGGGAATCAAAAGTACCCGTATCCAGCCATGCCGTACCTCTATCTAGAACTCCAACTTCAAGTTTTCCGTTTTTCAAATAAACATTATTAATGTCTGTAATTTCGAGCTCTCCTCTTGCAGAAGGTTGTATGTTTTTGGCAATTTCCACTACATTGTTGTCATAAAAATATAGGCCAGGGACTGCATAATTAGATTTAGGTTTTAATGGTTTCTCCTCAATGGAAATCGCTTTGAAATTATCATCAAATTCTACAACTCCATATCTTTCAGGATCAGCAACATGATAAGCGAAAACAACACCTCCGTCCGGATTGGTTTTGTTTTTTAATAAAGTTCCCATTTCAGAACCATAAAAGATATTATCTCCTAAAACAAGTGCTGCGGGATCATTACCAATAAACTGTTCTCCCAGAATGAAAGCTTGTGCTAACCCATCCGGGCTAGGTTGTACAACGTATTCTATATTACAGCCAATCTGTGAGCCATCGCCCAATAATTTAATAAATCCAGCTTGGTCATGTGGAGTAGTAATAATCAGAATATCCTTAATTCCAGCTAAAAGTAAAGTGGATAGTGGATAATAAATCATAGGTTTGTCATAAACAGGCATCAACTGCTTGCTTACGGCAATGGTTAGAGGGTAAAGTCTTGTTCCGGATCCTCCGGCTAATATTATTCCTTTCATCTTTTTCCTTATTATTTGGTATTCTCTAATTGTATAGTTCAATTGTTTTTGATGTTGAGATCAATAGTTCCTTAAAAGATTGAGCGGCTTTTTGAACAATGGGTCACCAATCTTTTTATGAAGCTTTATCAGTTCTTTTAGATTTTCATCTGGTATAACTGATATTATAGGAGAATGAACTATATAATGAAAATTCATAGTCATCAGAAATTGAAATGGCTGATGACTATGAATTTGTTCTTTAGTTATACTGTTTTTCGTAGTATTTTTGATAATCTCCGCTGGTTACATTTTCCAGCCATTCCTTATTTTCAAGATACCAGTCGATGGTTTTTCCTAATCCTTCTTCAAATGTTACAGATGGTTTCCAGCCTAAATCTTTGTTTAATTTATTGGCATCAATAGCATAACGCTTATCATGACCGGGTCTGTCTTTTACAAAAGTGATTAGCTTTTCAGAATAACCTTCCGGTTTCCCTAATTTAGCATCCATTTGTTTGATCAGTTCTTTTACAAGATCGATATTCTGCCATTCGTTGAATCCTCCTATATTATAAGTCTCTCCGGTTTTAGCATCATTGAATATCTGATGAATAGCTCTCGCATGATCAATTACAAATAGCCAGTCTCTTGTATATTTTCCATCTCCATAAATAGGTAATGGTCTTTCATTAATGATATTAGAAATACAAAGTGGAATCAATTTCTCTGGAAAATGGTTGGGACCATAGTTATTAGAACAATTGGATACAATAAACGGCATTCCGTATGTGTTTCCATAGGCTCTTACCAAGTGGTCAGATGCTGCTTTTGAGGCAGAATATGGAGACTGAGGATCGTAAGACGTAGTTTCCAGGAAAAATCCTGTTTCTCCTAAGCTTCCGTATACTTCGTCAGTGGAAACATGATAGAATAGATTTGTTCTTTTTTCATCAGGGAATCTTCCGTGAGTATGGTCTGGGTTTAAAGTCCAGAACTCCTTACAAAGGTTTAGAAGGTTGGCTGTTCCATTTACGTTGGTGTTAATAAAAGCCATTGGGTCAGTAATACTTCTGTCAACGTGGCTTTCTGCTGCCAAATGCACAACTGCATCCGGATTGTATTTTTCAAAAACTTTTCTTAGTTCTTCAGGTTTTGTGATATCTGCTTTTTCGAAAACATAGTTAGGCTCATTTTCAATGTCCTTTAGATTTTCTAAATTCCCGGCATAAGTAAGTGCATCAAGGTTGATGATCATACTTCCTGGATTGTTTTTTACAAATTCTCTTACAACATGGGATCCGATGAATCCTGCTCCCCCCGTAATAATGATATTTTTCATTTCTTTATTTTGTAATTGTTTTCCTACCTATACTTTTATAATAGAATCCGTTTTGTTCTGGAATTTCTAACGGATACATGTTTCTTCCGTCAAAAATAACTTTATTTTTCATTTTTTTAGCCATAAGCTCAAAATTAGGATTCTTGAACTCCGGCCATTCTGTAGCAATAAATAAAGCATCTACATCTTCCAGTGCATCATACATTCCTTTGGCGTACTGAATTTTGTCTCCCAAAAGTTTTTGAACATTGGCTTCGGCAACTGCATCATAAGCCACAACTGTTGCTCCTTTTTCCAATAGAAGTGCAATGTTGTCCAAAGAAGAGGCTTCTCTGATATCATCTGTATTGGCTTTGAAGGCAAGACCCCACATCGCAATCTTTTTTCCTTCTATATTTCCGCCAAAATATTTTTCAATTTCAGAGACAAGAATTACTTTTTGTGAAGTATTTACATTTTCTGTAGCTTCCAGAATCTGGAAGTTGAAATCTTCCTGTTTTCCGGATTTTATGAGAGCTTTTACGTCTTTAGGAAAGCAACTTCCTCCATACCCAATGCCCGGGAAGAGGAACCTGTGTCCGATTCTGTCATCACTCCCCATTCCTAATCTTACTTTATCTACATCAGCGCCTACTTTTTCACAGTAGTTGGCGATTTCATTCATAAAGGTAATTTTTACTGCCAGAAATGAATTGGCGGCATACTTTGTAAGTTCCGATGATTTTTCATCCATAAAAATAATCGGAATACCGGTATTCGTAAATGGCTGGTAAATTTTAGCCATAATATCTCTCGCTCTTTCAGAACTTGCTCCTACAACTACTCTTGCAGGATTCATGGAATCTTCAACGGCAAAACCTTCTCTTAAAAATTCGGGATTGGAAACAACATCAAAAGGGATGTTTGTTTTAGACGATATGGTCTCTCTCACTCTGTCTGCAGTACCTACAGGAACAGTACTTTTGTTCACAACAACCTTGTACTCGGTCATCATTTCTCCAATGTCATTAGCGACCTTCAATACATAAGAAAGATCTGCAGAACCATCCTCTCCTGGAGGAGTTGGTAATGCCAGATAAATCACTTCACTTTTATCTAAAGCTTCTTTTAAATTGGTAGTGAAAAATAATCTTTCAGACTGGATGTTTCTAAGAAACATTTCTTCAAGATTCGGCTCATAGATGGGAACTATGCCGTTTTTCATACCTTCTACTTTTTTTTCATCAATATCAACACAGTATACTGAATTGCCAAGTTCCGCCAGAGTAGTTCCTGTAACTAAACCTACATAACCTGTTCCTACAATCGTTATATTCAAAATGTTTGTTTTTTAATTCTAGGACAAAAGTAATAAAAATACCTTCATCTGCTTCTTTAATTTAATGTAAATGAATTTCCTTCTATTTGCTTGATAATAAGATAATTTTGCATTTTTGGAAAAAAAGCGTATATTTGCAATGGATTTACGGAAAAAATGGGAAGGCTTCGCAAGAAAGCCTTTTTTCGTACTGTAAATCAAGATAAAAGAATGTATGGAGTTTAAAAAAAGAATTGAAGAATTATTAAATGAATTCCTTGAGACCAGAAAAGATCTTTTTCTTATTGATCTTAAGATCTCTGCAGGGGATGATATTACAGTGATTTTAGATGGTGATAATGGAGTTTCTTTGCAAGACTGCCTTGATGCAAGCCGTGCTATAGAATTCAATATGGATCGTGAAGAGCATGATTTCAGCCTTCAGGTGATGTCTGCAGGATTAAGCGAGCCATTAGTAACGCCAAGACAGTTCAATAAAAACATAGGAAGAGAGATTGAAGTGATGCTGGAGGATTCTTCTAAAATTGAAGGGGAATTGTCAAAAGTAGACGATGAGAAAATCACACTTGTTCTACGTTACCGAAAGCCGAAAGATATTGGAAAAGGAAAAGTAGATGTGGAGGAGGAGAAAGAGATTGCTTACTCTGAGATTAAAAAGGCATTAGTAGTAATTAAATTTTAAAAAAAGAAAAAAGAATAGATGGATAATATAGCGTTGATTGAATCCTTTGGTGATTTTAAAGACGAAAAAGGGATCAGTAAGATTGATCTTATGGCAATTATTGAAGATTCACTGAAGACTCTTTTGAGAAAAAGATTCGATTCAGATGACCACTTTGATGTGATTGTAAACCCGGACAAAGGGGATTTTCAGATATTTTTAAATAAAACAATTGTAGAGGACGAAATGTCTGAAGATGATGATTTAGAAATTGAAATTTCTGAAGCGAAGAAGATTGACCCTACCTTCGAAGTGGGCGAAGACTTTACAATGGAAATTCCTGTTGCACAGTTGGGAAGAAGAAATATTCTTACCCTTAAGCAAATCCTGGCTACAAAACTTCAGGAGCATAATAATGCGATGCTGTATGAACAGTTTAGAGATAAAATTGGTGAAATCGTTGTAGGTGAAATTCACCACATCCGTCACAAACATGTTATCTTATTAGATGACGAAGGAAACGAATTCATTTTGCCAAAAGAAAACCAGATCCCATCCGATTTCTTTAAAAAGGGTGAGAATATCAGAGCTATTGTTGAGACAGTAGATTTTAAAGGTTCAAAACCGCAGATTATTATTTCCAGAACTGCACCTAAATTCCTAGAGAAATTATTAGAGCTGGAAATTCCTGAAATCCAGGACGGAACTATTATCCTGAAGAAGGTAGTGAGAATCCCAGGAGAAAAGGCGAAGATTGCAGTAGATGCTTATGATGACAGAATTGATCCTGTAGGAGCTTGTGTGGGTGTTAAAGGATCCAGAATTCATGGGGTAGTAAGAGAGTTGAGAAATGAAAACATCGATGTTATTCAGTGGTCTAAAAACCCTGAGATTTTGGTGAAGAGAGCTTTAGGAAATGTAACGGTTAATAAAATTGATATCAATGAAGATGCTAACTATGCATTAGTTTATACTCCTGTTGAAGAAATTTCTAAAGTAATCGGAAAACAAGGACAAAATATCAGACTGGCTTCTTGGTTGTCAGGATATGAAATTGATGTTTACAGAGAGTCCAGCGAGGATGACGATGTTGAATTGAGAGAATTTAATGACGATATCGAGCAGTGGATTTTGGATGAGTTTAAGAAAGTAGGACTTACAACTGCAAAATCAGTATTGGATAAAGAGACTGAGAGTCTTTTAAATATGGTTGACCTTGAAGAAGAAACAATTGAAGAGGTTAAACGTATTCTGAGAGAAGAATTTGAAGATTAAGATGTAAAATAAATCTTAATAAGACAGTAAAAAAGGAAATACTTTAATTTTAAAAATTAAAAAACAGTAAATAATATAGATGCCAAAAATTAGATTAAATAAAGCGGTTAAGGAATTCAACATCTCGATGTCCAGATTAGTAGAGTTTTTACACTCAAAGGGTTTCGAGGTTGAAGGCAATCCTAACGCTCAATTGGAAGAATCGGCATATTCTGCATTGGAAGCTGAGTTTGCTAAAGATGGCGAACAAAGAAAAGCTTCCCATGAGGTGGTGATCACTAAAGTTCCGGAAGAAAAACTGGAAATTGAAGAGAAGAAAACCCCTGAAGTGATAAGAGCTAAAGCAAATAAACCAGAAACTAAAATTTTAGGTAAGATAGATTTAGAACCTGCAAAACCTGAAGTTGAAGAAACCCCTGCTGCTCCTGTAGCGTCACCGGTTGAAGAAAAGAAAGAAGAGATTGTGAAAGAAGAACCGGAAGTAAAAGCAACTCCAGAAAAGCAGGAATTTAAAGTTTTGGATAAAATTGATTTGTCTCAAATAGAATCTAGAAATAGACCTGTGAAAAAAGACAAACCAAAAATGGAGGAGAAAAAAGAAGAAGAAAAACCGGTAGAACCTGTAAAAGAAACTCCAAAACCAGTGGTAGAAGAGAAAAAAATAGAAGCTCCGAAAGTGGACGCTGAACCTGAAAATCAGGAACCTCAAAAAATTGAAACTGTTTATCAGAAACTGGACGGTCCTAAGATCGTAGGTGAAAAAATTGACTTAACTCAATTTGCCCCAAAACCAGGAGCTGGTGCTAAAAAGAAGAGAAAGAGAATTGAAAAACCAGGCGGAGGTCAGAATAACCAAGGCCAAGGTGGAAACAATCAAAACTCTGGAAATAATAACCAAGGTGGCCAAGGTGGAAACCGTCCGCACAATAATAATGGTGGTGGACAGGGTGGAAACCGCCAAGGACAAGGTGGACAAGGGAATCGTCCGCAAGGTCAAGGTGGTCAAGGTGGAAACCGTTTCGGAAATAACCAAGGTGGAAACCGTCCAGGCGGCCAAGGTGGTGGATTTAAGAAAGGTGGTCAAAACAATAGACCTGGTCAAAGAGTGATGCCAGTTGAATTAACTGACGAGCAAGTTAAAAACCAGATCAAGGAAACCTTAGAAAAACTTACCAATAAAGGAGGTAAATCTAAATCTGCAAAACACAGAAAAGATAAAAGAACCTTCCGTAGAGAGCAAGATGAACGTCAGCAGGAGCTTGAAGCACAAGACAGAACGCTGAAGGTAACAGAATTTATTACAGTAGGGGAATTAGCGAGCTTAATGAACGTTTCTCCAACTGAAGTAATCTCTGCTTGTTTCTCCCTTGGGGTAATGGTTACCATGAACCAAAGACTGGAAGCTGATACCTTATTGTTAGTAGCCGATGAATTTGGATATAAAATTGAATTCTCTGATGCGGATCTTGAGGATACAGATGCAGAAGATGAAATCGATAGCGAAGAAAGCTTAGTATCAAGAGCTCCGGTAGTTACTGTAATGGGACACGTTGACCACGGTAAAACTTCATTACTGGATTATGTTAGAAAAACTAACGTAATTGCAGGTGAATCAGGAGGTATTACTCAGCACATTGGGGCTTATAATGTGAAACTGGAAAATGGTCAGAGAATTACATTCTTAGATACACCGGGTCACGAGGCCTTTACAGCGATGAGAGCAAGAGGTGCTCAGATCACAGATATTGCAATTATCGTAATTGCTGCCGATGATGACGTAATGCCACAAACAAAAGAGGCAATTGCTCACGCACAGGCTGCTGGAGTACCAATGATTATCGCTATCAACAAAGTAGATAAACCAAATGCAAACCCTGACAACATCCGTCAGCAACTTTCTGGATTAAACCCACCGGTTTTAGTAGAAGAATGGGGTGGAAATGTTCAGGCTCAGGAAATCTCTGCAAAATTCGGTAATAATGTAGACGTGTTATTGGAGAAAGTTTTATTACAAGCAGAAATGCTTGAATTAAAAGCTAATCCAGACCGTTCAGCGAATGGAGTGGTTATCGAAGCATCTCTTGATAAAGGAAGAGGATATGTGGCAACGATGTTGGTGCAGACCGGAACTTTAAGAGTAGGTGACTATGTAGTAGCAGGTAAAAACCACGGTAAAGTAAAGGCGTTGCTTGATGAAAGAGGAAAGAATCTTGCAGAGGCAGGACCTTCAATTCCTGCAACAATCTTAGGTTTAGACGGGGCACCTACAGCTGGTGATAAATTCCGTGTTTACACTGACGAAAGTGAAGGTAAAGCGATCGCTAATAAGAGAGAGCAGTTACAGAGAGAACTTTCTATCAGAACGAAAAAGCATACAACCCTTGAAGAATTAGGTAGACGTATTGCTTTAGGAGAATTCAAAGAATTGAATATTATCCTTAAAGGTGACGTGGATGGTTCTGTGGAAGCGCTTTCTGATCAGTTACAAAGATTATCTACAGAAGAAATCAGCGTGAAAATCCTTCACTCAGGTGTAGGGCAGATCACTGAATCTGATATCAACTTAGCAGCAGCATCAGATGCTATTATCATTGGATTTAATGTAAGAGCTGGTGCTAATGCGAAAGAACTTGCAGACCGTGAGGAAATTGAGATCAGAACATATTCTGTAATCTATAAAGCAATTGATGAAGTAAAAGAAGCGATGGAAGGTATGCTTTCTCCGGAAATCCAGGAGCAGGTGATTGGTAATGTTGAGATCCGAGAGGTATTCAAGATTTCTAAAGTAGGTTCAATTGCAGGTTGTATGGTTCTTACAGGAAAAGTGACAAGACAGTCTAAAGTACGTTTGTTAAGAGATGGTATTGTGAAGTTCGATGGAGAGCTTGAAAGCTTGAAGCGTTTCAAAGATGATGTTAAAGAAGTAACAAAAGGGTACGAATGTGGTCTTAACTTAAAAGGATATAACGATATTGAAATCGGAGATATTCTTGAAGTTTACGAA
The DNA here is from genome assembly GCF_057815135.1 of Chryseobacterium sp. II3a. Taxonomy (NCBI): domain Bacteria; kingdom Pseudomonadati; phylum Bacteroidota; class Flavobacteriia; order Flavobacteriales; family Weeksellaceae; genus Chryseobacterium; species Chryseobacterium sp. II3a. The sequence continues at coordinate 204,210 of NZ_JBYPZJ010000002.1, read as the reverse complement.
GAAGTAGCTGTTAAGAAAAAGCTGAAATAATAATCAGATACATAAGTATATAGAATAAGCCATCTCAATGAGACGGCTTATTTTTTTGCTGATGATTGAAATCTGTAGATAGGTTGCTTCATGAAAAATTTTCTTTTCTATAAGTATCTGCTTGAGATAAAAATGAAAAGATGTTAAAAATAGTTTTTTCTAAGTAAAGAAACATTAACGTTATTAAAGAGTTGCATTGTAGCGTTTTTGGTTAAAAAATAGAAATTTGGTATATGTTATATAAAACTCTGTATATCCCTAAAACTGGTTAAATTTTTTTATTTTTAATATGTATTTAGTTGAAAATTAGCACTGTTATAATTTAGATTCATTATAAATAATTTTTTTTGCATCGAATTATTATTTGTTAAATCCTTTTTTAGTAGGTTTATTTTTTATTTTCAATAATAAAGGTGCGTAAATATTGTGAATCTTTCTGTTTTAGAGGGGGTGTTTCTATTGTATTGTGAACGAAAATCACTAATCTGTGCATATAAAATTTGCTAGTGTTAATATTTATTAACATATTTGCCTCTAAAATATATTAAAATTTGTTAATATGAATGTTAAACTACGTGTATTAAGTGCTGGAGCATTGTTCTTTTTGGGGCAAGCCGCTTTTGCACAGACAACAAAAAAAGATACGGCTAATGCAACTCAGATTGAAGAGGTTGTAATGGTTGGATTCGGTCAGAAAAAAACAATTCAGGAAATGACAGGTGCTGTTAGTACCATGTCTGCTAAGTCAATTGAGGATGTTCCTGTTGCTTCTGTCGATAAAATGTTACAAGGTAGAGTAGCTGGGGTACAGACAGGTGCTGCTTCAGGACAGCCTGGGGGTATGACGAATGTTCGTGTTCGTGGTATTTCTTCACTTAATGGAGTGTCTTCACCTATTTATATTGTTGATGGGGTAAGAGTTTCTTCAGGAGATATTTCAAAGCAAAATACTACTACCAATGCTCTTGCTGGATTAAATCCTGACGATATTGAAAACGTAACTGTGCTTAAAGACGCTGTTTCTACTGCCGTTTATGGTGCTGATGCAGGAGCGGGGGTTATCGTTATTACGACAAAATCAGGTAAAAAAGGAAAAGCGAAATTTAACGCTTCTTTCAATAGTGGTTTTAATGACAGAGCTATACAAGGACAACCTTCTTTCAGTTCTCCAAGCTGGAAAAGTTATTTAGCTGCTGCATATTCAAACCAACAAGGTAAAACATTTACTGTAGAACAAATTGCCAATGGCGCTTTAGGAACTGGTTTAGCTAATATTTTCAAAAACCAGACGAATACTGATTGGCAAGATGCAACTCAAAAGAAAGGATACCAACAGAATCTTGATGTGAATGTGTCAGGAGGAAATGAAAAGTTTACTTATTATAGTTCATTCAACTACTTCAACCAGGAAAGTGTTGTTAAAGGTTCTTACTTTAATAGACTTGCATTCACAAACAAAATTGCATACCAAGCAACTGATAAGTTAAAAATCAGTACAGATTTCCAGGTTTCTTATGGAAAAATTAGTACACTAGCTGCTGGAGGAGCTTTCTCAAACCCTATTCTTGCACAATATTTTAACAGACCAACTGACCCTGCTAGAAATCCTGACGGAAGCCTTTATCTTGGAGCATCAAATGGAAGGTTAAGTAATGGTAACTTTAACCCGGCTGCTCTTCAAGAGATGAATTATCAGCGTGCTGGAACTTTCAGAGCTTTTGCAAACTTAAATGTTGAGTATAAAATATTAAAAAATCTTACGTATAGATTTGTTTTCTCTCCTGAATACATTAACATGGAGGAGGAGCAATACTGGAATCCATTACACGGAGATGGTAGAGCTTATAGTGGACTAAAGCAATCTGGTGTAAACAGATTTTTTAACTTCAACGTACAGAATATCTTAGACTTTAATTATAGACTTGACCGTCATAATTTTGGAGCTTCATTAATCCAAGAAGCTTATAAAAAAGACAACAAATATTTAACTGCAACTGGAATCACTGTTGGTACTCCAACACTTCAGACACTTCAGAACTTTGTTGTTCCTTTTGGATATAATGGACAAGTAGACATCTCATCTCGTTATGGATATGCTGTTACTGGACACTATGACTATGATAAGTTAGTAATGCTTGATGCATCATATAGACGAGATATACTTTCTCAATTCCTTCCTGGGAAAAAAGCAGGTAACTTCTGGTCCGTAGGGCTTGGTTTAGATGTAGCACGTTTTGATATGATTAAAAATATTGAGGCTATCTCTCTATTGAAGTTTAGAGCATCATATGGTAAATTAGGTAACCAGATCACTGCAAATCCATATGCTACATATTCTTATACAACGAATTATGACGATCAGGCTGCTGCTGTTATTAATAGAGTATTCAGTCCTAATTTATCTTGGGAAACAGTAAATCCTTTTAACGTTGGATTTGATTTAGGTTTCTTTAAGAATAGATTGACAATTACTGCTGAATATTATAACAAGAAAACTAAGGATCTAATCTACAATATCCCATTATCTGCAGCTCAAGGAGGTATGGATCCAATTGAAGGAAATAACCCGAATTTCAATAGCTATGTTGTTGAAAATATTGGTTCATTGGTAAACAGAGGTTTCGAATTTGCTGTAAATGGAGATATCTTTAGAGGAGATAGAAACCAATTTAACTGGTCTGTTGGATTTAACTTATCAACACTACATAATGAGGTTACAGAACTATACGGTGGAAATGTTGATACTTCAACTCAAACAATTAGAGTAGGTGAAGGGGCTAGAACTTATTACCTAAGAAAATGGGCAGGAGTAGATCCAAATAACGGAGATCCTCTTTGGTATGTAAATGGAGTAGATGGAGAAACAACTAACAACTATAACAAAGCTAGACAAGCAGTACAGGGGTCTTTCTTAAGCAATGTATTTGGAGGTGCAAATACTTCCCTTTCTTATAAAGGATTCTCACTTGATGCACAGTTTACATATGGCTTCGGAGGTAAGATCTTTGATAACTGGGCTTCTTATTTATACTCTGATGGACAATACACATCAAGTTATCCTGGATACGATGTAACAGGTGATTACTGGACTCCAACGAATACCGGAGCATCTAATCCAAAACCAATTATCGGTGGAAATAAGAGATCGAACTCAGCTTCAACAAGATTCCTATATAAAGGGGATTATATCCGTTTAAGTAATGCAAGTTTAGGATATACATTTAATAGTGATTTCCTTCAAGGAACTGGTCTTAACTCTGTTAAAGTTTATGTGATGGCTAATAATGCCTGGACTTATAGATTTGATAAGAATCTGAAGTATGACCCTGAAACCAATATCTCTGGATTCTCGGATCTAAACTTACCAGTATTGAAATCATTCTTATTTGGTGTTAATTTAAGTTTTTAAAAATTAGAAGAAATGAAAAATAAAATATTAAAAGTAGCATTATTATCTCTAGGGCTTTTAATGGTAAATGTCTCATGTAGTGATGATTTTGTAGAAAGACAATTCAACCAGGAAGTGGAGCAAGCTCCTTTGACAACGATTCAGGAATTGGAATCGTTTTCAAGAGGTATGTTTAATGTAATGAGAGATAAAACTTATTATGGTTGTGATTTCTTAGCATACGGAGAGGTGAGATCAGATGAAATGTATAGTAATCTTGCGAGTGGTTATTATGTTAACGTAATGAATTACACTCAGATATCTTCAGACGCATATGCGAAGAATACTTGGACTTTTATTTATAGAGCAGTAGCAACAGCGAATGTTGTGATTAATACAGATATCAGTGGATTTAAAGCTAGTGATAAACCTTCTGCAAACTTTATACAAGGACAGGCTTATGCAGTAAGAGCTTTAGGTTTCTTTGATTTATTACGCTTATATGGACAAAAGTATACTGGAGCACCAACAAGTTTAGGTGTTGTATTACCTCTAAAGTATGATCCAAGAGCTAAGCAAGGTAGAAGTACTATTGCTGAAACAGAAGCTCAAATTGAAGCAGATTTTGCTAAAGCAGAACAACTAATGACAGCTAATAATAGAACTACTAGTAAAACAGATCTATCTGTAGCTGCATTAAAAGGATTAATGGCTAGATATTATCTGTACAAAGGCGATTATGCTAAAGTTAGAGATTTAGTAAAATATGTTGTAGATCTTAAGGCTTATGAAGTAGTAGCGGCGTCAGGTCTTCAGGATTCATATTCATTTAAAATGAATGGATCTGCTACCAATTCAATTTTTGAATTGGCAGTAGGAAATACAGGATCTCTTTCTACCGATTCTTACGCCTATAAAATTAATTATGACGGATATGGAAATGTCGTTGTAAATCCAGAAGTTCTTGACTTATATAATCCTGGTGATGTAAGATTGAAGTTTTTTACAGAATTGGAAGGTGATCTGTATGTCTCTGCTGGTGATAAGGGTAAATATCTGAATATAACAGGATCTGACAATATAAAAATGCTACGTTTTGAAGAAATTCTTCTTGACGGTGTTGAAGCAGAGCTTAATGGTGGTAATCCTGCTACAGCTCTTGAATATTATAAGCAATTGGTATCAAACAGATGGACTGAGTATAAAGATGATGCTGGAGTTACTCACACTCTTGCCGCACAATTAGCTCTTGTAACTTCTGTAGATATGGATATGTTAAAAGCAGAAAGAACAAGAGAACTTATTGGTGAAGGTTTAAGACAATGGGATCTTAGAAGATGGGGAGATGCTGTACCTAGACCTGCAGGTGCTAGTGCAGATCCATTCCTAAATGCCTTCCCTATTCCATTATCAGAAACTAACGTTGGTGCTGTTAAAGGAAACCAAGGGTATGATAACTATAATTAATACTTTTAAAATTTAAATAAGTATTTTATATAAAAACCGCTATTAATAGCGGTTTTTTTTATAAAATTGATTCGGAAATATAGTATCTTTACAAATATCAATATCTTATAATATGAAAAAATTTTGTTTATCCTTATTTTTATTGTCAGCTGCAGTAAGTACCTATGCACAATCAGGCAATGAAAATGTTTTTATGTCCAGTGATAAAATATTTACACTAGGAGGGAAAAGAGCTAAAAGCGGTGAATATAAAATAGATGGAAATCCATATACCAATAGCAAAAACTTTGAAAAAGTAACAATTGATGGATATTCTAAAAATGTACAAGATCTTCGTTACAATGCTTATGCAGATGAAATGGAATACCTTGACAAGAAAGACACTTATTACGCTGATAAAACAGAAGGGTTAACTATTGTTTTCCCATCATTGAAAAAAACCTATATCGTTAAAAAATATAACTATATGGGGAATGATAAATTTGGATATCTTGTACTATTAAGTAAAAAAGATGCTAAGTATGGATTGTTTAAGCGTGAAAAAGTAGAACTGATGCCAGGAGAGAAGTCTGTAAATGCTTTTGCAAAAGATGCTAATGATTATTATGCAAAAGAAAAAGATGTGTATCTTGTTTCAAAAGATAATACTTACTACAAATTACCTAAAAATGTAGATGAGCTTTCAGAGGAACTTTCTTTAGATGCTAAAAGTGTAAAGGAATTTGCTAAATCCAATAAGATTAACTTTAATAGAGAAGAAGACTTAGTAAAATTGTTCGATTTTATTAATAAATAGCACTGCTAAAGATCCTATAGGATGAATGTATAAAGTAAAAGCCTGCTGCATAAATGTGGCAGGCTCTTTTATTTACTATTATTTCTTATTTTTGCTGTACAATAATGAATAATGAAGTATATCCTTTTCATAATCACTTTCTTTGGCTTCGCTGCCAGTGCACAAGTTGTTAAAACAGAAGAAACCAAAACATCCAAGAAACCGGAAGATACTCTGGTCATAGACTCTGGAAAGAAAGATTCCTTGAAAATTTTCAAACCTACTATCAACGATTATCTGTATCAGACTCAGTTTTCAGAAAAGAAAGTTTTTGATACAGTCATGACTTTTGACAAAACTTATATTTTCTCTCAATATAATAACAATGATAACTTCGGCAGAGTACAGCCAGCTAATATAGGCTCAGGATTTAATCCATTGGTATTTGAAGTGAATGCAGAGCAAAATTTATCTTTATTACCTTCCAATAAATCTTATATGATTATAGGTGCAAATGATGTAAAATATTACGATGTAAAAACACCTACTGCAACATTTATCTATCACAATGCGATGAGAAACGGAGCTGCATTAAGATCTACCTACACTCAGAATATTGGTAAAAGATTCAATTTTGCGCTAGAATATATGGGGCTTCGTTCACAAGGTCTTTATAGAAATTCCCTGGCAGCAAATAATAATACTATATTCTCCGGGCATTATGTTTCCAAAAGTGGGAACTATGAACTTTTTGCACACTACCTTCATCAGAATGTTAATAATCAGGAGAGTGGTGGGATTACCGAAGATAACTTATTTCAAAGTGGGGACAGTAATTATAAAAACAGACAAAATGCTCAGGTTAACCTGGCTTCAACGACTTCGCAATTTGCTTACAGAAGATATTATCTGAGTCATCAGTTTACACCATTCAATGCTGAAAAATTCCCATTCAGTATCAGACATACTATTTTCCATCAAGGGAATAAATATTATTATACTCAGGGAGGATTGGAAGGCTATTGGTACAAGGTACCTACTGATTTAGTCAATGGTTTCCCTCTAGCAACGAAAAAATACTCCAGCAATCTGAGTAATACTTTGAGTTTAGTTTTTAATAATGAAAAATTCAAGCTAGATGCCGGAGTACGTTACCAAATGATCAAGTTTGGAATAAATGATATTGTGGCACTTGATGGTGTACCTTTTCCTGGTGAACTTAAAGAAAGCAGAATTGGAGCTGTGGGAAATCTACAGGTAAAACTTTGGGATAAGATTCAGCTGAATTCATTCCTTGAATTTTCAAATGGAAGCCAGTTTAAAAGTTATTTAAGAACAACAAACAATCTGAAGTTTGAGCCAATAAAAGATTATTTTGTGAATGCAAAAGTGAATTTCCAGAGTGCTTATCCATCATTCAACTACTTATTGAATACTTCTGTTTATAATAATTTCAACTATTATCTTGAGAATGCAAAGAATCAATCTGTGATGGAACTTGGCGGAAGTATTAATCTGAAATGGTTTAAAACAGAACTTTTTGCTAACTACTTCAGAATAGATAATTATACTTACTTTGACAGTAATAAAGCTCCAAAGCAAAGTGAAAATTCAATGAATATCTCTCAGATCGGAGGGGATGCAACTTTCAGCTATGGTAAATTCCATTTAAATACAAGACTGCATTTTCAAAATGCACTAACCAACAAGAATCTGCTTCCAATGCCAAGTTTCGTGGGAAGAGCAAATTTCTTCTACCAAACACAGGCATTTAAAAAGGCTGCAGAAATTCAGGCTGGGCTTAAAGTGTATTATTTCTCTAAATTTAATTCCAGAGAATACTTTCCGGTTCTTAATGAATATGTTCTTGCTGGTAAAGATTCATTCGCTATTGGAGGACAGCCTATTGCCGATTTATATATTAATATGAAGGTGAAAAAAATGTTCTTCTTTATAGAAGGACAGCAGATAGGAACCGTTATTTCTACTAACAAAGCTTATGCATTTCCACATTATCCGGTGTACGATTTCAGACTGAATATCGGAATTGTGTGGTATTTGTTCAACTAAAAATGATACAGGTTGAAAACAATTAATAAAATATCATTTAATGATATAGCAAGCATACCTCAATTGGTAAAAGATTTTTTGAATCAGAATATTGAGGGTTTTGAAAATAAAACATTTTCTGTTGAGCATTTCAGCCAGCAGATTCACTTAAAAAAAGATTCTTTTTCTTCAGAGCAGAGGAATATATTATTTGATGCTTTTTCAAAGCAATTATCAGATTTTTCTCTTTCTTCGAAGCAGAAAGAGAATCTTAATAATCTAAAACTGTCAAATACTTTTACCATTACTACTGGTCATCAGCTGAATCTGTTTTCAGGACCTGTTTTCTTTGTCTATAAAATTTTGCAGACGATCAAAACATGTACCTATTTGAAAGAACATTTTCCGGATTTTAATTTTGTTCCTGTGTATTGGATGGCTTCTGAAGATCATGATTTTGCTGAGATCAACCATTTCAAAACGGAGACTCATTATTATGAAATCAATGAAAAATCAGGTGGCGCTGTAGGCAGAATTAAGATTAATGATACTTATTTTATCTCCGAATTTGAGAAAGAATTCAAAGACTCTGTGTTTGGTACAGAATTGATTTTAATGCTGAAAGAAGCTTATAAAGTTGGAAATACTTTAACACAGGCAATCCAGATTTTGGTCAATCGTCTCTTTGCTGAATTCGGATTATTGATATTGGATGGAGATTCCAGAGAGCTTAAAGAACAAATTAAAGAGGTCTTTAAAGATGAACTGCTTCATTTCAGTTTACATAAAACTTCAAAAGATAAAGTCGATTTCCTGACTGAAAAATATGGGAAAGTTCAGGTGAATCCTCGTGAAATTAATTTATTTTATCTTTCTGAAACGAGAGACAGAATTGATTTTAATGGGCAGAAATATGTTGTTGTAGATACAAATCTTCAATTTACTAAAGAAGAGATTATTGCAGAACTAGAAAATCATCCTGAAAAATTTAGCCCGAATGCCTTAATGCGTCCCGTATATCAGGAAAAAGTACTGCCTAATCTTGCCTATATCGGAGGGAATGCCGAAATCATGTATTGGCTGGAACTGAAAGATTATTTCTCAAAATTAAATATTCCTTTCCCAATCCTTATTCCAAGGAACTCCATGCTTTTTCTGAAAGAGAAGACATTGAAGAAAATTGAAAGACTGGATCTTAAAATAGAAGATTTCTTCCAGAATTTCACTGTGATTACCAACCAAAAGATTGTAAAAGATAATCCTATTTTAGAATTATTGGATAGCAAGGAAAAGATGCTGGTTAGCAATTTTGCTGAGTTAAAAGCATCTGCTGAAACTACAGAGAAATCTTTTGGAAATATGGTAAAGGCAGAAGAAGTGAGACAGCTGAAATCATTTAAAAGGATGAAAAAACGTCTTCTTCATGCTGAAAAAATAAAGCAGAATGAATTATTGGAAAGACTTGAAAATCTGTTTTTAGATGTACACCCTTCCAAGATATGGCAGGAAAGAGTGTATAACTTTAGCGTATTCTTTTCGGATGAAGGCTATCCATGGCTTGAAAATTGTTTGGAAGAGATGGTGGTTCAAGATTCCAAATTAATAATTGTTGCCATTTAATTTTAAAGAAGTATTTTTGTAAATTATAATTATCGAATATGATAAAGAGGTTTTTTATTCTATCCAGTTTATGTATGGTTTTGGGAGTTTCAGCCCAGAAGTCGCATACCGTTGTACAAGGTGATAACCCTTACAACATTGCAAAGAAGTATGGAATGACTGTAGATGAATTGCTGAAACTAAACCCTAAACACAAAGATGGCAAACTGGCTATTGGAGATGTTTTAGCCGTAAAGACAGAGAAGGCTGTAGCTCCGGCTGCTCCTAAAACTGTAGTGCCAGAAAAAGTTGGCACTATTGCGGGAACTTCGGTTGGAAAAATCATTTTGCAGCCCAAGCAAACCATCTACGGGATTACTAAACAATACAGAATATCTGAAACTGATTTGAGAAAATTGAATCCTGAACTGGATTCTCACATGAAAATCGGGGATGAGATTACTTTACCTCTTGCCAGTATCAAAAAATATGGGGGAGATCAGCCTATCGTAACTGCAACAACGGCAACGGCAGCAAAAACTGTAGAGACACCAGTTGATAAAACAGTAACGGCTGTACCTACTACACTTGCTGCAGAAGGAGAAGCCTATGTGATTCAGGCTAAAGATAATTATTACAGAATTACCAAACAGTTTGGGATCAGTCAACAGGATCTTTATGCTTTAAATCCAGGATTGGAAGAAAAAGGATTAAAACCTGGTGAAACCATCAAAATAAAAAGATCAACTACAGAATCTGTAGCAGAAACAACCAATTCAAAAGCGAAAATGGATTCGGGGAATGAGAATTCTTCAACGGTTTCTAATAATGTTGCGGTTGGTGATGACTATGTTACCTATACAGTTCAACAGGGAGATACTGTATTCTCCATTGTGAATAAATTTGGAGTAAGTATCGATGAATTAATCGCTCTTAACCCTGACCTTTCAAAAGGATTAAAATCCGGAATGGTTTTAAAAATCAAAAAACAGGATCCGGTATATGTTAAGAAAAACGGTGAAGCACTAAGTGTAGTACTGATGCTTCCTTTTGGTTACAGTACCAACGAAACTCAATATAGAGGAATGGCGCTTGATTTCTTAACAGGTGCTAAGTTGGCTATCGAAAGAAATGCAAGAGGAGGGCAGAAACTGGATATCAAAGTGGTAGATTCCGGAAATGAAGCTTCTTTCAAAAACTCTCTTACGCAGATCAATCCTGAAAATACAGATCTTATTATTGGGCCATTCTTTAAGTCCAATGTAATTGATGTATTAGACTTTACTAAAAATCAAAAAATTCCTGTAGTAGCACCATTTGCTAATACACCGGAATTGTATAATTATAGCAATTTGATTATCGTTGAAACGAACAATCAAACCTATGCAGATAAGCTTGTAGAAGAAGTTAAAGCAGTATATTCAGATCAAAAAATATATGTAGTTGCAGACGCTAAAAAAGAAAATGCGAACTATATCAAAGCAGGGCTTGAAAAAGCAGTGAAAAATCCTAATATTGTTATTGTAAACTCTCCGGCTGATATTCAGTTGGATCAAAACATGATGACTGGGCAGTCTGCTCCGGTTATTGCTGTTTTAGCTAATGATGATATGGGAGAAGCTTTTGCTAATAAAGTGATTGCACTTTCTAAAGAAGTACAGGGTGTGAAGGCATTCAGTATGTTCTATTCTCCGGTTTTCGAAAAGAAAGTAGATGATTTGAGCCAGGCAAGTCTGGTATATCTGATGGACAGAAAAATCAACACAGATGGTAATTTTGAAAAAGAGATCCTGGCAGCTTATAAAAGCAAATATTGCAAGACTCCACCAAAATATGCTATCGTAGGTTTTGATGTTGTTAATGATATGTTGACAAGAGAAAACAGAAAAGGAGAAATCTTCAAACAAATGAATAAGGTGCAGACTCAGCTAGCAACTAAATTTGAGTTTGTAAAATCTAAGGCAAACGGTGCTTATGTAAACACAGGGTACAGAGTAATCAGGTTAGTTCCTTAGATGATATTTATCTTTGTGTAAAAGATATTGTTAACATTATAGTTATATTTGCATAATATTTAATTCAATACATGAAAGCACTTGTATTTCCAGGGCAGGGTTCTCAGTTCGTAGGAATGGGAAAAGAATTGTATGATTCTAGAAAGGATATTAAAGATCTGATGGAATCTGCCAATGAAATTTTAGGTTTCGACATTCTTTCCATTATGTTTCACGGAACGGATGCAGATCTTAAGAAAACAGAGGTTACCCAGCCTTCAATTTTTATACACTCAGTAGCAGCATTAAAAGCAGTAAATGGTCTTGGAGCTGAAATGGTAGCAGGACATTCTTTAGGAGAGTTCTCAGCATTGGTAGCTAACGGCGTATTATCATTTGATGATGGTTTAAAACTGGTTTCTGAGAGAGCTAAAGCAATGCAGGAAGCTTGTGATGCTAATCCAAGTTCAATGGCTGCTATTTTAGGTCTTGAAGATGCTAAAGTTGAAGAAATCTGTGCACAGATCAGTGGAATCGTAGTTCCGGCAAACTATAACTGCCCAGGACAATTAGTAATCTCTGGAGAAACTTCTGCAGTGGAAGAAGCTTGTGTGAAATTAAAAGAAGCAGGAGCAAAAAGAGCATTGTTATTGCCGGTAAACGGAGCTTTCCATTCACCATTGATGCAGCCAGCTCAAGAAAGATTAGCAGCTGCTATAGAAAATACAAAATTCAGAAAAGCTACTATTCCTGTATATCAGAATATCACGACTACAGCAGTAACAAATCCAGATGAGATTAAGCAAAATCTTATTGATCAGCTTACAGGTCCTGTAAAATGGACTCAGTCTGTACAGAATATGATTAAAGATGGTGCCTCTAACTTCGTAGAAGTTGGTCCAGGAAAGACCCTTCAGGGATTAATCAAAAAAATTGACGGATCAGTAGAATCTACTTCTGCCATCTAATTAATAAAAAATATGAGCGCGATATTTTCACCGGGCAAGCTTATGCTTACTTCAGAATATTTCGCAATCGATGGAGCTCTTGTCTTAGCGGTACCTACACGGCTGGGACAAGAGTTTTTTTTTGAAGAAAAAGATGATCATCAGTCTTTAATTCTTTGGGAAGCTCTCCATCAGAACAAACCTTGGTTAAAAGCTGTCATTGATTATAAAACTTGGCAGATTTTGGAAACCAATATTCCATCAAGCGCTGAATTCATTTTAAAAACATTAAAAAATGTTCAGCAGCTTTCTACTACGAAATTCAAGAACGATTTTACTTATCACTTAAAAACAAATCTTCAGTTTCCCGCTGACTATGGCTTAGGAAGCAGTTCAACATTAATGAATAATCTTTCAGAATGGGCAGGTATAGATCCTTTCTATTTAAATACAATCAGCTTAGGAGGGAGTGGCTATGATATTGCAGTTGCAAAAGAAAAGTCAGCAGTTCTTTTTCAGAGCAAACCTGAGATTCGATATGAGAAAGTAGATTTCAATCCAGCCTTTAAAAATGAATTGATTTTTATTCATTTAAATCAAAAACAGGATAGCCGGGAAGGAATCAATCTTTATAAATCGAAAAAGAAGTCCCAAGAGTTGGTGAATGAATTTTCGGATATCACAAAGAAAATTTTATTATGCAATGAATTGCAAAATTTTTCTGAATTAATGAGGCTTCATGAGCGTAAAATTTCCGATTTTATTGAAATTCCTACAGTTAAGGAAAAAATATTCCCAGACTGCCCTGTATTTGTCAAAAGTTTGGGGGCTTGGGGCGGAGATTTTGTGCTGAGTGCCAAATTTGGGGGCTTTAAAGACTATTTTTGGGAGAAAGGTTTCGCCACTATTTTCGAATGGGAAAATATAATTAATTTATAATCAATATTTTACGATCCGGTTTTTTTATTTGTCATTCTGACTTATATCAGTATATTTAAACCACCTTTAACAAATAATTAATATTATTTTTGTTGAAGTCAATAAAGAAATAGAAAATATAAGTAAAATGAAAAACACTAAAATCATCCAGGATTTAGAGAAATTAGGGATTAAAGGAAACTATGAAGTAGTGTATAACCCTTCGTATGAAGAATTATACCAGGCTGAAGTTTCTCCTGAAAATCAGGGGTTTGAGAAAGCGGAACTTACGGAATCGGGCGCGGTATCAGTAAAAACAGGAATTTTCACAGGTCGTTCACCTAAAGACAGATATATTGTTCAGGATGATGTTACAAGAGATACAATTTTCTGGGATGGTAAAGTAAACTTACCTACTACAGCAGAAATTTTCGGGTCTTGTAAAGAACTAGTGCTGAACCAGCTTGCTGAATCTAAAAAGATTTATGTAGTAGATACATTCTGCGGAACGAATGCAGATACGAGACTTAAAGTAAGATTTATCGTTGAAGTAGCATGGCAGGCGCATTTTGTTACTAATATGTTCATTCGTCCTTCTCACTATGAGCTTGAAAACTTTGGAGAGCCAGATTTCACAGTAATCAACGGTTCTAAAACAACAAACCCGAACTGGGAAGCTCAAGGATTGAATTCTGAAAACTTCATCATGTTCAACCTTACTGAAAAGCTACAGATCATTGGTGGTACTTGGTACGGAGGTGAAATGAAAAAAGGGATGTTTGCTATGATGAACTATTACCTTCCATTAAAAGGTATGGCTTCAATGCACTGCTCTGCTAATGTTGGAGAGAAAGGTGATGTAGCTTTATTCTTTGGTCTTTCAGGAACAGGAAAAACTACATTGTCTGCAGATCCAAAAAGATACCTTATCGGTGACGATGAGCACGGTTGGGATAACAATGGTGTATTCAACTACGAAGGAGGATGCTATGCTAAAGTTATCGACCTATCAGAAGAAAAAGAACCGGATATCTTCGCTGCAATTAAGAGAGATGCACTTCTTGAAAACGTTGTTGTTAACAATGGAGTAGCAGATTATACAGACGGATCTATCACTGAAAATACAAGAGTTTCTTACCCAATCTATCATATTAACAAGATTGTATTGCCTTCTAAAGCAGGACATGCTAAAAAGATTGTTTATCTTTCTGCGGATGCATTTGGAGTACTTCCTCCGGTTTCTATCCTGAATGAAGATCAGGCTCAATACCACTTCCTTTGCGGATATACTTCTAAATTAGCAGGAACTGAAAGAGGAATTACTGAGCCTCAGCCATCTTTCTCTCCAGCATTTGGTGAAGCATTCCTTACATTACACCCTACAATGTATTCTAAAACATTGATCGGAAAAATGAAAGAACACGGAGCTAAAGCATATTTGGTAAATACTGGTTGGAATGGTACTGGTAAGAGAATTTCTCTAAAAGACACAAGAGCAATCATTGATGCCATCATTGATGGTTCTATCGATAACGCTCCTAAAACTCAGGTTCCAATCATGAACCTTGAAATTCCTACTGAACTTCCAAACGTTTCTACAGGCATCCTTGACCCTAGAGATACATATGAAAATGCTTCAGAATGGGAAGAGAAAGCAAAAGATCTTGCTTCAAGATATATCAAAAACTTCGAACAGTATTGTGATACTGAAGAAGGTAAGAGATTAATTGCTTCAGGACCTCAATTACAAGAACAAACTATCTAATCATAGATATAATACAAATAGAAAGCCTCATCGTAGATGGGGCTTTTTTATTTTTACTCGATTAAGCTGACTTCGCAGATGTTTGGGGACAAACATGAACCTTATAAAAATAAGATCTGCTTAATCTGTTAAATCTGCGAACAAAATATTTATACATTCACATCTGAAGATTCATCATTTGATTATTTCAGACTAAGGATAGCCAATCTGTATCCATCCATGCCAAATCCGGATAAAACAGCATCAGTGTTAGCCGCTGTAACAGACTTCTGTCTGAATTCTTCTCTTTTGTAAATATTGCTGATGTGAACTTCAACTTTAGGCTTTCGGATATTCTTCAGGCAGTCAGCGATAGCATAAGAATAATGGGTGAAAGCACCTGGATTGATTACAACAGCATCGAAATCATCTTGCTGAAGTCTATTGATCAGCTCTCCTTCGATATTGGATTGATAGTAGCTTATTTCATGAGTGTGGAACTCAGATTGTAAGTTTTCCAGATAGGCTTCCATGGAAACAGTTCCATAGATTTCAGGTTCCCGGGTGCCTAGTAGATTAAGGTTAGGGCCATTTATAATCAAAACTTTCATATAAAAAATTTACCCAAAGATAAATATTTTCTATTCACCATAAGTGTCACCTGGCTTTAAGTTTTGCTGAATGTATTCAGAAGGAGTAATCCCTTCTATCTGTTTGAAAACCCTATTGAATGTTGATTGGTTAGAGAATCCGGCTTCAGTATAGACATACATTAAAGTTGCTTTTTGAAAATCAATTTCGTTAAAAAGCTTTTTTACGTGTTCAATTCTATATATATTGAGATAGGTATTGAAATTAGGATGTCCCTTATATCGAATTGCTTTGGAAATATAAGAACTGTTAACATCAAGGGCAACACTTAATGCGGAGAGGTTAAATTTAATATCTTTGAAAAGCTTATTTTCTATCATGGATGTTTCGATTCTTGCAAAAAGTTTCTCCATACTTTCATGGTCAATATCAGTATTTTCTGATAAAATCTCTGTTTTTTTTATCTTTTTTACTTCAGATTTGTCTGCTGAAATTTGTTTAAGTTGTAATAATACCTCCTGTTTTCCAATTTTGTCCTTATAATAAAGGAGCAGAGCCACAACTAAAATATTTGAGGTGATTAAAATTATATCTGAGAATAGAATTTGTTGTTGAGTGTGTTTAGGGAAATTGTAAGAGAAATTATTAGCAATAATAGAAACTACAACAATATGAAACAGACTATAGAGTGTATATCTTAAAACTACTTTTCTGGAGAAGAATACAGATGCACCTAAAGGAATAGGCAACAGCCAGCAAAAGTTCATAACGGAGTTATTCCAGAATGCGAGTATTACATAAAAGCTGTATAGAGGTGCTGTTATTAGATATAGATGTACAAGGGTATTGATAGAGAACTTTTGTCTTACCAATAAATAAAAGAGTCCTAATGATATTGCCCCTCCTGAGATATACCAGGACATGGTATTATTGTGAATAAAAAAAGTGAAAGCGATAGCATAAATTCCTAGGATGATAGTCATAAGAAGAATATATCTATCCATTAATTCTTTTTTTAATTTTTCTATTTTTTCATCTTTTATGTTCATTCAATAATTTAATTGTTTTTGAGATATTTAATGATTTTCATATAAATGACTGGTTTAAATATTTGATTTTCAGACATTAACACTTGTTTAAGTCATTTTCAGGATTCTCATTTAATATCCTGTTTTTTTGAATTATTAATTAAAATATTTTTGTGGATCAGATTTTAACTAAAAAATATTTTTTATGAAGGTTCTTCTTTTTTAAAAGAAAATATTAAATATAAAAAGATTTATGAGAACTATAGAAAAAAAGTATTTAAAAAAAATGCACAGAAATTTCAAATAAGCAGTATAGCATAAAACACAAATGTCCATATAAAATACAAATGAATTTAAAAAAAATTATTATGAAGAAAATTATTTTACTGATTGCGGGTTTTGCCTTTGCATCTATGTATTCGCAGGTTGGAATAAACACTTCAAATCCTCAGGGAATTTTCCATGTAGATGGTGCAAAAGATAATGTGGCAACTGGTACTCCGACTTTGGCTCAACAAGCCAATGATTTTGTAGTAACCTCGACTGGGAATGTAGGTATTGGCACTACCACACCCAATGCCTCTGCAATTTTAGACATCAATGTAGATGGTCTTGCATCAGGAAATAAAAAAGGATTATTGGGCCCCAAAGTAGCACTTACCTCTCAGACAGATCAGGTTACAATCCCTTCACCTGCAACCGGGTTGTTGGTGTACAATTTAGGAACTGGGGGACTTGTTTATACAGGATATGTTTTCTGGAGCGGTACTGAATGGAGAATCTTTAGTAACGGATCTCTTGCTCCTGGAAAAGTAGAAAGTATTGTATGTAACGGGGTTACACTTTCTCCAAATACTTATACGGCCGGAGTTCCTTACACGGGTACAATGACTGTACCTTATACAGGGGGAAACGGAGGAGTATACGGTGCTCAGACTGTGGGACCTGTAAATGGACTTACTGCAACATTGTCACCGGGTAATTTTAATACAGGCTCAGGAACTCTAAGCTATACAATATCAGGAGTTCCTACAGTCACAAGCCCTATTACTACGACATTTCCATTGAGTATCGGAGGACAGACATGCGCTGCAACAGTGGGTGCAGGAGGTGGAATTTCTCCAGGTGAGCTTTTATATTACCACGGATCAATTCCACGTAAAACAGCTTCTTTTTTGTTGAGTGATTTCCTTTCTGATCTGCCGGTATTGAATAAGACGTTTAGGATTGATGCTTTCATAACTGCGCCGGGAGCTTTTGACAATACGAATGCTACTACCAATATGGCGCCCCGTCTTTATAATATTACTCCGTCAAATGTAAAAGTATGGGTCTCAGAAGTATCAACTCACACAGGGGACTCACATGGAGCTAACCTCTTAATTTTTCCAAATAATTATGCTGAATTTGATGATGGAGTTTATCTTACACAAGCGAGAAATGAGACTGTGACCTTTGATGTAACTACGGTGGATAATAAATGGTTTAGAGTATATTATGTATTACGTATTGATAATAAATCTACTGTAAGTAATGGGAATGGAAATACTACAACAGATTCCAGTACTGCAGATAACACATTGGAAGTTTATATTTCTATTCAAAGATTATATTAATGTTAAAATAGTATGATGTGCGTGATAAGAGTTGCTTGTAAAAGCAGCTCTTTTTTTTGATCTATTAATAGGAGAGAGGCTATCAATTTTTAAACAAGAAATCATTTAAGTTGGTATGGTTAGGATTAATCTAGGTTTGGGTTATTTTTAATGATATTTGTCATATTTGTGAAAATGATAATTTTTTATAACTATTTATATTAGCAGGTTTTAATTAAAATTTATATTAATTTTTGAAAAATTATCATTAAAAAACTATAAGTCCACTTGTTTTATAGACTAAAAGTTTATAGCTTTGCAACCATATTTCGATCGGCTTATAAAGAAAGATGGAGGGAACTGACCCTACGAAGTCTTGACAACCTGCATTCGTGTAAGGTGTTACATTCAGCCTTTAAAGGAAAAATAAGCATTTGGTTTATCGTATTTATCGATGCCCTTTGCTGACTTTTCAGTAAAGGGCAAAATTTTAATATATGATAAATAAAATTGATTATGATTAATAAAAATTTATTCAATTCTAAAGTTTGGATTCCGCCAGTTGCAGCATTTTTCTTAGGAGTTGTAGGGGTAAGCGGGCAGAATTCCAAACCTAAAAAAGATACCCTTAAGGAAAAGGAAATTGATGAAGTAGTGGTGGTAGCCTATGGGAAGGCTAAAAGAAACAGCTATACCGGTTCAGTAGCAACCATTTCCAGTGACAAAATCAATAACAGACCTGTAACCAATGTAACAAAGGCATTGGAAGGACAGGTTCCGGGAATTCAGGTTACTGGCGCTTCAGGACAGCCTGGAGCAACGTCTACAATCAGAATTAGAGGAGTAGGTTCAGTAAGTGCTTCCAGTGAGCCTTTGTATGTTGTGGATGGAATTCCTTTTGACGGAAATATCAATGCAATCAGCCCTAACGATATAGAATCTATCAGTGTTCTGAAAGATGCTACAGCAAGTGCTTTGTATGGTTCAAGAGGAGCAAATGGAATCATAATTATTACTACAAAGTCAGGTAAAAAAGGAGAAGCAAGAGTAAATCTTAATATCAGCCAGGGGTTCTCAGGCAGAGCGGTAAAAGATTATGAACAGGTGAATACGGATCAGTATTTCCAATTATATTGGGAGGCGATGAGAAACGGATATCAATCAGGTTCAATATCTGCGCAGCAGGCAGCCCAAATGGCAACAGATAATATTATATCTAATTTAGGAGTTAATCCTTATGGAGCTAATTATCCAAAACCTATAGGAACTGACGGTAAATTATTACCTGGAGCCAAAGCCTTATGGAATGATGACTGGAGGGACATTTTGCAAAGAGTGGCTTCCAGAAACCAGGTAGACCTTGATATCAGTGGTGGAAGTGAAAAAAGTAATTATTTCTTTTCATTAGGATATCTGGATGATAAAGGAATGGCGATTGAGTCAGGATTTAAAAGATATAATACAAGATTAAAACTCAATTCTGAAGTTAAAAGCTGGCTGAATGTTGGAGTAAACTTAAGCTATACCAACAGTATTCAACAGGCTCCAAGTTCTTCAGATTCTAAAGCTAGCAATGTTATTCAGGCTGCAAGAGTAGTTCCGTCTTTCTATCCTTATTATGAAAGAAATCCTGATGGATCTTATGTACTGGATGCAGAAGGAAACAGAGTGTATGATTTTGGAAAATACAGACCCGCTGTAGCACTTCCGAATCAGAACTTAGCCGCAAGTTTACCATTGGATAAAAATGAAAATAAGATCGATAACTTCTCAGGAAAAGGATTTGCGGAATTAACGTTCCTTCCGGAATTGAAGTTTAGATCAAGCTTTTCCGTTGATATGGTTAATTATAATGAGCATTATTATACGAATCCACTTCTTGGGCAATCAAAAGAGACTGGAGGTTCTGTTTCAAAGTTAAATAGCAGAACACTTTCTTATACAACCAGTAATATTCTTACCTATGATAAGAGATTTGGAAAACATCATATTAACGTATTGGGAGGTCACGAATTTTACAAATACGATTATCAGGTTATTTCAGGGAGCAGACAAGGTTTTTCATTACCTAATTATTATGAGCCTGATGCAGCCTCTTTATTGGTAAATTTTGGTGGAAACAGTGATAAATTAAGTTTATTAAGTTTCCTTGGAAAGGTAGAGTATGATTTTGATAATAAATATTTCTTATCCGCATCTACAAGGGCAGACAGTTCTTCAAGATTTTCAAAAGAAAATAGATGGGGTACATTCTGGTCGGTAGGAGGATCCTGGAAACTTTCAAGTGAAGAGTTTATCAGAAACCTGAATTTCTTTAACACATTGACATTACGTGCAAGTTATGGAGGGCAAGGAAATGATAAATTACAGAAACCAAACGGTTCACCGCTGTATTATGCATATCCGGAATTATATAGAGATTATGCCCTTGCCGGTGAGCCTGGAAAAACATTGGAAAAAGTAGGAACTCCAAATCTGAAATGGGAGACCAATCTTAATTTGAACTTAGGACTTGAGTTTGCTATCCTTAATAATAGAATTAAAGGTAATGTGGAGTATTTTGAAAGAAAAAGTAAAGATCTTCTGTTTAATGTACCGGTTGCTCCATCTTTAGGAATCAGTGATTATCCTGCCAATGTAGGAACTATTAAGAATTCCGGGTTTGAGATTTCATTGTTTACAACACCTATAAAAACCAGTGATTTCCAATGGAATGTAGATGTTAACCTGAGCACCCTAACGAATAAAATTACTAAACTACCAAAAGGACCTCTTGCAGTAGGATCCACTAAGCAACTGAATGAAGGAGGTTCTGTATATGATTTCTTTATTCAGGAATGGGTAGGAGTAGATCCAAGTAATGGTAAACCATTGTGGAAGACAATTACGAAAGATGCTAACGGAAATTTGGTGGAAGGAACAACCTCAGAATATGGTAAGGCTACAAAAATATTACAGGGTTCTGCTTTACCTAAATTAACAGGGGGAGTAAGTACAAGTATGACGTATAAGAATTTTGATTTTTCAGCATTACTGACTTTCAAGATTGGTGGGAAAATTCTTGATACAGATTACACTTCACTTTTACACAGCGGAAACTCTGGTGGACGTGCATGGGGTGTGGAAATGCTGAACAGATGGACTCCTGAAAATCCTTACACAGATGTTCCTGCTTTAAATACAAAAACCAATAACTGGAATTCAATGTCTACAAGATTCCTTTATTCCGGAACGTATGCAAGACTTAAGAATGTGAGTTTAGGATATACGCTGCCATCAGATTATTTTGAAACGATCGGATTGAAGAAGTTCAGAATTTATGTTCAGGCAGAAAACCTTCTGACCTTCTATAAACATAAAGGTATGGATCCTGAACAGGCGTTGGATGGAACAACGTATTACAGATATCCGGCGATGAGAACGATTACTTTTGGTCTTCAGGCAACATTCTAACTTTTAAAATTTGAACAATGAAAAATTTAAAATATTTATCTTTTGCTTTACTAGGATTATGGTCGCTAACAAGCTGTGAAAGTGAAATGGATACGGCTCCTACAGATCAGGCTACCAGCGTTGAGGTTTTCAAAACTGCTGAAAGTGCAGAAACGGTTATCAACGGAACCTGGGCAAAATTCAACAATGACGGAACTACCTTTGCGAATATCGGATATTCAACTGTTTTAAGAGCAAGTGATGCGATGGGAAGCGATGTAGCTGTATTAACCAATAAATATGGTTTTTCATCTACCTACGATTTTACGGAAATGGTGAATAATACAGTAGGCCGTCCGTCATTTATCTGGACCATGCTGTATTCTACCATCAATAATATGAATAATGTTATTGCTAAAATTGATGCTACAGAAGGAACTCAAGCTAAAAAAGATCAGGTAAAAGGCCAGGCAAAAACATTGCGTGCTTTCTGTTATCTGAATCTTGCCAGCTTTTATCAATTCAGTTATCTGAAAGACAAATCAGCTTTAGCAGTTCCTATTTATACGGAACCTTCAACAACAAGCAGTGTTCCAAAGAAAAAATCCAGTCTGGAAGATATTTATACTTTAATTAAAAGTGATCTTACAGATGCTGATAATTTACTGAAGAACTATACACGAAATAAAAAAGATAAGATCAACCGTAACGTTGTGAACGGGATTTTAGCAAGAGTATATCTGAATACAGGAGAGTGGAGCAAGGCTGCAGCAGCGGCAAAAACAGCAAGAGAAGGTTTTGCTCTGATGACTCCGGAAAAATATAAAGAAGGCTTTAATGACATTGCTAATGGGGAATGGATCTGGGGACATGCACAGACTCAGGAGATGTCCGATGCTAGTTATGCTTTCCACTATCTGGATGTATCTTCATCAGGAAGCTATTATTACAGTTTTATGGCAGACCCTTATTTTCAAAAACTGTTTGATGCCAATGATATCAGATCTCAGTTATTCTCATGGGATGGTCTTCCGTCAAGAGAAGGATTGTTGAGGTATGCTAAATTCAAGTTCAAGTCTACCCTTATTGCAGACATTGTCTATATGAGAGCGGCTGAAATGTACCTGATTGAAGCAGAATCAGAGGCTAGAAATGGAAATCCAGCTCAGGCAGTAGCTGTTTTAAATCAATTAAGAGCAGCCAGAAATGCGGATGCTTATACAGGATCATTGGCACAGAATGATGTGGTAAAGGAAATCCTGATTGAAAGAAGAAAAGAATTGTTTGGAGAAGGATTCTCGCTTTCAGATATTATCAGAACGCAGGGAACCGTGGAAAGAAAGCCATTTGTAGATGCGGAAGGAAAACCAATCAAAGTTCAGATAACAACCCCTAACGGAACAGTAAAAACAGTGGACGGAAAAGGTCATAGCGTGTTTGATCTTCCGAATAAGACTCCGTTTGTATCAAACAGTCCCTATTATTTATTCAGTATTCCACTGAAAGAGATTGAAAATAATCCCAATCTATAATCACAGTCCAATAATTAGATTTGATTTTTTAGCTACCGCTTTTGCGGTGGTTTTTTTATATAAAATGGCTGCCTTATTTTTTTAAGGCAGCCATTTATCATTGTGTCAATAAAAAAGTTCTGTTTGTATTAAATTTTATATACTTTGACAAATGCAAACATCACTTTCATCAAAAAAAAGCTGCTCTCTAACGTCTCCCGACTTATAAAATTACTTTTATTTATTGGTTTAAAGTTTGAGAATTTTGCGATATTTTTTTTATCTGTTTGAATTTTAACTAGTTATTAGTATTTGTTTTTTTATGTAAGCCCATTTGTTTTTACGCCGTTCAAAAAAATAAACATCTGTTTTGCCTCCATTTCTTTCTTCGTTAATGTTATTTTCTTTTACTAAAATAAAAGCTTTTTCTTTTTTAGGATCAATATAAAAATTTGTAAAAATTAATTCAACGTATGGCCTTTTTCTATTTTTTTCTATTGTATTTTCAAGTTTTATTTTTTTTGCTAAAATCTCATCTGAAAGTTCTTTAATCTCAAATGAAATATACTTTGTATGTTCATCAATCTTAAATCCATTATCATTGATTAGATCGAAATAATCTTGTTTGCAATTTTCTATTACATTTAATCCTTCTATTTCATCTATACTTTCACAATTCTCAATAAAAAAATTACTTTTGCCAACTTTACTTAAAACAAAAATCGGATATTTTTGTTTGTTTGCATTTTTATAAGGAGAGTGATATAAATTTGAAATAAAATAAATAATATTTTTATTAATTATTTCTCTTCCTATATCCTCTGACTTTTGTTCTTTATTACATGAAAAAATAATAAGAAATAAGAAAAAAAAACTAAAATTTCCATTTAAATTTAACAGACATTTCATACGCATTGCTTTTATTAATTGTAGTACCAAAAGTATTTTCTTCCCAATAATTACCATAATCTTGACCTTGAGGTCCCCTATAAGGTAATGTAAGACTTGCTCTACCCCAATGAACAAATTCATGTAATGTAGTGATAGCTACTACAAAAGAGGTTGCCTGAATTGTTGTGGGTAATGAAGCCATTTCTAATCCTTGTACCCCATGCTGGCGCGAGCGTCTCGCTCGTGCCCTCAATCACAAATTAACATTTATTTCTAACATCTCTTGATTTTTGCTCATATTTTAAAAATAGAGAAAATAGTTGTAATGTAAAAACGAAACCCTTGCAATGATGAGGGTTTTATTTTTATTCTTGACACGAGCTAGAAGCTCGCGCCAGCGAGGGGGATTTGTTAATAAGTAAATTCTTGAGATTAGATTTTATTTTGTAATATCTATATCTTCTAAAAACTTTTCTTTTATAATTTTCTGTATACCATCATATGATACATTTTTTATGATAGAATCTTGTTTTATATTCTGTATAAAATATTTTAAATTCTTTTTATTTATTTTGTCTGGAGTCATTGAATAGGTCGTATCAACAGAAATTAGCAAATAATTGTTTTTGAATTTACAATCCACTAATCCACTGTCGATAATCAAATCATTATTCTTTAATAATCTATTTTGGTTACCTCCTTCATAGAGAACTTCATACCCGAGAGGTAATTTTTCTGCTTTATCTGAAAAGTTGCAGGAGTATAAAATAATTGATAAAATTAAAATGGTTACTTTCTTCATGTTAAAAAAATATTATGGTTTACGCTTTGCTGTATACCAAGCTGGTTTTATTGTGTTTATTCCTTTAAAATTAATTTTATATTGCAATCTTTTCCTGTCACAAATTCTGCTGTTGAATTTCTAATTAGAAAAATATAAGTATTTTCTTCTTGTATTAGATATGTTTTAGACTTTGATAAAGGGTAATATAAGCCTCACTTTATGTTCTCTGATGTGTCACGACTTTGGATAAAGTTTATAAATTACTTTATTTATTTGCTTGAAGCCTGGAGACTTTGCGCAGCGGGGGAATCAGGAAGCTTTTTTATAAATTCTTTGATTTTAATGTCTTGTAGCCCATCATGTTGCAAGTAATGTTCAATTTTTAATACTTTATTATAATCTTTACGAGATATTTTATACCTAAGAATTCCTAAAGAGAATTTTGATATTTCAACTCTTAAATTTTCCATTTCCAATCGATGAACCTCATCATCTCTTTCAAGCATTTTTTCAAGATCTATCAACCTTTGACATATATAATAAATTTCATCTTTAAGGAATACAGGAGAAAACCCAAGTAAAGAAAATATTCGTGAAAAGATAATTTTTTTTAAACCATACTCTTTTATTCCATGAAAATATTCTAATTGATTAACATTTATATCCACATTTAATATTAAAAAGTTCACTACTTTTTTAGGGGCTACCTGATTTGAATAAAAATTTTTCAATTCTCTGATACTTGTCCATCCTGCTCTGTGTAATGATAAGCCTGCTTGATGTAAATAAGCAAATAAAAATACACACAAGTTATATTCTAATTTAATTTTTTTCATATTTTCATTAAAAAGGTTACCACCAACGTTTAACATATTTTGGGTTCAAACTTCTTATATCCAATTGCATACGTCCTTCTATCATAATTCTACCAGAATTTCCCGTGCCACCAATATGAGGAGTAGAGGCTAGACCCTTGCTCTTCGAGGTCTTCCGACTTTGGAGAACGTTTATAAAATTACTTTTATTTATTGGCTCAAAGTCTGGAGACTTTGCGCAGCGGGGATTCCCGAATATTTTCATGACTTTATTTTATAAATCTATTTTTTTATAAATTCCCAATAAAATGCCTTTTTATATTCTGGTTTAGACTCTAAGAGTAACCTCAAGCCTATATTTAATTTAATAAATTGTTCTTTTTGTATTTCAGTCTCTATACATTTCGGAGGATATTTTTCATTCTCAAAATAGAAATTTGATGTAAGCACTACCTTTTCATTTTGATAATTTTTACATTCTCCAAAAACAAAATCACCAAACTCTTTTCTTAGTTTCCATAGATCAGATTTCTCTTTTTCAGTTATAGGTATAATGCCTTTTTCTTCCAAAGGAACAGAGTAGAGTCCACATCTTACTCTATAATAAATTCCTGTTTTACTGTCATAAGATTCTATTTTAGATATGAAATTATCTCTTTTTATTATTTCTTCATAGTAGAAATCTTTATGCTGTGAAAATGCTAGACACGGCAATAAAAAATTTAATAAAATTAATTTTTTCATAGTAATCACTTTTTATAATACATAAACCTTTGAAATACTGGAAGTATTTTTTTATAAGTATCATCCACTAAGCTTCTTAATACATTTGGTAATCTATAATATTGAGTAATATTAAGTTCATCAACAGTAAATTAAAACAGTATCACCAGTCTGCTCCCCATAACAGCCATCACATCCTGCTTTAGTAAGCTGCAAGACTCCAAATGAGTTAGATACCTCCATCATAACATGATCTTTATCGTATAATCTTAATGTAGCAGGACTGCCAGTGTTAGGATCATTTAACCCCATTCTTACATTTCCCGATGGAAGCAAACGAAGCCCGGAGTTGTTATTAGCCTTAAAAATAAGAGACTGGTTATCTGTAGTACCAAGGAAGTTTGAAG
The DNA here is from genome assembly GCF_057815135.1 of Chryseobacterium sp. II3a. Lineage (NCBI taxonomy): Bacteria > Pseudomonadati > Bacteroidota > Flavobacteriia > Flavobacteriales > Weeksellaceae > Chryseobacterium > Chryseobacterium sp. II3a. Next base: position 177,522 of record NZ_JBYPZJ010000002.1, on the reverse strand, counting down.
ACTCATTTGTGCCCGAATTTCCTGTTGTGTTTCAGTTTTGTGCGAAAATACTAGATGCAGTGATGCTGCAAACTAGTAATAGTGTCCGTTTCATATATTAGAAAATAAAGTTATTTTGAATTTGAATGGAAGTATTTCCGATAAACTTTGAATTGTTTCATCATTTTTGATCATGGTTGTTTTTTTTTGCAAATATAATGAGTGCTTATCTGAGATCAAATTTAATGTGCTGTTATTGCGTGTTTTATACTTTTTTTTAGAATCGTTGATTATTTTGATTGATACCATTAATAAGTATGGCGTTTTTTTTGAAAATAAATAACAACTGGGTGATAAATATGATTTTTGAAAAGCCTGTAAATATAAAATAGGAATGATTTTTGTCATGTTTAAAACTTTAACGATTCACCTATTTTAGAAAAAAGCTTTACCTTTGTCACAATGAACCTGTTAAGATGGATACTGGCAATTTATTTCATGGCGTTATCACTGATGCCATGTGAAGATGTGTCTCATCCATTGAACTCAGGAAACAAAAGTATTTCTTTAAGTATTTCCGAGACTCATTCTACAGACCAAGGAGATATCTGTTCACCATTGTGTGCATGCAGTTGCTGCCAAATGACAGTTTCAGCATTTAAAATGAATCCATTACTGGAACTTCCTGAGCAGATTCCTGCTTATTTTTCAAAGAAGATCTTATTTCATAAAAACGACTTTGCCTACCAGATTTATGATCCTATCTGGCAGCCTCCCAAGATTTAATTTTATTGATTGTTAGAAAGTTATACTTTCTAAGCCTACTTGAAACTTTGCAATACTATTGCAGAGGTTTTCAGGATATTTTTGCTGCAGTATTCTATACTGTATGCCTTATTTTCAATAAAATTAAATAAAATCGTGTTAGATAAAATCATAAAATTCAGTATCAAAAACAAGGTTATTATTGGTATAATGACCCTGGTATTGGTTATTTGGGGAGCATGGAGTGCCAGCAAATTACCCATTGATGCCGTACCGGATATTACCAACAACCAGGTTCAGATCATTACGGCTTGTCCTACATTGGCAGGGCAGGAGGTAGAGCAATTGGTCACCTTTCCCATTGAACAAAGTATTGCCAATGTCCCGGATATTCAGGAAACAAGAAGTATTTCAAGATTCGGATTGTCTGTTATTACAGTAGTTTTCAAAGAAAATGTAGATGTTTACTTCGCCAGACAGTTAATTAACGAACAGTTAAAAAATGCAGTTGAAGAAATTCCTAAAGGAGTGGGAACTCCTGAATTAGCTCCTGTAAGTACAGGTCTTGGAGAAGTATACCAATACATCCTTCACCCTAAAAAAGGAAGTGAAAAGAAATACAATGCCAAGGAGCTTAGAACCATGCAGGACTGGATTGTTCGCAGACAGCTCAACGGAACTCCTGGAGTGGCCGAGATCAATAGTTTTGGAGGAGAATTAAAGCAATACGAAGTAGCTATTGATCCCAACCGATTGAAAGCAATGGGAACAAGCATTACCGAAATCTTTACAGCCCTTGAAAAAAATAACCAGAATACAGGTGGTGCTTACATTGATAAAAAACCCAACGCCTATTTTATCCGTGGAATCGGACTGGTAACTTCTCTTGAAGATATTAAAAACATTGCCGTTAAAAATGAAACCGGAAGTGTCCCTATTTTCATCAAAGATGTTGCCGATGTTCGTTTAGGAAGCGCAGTACGTTATGGTGCTTTAACTTATGATGGAAAGGTAGATGCTGTAGGTGGAGTAGTGATGATGCTGAAGGGAGCCAATAGTAATGAGGTTGTAAATAACATTAAAGCAAAAATTCCTACTATTCAGAAATCACTGCCTGACGATGTAGTGATAGAACCATTTTTAGATAGAACAGATTTAGTTGGAAGAGCTATTAGTACCGTTGAGAAAAATCTCATCGAAGGGGCACTGATTGTTATTTTCGTTCTTGTGGTTTTCCTAGGAAATCTTAGAGCTGGACTAATTGTAGCATCAGCCATTCCGCTTTCCTTATTATTTGCTCTGGGGATGATGAATGTCTTTGGGGTAAGTGCTAATCTAATGAGTCTTGGAGCGATAGACTTCGGGTTAATTGTTGACGGAGCGGTGATCATTGTAGAAGCAACTTTACACCATTTGGGCGTAAGGAAATCTATGAGAACCTTAACACAGTCTGAAATGGATGAAGAAGTTTTTCTTTCTGCCTCAAAGATCAGAAGCAGTGCCGCATTTGGAGAAATCATCATCCTGATTGTATATATCCCGATTCTTACTTTGGCGGGTGTAGAAGGAAAAATGTTTACCCCAATGGCAAAAACCGTAGGATTTGCGATCCTTGGAGCATTGATTCTTTCCCTGACGTACATTCCGATGATGAGTGCCTTATTCTTGTCTAAAAAAGTATCACACAAAGAAACTTTTTCTGATAAAATGATGAACTATCTTCAGAAGATCTATCAGCCATTATTACAGAAAGCTATCAAAGTAAAATATATCGTTGTTTCAGCAACAATAGCGGTTTTTGTGATCGCTGCATTTGTCTTTAAAAATATGGGTGGTGAATTTATTCCCCAATTGCAGGAAGGAGATTTTGCTTTCCACTGTATATTACCACAGGGAAGTTCGCTCAGCCAGAGTATAGAAACCTCAATGCAGGCTTCCAGATTGATCAAACAATTTGATGAGGTTAAAATGGTCGTTGGAAAAACGGGATCTGCTGAGGTTCCTACAGACCCGATGCCGCCCGAAGCCACCGATATGATTGTAGTATTGAAGCCGCAAAGTGAATGGAAAACCAAAAAATCCTATAATGAGCTGGCAGATGAGATCAGTGAAAAACTGGAAACCATTCCCGGAGTATTCTTTGAGAAAAATCAACCCATTCAGATGCGTTTTAATGAATTGATGACGGGAATCAGACAGGATGTTGCGGTGAAGATCTTTGGAGAGAATTTAGATTCATTGGCGGTGTATGCTGATAAGGTTGGAAAAATTATTCAGACCGTGGATGGAGCAACAGCTCCGCAGATTGAAAGGGTAAGCGGTCTTCCACAGATCAATGTTCAATATGACAGAACAAGAATTGCCAATTATGGATTAAATATAGAAGATGTCAACAATGCGGTAAGTACAGCCTTTGCAGGAAAAGCTGCCGGACAGGTTTTCGAAAATGAAAGACGTTTTGATCTGGTAGTTCGTTTAGACAGTCTTCACAGAACAGATATTTCTGATGTGAATAACCTGATGATCACCTCAGCTACAGGAGCTCAGATCCCATTATCACAGGTTGCCAATGTGAGTTATAAACTTGGGCCAGCACAGATCAGTCGCGAGCAAGGGAAGCGTAGAATTGTAATAGGGTTCAACGTGAAAGGGCGTGATGTCGAAAGTGTAGTGAAAGATATTCAGACCAAGTTGGATAAAGTAAAATTGCCATCCGGATACTATTTTACCTATGGCGGACAATTTGAAAATCTTCAGGAAGCCAGCAAACGTCTGATGATTGCAGTTCCTGTCTCGTTGCTGCTTATTTTTATGCTGCTGTATTTTACATTCAAATCATTCAAGCAGGCTACTTTGATCTTTACAGCGATTCCAATGAGTGCCATTGGAGGAGTATTTGCGCTTGTGGTAAGGGATATGCCATTTAGTATCAGTGCCGGAATCGGATTTATTGCCCTCTTTGGGGTTGCGGTTCTTAACGGAATTGTACTGATTGGAACCTTTAACCAGCTCGAAAAAGAAGGCGAAACAGATATCTTAAAACGGGTTTTTGAAGGAACCAAAACCAGATTAAGACCTGTTCTGATGACTGCAACCGTAGCTTCCCTCGGATTTTTACCGATGGCTATTTCTACAGGAGCGGGGGCAGAAGTTCAGAAGCCTTTGGCAACCGTAGTCATAGGAGGTTTAGTAACGGCTACTTTCCTTACGTTATTCGTGCTACCAATGCTGTACATTATTTTTAACACAAAGATTTTGAAGAGAAAAAATAATAATCCTCAGTCATTTACCATCGTTCTTGTATTGGGATTAATGATGCTTGGGCAAACATTCAAAGCTCAGTCCAGACCTATTTCAGTGGAAGACGCGGTACAGATGGCGATTAATAATAATTTGACTTTACAATCAAAAGACTTAAGCATTAAATCAACAGAAGCCCTGCGTCCAACAGCTAAAGAGCTTCCCAAATTAAGCTTTGATGCCCAATTGGGACAATACAACAGTCCGAAATTTGACCAATCTTTTGCGATTTCACAAAGTATTCCTTTCCCGACTTTATTTAAAGCCAGAAAGGAGCTCATTAATGAAAATATTAAAAGCAAACAGATCGATAAGGAGATTACGACCAATGAATTGATAAAGGACGTTCGTACTTATTATTATCAGATCGAATATCTTCAGTACAATAAAGAAAAACTGACCAGTTTAGCTGGTTTTTATGAAGAATTTATCAGAATTGCAACAGTAAGATTTAAAGCGGGTGACATCAAAAAAATAGAGATCAATACCGCAGAAACTCAAAAAGGAGAAATTGATCTGCTATTGAAACAAAATGATGTCTATTTGAATAATGCCTATAAAAATCTGAAAACCCTTCTGAATACTTCAGAAAATCTCGAAGTGCCATTCAATGTAAACTATGAACCATTGAAAGCTGAAAATGTTTTGGATAGCAGTGTTATAGCAAATAATCCTACGGTAAAAGCTTTCTATCAGGAAATGGAAATTGCAGAGAAGAATAAAAAGGTAGAGAAAGCTACAGGGTTGCCGGATTTTAGTTTGGGATATACCAATCAGTCCTTGATAGGTTTTCATACCATTAATGGGCAGGAGAATTTTTATGATTCAGGAAAACGTTTCCAGTCTGCAACAGTAGGAGTAGCCATTCCATTAACTTTTGGTGCTACAAAAGCAAGAATGCAGGCATTGGAATATGATAAACTGGTAGCAGAAACCAATGCAAAAATGCAGAAGAAACAGCTTGCAGCCCAATTGGAAAATGCTTTCAATCAGTATCAGCAGGATGTTCAACAATATGATTACTATACCAACCAGGCATTACCCAATGCTGAAAAAATTGTAAAAGCAGCCCAGTTAGGATATAAGACAGGTGAGATTTCCTATGTAGAATATCTTTTTGCTCTACAAACGGCAACGAATATTCAGTTAAAATACCTGGAATCTATTCAGCAGGTGAATCAGGCTGTAGTGACCATTAACTCAATCATTAATAAATAATATGAAGTCGATTGCATACGACCTTAGAATCAATAAAAATTCAAATATGAAACTCAAATATAATATCATAGCCCTTGTATTCATTTCTCTTTTGGCGGTAAGCTGCGGAAAAAAAGAAGCTGCGGAAGAGAAAGCGCCTGAAAAAACAGAGCAGAAAGAACAGGCACATGAAGATGAGCCACAAACTATTGCTTCTCTGACGGAAGAACAAATGAAATCCGTTGGTGTTGCTCTGGGATCGGTAGAAATGAAAGAACTGACCTCCACGGTTAAAGCCAATGGTCTTTTGAGCGTGCCTAACAGCAATAAGGCAACCATCACTTCTTTGTATGGAGGAATTATAAAAACAATAAATATTCAGGTAGGAAGTATTGTGAAAAAAGGACAGGTAATCGCAACCATTGCCAATCCAGAGTATATTCAGCTACAGGAAGATTATTTAACTACCAACAGCAGAATTACCTATGCCGAACAAGAATTCAGAAGGCAGAGAGAACTTTTTGATAATGATGCTGGTGCGAAGAAGAATCTCCAAAATGCTGATGCCGAATTGAAGACGCTGCGAACTAAAAGAGCCTCTCTTTTAAAGCAGCTTCAAATGATGGGAATCAATCCAGGAAATGTAAACAATGGTAACATGAGATCTGGTTTGGTGATTACAGCTCCAATCAGTGGTACCATTAGCGGAATTACAGCGCAGATAGGAAGTTATGTAGATATTTCTTCTCCTGTGGCCACCGTGATTGATAATGGTTCTATTCACCTGGATCTTCAGGTATTTGAAAAGGATCTTCCTAAAATGAGAGTAGGGCAGATTGTACATTTTAAACTTACGAATAATCCTGAGACAGAATATGATGCTAAGATTTACAGCATTGGATCTTCTTTTGAAAACGAGAGTAAGACCATTTCGATGCACTGCGAAGTGATCGGAAATAAAGCAGGATTAATTGATGGAATGAATATTACAGGGATCGTAAGCCTTGATAAAAGTGTTACCCCTGCAGTTCCTACCGAAGCTATTGTAGAAGCTGACGGGAAATTCTATGTTTTTATTCAAACCGATAAGAAAGTAGAAGAAGAACATGATGAAAAAGGAAAACCTCATCCCAAAACTGTAAACTTCGAAAAAATAGAAGTAGTGAAAGGAACTTCAGATATGGGATATACTGCCATTACGCCTGTAGGAAATATTCCGGACAATGCTAAAATTGTAGTAAAAGGAGCCTTTTTTGTGAATGCTAAATTGGTGAATTCAGGAGAACATGAACATTAATGAAGGAGATTAGAATCAATAAAATGTCGATTTTTATACGTAAATTAGAACTGTTTACGGACTTATTATAAAAACCGGCTGAGGAAAGTAAAGATGATCTTACAAACTTTAATACATGACCTATTATGCTATTAAACAAAAAAATATCAGTCTGGTATTTCATCCGTGAAATAAAGTCTCAGATTCTGTTCATCGGAATATTTGCCGTAGCCATCGGACTTTTGGACATGCTGCCATGGTTTCGGAAGATTTCACTTCCATTGAATATTCCTGCACTTTTGGGAACAGCGGTTTCATTACTGCTGGCATTCAGAACTTCCCAATCTTATGAAAGATGGTGGGAAGCAAGAACGGTTTGGGGAGCTATTGTGAATGATTCCAGAACCTTCGTAAGGCAGGTGATGCAGTTTTTACCTGCTGAAGATCATAAAACCGTCAAAGAATTTGCAGAACGGCAGATCATCTGGACGTATGCTTTGGGAGAATCATTGAGAAAATTACCTTTTTCAGATAAAGTTCAGAACTATTTGAATGAAAATCAAATCAAAGCTGTTAATATTCCCAATGCACTTCTTGATGCACATTCAAAACAGCTTAAAGAAATTGGATCTTCAAAATTGACAGATTTTCAGCAAATGCAGTTAAATGATATGGTAACAAGGCTCTGCGACAGCATGGGAAAATGTGAAAGATTAAAAAATACTGTTTTCCCAAGGGCTTACAGCATTCTGGTTCATACCTTAATCTATGTATTTGCTATTATACTGCCATTTGGATTAGATGATTCACAGCTGATTGTGGAGATTCTTGTTACTTTCCTGGTGCCGATCGTATTCATTGCCATAGAAAAAACGTCCATCATGATGCAGGATCCATTTGAAAACAGACCTGTAGATACGCCGGTAACTTCTTTGGCACAAACCATAGAAATCAATATCAGACAAATGATGGGGGAACAAAATGTTCCTTTGAAAAAAGAAAATACATCCTATTATGAAATGTAATTAAGCCATTAGCTATGGAAAATACCAAAACACAAATACAAACTCCCTCCGCAGCAAGCAGACATAAGAAGAATCTACTGATTGTACTGTGTCTTAGTGGAACTTATCTCATTGCTGAGGTTATAGGCGGAATTGTTACCAATAGTCTAGCATTACTAGCGGATGCTGCACACATGCTTACTGATGTAGTAGGCTTACTATTAGCATTTATAGCCATAAAAATTGGAGAAAAAAAAGCAGATCCTTCCAGAACATATGGGTATTACCGTACCGAAATATTAGCAGCGGTTGTCAATGCTGTGGTTTTGCTGGGAATTTCGATCTATGTATTGTTTGAAGCTTATCAACGGTTTCAGAATCCACCGGAAGTACAGAGCAAGTCAATGTTGATTGTAGCAGGGATAGGATTAGTGGTCAATATTGTCGGGATGATGATCCTGAGAAAAGATTCAGAAGGAAGTCTGAATATGAAAGGAGCTTATTTTGAAGTGCTTTCCGATATGTTAACTTCCGTAGGAGTAATGATAGCCGGAATTATTATGCTGACAACCGGGTGGTATTATGCAGACCCCTTGATTTCTGCGGCTATCGGATTATTAATATTTCCGAGAACCTGGCGATTGTTAAAAGAAGCCATTAATGTATTATTGGAAGGAACTCCGGCTGATGTTGATATTTATGAATTAAGAAAATCTTTGGAGCAGATTCAGGGGGTAAAGAATGTTCATGACCTTCACGTATGGTCGTTGACCTCCAGTGTTAATGCGATGAGTGCCCATGTTGTGAAAGATAACGGAATTTCTCAGAATCTATTGTTAAAAGTACTGACGGATACTACTATTAAAAATTTTAAAATAAGCCATACAACATTTCAGATCGAGGAAGAAGGGTACGAAGAAAATGAAGTACATCTGTAATATTTTAAAAGATTAAAAATGAAAAAAGATATAGAAAACAAACTCATTGATAAAAATACCAAGCCCACCAGTATGAGGATTTTGGTCTATGATTTTTTAAGCTCACAAGACGCTGCATTATCTTTGTCTGAAATAGAAAATCACTTTGAGAATGCAGACCGAATTACCATTTACAGAACATTAAAAACCTTTGAAGAAAAAGGAATTGTTCACAGCATCCAGGAAAATACGACTACAAAATACAAATTGTGTGATGATGATTGTGATGAAAAAACACATAAAGACTGGCATCTTCATTTCTATTGTAAAATATGCAAACAGACTACCTGCAAAGAAGATATTTCCTTCCCGGAAAACATACAAACTGATTTCCGAATTGATGAAATAAGACTTTTTGCGAAAGGAATCTGTGAAAATTGTCTTGAAAGTTTGCAATAGCATTGCATCAGTCTCACCATTAAATTTGTATAAAAATATCAGTTATGGAAAAATGCTGTAGTACAACCCCAGAAAAAAAAGATCCAAAAGGACATACTCATCATCATTCAGAAGGAGATGGGCATAACCATGACCACGATCATGATGACCATGGCCATTCTCATGATACCGGCGATCAAACGATCTTTCAAATGTTTTTGCCGGCGATTATATCTTTTGTGATCTTATTATTAGGAATTGCTTTTGACAACTATATAAAACCAGGATGGTTTACAGGATGGGTACGCTTAGTCTGGTACTTGGCAGCTTATATTCCTGTAGGATTCCCGGTATTGAAGGATGCGTTTAAAAGTATTATCAAGGGCGATGTTTTTTCAGAATTCTTTCTGATGAGTATTGCCACCATTGGAGCCTTTGCCATCGGAGAATATCCTGAAGGAGTTGCGGTGATGCTTTTTTATGCTGTAGGAGAGGTTTTCCAATCTATGGCGGTTACCAGAGCGAAAGGAAATATTAAAGCTTTATTAGATCAACGCCCTGATGAGGTTACGATCATGGAGAATAATCAGCCCAAAACCATTAAAGCTAAAGAAACTAAAATAGGAGATGTGATCCAGTTAAAACCTGGTGAAAAGCTGGCGCTGGACGGAGAACTGATTTCCGATTCAGCTTCATTTAATACTGCAGCTTTGACCGGGGAAAGTAAACCGGATACCAAAAATAAAGGAGAAGTAGTGTTAGCAGGGATGATTAATATGAACAGTATTGCTTTGGTAAAAGTAACTACTGCTTATGAAGACAGTAAATTAAGCAAAATATTAGAGCTGGTTCAAAACGCAACCGCTCAAAAAGCCCCTACAGAATTATTCATCAGAAAATTTGCAAAAGTATACACCCCGATTGTTGTATTTCTGGCCATAGGAATTACTTTTTTACCTTATTTCTTTGTCAGTGACTATCTGTTTAGAGACTGGTTGTACAGAGCATTGATCTTCCTGGTGATTTCATGTCCTTGTGCCTTGGTTATTTCTATTCCGTTAGGGTACTTTGGAGGAATTGGAGCGGCCAGTAGAAACGGAATTTTATTTAAAGGAAGCAACTTCTTAGACAGCATTGCAGAGATTCAGAATGTAGTGATGGATAAAACCGGAACCATGACGGAAGGAGTTTTCAAAGTTCAGGAAGTAAGCATGAGCTCTGAATTCAATAAAGATGAAATCATGCAGCTGGTCAATCTGCTGGAAAGCAAAAGTACACACCCGGTAGCTACAGCTATCCACAATTATGTAGGAGATATTAATTATTCCATTCCGATGGAAGATGTAGAAGAAATTGCAGGGCACGGATTAAAAGCTACAGTTAATGGCAAAGAGTTATTGGTAGGGAATTTTAAATTAATGGATAAATTCAATATCAACTATGATATCAACCATGCTAATATTGTATATACTCTTATTGCTATAGCATATGATAAAAAATTCGCAGGATATATTACCATTGCAGACAGCATTAAAGGAGATGCAAAAGAAACAGTGGACAACCTTCATAAAATGGGCGTAAAAGCCACTATGTTAAGCGGTGACAAAGGAACTGTTGTAAAGTATGTAGCTGATCAATTGGGTATTGATAATGCATTTGGAGATCTTCTTCCGGAAGATAAAGTGAATAAAGTAAAAGAGATCAAAGGCAAAAATCAAACGGTAGCATTTGTAGGTGATGGGGTGAATGACGCTCCTGTAGTGGCTTTAAGTGATGTAGGAATTGCAATGGGAGGTTTAGGAAGTGATGCTACGATTGAAACTGCAGATGTTGTTATTCAGGATGATAAACCGAGTAAAATTCCAATGGCAATCAATATTGGTAAACAAACGAAAAAAATCGTTTGGCAGAATATTATTCTTGCTTTTGCCGTAAAAGCAGTGGTTCTTGTACTTGGAGCAGGAGGTTTGGCCACCATGTGGGAAGCCGTTTTTGCAGATGTAGGTGTTGCTTTGCTGGCAATTTTAAATGCGGTAAGAATTCAACGAATGAAGTTTTAAAAATTAAAAACATACAACTATATTATATTAATGAAGGCTCTGCTGATTACAGCGGAGTCTTTTTTTGTTGTTGGAATTCGCAAGGGTGCAAGGCTTTTATTCTTCTTGTGAATATTTTTAAGGTGCAAGAAAATCAAAGGTTTTCAGCAAGAGGAGCTTCCTAGTTTGCCACTGATGCAAGAATAAAATGATTTTGTTTTCAAAAAAGCTTTTCTATGTGCCTATGTGGTTAGAAAAAATTAAACCACATAGATACATAGGTTGTAAGCCAAATAAATTAATTTGTGAATTCGTGGCCATTAAATGTCAAGTTTTCAATTTTATCGCAGATAAAATCCTAGCGCCTTAAAACACAATCTTTTAAAAACTCTTCACGTTCTTGTGTATTCCAACAACAATAGCAACAAAGAAAAAGCCCTGCCGAAAACAACAGAGCTTAACAAGATTAAACTTTTATAAAGAACTAAATTTTCTGTTTTGATAAGGCAAAGAAGCCAAAGTCCTCTTTTCCAATACTGAATTGATGTTCTCCAGCTTTGGAAAAACCGTTTTTAGCATAGAACTGCAGTGCTCTTTCATTGGAATTCAGAACGGATAACCAGATATATTTCTGATCAGAATTTTCGAAAGAAGACATTAGTTCATCCATTAATGCTTTTCCTGCTTTTTTATCTAAAAATTCTTTAAGAACGTATATCTTCTGTAGTTGTGAAACAGCAGTAGAATCAATAAAGTCAGTAGGAGAATTCACTTTCAGTTTTGCATATCCAATTGGAAGCTCGTTCCAAAAGGCCATCCAGAATTTATTATTAGGATTTTGTATGCTGCTCCTGATTTTATCAACACTAAAGGTTCTTTCAAAATAATCAAACAAATCTTTTGGATCCCGGAAGTGTTCCGAGAAGGTTTCTGTGAAAGTTATTCTTCCTAGCAGGGCAATATGTTGAGCATCTTCTGCTGTAGCGGTTCTTATCTGGATCATGATATAGATTCTGAAGCCTTGTAATCAAAGTTCGTTATAATATGGCAATGATAACAGATACAGTTTTGTTAATTTTATAGGTAACAGATTCTTGTAAAGAGATAAGAACTCTCGCAGATTTTGCTGATTACGCAGATTTTTATCCACAATCATCTGTGGAAATCTGTGAATATAAACCCATAAGGTTTGAAGATTTTCTTCCATTAAACCAACCCATACTCAGTTTACAAGGGCACATAGGTTTTGCGTGAAATAAAATCATTCGTGAATTCATGGCCATTAATATCCAGCATCCAATAGTATTGCAGAAAAATCTTCGTACCTTAAAAACGTAATCTTAAAAGCTCTCTGTGGCTTTATGTATTCCAACAAGACAGGAAAACCATCAATGACATTCATCATAAATACAACAGAAAACAATTTTGAAGTAGTATATTTGTATCACAGAACTGAAGAGTTGAGGTTATTTATTTCCATATTTATCATTTTTACAGTTGCAATACGTCCCGTTTTGCCATTGGTAAACTATGCGGTAAACTATGATTATATTGTAAAAAACCTTTGTGAAAAAAGAGATATTCCTCAGGCTACCTGTAAAGGAAAGTGTTATGTGGAGAAAGAGCTGGCAAAAACAGAAAAACAGTCCAATACATCACAAACTGTAAAGATTGCCGGATTGGATGTTTTTATCTCTCATGAAATCTTTTCTTTTTCGAATAAAAAAGATCCTGAACCACTGGTAAAAGCTCCAGGTTTAGATTACTTTGATTCCCATTCTTCAGACTATTTTTCCAGAATTTTTCATCCGCCATTAGTTTAGGTTTATATTGAACTAATATTTTAGTTTTGTGTAAAGTGTATCTAATCAATTCATTAAAATTCAATAAAAGACTTAGCTATTAAGTTCTTAGAGGGTTTTTATTTTGAATACTATTGAAATATTCATTCTATGAGAAGCTCTTTAATGCTTTCAACTTATGAGTTAGTTGATTGTAATGTATTGTTTAGTTCCGTAAATTTTATTCCTTACTATTAATTTCAATTAATCATTAAAATGAAATCTTCAATTATTTTGACGGCTTTGCTGTCAATTACCTTATTTTCCTGTGCAAAAGAACCTCAGGTAAAACATAAAAGCAATATGACTTCTTCGGGTGAAAATATTAAGATACAAGTAGTGAATGAAGAGGACCCGATCTGTCATATGAAAACTGCAGAGTTTATAAAGGATACTGCTCTGTATAAAAATAAAACATACGGTTTCTGTAGTCCTTATTGCAAAGATGAATTCAAGAAAAACCCTGAAAAGTATGCCCAAAAATAAACAGAATAACAAGAGCAAGGTTCTTATCCCAATTGCTTTTATGGCTTTACTATTCCTTGGAATAGGAGTAGGAATGGGGTATTTTAAAAAGAATCTTTATACCGTGATGAAGGTTCCTGATTTTGAATTGACAGACCAAAACGGTAAAAAAATTACTAATAAAGATATGCTGGGAAAAGTGTATCTGGTAGAGTTTTTCTTCAGTAAATGTCCTACGATATGCCCGGTAATGAATACCAATATGAAAGCGATTCAAAACCAGATCAATAGTCCTGATTTCGGAATAATTTCCATTAGTATAGATCCTGAAAATGATACGCCGGAAGCTTTAAAGGAGCATGCACAAAGAATCGGAGCGAGATCTCCCAATTGGCATTTCCTGACTGGGGACAGAGCGTACATCGGTAAACTTGCTGATCATTTCAATATCTACGTTGGAGATAAGGAAGATGAGGCAGAAAGTCTTAATCATAGTGGTATGATTGCTCTTGTAGATGAAAAGGGAAATATCAGATGCCGATATAATAAAGATAATATGCCTATCCTTTATTATTCAGGATTAAACTATGAAGATCCGGAAGGAAAAACTCCGAAACTAACCGGAAAGTACCACCCGGACAGAGAGATTCTGATTGAGGACATTAAGAAATTATTAAATTAGGAGGGAAGACAGGAAGAGGGAAGCTGGAAGTACTTATAGTTTACTGTAATAATATCAGTTTTCTAAAAAGTAATAAGTGTAGAAAAAGAAAGGCTTTAATATTGGGACTTATATAACTTCCAGCTTCCAGCCTCAAACTTCCATCCTTCAAAAAAATATTGTTAAACCATATAACAAAACATTATGAAGATTATGAAAATAGCTGCTTTAGGAGCAGTATTTGCGGCTCAGTTTACACTGGCTCAGTTTAAGCAAACTCCTTTACCGTATGCCTATAATGCATTGGAAGGATCAATAGATGCACAAACTATGGAGATTCACTATTCAAAGCACGGAGCTGCTTATGCTTCCAATTTGAATAAGGCTATTGCCGGAACTCCACAGGAAAAAGAGACGTTGATTCAAATCCTTTCCGAAACTTCCAAATTAAGCCCTGCAGTAAGAAATAATGCCGGCGGGCATTACAATCACGAGCTTTTCTGGACGATCCTTACTCCGGAGAAAAATACTCAGCCTTCTGCGAAATTAGCCAAGGCAATTAACGAAACGTTCGGAAGCATGGATGCTTTTAAAGAAAAAATGAGTAAAGTGGGTGCAGACCGTTTTGGATCAGGATGGGCTTGGCTTTCTGTGGATAAAAACGGAAAACTTTTCGTTTCTTCTACCCCTAATCAGGATAATCCGTTGATGGATATTGTAGAAGAAAAAGGAACTCCTATTCTTGGAATAGATGTTTGGGAGCATGCTTATTACCTGAAATATCAGAATAAAAGAGCGGATTATCTTTCAGCAATCTGGAATGTCCTGAACTGGAAAGAAGTCAGCAAAAGATATGAGACTGCTTTAAGCAAAAAATAATTTATGAAATTTATTTACAGCATACTTTTTATAGGCTATATAGTGTTCAGACCTCTGATACCACTGGCTGAGTATGCTGTAAATTATAATTATATCGTTAACACCCTTTGTGTCAATAAAAGCAAGCCGGATCTTCATTGTAACGGAAAATGCTACCTGAGCAAAGAATTGGCAAAAGCCAGTAACGAGACAGAATCTACTCCTTTTAATAAAATAAAAAACTCAGGGCAGAAAATTCTTGATATCTATACACTGCCTGAGATTACTGAGGTTACCATCACTGGAAAAATTACATTTTTCACTTTCCAATTTATCTATGAAACAGTCTATTCTTTTCTGTTTCTGAATCCCATTTTCAAACCACCGGTTTTTTTAGCATTCTTCTATAGAAAATTAACCACAAAAGTTTATTTAAGATATCTCGAATATACTTAATGTAACTATTTCATAAAGAGTTATGACTTATCCACACTCTGTGGATAACTTTGAGACACGTTAAATATTCTAAAATCTTTGTGCCTTTTTGTGGTAAAAAAAATCTTGGATGTTTCAGCATTCAACGTATTTCTATTGCATTCTTTTAACTAAAAAATCAACAATGAAAATATATCAGATTTTCATAATGAGTCTTTTGTTGATGGCTGTTTCCTGCACCCTCGACAAAACTGATTATGAAAGCGAAATCAGCACAGTCGTTTCGGAACATTATGAGTTTAAAGAAGCAGCGGCTATCAATATAGATCAATATAAAATAAGCATAGAGACTTTAAACGGAACATTTTATCAGGGATATAATGAAATCAGAGTAAGAGTTATCAATACTCAAACCAACGAAAATATCAATGCTTCGAACCTTACTTTTTTACCCATCATGACAAAAGCTGATGGAAGTAAGACTTCATGCCCTTATCAATACGCTTTAGATTATAAGTCGGATGGTAAATATTATTCAGGGTATTCTGTATTTACTGATAAAAGTAATTCTACAGCGAGCTGGAAACTTTATATGAATTTCAAAGTGAATGAGGAAATGTATACGATCAATAAAGATATTACTGTGAATGAGCAGAGCAATAAAAACCTTAATATGACTTCGTTTACAGGAAATGATGGCGAACAATATTATATAGCACTTATTGCCCCTCAAAAACCTAAAGTGGCAGAAAATAAACTGGTCGCTGGAATTTATAAATACAATAAACCTGCTGCTTCATCCGGAAGTTTTCCTGATCCTTCACAGTTTTCATACTCGGAGGTAAAGGGATATACTTTGCAATTAGATCCAAGAATGCCGGAGCCATCCATGGGTAATCATTCTTCTCCCAATAATCAGAACTTAATCCAAGGAAATGACGGATTATATTACGGGATGGTCAACTATACTATGACAGGAAACTGGACTTTGAATTTTATCATGCTGAATCAAAATGGTAAGATCATTAAAGGAACTAAGGTCTCAACAGACTTTACCCCAGGTATTCCGGGAGCTAAAAGTGAACTTTTTATTGATATCTTATTCTAAAGTAATGAAGCAGTTCGGAATTATATTGGTCTTTTTAGGAGCGATAATCAATGCGCAACACCGAAAAGTAAAAAAAGATAGTATCGCTCATTTGGCTGAAGTAAAAGTAAAAAGTATTAAAAAGAAGGTTGAAACAGATATGAAAATGAGTGTTTCAGTAGATGAATTTCTTGCATCTTCTGATAAAATCAGTTTTATAAAACGTGGGGCCTACGCTTGGGAACCTTTACTTAACAACATGAGTACGGAAAGATCTGTCATTACTCTTGATGGGATGCGCATCTTTGGAGCATGTACTGATAAAATGGATCCGGTTACCTCCTATATGGAAAGCAATACTCTTTCAGGGATAGATATAAAATCAGGCCAGGAAGGAAGTTCACACGGAGCAACAATAGCAGGAAGTATTGACCTGAAAAGAAAAAGTACTCCTTTTGGTCTTGAAAAAAAATGGAATGGTGCCTATCAGACAGGTTTTGAATTCAATAATAAACAGTTTTTCAATCTTGGAAATATATCTTATTCAGGGAAAAAGCTTGTGGTAGATGGAAGCATTTCTTTCCGGAAAGCAGGTAATTATTACGATGGAAATGATGCTGAAGTGAATCACTCTCAATATAATAAATTCAATACCGGAATTGGAATCGCTTACAAAACAAGTTCCTTATCTTCAGTGAAAGTGGATGCAATCTTTGATATTGCGAAAAATGTTGGATTTCCTGCATTACCAATGGATTTATGGCTTTCCAGAGCCATGATTACCTCAGCATCCTACAAACAATTATTTCAAGAGGGGATAATTAAATCCTGGGATACAAAAATCTATTTCAATACGATTGAGCATTATATGGATGACACAAAGCGTCCTGAGAATCTGGTACACATGGATATGCCGGGATGGAGTACTACCTATGGGCTGGTTTCTTCAATGAATCTAACGAAAGAACGGTATACCTCAGACATAGAACTTAATGCCTACAACAATACATCCATTGCCGAAATGCGGATGTACCCGCAGGATCGGAAGAATAGGACTATGTTTGCTTATAGCTGGCCCTGGGTAACGACACGTTTTGTAAGTCTTTCGATGAATAATAAATGTGACCTATCGGACAAAAGCCGTTTGAACTTCGGAGGATCTTTAGGATTGAATTATAATGAGTCCAAATATGTCGAATTTAACTGGATTTTCCATCCCGGAGCATCACAGAAAAAGACAAGGGTTGTTCCCAGTCTGCATGCAGGATATCAATTTACCGATCATCATTTTAATTTTTCTGTAGGAACGGGTTACGGACACAGAGCTCCTTCCGTTTCAGAAGGGTATGGCTATTATATTTACAACAGTTTTGACCGCTATGACTATATAGGAAATCCGGACTTAAAAAACGAGATTTCTTATGAGACCAATGCCAGTGCAGGTTTTAAAAATGAAAAAATAAATATTGAAGCCAAAGTGAATTACTTCTATATTCAGAATTATATTATCGGAAGGATTTTAAGTCTTGGAAGTCCTATGAATTACCAATCGGTAGGAATAAAAGCTTATACTTCACTGGATCATGCTACACTTTTTAACATGTCCCTGAATGCCAATTACAGCATTATCACGGATTTACACTGGAAAGGAGTACTGACGTATGCAAGAGGTAGAGATGATAAAGGAAAAAATCTACCTTTCGTCCGCCCTTTAAGCTATCTGACCTCTTTACATTATACTCATAGGAATTTTGGAATTCAGACTTCTGTAAATGGAGATTTTATTCAGCTGAATTACAGTCCGGAATATGGTGAAGATCAGACACCGGCTTACACCATATGGAATCTTTCCATGGATTATACTTTCAAAATCAAAAAACTTAAGACCATTTTTCAGGTAGGAGCCGAAAACCTGTTAAACAAATATTACAGCACTTATGCAGACTGGGGAAATATCCCAAGAATGGGTCGTAATATTTATACGTCTTTAAAATTCAATTTTTAAAGATGACAGAAACTTTAATTAAAACAACAACTAAAATTTTTAAAATGCAAAACTTAAAACAATATCTACTATTATCAGCTTTTTCATTAGGTGTAATTTCTTGCCAAAACAGTGATGATAATCCTGTTGCCAATAATGTTACCCTTGAATTCAAGAATACATTTAAAAATGAAACGATTGTTCTCGGAGGTGCCACTTCAAGTACAGCTACTATCAATACCTCTGCAGAAGGACAAGTTCATCATTTTTCAGAATTGAAATATGTAATAAGTAATATTCGTCTGATAAAAGCAGATGGTAATGAAGTTCCTTATAAAGTTAATGACCTCGACCAGGGAGCCACTGTAATAGATCAATCAAAGCCGGAAACACTTCGTTATATTCTTAGTAATATCCCAGTGGGAGAATATAAAAGAATCAAATTCGGACTAGGAGTAAAAAAAGATCTGAATGTTTTGGATCAGGTGAAGTTTCCAAAGTTTTATGCTACCGCAGGTGCCAATGATACCCAAATGATGTGGGAATGGGGAGCTGGTTATCGTTTTACAAAAATCGAAGGTTTCTATGGAACGGATAACAAACAGATGTCTATTCACACAGGGAGTACAATAAAAGGATCAGACGGTAATTTTACCCAGGGAGTAGATGCGTATAGAGATGTTACTTTAGATCTTTCTCAACATGCCATTGTGGATAACAAAGCTCCTAAAATTATTATTAAAGCAGATTTTGATAAGCTGTTGACGGGCAAAATTAATACGATTGTATTGGTTACGGGAACAGGATCAGATGGCAATGCCACTCCGAATATTCATACTGCTAACCAAATGGTAAAATTTGTTGATAACCTCGGTGGTAACGGTTCAAGTGATATTTCCGGAATGTTTTCAGTGAGCAGTGTTGAAAATTAGACTCTACTCTGCTGCAATGAAAAAAGGATTAAATATTTTAGTGATTCTTATTCTGTTAATATCATGTAATAATGATCGTTATGAGCCTATTTCTGACGATAATCCACAGGTTTCACTCAATATTCCGTCTGGATTTCCGGAACTAAACAATTCGGTGAACTCTAATAGACCTACAAAATATGGGATAGAGTTGGGGAAAAAATTATTTAATGAGAAAAGGCTAAGTACAGATAATAGTATTTCCTGTTCCAGTTGTCATATTCAGGGAAATGCCTTTGCCGATAATAATGCACAGGGAATAGGAATTCAGAATAGAGTAGGATTACGAAATGTCCCAGCTATTCAGAACATGCTGTTTATGAAGTTTTATAATTGGGATGGTAATATCCTTCAATTGGAAAATCAACCCCTGGTTCCTATTATCACTCATGAAGAAATGGGTTCTTCTATTCTGGAGGTGATAGGGAAAATAAGGGATGATATGATGTATAAAGATCTGTTCCGAAAAGCATTTGGAGACGAAACGATTACTGCTGAAAGGATTTATAAAAGTATTGCTCAATATGAGTACACTCTGATTTCTGCCAATAGCAAATATGATAAGGTAAAAAGAAAAAAAGGAGAAGCTTTCACGGAAAACGAGGCGCTGGGATATCAGACTTTTCAACAGAAATGCGCAAGCTGTCATAGTACAGAATTGTTTACCGATCAAAGTTTCAGAAATATTGGATTTCCTGTAAACCCGGATACCAATGAAGCCGGAAGAGGAAGGGTTACCGGTATTCCGGAAGACTATATGAGTTTTCGGGTTCCTTCTTTACGGAATGTAGAATATACCGCACCTTATGGAAGCTATGGACAATTCCCAACACTAAGAGCAGTTCTTGATTATTTTGATAAAGGAGTTTTATCTGCAGATAACCTTGACCCTGTTTTTAAAAATAATGGAAACAGAATTCCACTTACAGAACAAGAAAAGACGAATCTTATCCTGTTTATGAAAACACTGAGCGATCGTGAATTTGTAGAAAAATAATCATTGGTAAAAACAGAAAAAACTCATTGCTTAAATCCCGTTACAACTTAACGGGATTTTTCACGTTTATGGATTGATAATCATTTTATTCTGCATGACATCATATCTGGTGATAATTTTATATCTTTGCCGGAATTTGGTGAGCCATAATAAGCTCTTAAAAGGGAATCCGGTGAAAATCCGGAACAGACCCGCTGCTGTAAGCTCCGCACCAAAGTTTTTGAAAAATACATCCACTGTTTTTAGAAATGGGAAGGATTTCAAAAATGGAGTAAGTCAGAAGACCTGCCAGAAATAATAAACGTTTGACGCTTTCGTGGAATAAAGCTTAGGACAACAATGATTCTGTGCAGTGGCAGCTGTGCTTTGTCGTTGCTTTCTTATATCCATTTGCGTCATCATGATCCATGAATGAGCTAATGGGAGTAAAACTAAATACATTTCAATTCCATACAATTGTTTTCACGGTATTCGTGTTAACCTCTCAAATTCTACTTTCCCAAACCAGGAAAAAAGATAGTATTAAAGGAGAAACAATAAAGACTGTCAATATTTACAAAAAAAACTTTAAAGAAATCCTTCCGGCCCAGACTTTACAAGGTGAAGAGCTTGAAAGGCTAAGCAGCCATTCTGTTGCCGACGCATTACGATATTTTTCCGGTGTTCAGATTAAAGATTATGGAGGCATGGGTGGTTTGAAGACCGTCAATATCCGGAGTATGGGAAGCCAGCATGTAGGCGTTTTCTATGACGGAATTCAATTGGGAAATGCCCAAAACGGACAGGTGGACCTGGGAAGATATTCTTTGGATGATCTGGAAGAAATTTCTTTGTACAATGGTCAGAAAAGTGAGATCTTCCAACCTGCCAAAGACTTCGGATCATCAGGATCAATCTATTTACAGCCTAAAACACCAGTATTCACAGGAAATAGGAAAACCAATCTTACCATAAGAGCCAAAAGTGCTTCCATTGATTTATTCAACCCTTCTTTCCGTTTAGAACAGAAGATATCAAAACGGATAGCAACGAGCTTCAGTGCAGAATTTCTCCAGAGTGATGGTCTTTATAAATTTCGTTATGGAAGAAAATATCCCAATGGAACCACTGCTTCTGATACCATTTCCAAAAGATATGATTCCGATATTAAAGCAAAACGTTTTGAAACTTCTGTGAATGGAACTTTGAATAACGGAAGCTGGAATATCCGTGGTTATGGGTATATTTCAAACCGTGGTATTCCGGCACCTATCGTGAAGAACCGTTTTAAAGCAAGAGGGGCAAGAATGCTTGATGAGAATTATTTTGTACAGGCAAATTTCAGGAAAAAGCTTTTTCCTAAATTTGAAACTCAACTAAAGGCAAAGTTTGCTTACGACTATACTTATTTTAATGATACGGTAAGGTCTCAGTCTGGGATGCCAGCGAAGAATACTTATATTCAACGCGAGGTCTATGTTTCCTCTTCCAATCTATATTCAATTACTCCTAATTGGGATGTCAGTTTGAACGGAGATTTTCAATACAATACCCTTGATGCTGATTTGTATAATTTCTCTTATCCTACCCGTTATACAACCCTGGTTGCATTGGCTACTACCTATCAGTGGAACAGATTTAAATTCTTAGGAAGCCTATTAGGGACATTTACTTCAGAAAAGGTAAAAATGAATTTCAAACCTGATGACAGAAGAGAATGGACACCTGCTTTCTTCATGAGCTATCAGCCCGCTTCAATACCTGAACTTACCCTAAGAGCTTTCTATAAAAATATCTTTAGACTACCCACCTTTAATGACCTGTATTATACCAGTGTTGGTAATACTTTTCTTAAACCGGAATTTACCCACCAGTATGATGTAGGTTTTACGTATCAGAAAAAATACGATACATCTTTATTCAAAGGACTTTATATAAAAGTAGATGGGTATTATAACAAAGTGACAGATAAGATTGTGGCCATCCCAACAACCAATATGTTCCGCTGGATGATGCTCAATCTTGGAAAGGTTGAAATTATTGGAGCAGACGTAAATGTTCAAACGGAATTAATGCTTGGAAAGGTGAAACTTAGACCATTATTGGCTTATACCTACCAGAGTGCTAAAGATAAAACCATTACTAAAGGATTTAAAGAAACCTATTATGGGGAACAAATTCCTTATACACCAAGGCACAGCGGATCTTTTACCCTGATGGCAGATTATAAAGACTGGAGCTTTAATTACAGTACAATCTATGTGGGAGAAAGATATGACGGACAGCAGGATAATATCCGCTATAACTATATTCAGCCCTGGTATACCCACGATCTTTCTGTCCAGAGAAAACTAAACCTTGCCGGGCATCCTTTTAAAATAAACCTTGAAATGAACAACGTTTTTAACCAATATTATGACGTTGTACTGAATTATCCAATGCCGGGAAGAAATTTCAGACTCACTTTAAACTTTACACTATGAAAAAGCTAAACCTGTATTTTTTATTTTCTATATTCATCCTTCTTACTTCCTGCCGTACAGATGATACCATCATTCCTATGGAAGTAGTGGAAGGGCTTAACCCTGTTGAAAAAACAACCATCAAAGGATTCTATGTACTGAATGAAGGAAATATGGGAAGTAATAAATGTACCCTTGATTTCTTTGATTATACCAAAGGAACCTATTTCAGGAATATCTACTCCGAAATCAATCCCAATGTTTTAAAAGAGCTGGGAGATGTAGGAAACGATATCAAGATCTACGGAAGCAAAATGTACATTGTAGTGAATGTTTCCAACACCATCGAAGTCCTTGAAGCGAAAACAGCTAAGCATATTAAATCCATTTATTTGCAGAACTGTAGATATTTAACATTTAAGGATGGAAATGCTTATGCCAGCAGCTACGCCGGCCCTGTAGATATCAATCCATTGGCTCCCAAAGGAAAAGTAGTGGAAATAGACACTTTATCCCTGTCTATCAAAAGAGATGTCACTGTAGGATATCAGCCTGAAGAAATGGAAGTTGTAGGGAACCAGCTATTTGTAGCCAATTCCGGAGGATACATGGTTCCGAATTACGACAAAACCGTTTCAGTGATTGATCTGAACACTTTTACAGAAAAGAAAAAAATTGATGTAGCGATCAACCTTCATCGCCTTAAAAAAGACAATTATGGAGATCTGTATGTAACCTCAAGAGGCGATTATTACAATGTTCCTTCCAATTTATATCTGATAGATGCAGCAACAGGAAACATTAAAAAAGATTTTCATATTGCAGTGAGCGAAATGACTATCGTGAATGATAAACTGTATTACTATGGAAATGAATTCAACTATAATACTCATTCCTACGTAAAAACATATGGAATTATAGATGTAAAGACAGAGCAGATAATTTCCAACAAAATTATTGATAAGGAATATGAAGACCTCATTAAAACCCCATACGGAATTGCTGTAAATCCTATTACAGAAGATATTTATATTACAGATGTCCGGAACTATGTATCCATGGGATTTGTGTACTGCTTTGATAAAAACGGACATTTTAAATGGAAAACTGAAGGCGGAAATATCCCTGCCCACTTCGCTTTTTTATACAACTAAACAAAACTGATAGACATGAATAAAAAAACAATTAAGTACGTAACAACTGGGCTTTTATCCTTTTTTTTAGCGGGTATAGTAGCTTCTTGTCAAAATGATGATGAGGTAGCAGCAGCGGTTCCTACAGATCCGGAAGTAATTCCCCCTTCATTTAAATTAGATACCGCTTATACTATTGAACGTTTCAGAGTATTGAGCATTCCTACCAATATTTCCGGAAAAGTTACCTGGAGCATTAAAGATTCCATCATTTCCGAAAATGCTGAACTGGAATTTATCAGTACAAAGGCTGCTACTTATCCTTTGACATTAAAGGTGGGAGCTAATAAAGTATTTCAATCCAAAATTGTGGTGACCAAAGAAGCAGGAACGCTGAGCAAATATATCTCCAAAGTATTTGATTTCCGCCCCGCAGTTGGACAGTTTACGAATGATATTCCTGAATATGACCTTGGAAATAGCGAGACAGATATGATTAAGAAAGCCAATAGTTATCTGGTAGGCTCCAATCCTTCAATGGTGAGCCTCGGTGGATATGGTGGTTATGTAGTATTTGGTTTCGATCATACCATTCCGAATATGGACGGAAGAGATTTTAAAGTGCTGGGAAACGCATTCTTCGGGAACTCTGCGAGTGATCCCCGTTCAGGAAATTGTGAGCCGGGAATTATCATGGTGGCTTATGACAAGAATAAAAACGGAAAACCGGATGATAATGAATGGTATGAAATTGCAGGAAGTGAATACTTTAAAAATGAAACCCTGAAGAATTACGGGATTACTTACTTCAAACCGGATGAAAATAAAACACCTGTACCTGGAAATGACAGCTGGCAAACCGATGTAGAGTACATCAAATGGCAGGATAATATTGGAAATACAGGATTTAAAACAAAAATGGTTTTCCATGCACAAAGCTATTACCCGTTATGGCTGTCAGATGCTTCCTATGGTTTTACAGGAACCCGACTTAAAAACAACTATTACGATCAGAGTGGAACAGGGAACTACTGGGTAGGGAAGTCTTATGATTTCGGGTATGCAGATAATGCTCCCAATAATGACGAAGCTTCCAATATTGATATTTCCTGGGCGGTTGACAAGAACGGAAAATATGTAAAACTTCCGGGAATTGATTTTGTAAAAGTATATACAGGAGTAAATCAGGAAGCTGGCTGGCTGGGTGAAGTTTCTACAGAAGTAGCCGGAGCTTACGACTTACATTTAAAGAAATAACAAACGTAACATATATTAAAATTAGTAAGAATGAAAAAGTTTTATCTTTTTACTGTACTTTTTCTGTTTGCATTTTTCACGAATGCCCAGATAAAAGTACAGGGAGTACCCCGGAATGATATTTCGGTAAATACTCCTTTAAATACTACCAATATTACAAATATAATCAGCTTTTCTGATATTCAGTATTGGGTAGGAACAGGTTCCAATCAGGCTGCATTTGTGGTGCAGTGGAATGACGGTAAAAGTCCTGATGCTTTGGTATGGGGTTTCAGATGGGATGGCAATGCTACAGGAGAAGATATGCTTAAAGCGATTGCAAAAGCAGATCACAGATTCTTTACTCTAATGTATCCGGGAACTCCATACGGTACTGCAATAGGCGGATTTGGATTTGATTTGAATGGTCAGGATTCCAATGCTCTTATTAAAAGTGGGAATGCCACCTATCCGCTATATCCTGTGGATGGTATTGTAAAAACTACAGCCTATGATTTCGATGATTATACGGCAAAAGATGTAAATGACCACTGGAAATCTGGCTGGAATAATGGTTTTTGGTCTTATCTGATTAAAAATCCTTCAGATTCTGATTTTTCCTCTTCAGGGTCAGGATCTACAGGACGTATCCTTCAAAATGGATCATGGGATGTATGGAATTACAGTCCCGATTTCCAGACTCCTCCAATATCATCTACTTTAACACCGGTTTCCCCTTATGTAACCACTACAAATTTTACCAACGGTTTTTTTGTTGTAAATGAAGACTGGTTCGGACATGGTAACGGTTCTGTTAACTTTATTGATAACAACGGACAAATCAACTATCGTGCTTACAGCGCTGTAAATAATAATCATGCATTCGGAGCTACCACGTCACATGGAACCATTTATGGAGATAAATTCTATTTTGTTTCCAAGCAGGCTGCTGATGGTGGAGACACCCAATATACACCTGGAGGTAGATTAGTAGTTGCCAATGCAAAGACGCTGCAGAAAATTGCAGCATTTAATACGATTGGAACAGCAGACGGAAGATCGTTCCTGGGAGTTGATGAACATAAAGGATATATTGGAACATCTAAAGGAATTTATTTGTTTGATATTGATAATCTGCAAATAGGAAGTGTAATCAATGGAACAGGAACAGCACAGATCGGAAATATGATCCGTACTTCAAAATATGTTTTTGCAGTGAATCAAACGGCAGGAATCCAGATTATTGACCCTAATACCAATGCGGTTATCAATACCATTGCTGGCTCTTTCCATTCTATTGTTCAGGCTAAAGATGGAAGTGTTTGGGCAATTCAGAGCCAGAAGCTAGCCAATATTGATCTTTCAACTTTTGCAGTACAGTACTATAATATTCCAACTTCAACCTATTCAGGATCATGGGGGGCATGGAATGCAGGAAGTTTCACTGCAAGTAATACTGAAAATACATTATATTGGATGAAATCAGGAAATCAGATTGCAAAATTTGATGTAACCAGCAAAGTATTCAATGAAACCTTTATTACACTTCCTGGACAAACAGGAACATATAAACAAATCCCTTACGGAGCAGCACTCCGTGTAAACCCGGCTAACGGAAATCTTGTTGCCAATACTACAGAAAGCGGATATGGAGCCCATTTCCAGAAAAACTGGATTCACACATTTAATGCAAGTGGAACCCTTATTGATACCAAAGTATTGAATGATTATTATTGGTTCCCTTCAGTAACCGTATTCCCGGATAATACTGCTCCGGTAGTAAGCAATACTTTCCCGTCTCAGGTTACAGCCTCTGGTATTACAACTATTGATCTTAAAACGTTGGTTTCTGATGAAGACAGCTTTGGCTCTTCTATTGTGAAATCTGTTAAGTCAAATAGTAATCCATCAGTAGTTTCTGCTGATATCAACTTTAATGAAGAATTGGTACTTACTCCAATAGGTTCAGGAACATCAGATATTGTAATCAGCTTTAACTCGAACGGAAAAGTAGTAGAAAGAACACTCAAGGTAAACAGCACTACTTCTACATTAGCCACTGCTGAGGTGAAAAAACTGGAGTTCGGCATCTATCCGAACCCGGTTACAGATATTTTGTATATCAAAACTCAAGAAAAAGTGGTAAACATTTCTATTTATGATGCTTCAGGTAAGTTTATCAATACTCAGTTTAATAATGGACAAGTAAATGTAAGCATGTTGCCAAAAGGAATATACATTCTTAAAGCTACAACTGATAAAGCAGTATATCAGCAAAAACTGATTAAAAATTAATTTTAGCATAGCTAATTTTTGTTTCACTCTGACCCGGTCAATTCATGGCCGGGTTTTTTTTGACCCAATAACATGTCTTTTATTGAGTATTGTTTATGAAAAAAATGAAAATATTGTGTTTTTATTCAAAAATTTTGAGAACGTTTACTATAAAAATACAAGGCTTACACTCTTTTAGTTATTGAGGTTGTAGAATGTAGGTAGAGTGCTTAAACCATGAAGAATAGGGCATATGTCGTACGTGTGAGGTATGTTTATTTTTTGTTGTTGGAGACCATAAGCTATAATTTTGCAGAAAACAAAACAAGATGAAAAAAAATTTATTACTCTTGATATTCTTTGCGAATATCTTATTTTCTCAGGTAGGTATAGGTACGGCTAATCCCAGAGGGGCGTTAGACATCAATAAAGAAACCACCAATAATATGGGGTTGGTTCTTCCTACCAATGCAGATCCCCGCAATATGATCAACCCAATGGGTGGAAATGTTGCAATTGGAACCATTATGTATGATTCTACATTAAGCTGCGTAAGAGTTTTCAAATCTACAGGATGGTCTAATTGTTTGTGTGACCAATGTGGTCCCACACCAGGCTTTACCTTGGATTGTTCCAGTGGAGCTGTTAGCGGAACTTTTACGGCAAATACACTTAGCACTGGCACAAAAGTCATTAATTACACAAATGCTACCGGACAATCTTATGGAGCGATATCAGCTGCTTCAACAGTTGTGTCTGGACTTACTGCATCTGCTCCAGCAGGAACATTAGTTAACGGTAGTGGAAATATAACCCTTAGTATTTCCGGAACTCCATCTTCTTCAGGTATGGCAACTTTTACCATAAATATTGCAGGACAGTCCTGTAGTTTTTCTGTGAATGTAAGTACTGGGGTTATTCCGAAAAGAACAATTCTTTCTCTAGGTGGTGGAATGTACACTCCTAATCCAAGTAATACAACAGCGCCTACTTCCATATTACAATCATCAGCTAATTTTGGCCCTACAGGAACCGTTCCATCACAGGGGTTTGATATTAAGGCAGTAGGAACGGCACAAGGTAATCTGGCAGCTAATATTGCAGCCCATAACCCCTATATGATTATTTTTACCTGGGATTATAGCTCCAATGCTGCTGATGCATTAGCACTTAAAAACTATCTCGATAACGGAGGAAGAGCAATGATCTTTCTGCAGCAGGCACAACCTAACCAGCTGCTTAACCAGATTTTTGGAAGCCCAACCACTAATAATGGAGCTACTGGTACTGGGTTTGTTAAACAAATAACCAATATTAACCATCCTATCCTTAATGGTCCTTTTGGAGATGCAAGAGGAAGGCTGGTGGGAGATGATAATGATGATGCCAGTTCTTATACCAATATTAATATTAACAGTTCCAATGTTGATATTCTGTCAACAAACAATGGTCAGATCGTTGGTTTTGTTCACAAAACCTATAAATTATTCTTCTGGGGAGATGGTGGATTTCCTTTGGGGGCAGTCAATAATACTTCTATAGGATCCTTTCCAGCAGGAGTAGATGCATCTGGTAAACCAATCCCTAAAGGTAATTTCGGTACTGGTACTTCAGCATCATCTATAGTGTATAATAGTATTTTGTATGCTAATGCAATAGCCTGGATGATGCAGTAAATAAAAACATTCCTATTAATATTTGTTTTGGCACTGGAAATCTTAAAACAGTTTTGATTTAGTATCACAAGTCTATTTTAATTGTACACAAGTGCGAATAAGGCAGGTTTTAGTAACCTGCCTTACTTTTTATTAAGAGGTTTTTTGAGTGGTATGTGGATAATGAACACGGATACAAAAACCGCAATTATGGCAATCAATGGAGAAACTTCAGTCAATTAAAGCTCTGTTTTTAAAATGGATTGTGATAGAATTGGTGATTGTTCCAAATATACCTGCCGGTGGAATCTAATATTTCTAATGAAAAAGAGTCCGGTATATCTTGTATTTCCTCTAATCTTACTGTCTTTAAAGCTTCAATGAAAGATTTTTTATCGAATTTTTTGTTCATGTAATTATTTATTTAATAAAATTGATCGGTATAAATATCTGATTGTAAGCTCAAAAATATATAGGTTGTCTCTAGCATGAAATTTTTTTCGATGAAATCTAATTTATAACAGGTGAAATTCTGTTTTCAGAAGATAAATCATTTGAGAAATCTAATTATCCATATATGATTAATATAATTTCAGATGCTTAGCAAGCATTTAAAACCGTTTTATAATTGCTCTGCAATATTTTATAAATACCTCTCTGTTTAGATATATTTATAATATTTTTGCTTAATTCTAATAAGCAAGAGATTCAGGGTGTATGAAAAAATATGAGACCTATGATAAATATCTCGTAAGAAAACCGTTGTTTTCTTACGAGATATTATTTAATAATGATGAAACCAGACATATAGAAGATGTAGTGGAAGAACTTATACAAAATGATTCTTTTGTAACATCCATCTATTGGAGTTCGCCGGATTTGTATGATACCATTATCAACTATAGAGAGAAAAAACTTAAAGAAGATAAAATTCCAAGGTTAATTCATACCCTAAAAAAATATGCAATCCGTACCAGTACGAGATGTACACCGTATGGAACAATGGCAGGTGTAGCTCTGCAGCATATAAAAGATAAACATGAGCCGGAACCCATTTCCAGAAAGGCAAGAATCGATATGGATTTGCTTGCGGAAATTAAATTTCATATCGAGAATAATGAAAATATCAGAAAGAAGTTAAGGTATAAAGTAAATAATACTTTAGACAAAATTCCCGGACAATACCGATATCAGGAACCCATAAGAACAGACAACGAAGAAAAGTACCAATTGTCATCACTGGAAATGAATGAATATCTTGGGAGGATATCAAAAATTTCTCATTTGATGAAGTATCATGAAATCAAGGGCTTACTCTCCGATGATTTTGATGAGAATGAGATCTTGGATTTTATTGATGAATTGATTGATATTAAATTCTTAGTAAGTGAACTTCAGCTCACTCTTACATCAGATAATACAGCGAATATTAAAACGGTATTGCAATCACTTTTAAATGAAGAGGTATATGAGGCACAAGTATATCTGAATGTTTTAAATAAAATTGATGAGTGTATTTCCATAATAGAAGAAACCCCCATTTCCTATCTTCCCATATCTGAAATTTCCGATATTAAAGATTTAATCAATACCATCGGAATTGAAAAAACACATTTTTTTCATGTGGATATGAAACATTCTTCAGAAAGTAGTTTTGAACCGAATGAGAAAATGCTTCGAAATATCAATACTTCGATTTCCATATTACATACATTGGGATCAGGAAATTCAGTACAGAAGGATTTAGATATTTTTAAAAAGCATTTTAATACCAAATACGAATCAAGGGAAGTTTCTCTTACTGAAGTATTGGATTCGGAATTTGGAATTGGGTTTCCAACAGGATCGCAGATTGGGAATTTTCAGGGAAATCCTCTTATAGAAGGTCTTTCTGCCAATAAAAATACCGCAGGAAGGCAAGCAGATAATCCTAATTTAGATTTTATTTTAGATCTTATTGAAGAAGATAAGAAAAGAGTTATTAATCTGGAAAACATCAATTTGAAACTGGATGAAACTTCTTTAAGACTTCAAAACTTTTGTATTGTAGGTTCTCCTGTTAAGGATCATTTTTTTTTGCAGAATATAGGAACAACCGGAGCAAATTCCATAATGGGAAGATTTGCTTTGCTGGATGACAACATCAAAGATTTTTGTAGCGAAATTCATCAAAAAGAACAGGAGTGCTCTTCTGAAATCATTTTTGCCGAGATTATTTATATTCCTGGAAAACGTACCGCAAATATTACCCGGAGACCCCAATTCACAGAATATGAAATCCCGATTTTTGCAGGAACCGGCAATCATGATAGACAGATTTTATTGAATGATATTATGGTGTCAGTAAAAGGGGACGAGATTATTTTACGATCTAAAAAGCTTAATAAAAGAATTATTCCAAGACTTTCAAATGCACATAATTTTTATAATAGTGAAAATGCTGCGTATCAATTTTTATGTGCTATTCAGTCGCAAAATCAAGATAATATCAATCTGAATATCAATTATTCCAAGCTTAAAAAAAGATTTATCCCCAGAATTGCTTATAGAAATATTATTTTGCATCGTGCGTGTTGGGTGATGTATGAGAATGACATTCTTGCAATCAAAAAATCAAAAAAACCAATATCAGCCTTAAAAGACTTTTTCCAAAAATGGGAGGTTACAAAATATGTTGTACTCGTTCAGGGAGATAATGAACTTTTCTTAGATATTACAAATGATACCTATCTTCTATTACTTCTTGATGAACTAAAAAGTAATACAATGATACAGCTTTCAGAATGGTTATTATCTGCTGATGGAGAAGAAAATTATAATCAGCAAATTGTTCTCCCATTAGAAAATAAAGAAGCAACCTCCCAAAATAGTTTATTACAAAATAAAATCCCATCCATACAACGGAGCTTTGCACCGGGAAGTGAATGGTTATATCTGAAAATATATTGTAATTCGAACATTTCAGACAGTTTATTGTCTGTATTAAAACCGGTTTTGGATGAACTAATTGCCGAAAATCAAATTAAAAAAGCTTTTTTCATCAGATATACAGATCCTCATTATCATATCAGGCTGAGACTTCATATAAGAGAACCTCAATTATATGCTGCGGTGCTTCAGAAGCTGTATGAACATCTTAATCCTTATTTTCAGGAAGAAACGATATGGAACTTGCAGTTGGACTCTTATCACCGGGAAATCGAAAGATATCAACCAGAATGTATGGAAGACGCCGAGGAGGCTTTTTATTATGACAGCCTATTAGTTCTGAACTTATTGGGGAAAGAAATCTTCTTAGACAATGAAAATGTAAGATTATTTGCAGCTGTAAAAAATGTAAACTCCTGGCTTTCGGTATTCGGATTATCTTTACAGGAAAAACTCGACTTTTGTAAAACAATGGAGAGTGTATTTTTAAAAGAATTTTCTTCAGAATTAAAAGCCCATATTAATTCTAAATATAGAATCTTAAAAGAAGATTTGCATTTATTCTATACAGGAAATACATGGGAAGAGGAGTTGAATGAACGAGATCGATATATAAAGAAGCTGAAACTCGAAAAAGAAGCTCTTTCAAGCTATATACATATGAGTATCAACCGATGGTTTTCTTCTGAACAACGTGCTTTAGAGCTCATGACCTATTCATTTGCATCAAAATATTATAGTAGAATTTTAAGTCAATTAAATAATGCAGACATCAGTTAAAGGAATGACTCCTTTTTTAGAAAGGATCTCTCAACTAGATTTTGAGAAATTTTATACTCCAGCCAATAGAATTCTTTGCCACACATTGATGTGGATTTTCTTTAGCGCACTATTTTTCCTGAATTTTTGGGTAGAGTTGAAGATGCTGTCCACATCCAGTTTATTAATGACTTTGCGTGGGACTATCAACAATATGACTGTTTTTTATTTGTTTTTTTATGTTGTAGTTCCCAGAATATTTAAAAGCAAAACCTGGAGCATCTTTTTAATTCTCCTTTGTATCCCGCTTTCGATCTATGTTTGGTTATCTGTCAACTTTTTCCAGTATAACATTTTGAATTATTTCGGAATTGATATTCACGAAGGTCCATTGAAAGGATTGATAAGCAAAAATGCCAATCAAAGTTATCTGCAGGCCCTATCACTTGAGAATGTTTTTGGGAACGCAATGCTGGTTATTTATTCTTTTTCGCCGCCTTTCTTTGTGAAAATATTGTTTGATATTACAAGACTTTTTAACAGAACCATTTATTTCCAGAAACAAACCTCAGAACTTGAACTGCAGAATCTTAATATTGAAAAAGATTTTCTTAAAGCACAGTTGAATCCCCATTTCCTTTTTAATACTCTGAATAACCTGTATGGACTGGTGGTAAAGAAAGATCCTAGTGCTCCGGAAGCCATTATTAACATTTCAGACCTAATGGCATATACATTATATGAGTCTAATACTGAAAAAGTTCCGATTGAAAAGGAACTTGATTTTATAAGGAATTATTTTTACCTGGAAAGAATGAGATATTCTGCAGATAAAGATATTACACTGGATATTTCTCTTCCTGAAGATATTAAAAATATAGTGATTGCTCCGCTCTTAAGTTTTACTTTCATTGAAAATGCATTTAAGTATGGACTGAAGTCGGGAAATGATAATTTTTTGAAAATAAATATCCATATTGTGAATAATATTTTTTATTTTGCCATCGAAAATGATAAAGATAAAAACTCTAAAAAAACAACAACTTTAGGGGGAATAGGAGTGAAAAATATAGAAAAAAGATTAAAACTTTTATACCCGAATAACCATGAAATACTGATAGAAGACAGAGAAACCCGTTTTTTTGTCTCTCTCTCTATAAATTTGACCTAGGATGACTGAGAAATTACGCTGTATAGTTATTGATGATGAGCCAATTGGCAGAGAATTGATAGTAGATTTTGTGAAAACCATTCCTTTTTTGGAATTGCAGACCTCTTATGAAGACCCAATTGATGCCCTTGCATATCTTCAATCTAATGAGGTAGATATTATTTTTAGTGATATAGAAATGCCCAAGATTAATGGGATTGATCTTATTCGTACACTTACCAAACCACCTGCCATTATATTCATTACCGCACATAGGGATTTTGCTTTAGAAGGATTTGAAAGCGGGGTAGTAGACTATCTTGTAAAGCCGGTAGCATATAGTAGATTCTTAAAAGCGGTTAATAGAGCAAAAGAAAGAATACAGACTTCTGTTAAAACCAAAAGCACTTCTCCGGAAACAGATTCCTCACCTGAGCGAATTTTTATTAAAGTAAATGGAAAACTTGTAAAAGTGATCCTTGAAGATATTCTGTATGCAGAAGCTTTAGGAGATTATCTTAAAATTGTAACAGATACGGAAACTTTTACCACGTTGGCAACACTGAAGTCTATGGAAGATATTCTGGTTGCCCCTGCTTTCTTTAGAGTGCAAAGATCTTTTATAGTAAAACTTACCTCCATAAAATCTGTTTCAGGAAATATTATTGAACTTAATAATGGTAAGACTATTACAATAGCACTTAACAAAAAAGATGAATTATTTAATCTGTTAAGAATTTAGATTATCAATTACTCTACTGATTTCTTCTACAAACTGATGGTAATGCATATTTTTGTTCAGAATACCTATTTTTAATCTTTGATCTTCCTCAAAAAAACGAGCTATAATATTTTTGGGGAAGATTGATGATATTACAATCACAATAGCCCCTTTGTCTATACATCCCTTTAGATAAGGAGGATCCATGTTAATGGAATCATTATCCCAAAAAATAATGTGCCCTTCCTCCTTAGAGTTTTTTCCTTCAGATAAAGTAAGAAAATGAGTTTTGTTGATAAACTCTTTTAACTTATAATGAATAAGAGTGTTTTCTGATACTATTTTACAAATTACCCACATAATTGTTTGTTTTAAAAAAATGAAGAGCTGATAGAGAGTGAAGTTGGATTAGTGTCTTCAAACGATTTCGTAGTGGAATAGTTTTTTACCGCTCTTTTCTTAATAATTAATTTTTGATTCGTTGTGTTTGTTTTCATGGTAGTTTTAGTTTGTGTTCCAAAATTGCAATATAACAGCATTGAAAACAAAACAAATCGGTGAAAACATTGAATCTTCCGATAAAACATTTATATTTTTCGATAAGCTTTTTTTGATACCATGAATGATTCTATTTATAGAAGGAGTACTTATGATGGATAGTATTGTAATGATTATTAAATACCATAAAAAAATGTAGCAAAATCTACTGATAAAGGATTTTAAAACTCTTAAGTTGTTTTGAATAACAAGATGATCAGTGATGGTAGGAAAGAAGAATATTGACTTCTTCTAGATATTGAGTTGAGTGAAATGTTATAAGTAAATAATAGATGCAATAAATATTCTGTTGAAATTTAAATCTGTTGTTTATCATAAAAATATCAGTTTCAATATTTATCTTCTGACCTAAATAAGATAAGGAATTGATAAGAAGGATAAGCCATGATTGAGAATATTAATATTAGATACTTCAAGGCTGTTATTAATGAATTTAATTTATTCTCTCTGTAATTCCTTATATAGGACATCTATTTACAATAAATTATGCTCTATTATGCTTATAAATAATATACATCATCTTTTATGAAAAATTGATCGCAATATAGTTTTCGGTTCTATGATAAAAATAAGTAGAATATTATACAAATAGTTGTTTTTGTTCGTTTAGTTTTATTTTGAGTAATTGTTGTTTTTCTTTGTTTGTGATTGTTTTTTTTTAAATGAGTTGATAAAAAAAATGCTAAATCATTATGATTATTTGATGATTTATTGTCTTATCTATTTATTTATCTTTTTTGTCGGATAATTTTGTGTTTTCATCGATTCGTTTTGTTTTCAATCCTCATACACTGCAATTTTGGAGCATAAACTAAAAACAACCACCATGAAAACAAACACAACGAATCAAAAACTAATTATTAAGAAAAGAACTGTAAAAAACTATTCCACTACGAAATTGTCTGACGACACATTGCTATCAACCAACCCAACTTCACTTTCTATCAGTTCTTCATTCTTTTAATTGTTAAAATTAAAACGTACAAGCAACTATTCTAAATTCATTTCATAGGAACATCTATTCAGCAGTTATTATAACTGAAGTGCTGAGTACATAAAATCAGTATGATACTCGTATAGTATCATACTGATTTATTAAATTATCTTGACAGAATTATTTTTCGGGAATGTATTTTCCCATCTTTTGTCTGTATACTAAGAACATACATACCATTAGGCATGGTTGAAGGCAGATCAAATGTTTTTGCTCCGATTTTAGAGTGATATACTTCTTTTCCTGATATATTTCTGATAGAGATATGCGAATTTATTAGATTAATATTTCCATCTAATGTAATTGGCCCTGTAGTGGGATTAGGAGAAATAATAAATATATTATTTTCGGGTAAGGATGTTTTTTCTACAACCGAAGAGTCGATTGTAACAGATTGTGAGTAAGCATCAAAAAGCCGGGAAGGAGGAATCTTTTTACCATAAATAAGAAATTCATCCATCTGCGCCTTATTAAGAGAAATCATAAAGGTAGTATCGGATTTTCCTGTGTAATAGGGAGCCCAATGTGTGCAATAATTGGTTGCTGGAAAACCAGACCCATTCACTCCCATAGGAAAAGGAGCGGAACTTGGGGTGCCATTGACGGATAAACAGAAATCAACAGGGTAGTATGGAGGGTGAAAAAGACTGACATTCTGATAATAGGAATTTCCGTACTGTGGAGTGGGATCGTTATTAAAATCTAATGTATAAAAGTTTAGAGAGCTTCCAGTGGGTGTCGGATTGGGCCTCGACATTCTGCCAAAGTACTTTTTGTCAAAATTATGATTCTCATCTACAGGCCTTATAATTATACTGTCTTCTGTAATTTTAATCCTTTCACCATAGAGGGTGAGATCAATATAACCTCCTTTATCTATTCGGGCCCAAAATGAAACAGTTCTTGGCGCTTTAGGTTGGGGAACCGGTAATGGATTTAATGTATTGCGAATGGTATAAGTAGTGTCTGCTGGCTGATAAGAAAGTCCTTCTTTGCAGATCATACTGTCTTTAAAAATAGTATTTCCTATACTGGTTGTAAATAAATTAAATACTGTTGTTGCACCAGAGTAATCAGACGTGTTTCCATTAAAAGGATAATAATGGATAGGGTTGGCTGGAGGACTACATCTTGATATTTCTTTGTAATAGGCATAATAAATTCTAAGCTTATTGTTAAGACCTAGAATTCCACGAAAAGTTATTTTTGCACGATTGTACAAATAAGTCGGAGTAAATTCAATAGTTGCTTTATTAGGATCCTGAGGATCTACTTTTACTAAGTTATTGGTTATGATTTGTGATTCTTTATATAATTGTAACCCTCCACCTTCGTAATATGTTTCTACGGAAATTGAACTCAATAGTTGGGCAGATAAAAGTAATGAAATGGGAATATTATTATCAGAACCGAAGCCAATCACCAGATTGTTAAGTTTAGAAGTTTCCGGGAAGTATAAGGTTTGTTCAATACCAGCTAAAATACCCAAGTCAGTTTTTATAATAGAATAATCACTTTCGTTATTACCTACTGCGCGTTCAGGATAATCTACTCCACATCCTACACATAAAAGTCCGGAACTTGTAGATTCCTGTCCATTGGCGTATACTTTTTTTTGCGCCAAAGAAAATGAGCTTATATGGGAGAGGACTAAAGAGAATAGCAAACCTTTTATCAGGTAGCTTCCTGCTAATAAATTTGTTTTCATAGATCGAGATTTGTTTGGTTATAGTATGAATATATATAAAAAACGGCAGGCTTGAAAAAGCCTGCCGCCTCTGGCATGTTTAATTATTTATTTAAGTAAAACCTTACTTGAATATGTTTTTCCTTCTTGGGTTTGAAGCTTGATAATGTACAATCCTCCAGGTTGGTTGGTTTCAAATGTATTAGAGTTCAGCTTGGTGCGGAATACTTCTTTTCCTGAAGTATTGATAAGTGTGATCTCTGAACCCTTTGCCTGTAAGTTTTTATCCAAAGTCACCTTTCCGTTTTCACTGTGAGCCATAAAGCTGATAAAAGGATCTCTGTACTGGTAACCATAATATACCCTAAATTCTCCTCCTAGACTTAATAAGCCTCCATTTACATTGATCTTGATACGGTCATAGGGCTTGTTCATGGTAAGTTCAATTTCTCCTTTGCTTGAATTGGTATCTCCAAGTTTTAAAATATCATTATTAAGATTTTGATAATCATTATTAGAAACATCTCCATTGAATGTTTCAATAGATACTCCACCTAAAACTTGTGCAGTCAGAGGGGTTCCGTTGGAACCGATGCCAATAACCAATTTATTAGTATAAGCACTGTTAGGGAAAATTAAAGTTTGTTCG
Source organism: Chryseobacterium sp. II3a (assembly GCF_057815135.1). Classification (NCBI taxonomy): domain Bacteria; kingdom Pseudomonadati; phylum Bacteroidota; class Flavobacteriia; order Flavobacteriales; family Weeksellaceae; genus Chryseobacterium; species Chryseobacterium sp. II3a. The sequence continues at coordinate 139,123 of NZ_JBYPZJ010000002.1, read as the reverse complement.
GTACGGGCTAATAATCCGATGGATACTTGTAGTACAGAATAATCATTTTCGTTAGGGCCGATAGCATTCAGCGGGTTGAGAACCCCACAGCCTACACACACACCGTATACCTGATTTTTTTGATCATTAGCATAGTATTTTACAATCTGTGCAAATGACATATTGCTTGTCAGCAATAATAAACATGCAAAAATAGCAGTCTTTACACTGTGTGAACTCAAGAATAAATTAGTTTTCATATATAAAAAATTTTGATTTTAGTTTTGTGTAAATTTATAAATAAAATAATTATGTTGAATATTTTATTTCATTTTTTTGTGATGTAATTATAATTATGTTTTTATAATTAGTTTTTTTTGATTATAAATTAATTAAATTTAATTTTGCACATAGATAAAAAAAACGGCAGCCTTTTTAAAGACTGCCGTTTTAGTTTTATCATTTATTTAATAATGATTTTCTTAGAATAGGTTTTGCCTTCCTTCGTTTGAAGAGTCATAATATAGACTCCTGAAGATTGCTTAGAATCAAATGTATTGGTTGTAAGCTTTGAGCGGTAAACTTCCTTGCCTGAAGTATTGGTTAAAGCAACCTCAGAACCATCTACGCTTACATTTCCGCTTAGCGTAACCTGTCCATTCTGGCTATGGGCCATGAGTTGAATTAATGGATCCTGATAAGCATAATAGATTCTGAATCCGCCACCAAGACTTAGTACCCCTCCGGTTAAACCAATTCTTATTCCATCATAAGGTTTTGCGGGTTTAAACTCTACCGTACCTCTATTGGGAGTCGCTCCTAATTTCAGAAGGCTTACATCTATTGTTCTGCGATCTTCATTGGATGTTCCTCCATTCATGGTTTCAAGAGTTACCCCACTTAATAATTGTACAGATAAAGGAATATTATCTGTTCCGATACCTACAACAAGCCTTGTGTCTGCTCTAAGATCAGGAAAAGTTAAGGTCTGCTGAATTCCTCCTAATAATACAGTTCCCAATACCATTGTGGAATAATCATCTTCATTCCCTCCAACAGCATTCTGTGGGTTATCTACACGGCATCCTAAACATGCTACCCCAAATACGCCAGAACTTTGTGCATGAGCATAGATTCTGTTTTGAGCAAATGAAAATTGAGTAGAAAATAAGAAGAATGTCAGTAAAGCGGCTTTAAAAGAGAATTGATCTCTAGAAAATAAATTAAATTTCATGTTATTAATTTTTGGATTTATTATTTTATTCAAATTTAAGGATTAATAGGAAAAGGAAAAAGAAATATTTCCTTTTTTGGTGATTTTAATAATATGTTATAATTATTACACATGTTTAAACTTTAGAAGGTAGCTATTTGTTGATTGCAACAAAAAGACAGGCGAAGTAGCCTGTCTTAAAAAGAATATTTTTTGAATTATCGTGTCAGAATAATCTTACGGGTATAGATCTTTTTATCTTTTGTCTGTAAGGTCAGCATATAAACGCCTCCCGGCAGGGTAGTAGGAAGCTCAAAGGTTTTGGATCTGAAAGGTGAGTGGTAGACTTCCATTCCTGAAATATTTCTGATGGAAATATCAGAACCCACCAGAAGGATGTTACCATCCAGGGTGATTTCTCCGGTAGTAGGATTGGGAGATATAGTAAAGGTTTCTGCTGGCGTTGCAATTTTCGATGCAGGCGCTGAAGTTCCTGAGCTGCAATTAGGCAGTATTCCATAAGAACAGGTTAATGCTTTTACTTCATCACTTGTTAGAGCTCTGTCATAGACAAGAAATTCATCCATTTTGCTTCGCTTTAGTAAAATATTTATGCTTTGAAAAATAAAAGGGGTATTATCATCTATGCAAGGAGAAACGCCCATCTCTGATTCCAGCTCCCCGTTTTTATAAAAACAAAATGAATGAAAGTTTTCATTATAGACTAATGTAAAATGATAAAATTGATCAGCTGTGATGGATTTGGGGATGTTGGAAGAAATATGTCCTGCTGTAATAAAACCCGGGACTTCCGTTGTGATATAAATTGTAGACATACGCATATCAAAAGCTGCAGGTATAGTGCCTCCGTCCATTTTTAACCAAAAAGAATAGGTTTTTGAACCATTTAGAGGTATTGATACATTTTCTAATGATGCGCTAGAATCACTATAAACAGCTTCTTTACAAATGGCATCATTTTGAAAGGTTGTTTCTGTACTTAGAGAAAGATTGTTCTCAGAAATAATATCCTTGCCATTTCCATCAAATGGATAGTAATATAATGGATCTAGCGGAGGATTGCCACATGTAGTAAATGGAGCAGGAAGATGGTGTACATAATAAATTCTAAGCTCTTCTCCTACTCCAATCAAGCCGCTGTGTACAGAGAGTCTGATTCTGTCAAAAGGTCGGGTAGTGGTGAACTCAATAGTTCCTTTTTGAGAGTTTGAGCTGGGTTTAAGCATGGTTGTATCTACTCTTATACGATCATTATTAGAAATATTTCCTTTGAATGTCTCAATGTAAATTTCTCGTTTCGCTTGTTCTTTTATAGAGACATTAGGGGTTTCTATCCCCATTGTCACTTTTCTGTAAGCGCGGGCAAGTTTTGGGAAATTTAAATTCTGTTCAATTCTGCCATAAAGTCCGACGGGGATCCTTAACGTTTCATAATTGTTTTCGTTATTTCCTACTATATTCTGCGGATTGTCTATTGAACAGAGTAAACAAACTCCATAGTTTTGATTAGTCTGACTGCTTACGTAAGTTTTTTCCAGTTGTGCATAGAACATTGCACTGGTAATGAACAGAAAAGTAATAAGTACTTTCCGGATTAGATTCTGAGGTAAAAATAAATTTTTCATAAATTAAGATTTAGATGAGTTGTTTGAATACGTATTTATTAAATTGTATAGGTGAAGACTATTTGTAACAAAGATTCTCTTTTCCTTGGGGATTGAGATGTCAGTTCAAATAGATAAGACAGAAAATGATGTACTATGCATTTATTGCTGAAGTAGCCCTTCTAGAAACAGGCAGAGCTTTGCTCAATTAGTAATATATCTCCCTATCTAAGAAGTTCAGCCATATATTTTTGAAAAGAAAGATTTTTTTGTCAAATCTGTTGCTATTTTTAGAAACTAAGCTTTTATAGTTCTTTCTCAGTCATTATTAGGTCTGATGCAATCGCTTTGATATTTGAATGTTTCATATATTACTCCTGCTATTCGTAGCTCATTTCTAGTCTGTCTATTTTTATACAGTTTTTTTAGCTGGTCATTTTAATAGCAGTTAGGAAATAATTAGAACTCCGGCATTTCCATGAGTGGTACTATAGAACATTGTTCGGGTTGATGTCACATGTCTGTTGTTCAATAAAGACTATCAAATAGTTGAGAGATAATCTGTTTCTGTATATTGGAAGGGACAGCTTTACTACACCATATGCTTTTATTTACGGAAATGGTAATGGGAGATCGGGAATCACCATAAAGGAAGTGCAAGAGCAGCCCCTATGAGGAAACGGGTGATTAATAAATTACTTTTCATGTTTTATATATTTAGGTGTTTTGATTTTATAAAACTACATATAAAATAAATATTTCTTTATATTTTTTTATGTTTATGCTATATTTAATATTATGATGATTATTTGATTGAATTTTCACTTATTATATAATCATTTTAATTGTGATATTTTAGTTGTGTATACTGAGCTTCTATAGGTTGAAGGCTTATCGAAATTATGAATGAAGGAAACTAAAAAAAGAGAAAGCGAAAAAAGAAACTGATGATTCATCAGCTTAGAAAAATCAATAACCTTGCCTCCCTATTGTGTAAAGATTGACGGTAAGGTTAGATCATATAATTTCCAATGGATCATTACATGTGTCTAGATTGAAATTTATGAGATCAATCTTAAAAGTTGGGGATGATATTGTCTGTATTTATGGAGTTTAATTTGACGCAAAGTTTAGCATCTTATCTCATACTTTTAAGGGAGCAAAGAATGGAATCAATTTCATTGATATTATCTAAGCGAATGTCTATTCATAAAGCTTCTTCAGCGACGAGGCCGCAATTCTTAGCTTCCTAAAATAAAATATTTGAATTTTCTTTCTTTGCGATTAAAATAATTTATTTCTTCGGCGAAAGATATAGATTTTGTAATGATCCCCAAGTTTTGTACCTGATCCAATTTATGTATATGTTAGGAAGTAATAGAATGTAGGTATAGAAACAAAAAAAGGACTTTCCGAAAAAAGTCCTTTGGTAGCCCGTAGGGGAATCGAACCCCTCTTACCAGAATGAAAATCTGAGGTCCTAACCGATAGACGAACGGGCCCTCTATCTTCCACTATCGAAATAGCGTGTTAGCTTTTGTTTTTATAAGTGTCAACTCTTAATGTAGCCCGTAGGGGAATCGAACCCCTCTTACCAGAATGAAAATCTGAGGTCCTAACCGATAGACGAACGGGCCGGTTAGATGTGTTTAAGTAATAGCTTCCTACTTTGTTTTTAAAAACCACTGTAAAAACTCAGTGGTTTTTAAAAATTAAGTAGCCCGTAGGGGAATCGAACCCCTCTTACCAGAATGAAAATCTGAGGTCCTAACCGATAGACGAACGGGCCGCTATACTTTTACGCTAATTTATTAACGTGCTTTGTTAATTTGCTTTTTAAGTTAGCTGCTTTGTTTTTGTGGATAATATTTTTCTTAGCTAATTTATCCAATAAAGCGATAACTTTTGGCAGTTGCTCTGTTGCAGCAGCTTTATTTTCCTCATTTCTTAAGGCTTTCAATGCTGTTCTAGCAGTCTTGTGATAATATCTATTACGAAGTCTTCTAGTTTCGTTCTGTCTGATTCTCTTTAATGCTGATTTATGATTTGCCATATCGTTCAAATGTGAGTGCAAAACTATAAACTTTTTTTGAAACTACCAAATTTATTTTTAAAAAATTTAATTTTCTTCTGAAAGGTACTTTCTAAGCTTATCTATTGCTTGTTCTATTTTTAAATTTTCTTGTTCTTTTTCAATTTTTTTGATCGTATTTCCCAACATGATCAGTGCGTTGTTCCATTCTCCAGTGGTATTGGTGAAAGTAAGTCCATCTATTGTTACTTCAAAAGCAACCCTTTCTCCGGTCCTGTAAAGTCTGAAACTTATTTTATCATCTCTGCCTGTAATCCCGTCTTCATTGATTTGTAAATCATAACTTTTTGGGTTAGAGTGGATTTTCTTAAAAAGCAATTTCGCTTCTTGTATTTTTAAATCCGGCATGATATAAAATTTGATAATCTGCAGTTGCCTGCAGACGGTGGGTTATCAATACTATTTTTCATCAGTGTCACCATATTTGTCTTACCAATTATGGTTAAATTTATTAAAAAATTTTTGCAAATATAAGGCTTTTGTGAGATATAACGTAAATAGAGTGACTTTTTAGACAAAAAGTTGTGATATTTTTATTAGATTTATAATAAGTGATTCAGTACCAATGTTCTGTAATTTCGGAATTTTCACTTCTAATTTTAGATTTATTAAAAATATCATGCAAATGGATAGGATAAAGGAAGTTTTCCTATTTTTCTATAAGGTAGGTATTTGCATCTTTTGCCATTAGCTATACCGAAATATCATTCTCGGGCGAAAGGAGATGATCATTGATTGCTTGACGATGGAAGAGTCTCGTATAAAGTATATAAATCAGATTCTTTATTTCTGAATTGTATTTGTAAGTCTTTGGTGTGTATTCGGAATAAGAAAGTCTTAAAACGGTTTTTAAATCAACATAGAATTGCACACAGGTACAAAAGTATATAGTTTTAGTATTAAAGACTATTATCGATACTCCACTAACATCTTTCGAATCATGGATTGATTACATTAAAATAAAAAAGAGAAACGATAAAATCGTTTCTCTTTTTTGGTAGCCTATAGGGGAATCGAACCCCTGTTGCAAGAATGAAAATCTTGAGTCCTGACCACTAGACGAATAGGCCAAATTTTGAGGTTGCAAAAGTAGAAAAACCTTTTTAAACATCAAAATTATTTTTTAGTTATTTATAAACTTTTTGAATGACCGTATTCTTAATTCCTTTGGCTTCAACTTCTTTCTGTAATTTGACAGCGTCCTCCAAAGTATAGACCTTTCCATAGGTATAATAGAAGACACCACTCTCTTTCTCTCTTTCTACATCCTTAAGGTTCTGAAGGATGTATGAATTCCCATTTAGCTTTTCACCGGTATATACTTCTAGTGTGTAATATCCCATGCTTATTCTCTGGTTAGGCATGAATCCTACCGCAAACGCATTTCTAAATCCGGCATCTTTGGCTGTTTTAAGGTTAATGTCTTTTACAGAAGCCATGTTAGTTACTGCATAGTAGTATTTGTACTGTCCGTTTTCTTTGAGAGTAAGGATGTAGCTAAGTCCTTTTAATGCTGGATCATTCTCATTGTATTTCGTAGGAGAACTCATCAGTAATATTCTGAAATCATTTTTCAATGGAGCTTCTGCAGGTTTTTCAGGTTCCTGTTTTTTCGTAGTAAAAGATCCACCTGATTTTCTATCAATTGCTTTTTTGTAATCAATGATGGCATTGTAGATACTTTCTGCAATTTCTTGCTGACCCTTTTCGGATGCTATATAATGGCTTTCTTCCGGATGGTTGATAAATCCCGTTTCTATAAGAACAGAAGGCATGGCATTCATACGAAGAACGTGAAGGTTCTTTTGGAAAACACCTCTGGAAGATCTTTTGTCTTTATTTACAAAGTTATCTTCAACCAAGCCGCCTAAAAGCAAACTGGATTCAAGATATTTACTCTGTTGCAGCTTTAAGGCAATTAAAGATTCCGGAGAATCGGGGTTATAGGATCCGAAGATCTGCTTATCTTTTTCGTCTAGAAAGATTACGTCATTTTCTCTTTTGGCTACCTCCAGGTTCTCGTTGTTCTGGTTAGGGCCCTGTACATATGTTTCCGTACCATAAGCGGTAGGTCTTGCAGAAGAGTTACAGTGGATAGATACAAACAGATCTGCTTTACTTCTATTGGCAAGGTTCGTTCTGTCGGATAGAGAAGGGTACTCATCAATCTTTCGGGTGTAGATTACTTTGAAGTCCCTATTTTTCTCAAGCATAGCTCCTACCTTTAAAGTTATAGCAAGGGTAATGTCTTTTTCAGCAATTCTTCCTATGTCAGAATAAGTCCTGTTGGCCCCATGATCACTTCCTCCATGTCCCGCATCAAGAACTAGTGTAAACTTCTTTTGAGAGAAGATAATGTTGCTGATTAGAAGAAGGAGAAATGATAAAATTATTTTAAAATTTTGTTTGTGCATCTTACAGTTATAAAAATTATATTAATTTTGGGCCTTAATTATATAGAATAAAATTGGCCAAAACCGTCCTCAAAAATATATTACAAATTTTAATTATCCTAATTTTTAACAATTTTTTAGCACAGAAAACCCCTGAAAAATTGCCTAAAAATACGGTTAAAGATACTATTTCCAAAAAGGATACCATTGTTGCAAAAAAAGAAGCTTTAGATGATGTACTTCAGACAAAAGCAGATGATCAGCGCAGAGATATCCCTAAAAAAATGACATTCCTTAATAAGAATGCCCAGGTGAAATATCAGGATATGCAGATTGATGCAGATTATATTTCCATTGATGATAATAAAAATCTGATCTATGCGAGAGGAAAACAGGATTCTTTAGGGAAAATCATAGAACCTGTAATTACTACTCAGGCTGGGAAGAAATACGAAACCAACGAATTCAGCTATAATACAAAAACGAAACAGGCTATCGCTTTCAATGCAAGAACAGAAGAAAGTGAAGGGGTAATTATAGCTCAGAAAACAAAAAAATATAATGATTCGGTGTTTGCTATGAGAAAAGCAGACTATACCACCGATGAATATTTTGTTAAGAAAAAAGACACGGCAGCGGATTACTTTATGAGAGCTTCCAATATCAAACTGATCAAATCCAAAAATAAATCTCAGATTGTGACGGGGCCTATTCAAATGTATATAGAACAGGTTCCTACACCACTTATTATGCCTTTTGCCATACTTCCGTTTTCGGATAAAAGAGCAGCCGGTATTTTGATTCCGAGTTTCGGTGAAAGGGAAGATGTAGGTTTCTTCCTGAATGGTATTGGATATTATCAGCCTATTGGAGAACATTTTGACCTTAAAGTACTTGCCGATATTTATACGAAAGGAAGCTGGAATTTGCGCCCACAGATGAATTACCAGAAGAAATATCGCTATTCGGGAAGCTTCAATGCTGACATTGGAACGATCGTAAGAGGAATTAAAGGGTTGGATGATTATACTAAAAGCAGTACTTATAGAATCAGCTGGTCACATGCTCAGGATTCTAAAGCAAATCCTTTCCTTACATTCAGTGCACAAGTGGATATTGTAAGTACAAAGTTCTATAATAACCCGCTTAACAACAATTATATTTTCAATCAGAATGTATTGAATACCCAGCAGAATTCAACGGTAACCCTTACCAAAAGATTTCTGAAACTTCCCATGACGATTACCGGAACGGCATCTTATTCTCAGAACTTTGCAACAGGATTGGCAGACCTTCGTCTTCCGCAGATGAATGTAGCGATCAATCAGTTTTATCTGTTTAAGTCAAAAACTGGAGTGAGACAAGGTCTTATTGAAAATATTACAGTAAATACAGGTTTTAACCTAACGAATTTTGTCACCACTCAGGAAAATGAATTGTTCAAAAAAGAAATGTGGGATAAAATGCAGACGGGCCTTAAAAATAACATCGCTTTAGCCACCAATACGACCTTAGCTAAATATTTTACCTTCAGTTTAAGTGCTAATATTGATAACGCATTAACCACAAAAACGTTAAACAGATATTATGATCCTGTGAAAAATGTAACAGTGGATGAAATCAATAAAAAGTTTGCAGGATATTCTTCATTCTCTACCACAGCAAGTCTTCAGACAACATTATATGGAATGATGAAGTTCAGGAAAGGGTCTGTTATAGAAGCGGTGAGACATATGGTAATTCCTAGTATTGGATTTACTTATTCTCCGGATTTTTCAAGCCCTGGTTTTGGATATTATAAGAACTATTATAATGCAACCGGAGCGCTTACTCCTTATTCTATCTTTGAAAAAGGAATTATTGGGAGCCCTTCAAATAATTTGGTAGGAGCATTAGGATTCAATATTGGAAATAACATCGAAATGAAGGTAAAGTCTAAAAGTGATTCTACCGGAGTGAAGAAAGTGAAGATTTTTGAATCTTTGAACCTTTCAGGAAGTTACAACTTTGCGGCTAAAGATCACCCTTGGTCTATTTTTACGATCAACGGGCAGTCTTCATTCTTTAATAATAAACTTACAGTAAATACCAGCCTTTCTCTTGATCCTTATAAGATTGAGTTCATTCCGGGACAAGATCAGGGAATCAGAACGGAGAAGTTTGGAGCGTTTGGTGTACAGGGATTCAATATTCAGGTGTCTTATCCTTTAAGCAGTGAGATTTTTGGAGAAAAAACAGACTATGGTAAGAAATATGCATCAAAAGGAGAAGTTCGAAATGAAAACTATTACTTTGATGATGACAACTATGCTCGTTTCGATCAGGCATGGACATTGAACGTTAATGCTAACTATGCTTATTCAAAAGGAACTAACAGGTTTGGAAGCAAAATTGCATCTTTAGGTCTTGACGGAAGTATTAAACTGACTCCTTATTGGAACGTTACCGGAAGTACACATTATGACTTGGTGACTAAACAGCTGGCTTATACGAGAATTGGTTTTTCAAGAGATCAGCGAAGTTTTACCATTAATTTTAACTGGGTACCATTCGGACAATATAAAGTATATGACTTCTTTATCGGGATCAAAGCTAATATCTTAAGCGACGCGCTGAAGTATAAAGACAGAAGCTTTACACAGCAAAATGCACCTTTCTAATATCAGATTGGCATTTGCCAATATAAATTTTATATTTGCAACCAAAATAAATCTAACGAAATTATCATGAAATTGCTTAACTTATCGTTGGTAATGAAAGATGGTTTTATAAAAAAATAAATATCCGTATATGAAACAAATAATCAATACAGTTAATGCACCTGCAGCTATCGGTCCCTATTCACAAGCAAATATGGCAAACGGAGTTTTATACATTTCCGGACAGATTCCTGTAGATCCTGCAACTGGTAAACTGGTAGAAGGAATCGAAAAGGAAACACATCAGGTAATGAAAAATCTTGAAGCAATCCTTACAGAAGCTGGTATGACTTTTAAAAATGTTGTAAAAGCAACTATCTTCCTTAAGAGCATGGATGATTTTGCAGTAATGAATGATATTTATGCTTCTTATTTAGATGCAGAAAGCTATCCGGCACGTGAAACAGTACAGGTTTCTTGTCTGCCCAAAAATGTGGATATTGAAATTTCTATGATTGCACATCAGGATTAATGAATTTTATAAGAAATACATTTGCGGTATTGATGGGTCTTGGGATAACAGGACTTATAATTACTCTTGGTATAAGGGCTTTTCCGCAATGGGTTACTTTCGAAGCTTTTGCTCCATTTGAGCATTGGCAGAGATTTCTTTTCAGTATGAAAGACGATAAGGCCTTCTTTGGCTTCCTTTTGTTCATTTCCGGACTAGGAACTACCATTGGTGGAGTAGCAACCGCAATCATCGTTAAATATGCGAAAGTGGCTTATGCTATTCTGATCGGGTTCATCATGCTGTTCATCGCAATGCTGGATGTTATTATATTTCCTTATCATCCTACATTTTATAAGATCTCGATCTTTCTTACTTTTTTCCCGTTTTCCTGGATTGGAGGTAAGATTGTAGAAGTGATTTATGAACGAAACAAGAAGAAAAGAATCGCTGAGAAAATGAATAAACCCAAGTAAATAATAAAAAAACGCTGCAAAGATTTGCAGCGTTTTTCTTTTGATATGAAAATAACTATTGTTTAGTGTATTGATTAAGGCATTTTAAATCCTTTTGTGTACATTCTTCCATAATCATCTACAAATTTCACCTGTACATTTCCTTGATATTTATTCAGAATGCTCTCGATGTCTTTTTGTGAATTTACTGGCTTACCATTTACTTCAATGATGATGTAATTGTCTACGATACCAATTTTAGCCATTTCGCCGCCTTCAGATACGTTTTTAGTAACTACACCACTATTCAATCCATATTCAGTTTTGAATCTTTCGTTAAGAGGATCAAACTCAGCCCCGATTTTTTCTGTTACACTAAGATCAGCTTTAGTTCTGGTAGAAGTACCTCCTTTCTGATCTCTCAATGTTACATTTGTTGTAGACTCTTTACCATTTCTTGAATAAGTCACCTGAACTTTATCACCCGGACGTTTGCTTCCGATTGACATAGACAGATCTGCAAAGTCAGTGATGTCATAGTTGTCTATTTTCGTAATGATATCACCTTTTTTCAGTCCTGCATCTTCTGCGCCGCTATTGTCTCCAAATCCTGTTACATAAACTCCGCTGCCTGATTTAATATTGGTTTTGAATTGTTTGTTATAGGCCTGAACTTGTTGATCATTTGAAAGATCTAATGATGAAACTCCTAAGAAACCTCTTTGTACAATACCGAATTTCTTAATATCCTCAACGATCTTTCTTGCCAGGTTAGATGGTACTGCAAATCCGTATCCCTGATAATATCCTGTTGTCGATTGAATAGCAGAGTTAATCCCAATAAGTTCACCATTGGTGTTTACCAAAGCCCCTCCGGAGTTCCCTGGGTTAATAGCGGCATCCGTCTGAATAAAGCTTTCAATTGGATTGCTTGCTTTCCCCTGGCTTCCTAAAATTCCAATTCCTCTTCCTTTAGCAGATACAATACCTGCGGTTACAGTGGAATTCAATCCCAGTGGATTTCCTACGGCCAATACCCATTGTCCTACATCGATATTGTCAGAGTTCGCAAAATTTAAGTAAGGAAGTCCTTTTTCCTCAATCTTTAAGAGAGAAATGTCCGTGTTAGGGTCAGTTCCTACTAAAGTAGCGATATATGATTTTTTGTTGCTTAGTACAACCTCCAGCTTATTAGCACCTGCTACAACGTGATTGTTTGAGATAATATAACCATCAGGAGAAATGATGACTCCTGAACCCATTCCTGAAGGCATGTTGTCCGGAGCTTGCTGTTGCTTCTGCCTTTGCTGGCCTCTTCCTCCGAACGGATCTCCAAAGAAATAATCGAACAGATCCTGTTCTGTGGCTCTGCTTGATGTTCTGCTTTGATAATTTTTAATAGTAACTACAGCCGGAACAGTTGTTTTAGCCGCTTTTACAAAGTCATCACCTACAGCTCCCGTATTCATTCCAGCGAATGAAGTATTGGGTGCGGATGTTGTAAAAAATGATTGATCTCCATTATTGGAGCCATGTCCGAAATATTGTATAGCTCCAACGGTAGTAGCTCCAGAAATAACTCCAACTACTGCAAATGGTAATAGTTTTTTTAAAGTACTCTTCATTGTATATCTTTCTTGTTTATTAATTAATTTTTATTTTATGTTTTTGAGTAAACAAATTTAATGTTAAATAAGTAAGCAATTAGTATGCTATGTTTCAATTTTAACTAAAATTTAACTGCTATTATATCATTTTATACATTATGTCATAATTGTTAAGGCCATAGTTAACAAAACTTAAAAAAAAATTAAATGAAATATGACAAAATGTTATCATAAAAATACTATAAAAAAGTAACTTTCATTACTCATTACGGCAGTAGCTGTCAATTATCATCTGCCTCACAAAAAGACGTTAATTTGAAAATGTTTATCTTTGCAAAAATATTTTTCTCACTTAAAACGTTTATAGCATGCAACTGTATAACACCTTAAGCGCAGAAGAAAGAGCCAAACTTATTGATGAAGCTGGTAAGGAACGTCTTACTTTATCTTTCTATGCGTACGCTAAAATTGAAGACCCTAAAAAATTTCGTGACGACTTATTCATAGCCTGGAATGCCCTGGATGCGCTTGGCAGAATTTATGTTGCCCATGAAGGAATTAATGCTCAGATGAGTGTGCCTGCAGATCAATTTGAAGCTTTTCGCGACACGTTAGAAGTATATGACTTTATGAAAGGAATCCGTTTGAATGTAGCGGTAGAGCAGGACAATCATTCCTTTTTAAAGCTGACGATTAAAGTAAGACATAAAATTGTTGCTGATGGTCTGAATGATGAGACTTTCGATGTCACCAATAAAGGGATTCACTTAAAGGCTCAGGAGTTTAATAATATGCTTGATGACCCTAATACGATTGTTGTTGATTTTAGAAATCACTATGAAAGTGAAGTAGGACATTTTGAAGGGGCTATTACTCCGGATGTAGAAAACTTCAGAGAAAGTTTACCAATCATCAATGAACAACTACAGGATTTCAAAGAAGATAAAAACCTATTAATGTATTGTACCGGTGGTATCCGTTGTGAAAAGGCCAGTGCATACTTCAAACATCAAGGGTTTAAAAATGTGTTCCAGCTGGAAGGCGGAATCATTGAATATACGCGTCAGATCAAAGATGAAGGAATCGAAAGTAAATTCATCGGTAAAAACTTTGTTTTCGATCACCGTTTAGGAGAAAGAATTACGGACGATATTATTGCACAGTGCCACCAATGTGGAAAACCTTGTGACAATCATACCAATTGTGCCAATGATGCCTGTCACCTTTTATTCATCCAGTGTGATGAATGTAAGGCAGCAATGGAGAACTGCTGTTCTACAGAATGTCTGGATACTATTCATTTACCTTGGGATGAGCAGGTGAAATTGAGAAAAGGATTACAGGTTGGAAATAAAGTATTCAGAAAAGGAAAATCTGATGCCCTGAAGTTTAAAAATTCGGGAGAGCTGCCTAAAGCTCCTTTAGCAAAAGCTGAGACGAAGAATATCCGTCAGAAAATATCGGTTAAAAAGGTGTTGGTTGGAAAGGCAGAACATTATTTTTCAAAATCAAAAATCGGACAATTTTTAATTGAAAATAAAGAACTCTCAGTAGGAGATAGAGTAATGGTTTCTGGTCCTACAACAGGTGAACAGGAACTTACAATTACTCAGATCTATGCAAATGGAGGACCTTGTGAAACAGCAAAACAGGGAGATCAGATCACTTTTGAAATTCCGTTCAGAGTTCGTTTGTCAGACAAACTGTATAAAATTCTTGAACCTGCTGAAAATGCGTAATGTATAAAGAAAACGTTCAGTAAAATAATATAACGCTTATGTTGAAAGCTGAGCTTAGAAAAAAATATATGCAAAAAAGAAAAGCCTTGTCTCGTGATGAGGCTTTCTTGTTATCTGAAAACATTTTTCAGAATTTCGTTACTTACTTTAAGCCTCAGGCGGGGCAGAAGATCCATGTTTTCGTTCCGATTGAGAAGTTTAATGAGATTGATACCCAAATCCTCATTGATTATTTGTTAGCGCAAAATATTCATGTCTACGTGCCTAAAATTGTAAACGATAAACTGATTGCTATTGAAATTTTCAATGATACTGTATTTGAGACAAATAATTGGGGGATTTCAGAGCCGGTTTCCAATCTGGATTCTGGTGAAACCTTTTTTCATTATGTGATCACTCCGCTTTTATACTGCGATCCAAAAGGAAATAGGGTAGGATACGGAAAAGGCTTTTATGATGGGCTTTTTCAAAATTTATCTCCAGCGACAAAAAAGATCGGGGTCAATTATTTTGGCCCCGATGAATATATTGCTGATGTCTGGGAAAATGATATTCCTCTTGACTACTTGGTTACGCCTACAGAAGTACTGTCTTTTTTTAGCGGTTTGGAATAGAAATCTAAAAAGTAAAACTTAAATTCTTTTTTCTGTTTGGATGTTGACAGTAATATATACTGAGCATTCTTTTCGAAGTTTCCCAAAGACTTATTTTTATCATCAAAGTATTCTACATTGAACTTAGCATAGTCTAAAGTGTCTTTTTTATAAAATTCCTTATAAACGTTCAAAGAATTTACTTTTGCGGCTTTCACTTTCATACTGTCTAATTCTTTAAACATTCTTTTGAAGGTTAAAGAATCAGGTTTGTGGAAATAACTTTCCATTTGTGAATAGATAAAACTATCTACTTCAGTATTTCTATTACCACTAATATAAAGGGTAGAAAGATCAAGAAGCTCCTGAACTTTTTGTTTGGTGATAGAATTAATGGCCTGCATGCTGTCCATTTGTACAGCTGGATAACTTTTTGTGTTGTTGCTGTTTCTTAATTTATCTAGATCACTTGCTTCTGTTTTTTTAGTACAGGCAGTAAATAAAGTCAGAAGTATAGTGAGGATTAAAAAATTATTTATTCTTTTCATCTGTAGTCGCAATTTTGAATTTAATGGATACGATCTTACCGTTGTCTTTTTTCATTTCTATTACATTCAGGTTTTTTAGAGATGTAGTAGGAGTAGTAACGAGGGTGATATACTTTTGTTTGTCTAATCTTTCAATACCGTAGGTGTTATTGTCATATACCTGATAGATTACAGCATTATTGCTGATCAGGTTTTCAAGCTGATTCCTTTTTTGTTTGATAAGGGCTACCTGTTCTTCAGAATTTCCTGTAATATCTTTTCTTGAGAAATAATAGGCTGCCATTTTATAATCATCAGGCTTAAGCTCAATCTTTTCTTCTTCAGGAGCATTTTCGAGGTTTCTGTTTACATCCAGCGGTTCATAAAACGCAGCGCTGATCTTCATCTTCAGATTTTTATCCTTGGTTGAATAAGAAAAACATTCACCAGGCTTGATTTTATACATCAACGGAGATTCATTTTCCTTAATAACCATGATGTCTAATGTGTTAATAACAGAAACTCCTCTGTCTTTATCAATGAAGCAATACGTATACGTTTTTGAAAAAAGTACATCCTTGAATCCCAGTAAACCTGTTATCGCTATTAAAACGGAAGTAATCAATGCCCAGGCATTCTTTTTTAGGAAATTTTTCTTGGCTGGTATTGCCGAAATTTCAACTTCGTTTTGTTTAGGTTGTGTTTTATTAACTTGCTGATTTTCAGTATTTGATTTTTGTAAATCAGTGTTTTCTTGGGGCTTTAATTCGAGTTTTTTGGGCTGAATTTCAGTTTTTGGAAGATCGGGAGCTGCAGCAACTGTTTCTTCCAAATCATTTATATCTTCTTCATCAAGATTTTCAATTTCCTGAAGTAATTCTCCGGCAAAAAGATGCTGCTTTTTGAATTCGTACCATGAGTCATAACCTGCATAAATACTCAATAAATTGAGCATGTCTATTCTGGGTAATTTAGTAACTGGTGAAGTTTTGAAATAGGTGTAAAATGATTTTTCACTGATGTTACCCTTGGCTTTTTTGCGCAAGTCTTCCTGAAAATATATGATATCTATACCCTTCCACTTGGATATGTCATCCTGTGAAGGGGTGTATTCTTTTAAATATTGACCTTGGACATCCTTTTTTAGCTGTTCAAAGTGTAATAGATCTAAATCTGTCAATTTTTTTTAAAATAATTAAATTGTTGATTATCAGTTATGTTTTTTTGTAAAACTATTTTACAAAGGTATTACAATTATTTTTCATAAACAAATTTTCTAACTGCTATACCTTTGTCTTGTTCAAATAACAGAACAGAAGAAAATTTTATAAAACAATATTAACAAAATTAAATTTAATTTATTATGAAAAAGTCATTATTCGTAGCTGCTATCGCTGCAATCTCTCTAGTTGCTTGTAAAAAAACTGACGCTACAGCTACTGAAGGTACAACTGATTCTGCTGCTGCTACTGTTGCTGATTCTGCTGCTACTGTAACTGATTCTGCTGCTAAAGTTGTTGATTCTGCTGCTACTACTGCTGTAGAAGCTACTAAAGATGCTGCTGCTGCTACTACTGCTGCTGGAGCTGAAGTTGCTAAAGATGCTGCTAAAGGTGCTGCTGATGCTGCTAAAGGAGCTGCTGATGCTGCTAAAGGAGCTGCTGATGCTGCTAAAGATGCTGCTAAGAAATAATTCTAGCTTAAGCTTAAAAATAAAAGAACCGTTTCACCCAGTGAAACGGTTTTTTTATGCTTATATATTGTCTTTTCCTTAAACATGTCATAGTGAGCTAAAAGAGAAGTAATCTCATTTATAGAAATAGTACAATACTTTGATTTGTCTGACAATCGCTAAACTTCTCTCTCCAATAGTAGCTTACCCTTTCTTTTGTCTTAAAGATTCATAACACGTTATTGCTACAGCATTACTCAGATTCAAAGAATCAATACTACCAGCCATCGGAATTAACGTATTTTTACCTTTTCCCATCCAGAAATTACTTAATCCGGAATGTTCTGTGCCGAATAATACAGCCGAACGTTGTGTGAAATCCCTTTTATAAAGATCTTCAGCTGTTTCATCCATCAGTGTTGTATACATATTGAAGTTATTTTTCTGAAGAAACTCAAGCGTTTCTTCATTTTCAGCCTGATAAACTTCCATCCCAAAAAGACATCCTACACTGGATCTGATTACATTCGGATTATAAAAATCGGTTTTTCCGTCTGCAACAATAAGAGCATCAATACCAAATGCTTCACAGCTTCTCAGAATAGCTCCTAAATTACCCGGTTTTTCTACTCCTTCAACGATGATAATGGTAGCATTATCTTTTGGAACATAAGATGAAAGCAGACTTTCTTTTGTTTGATATACCCCAATAATACCTTCTGAGCTTCCTCTATAGGCTATCTTTTCGTATACCTTATCACTTACAAAGTGAATTTTACCCTCAGGAAGTTTCTCTTTAAAGATATTTTCACAGATGAAGAATTCTACAGGTTTAAAATCATACTGCAAAGCTCTGGCATTTTCCTGCTGCCCTTCAACAACAAAAACTTTTGACTTTTTGCGAAACCTGTTGTCAGTAAGCAGCTTAGTGACATTTTTTATTTTTTCGTTTTGAAAGCTTTCTATCAACATGCTGCAAAATTATGCAAAAAATTTATGATTGTACTTCTTTGCTTTTTATAAAAAGTGTTTTCCAGGTAATCTGAAATGGTTCGTTCTTCTTCTTTTTATAGTATATGATCATTCCTATTATTAGAAATATGGATAAAAATTTATACAGATTTCCAAAAAGGTTTCCGGAGGCATTATCTGATACATTGAAAATTTCCCAGTACAAATTCATAAGGAAATGAAGAAATATGGCAGGCCATAAATTAAAATTCTTTTCAACATAAACCCAGGCAAAAAATACCGATCCCAGAAATGTAATGGTAAATATTTCAATAAGTTCCATCATATTCTGACTCTGATATAAATGAATCTGGGCAAATAATAATGACCCGAACAGAATGGATGAAATAAATCCCAGTCTGCTAAATCTGTATAATATACCAATGAGGAAGGCTCTGAATATGATTTCTTCAAAAAATGCTGATGAAATGGTATTGATAAATAAGGATTCGATACTGATGACGCTGATTATTCTAAAGTGTACTGTATAACCAATCAACATGGGCAAGGTTCCTATAAAAGCTAAAGCAAAACCTTTAATAGCAGATTGATCCAAAGAAAACAGGTTGATGATAGGCTTTTCGGGAAGTATTATTTTCAGTGTTATGATTAATGGGATCAAAGTAGCAGAATAAGCCACAACATGTGCTATAGCTTTACTGTGTAATAGGTCTTTGATAAAATGCTGAATACTTTTGAAGTAAAAAAAATCAAAGAAATAATAGATGATAAAGCCAAGGATAAAGACTAAATAGAAGCGGATGTTTTTACTCATGTTAATTATTTTGAGCAAAAGTGAGGCTTTATAGAACGTGAATCCATGTATTGTGATGAACATCAAGAAATAGTGACCAATGGCAAGCTTTTATTTTTTAAGCTGTTGTAATTTGGGGATAATAGCCGATATAAAACTTCTTGATACAGGAATAGTGAAATCAATTTCCGGGAGGATTAACTTGTAACCTTGGGCATTGCCTTTGATGTTCTTTACTTTTTCAAGGTTTACAATATAAGAACGGTGGCACTTTTTAATTACATCGGTTTCTGTTTGCTGTAAGATATTTGAAAGGCTTATTCTTACTAATTTTTTTTTGACTTCATTATTTTCTAAAAAGTATAAAGTACAATAGTTTTCCATAGATTGGATACATAATAAACTCTCTGTAGAAATGAGAATTTCTATATTATTTGCTTGAATAGTAAGTGTTTTTGCTTGTGAGTTTTCAGAATTTTCAAGTAAACCTAGCGCAATATTTTGGGCGGTATTTTCGTGGATGTTCTTTAAATAAATATACCTTGATAAGATATAAATAGCAGAAATGGGAATACCTACTGCTAATGAATAAAGAAGCATATATCCATAATTTTCAAAACTAAGATTGACTTTACTGATAATTAATGAGTTATATAAGTAGGATAAGATCGAGGCTAAAAATAATACAGTCAATATTTTTAATAATTCTGAACCAATATTCCAGTCAGTGAGACGTGAAACGTAAAGATTGGATATGAAAAATACTGTTCCGAAAATAATGGTGTAAGGGAAAAGAAGAAAATATTTGTAAGGATGATGGAAGCTTTCGGTTCCAAAAGGCTGAAAAATAATCAAAAAAAGATACACTGTAATCCCTGCTCCGAAAGAAGAGAGTAGAATTTCTGCAAATGATTCAGATTTGGGGTAAGAATACGATTTTAATGAAGGCAGATGTATCATCTAAAAATAATTTTATATCAACTTTTGTAAAATTATATAAAATTAATGATTGATTATACTATGAATCAGTCTATATTTTTTTATCAGTAACCAATTGGTTAGCAATATATTCACTAGGTGTAATTCCTTCAAACTGTTTAAAGACTCTGTTGAAAGTTGCCTGACTTGTGAAACCTGCACCTGTGTAAATGTACATGAGGGTAACTTTTGTTAAGTCTGATTTTTCAATGAGGTTTTTTACATAATTGATTCTTAATGAATTGAGGTATTGGTTGAAATTTTTATACCCTTTATAGTCAATGGCTCGTGACAAGTAGTTGATATTGGTTTTTAGTTCAGAGCATAGACCCGAGATTTTAATAGAAGGATTAGTGAAGTAATTATTGTATCTCATGTACTTATCCAATTCCAAAAATAAGCTTTCCAGTTTACGGTGATCTATTATTAAATCATTTTTGTTTTTATCAGATAATTCTATGATATAATGGGGCTCTTTTGAAGGAATATTTGCCTTTTTTATGTATTTTTCTTTTATTTTTCTTTTAATACTGTATTCAAAAGCTTTAGATTCTAAATGGTTTATTTTGAGCTTGTAGTATAAAAATAAACAGATTAAGGAAATGTTTGCCAGTATAGTAGCTGCATTAGTCGGACGGAGATATTTTTTGTCATATTGATAAAAATGATGGTCAAAATATTTAGCGTATGCCATAATGATCAGCATTAATATAATGGTGTAAAACATATAGTAGACAACCATCTTTCTTTTTAAAAAAATATAGGCACATATTGGCATAGGTATTAACCAGATAAATCCTACAAGAGAATCATCAATAAAGTTTAAGATGATGACAGAAATATACAAGGAGCTAAAATGAAGGTAGGCATTCACAATCCTGGATATATTAAAATTTCTCCTGATAAGTATATAAGAGTAAATATAAAATACTAATGCTCCCGCAAAATAATAAAGGGGAGATGTATTTTTTAGCCAAAACAGATAAATATAAATAGAGGCAATATGGAAGATGGCAAGAATAGCTAAATACGTTTCAATAAGCTGCTTTTTTAACGAATGTATTCTGTTATTGTAGTATTGAGTAATTCTCATCGCAGCAGGCCTTCAGCTTTTATTCACTTTTTAGAAGGGACAAATATAGCCTCTAAATTTTTTTTATACAAAGCAAACATTCAATTTAAATTATTGTTGCAGACTGTTTTGATAATTTTCAAAAAAATAATAATTAATCATATTCATAAAATGATTGGTTTAAAAAATTAATATTCAGGATTGTATCCGTATTTCAATCATTTTTTCAATATGATTTTACTATAGTTTTTGTGATTTTATATAAGATTTAATTTTGCAAAAATAAAATGATAGAGGAAGTTATTAGAATAATGCCCGCATAACTTGACTGATTCTATGGAAGGGAATATTACAGTATTATGAAAGGCCAATTTGAAACTGAATGATGAAAAAAAAGAGTTAAAAAACTAATAGCCTTTTATTATACAAACAACCTTTTAAAAAAGAATTTATGAAGAAACTTTTCTATGTTTTGATGATTAATCTGCTATGTGGGCTTTCATTATCTAAAGCACAAAACGTAACTGTGAGCAATGGCGGGGCGGGACAATCATCTGTTTATACTTTTGAGTATACAACCTCTGTGGCTATTGGTACAGGAACTTCAACACCTAACGTGTTTTATCTTTCATTACCTACAGGATTTCCTGCAATTTCTCATGTTATATCAGGAGGGAAAAATTTGCAGCCTTATGTTACTTTTAAAGTGAATGGAGTAGCTTACCCTTGTTCTACTTCATTTGGAACAGTAGGAGGAAGTTGGAGTAGCGGAATACAATTATCTGTAGGTGGTGCAACTAGTGGAGTAGCGATTCCGGCTGGAGCGCAGATTCAGATTATCATTTCGGAACTAATTAAAAACCCAGCAAATCCAGGAATATATACTATACAATGGAGGACGGCAGCAGGAAGTGGGCAGAGTACACAGGATTTCAGTAGCAAGATTAATGTTTCAGGAACTTTAGCTACGCAGGAAGTGAAAATCAAACACGATGAACTTTCCGTATATCCGAATCCTGCCATTGATTTTATTCAGGTTTCAGGAGTAGGTAAGCATCAAAAATACACGGTATATAATTCTATAGGAAATTATATAACAGAAGGAAATATTTCCGAAAAAGAAAAAATTGATACTCATCATTTTGTTTCAGGTGTCTATTTTCTGAAACTTGAAAACGGACAATCCGTTCAGTTTATCAGAAAATAAATAGATGAGGCAGTTTGAAATTAAGGCTGTCTCATTTTGTTTTTAAAACATTATTGATGATCCAGAATTTTCTCAGGTGTTTTTATAAGAATAATAGTTCCGATCAGTAATGAGAAACAGCTTGCTATCCAAAGAAAATATCCCGGGCCATATCCTGTTATCGGAAATTTGTGTCCTGCTTCATTGACTGTGATTTCACCAACAGATAGATAACAAAAGGTAAGACCAAAAGCAATGAGGCTGAGCACTGCGGATATTTTTATTTGTTTTAATAATAAGAAAAAAGCTCCAATAAAAAGCAAAGGATTAGCCAGCCATGCTATACCGCCACCATCCATTTCTGCCCAACCCAGTAGAGCACATGCCAGGCCGCTCATTTCATGACCTTTTGCATATACAGCAGTGAAAGGGAGTGAAGCAATATAAAGGATAAGGCATATTAATAGGATAAGATTTGATTTTTTCATAGTATTTTGGTGTTTACTCTAGTACATCACTATTGTCAATAAGACTTTGAGGCAGATCTTTTTTATTTTTAATTCCTAATGATTTCAGCTTTTGAGTCTGGAGCACAAGGTTGTCATTTCCTGTATACAACTGTTTGTAAGCATCATTGTAAACGTTTTTGGCAAGATCGAGATTTCGGCCTACTTTTTCAAGATTATCTACAAAACCTACAAATTTATCATATAATCTGGCGCCTCTATCAGCAATTTCAAGGGCGTTTTTATTCTGATATTCACGTTTCCAAAGATCTGCAATCAGTTTTAAAGAGGTGATGAGATTGCTAGGGTTCAAGAGCAGAATTCTTCTTTCGTAGGCATAATTCCAAAGGTTCTGGTCTGCCTGCATAGCTGCAATGTAAGCCGGTTCACTTGGAATGAACATCATGACGAAATCCAGCGATTTTCCGTAATCATCATAAGCTTTCTGGCTAAGCTGCATAATATGATTTTTGATGGAGCTTAAATGTTGATTAAGCTTCATCATATAAACATCTTGGTCGGTTTCATCCACTAATTCCGTAAATGCAGTAAGAGAGACTTTAGAATCAATGATGACATTTC
The DNA here is from genome assembly GCF_057815135.1 of Chryseobacterium sp. II3a. NCBI lineage: Bacteria > Pseudomonadati > Bacteroidota > Flavobacteriia > Flavobacteriales > Weeksellaceae > Chryseobacterium > Chryseobacterium sp. II3a. The sequence goes on along the minus strand of NZ_JBYPZJ010000002.1, from coordinate 115,989 downwards.
TTTCATCCGGGTATTTTACAACGGCATCTGGACGCATTTTTTTACCGGAAAATTCTGAGAACAAAGCTTTATTATCTTCATCACGGAGCTCATGTTCCAGAAAATATTCTCTTCCTTTTACCAATCCGGACTTTTCCAGAATACTTTCAAGGATCATTTCACCCCAATTTCCCTGGGTTTTACTTTCACCTTTCAATGCTCGGGTTAACTTTTTAGCGTCTTCGGAGATTTGCTGGTTCAGTTCTGCGAGTTCTTTTACTTTTTCAGCAAGAGAGAAACGCTCTTTGTTTTCTTTTTCATAAGCTTCATTTACTCTGTTTTTTAAATCTGTAATTTTTTCCTGAAAAGGTTCAAGAATGTTCTTAAGATTGTTCTGATTTAAAGTTGTGAATTTTTCTGTTTTTTCCTCTAAAATTTTATTGGCGAGATTTTCAAACTGCAGTTTGGATTCGTCCTGTATTTTGGTAATTTCTTCTTTTTGGGTATTCAGGGATTTTTGAAGACTTTCATTTTGCGCAGAAAGTTCAGAATTCTTAGCAAAAAAATCCTGTTTTTCAGCGATAAGGGTTTCTATCTGGAAATCCTGTTTTAGCGTTAATTGCTTTTGTTCCTGAAACTGGCTGTTGAGTGAAGAATGTTGAGCGGAAAGTTTAGCAAATTCATTTTTCAAATCATTCAGAAGATCCTGCTGTTGTATATTGATTTCCTTTTCTTTACTAAGATTCTGAGCCAATTCCTGAATTTTTGTATTTGAATTCTCCAGATCTGATTTGTTTTTGATATGTAAGAAATTGAGTTCATCATAAGAGCTTCTTGAAACTGTTGAAGATTTCAAAGCAAAATATAAAATAATGGCTCCAATGGCTCCACCAACAATACATCCAATAATTAAATAGGTCATCTCCATTCCTCAAAATTAGGAAAAAAGGCTGGAAGTTAATGCTGAGTGATTAATTTCTACAAACAGTTTCGAATCATTGTTAATGACTCCTCTCATCCTTGGAAAAGTCTTTGCTTCCTTCTTCTGGCTTCCTTTCTTCAATCATAATTCCTATATTTATAGGAAATTTCAGAAATAGTATGAATATCTTATTGGTAGAAGACGATCAAAGAATTAGCAGTTTCCTATTGAAAGGGCTTTCTGAAGCTGGGCATAATATGACGCTTGCAGATTCCGGTGAAAAAGCAAGAGAAATTCTTCATACCTATGATTTTGATATTATATTAATGGATATTATGCTTCCGGGATTGGACGGAATGCAGCTTACCCAGATCATAAGATTTAAAGGAAACTATACTCCCATTTTGGTTTTGAGTGCTTTAAACAGTCCTGATGATAAAATTAAGATGCTGGATCTAGGGGCAGATGATTATTTATCCAAACCATTTCACTTTGAAGAATTGATCTCAAGGATCAAAGCATTAACCAGAAGAAATAAGCTAAGTTACCAGAAAGAAGATCACCAATTGTCTTGTGGCAATATTACGGTTGATACAGATCTTCATAAGGTAACTCAAAATGATAAAGAGATCGAATTTTCTCCTACAGAATATAAACTTTTTACTTTTCTGATGGAGAATAAAAATAAGGTATTGAGCAGAACTCAGATCTTGCACAATGTCTGGGGAATTGATTTTGACAGTGCAACCAATGTAGTAGACGTCTACATTTCGTATGTTCGTAACAAGATTGATGAATCGGAGCAGAAAATTATTCACACCGTAAAAGGGACAGGGTACTTAATTAAAGATTAAAATGACGCTTAGGAACAGGTTTACCCTTATTTCCAGCCTTTCGTTCGGCATCGTTTCTATCATCACATCTGCGGTGATATTTTTTGCTTATTATGACAGTACCAAAATCTTTTATTTTGAGAAACTCAGGAATACAGCTTTGATTTCTGCCATCTATTATCTTGAAAAAGATGAATTACCCAAAGACAGACATGCCCAGATTAAACAGGAATATAAACACCTTATTCAAAATAATCAAGTAGCAGTTTATAATAAGAATAATGAAGTGACGTTTGGGCAGAATCTAAATGATGAGAATATTAAGCCTTCTCATTTACAGGCTGCGAGAAACAATAAAGGCACACAGTTTATGTCTGGTAATCAATTCTACTATGGAATTTTTTATCCGGATAACCAGGGAGACTTTGTGGTTTTTGTAAAATCCCCAAATGACTCATTCCAATCACAGATCTGGAGGCTTTCTATCATCATGCTTTCTGTACTGATTATTGGGCTGCTGGCTATCTATTTCTTGAGCCGTTATCTTTCAAAGGTTGTTTATAAGCCTATTTCAAATGTGGTAGAACGAATTAATAAGGTAGATTATAATAATATTTCTACAGCAATTACCTCCACCAATACCAATGATGAAATTGAAGATCTGATTAAATCTTATAATAAACTATTGGGCAGAATCTCTGAAAATGTTCTGTTGCAGCAAAACTTTATCAACTATGTTTCTCACGAATTTAAAACTCCGTTAGCAGCTATTTCCGGAAATCTTGAAGTTTTTGCTCAAAAAGACCGTACTCCCGAAGAATATAAAAAGGTAGCTAAAGAATCTCTGGATAATGTCTATGAGATTGAAAATATTCTCAACAATCTTTTGCTGATGTCCGGAATGACCAAACTTGAATCTTCCCATCAACAAGTAAGAATAGATGAACTCATCTGGAAGATTTATGAAAAACTGGAACCTAAAGCAAAGGAAAATCAATCCAATATTAAAATCCAGCTTCAGGTCACAAAACCTTCTTTATTAGAATTTCCAGGAAATGAAACACTTCTTTATTTGGCATTATATAATATTGTAGAAAATGCAATCAAATACTCTCATGGGCATCCTGTAGAGATTATTTTATCAGAAAAGAACAATCAACTGAATATTGAAGTGAAAGACCAGGGAAAAGGAATTCCCATAGATGATCTGGCTAAGATTACAGAAACTTTTTACAGAGGAAAGAATGTAGACGGCATTAAAGGAAGTGGTATTGGTCTTTCATTATCAAGAAGTATTTTTGACCATCATCATATTATCATGGATATTGATTCTAAAGTAGATGTGGGGACTAATGTTCTGCTTGTTTTTCCTTCTGTTATTTAATTTCCGGCAGACTTCTCAGATTTTCACAGATGTTTATGGGTAAGTTTTTTACGAAATATAATTGTGTCATTTGTGAAAAGTATTTATGCAATTTGTGTTAAAAAAGATCTGCGTAATCTCCATGATCTACGAGAATCATAGGCAAATCCTAACCTATTCTAATCAAACTCTAATGTTGGCCTAATTGAATTTTAATTTCATTCGAAATTGGCTCTAATATTAGACGGATAGCTTTGTGGTCTTAAAATAAGAGGACCTTGAAGAAGATTTTTTTTACACTATTTTATATTCATTGTTTCAGTTTCTTTTCAGCCCAGATTTCAGATACTCTGAAGATCGGAAGAAAGGAAGCTGAAACCATTTTTCTTGCCAATAATCTTGATCTTATTGCTCAAAAATTAGAAATTTCTCAGGCTGAGGCGAGAGCACTTCAGGCTAAATACTGGCCTAATCCTAAATTAAGCATCAGTGAAGTCAATTTCTGGAGGACTTATGATATTGAAGAGCAGCCTGCACTGATTGGAAACTGGGGGAAGAATACCCAGATTTCTGCTGAAATAGAGCAGGTAATTCAAACCGCAGGAAAGAGAAGAAAAAATATTGAGCTGCAAAAAATAGAAGTAGAGGGAGAAAAATATGAATTACAGGAAGTATTGCGTGAGCTCAAAAAGACTTTAAGGAATTCGATTACTGAAATTCAATACAATCAGGAACAGCAGAAGATTTATCAAGGACAAATTGCATCTATCGAAAAATTAACACGATCCTATAATAATCAATTAATCTTGGGGAATATCAGTAAGGCTGAATATATTCGTTTGAAGGCTCAGGAAATTGAATTCAAGAAAAAGCTTGTTTCTCTGAAGCAGGAAATTGAAGACCAGCAGGCAGAGTTAAAGGCTTTATTGATGATTCCGTCTCACTCTTATCTCGTTATTTCAGATCCCTTTACCATGCCAGAAAAACAGCTCTCAGAAATAGAACTGACGCAATGGATGGAAAAAGCAAAAGAAAACCGTCCGGATATCCTGATCTCTAAAAATAAAGAGAAACAAGCCGCCAAGAATCTGGAAATTCAAAATGCGATGAAAACTCCCGATGTAGCGGTCTCCATTGGCTATGATCGTGGCGGAAATATTATGAAAGACTTTATTGGATTAGGAGTTTCTGTTGATCTTCCCATCTTCGACAGGAATAAAGGAAATATTCAGGAAGCCAGGCTTGAAATTGAAAAGAGCAAAAATGAAACCCGGAAAAATCAGTTGAAATCCGAGAATGAAATTGTTTCCGTTTTCAGGAACTATATCCGTACCCAACAGGTCTCAGAAGAAATTGATGATACCTACGAATCCACACTGGATGGTTTATTGGTGAGTCATGAAAAGAACTTTAGGTTAAGGAATATCAGCATGTTGGAGTATATGGATTTTCTGGATACCTATATCGGCAATAAAATGATTATCCTGGATACTAAAAAAGAGCTTAACCAATACTATGAGAACCTGCAATATGTTGTAGGGCAGGATTTATAGATAACCATTCAGCATAGTCTTAAAAATATATGAACATCTATTTATGAAAATGAACACTACCAAATATATCGCTGCAATTTATGTATCCGCACTGGTAATACTTATAGGCTGCAAAAATGAGAAGCCTGCTAATGAAGCTGACAAAACGTATTGCATCAGCCAAGAATTAAAAAAAGATATTAAACTGGCTAAGGCTGAAATGCTTCCTATTGAAGAAAGCATTACTCTTACCGGAGAGGTGGAAAGCAATTCTGATAAAACAGTTCCTTTTGTAAGCCTTGTGGATGGAGTAGTTACTGATACTTATTTCTCACTTGGAGATTACGTGAGAAAGGGACAGGTGTTGGCTACTGTAAAAAGTACAGCCGTCAATGAAATGCAGGATGATACTCAAACATTACAGGCTCAGCTTGCAGTTGCTAAACGAAAACTATCCTCAGTGGAAGCCATGTATAAAGATGATATTGCCTCTCAGAAAGATCTTCAGGAAGCAAGAGCAGAAGTAACGATTTTACAATCCAATATTTCTAAGACCCAAAAGAATATGCAATTGTATTCTGCGGGTGGAAGTACTCTTCAAATTAAAGCTCCTGCCGACGGATATGTTATCAACAAGAATATTTCTAAAGGGATGCCGGTAACCGCCGGTGGTGACCAGCTTTTTACGATTTCCAACCTGGATAAAGTATGGGTGATGGCCAATGTGTATGCTACCAACATGAGACATGTTTATGTAGATCAGCCTGTAGTCGTGAAAACTTTGGCTTATCCGGATGACAGTTTTTCCGGAAAGATCAATAATATATCCCAGGTTTTTAATGAAAATGAAAGAGTACTGAAAGCCAAGATTATCATGGATAATAATGGAATGAAACTAAGGCCGGGAATGTCCGCTGATGTAGTTTTACCTGTTAATCCGCAAAATAAAAAGGCGTTGGCAATTCCTGCGAAGGCTTTGATCTTCGACAATAATCAAAGCTATGTAGTGGTATACAAAAAAGACTGTGAACTGGAAATAAGACCGGTAACGGAGATTGCTTCAAACAGTCAATATATTTATGTAGAAGGAAATCTGAAACAAGGTGAAAATGTGATTGCTTCCAATGGATTGTTAATTTATGAGAACCTGAAAAACCAATTAAATAATTCTAAGAAGTAATGCGAAAATTTGTACAGAATATAGTTTCCTTCTCTTTGAAAAACTCACTGATTGTTCTTTTAGGAACTTTCATGTTGTTGCTTGGAGGAATCTATTCCTATATACACACTCCAATTGAAGCATTCCCGGATGTTACCAACACAAGGGTAAGGGTAATTACCCAATGGCCGGGAAGAAGTGCAGAAGAAATAGAAAAGTTTGTCACATTGCCGATCTCAAAAGAGATGAATGCTATTCCGAATAAAACTTCGGTACGATCTATTTCTCTTTTCGGATTATCAGTGGTTACCGTGATTTTTGATGATCATGTCAATGATTTTTATGCACAGCAATATGCCTCCAATAAACTGGGAAATGTAAACCTTCCCACCGGAGCAGAATATAGTATAGAACCTCCATCAGGAGCTACCGGTGAGATTTACCGATATATTATCAAGAGTAAATTACCAATAAAAGAAGTGACGGCGATTCAGGATTGGGTGGTTGAAAGAGAATTGCTGGCTGTTCCCGGAGTTGCTGATGTGGTAAGCTTTGGAGGTGAAGAAAAAACATATGAAATTAAAATTAATCCTACGGAATTACACAATTACGACCTTTCCCCCCTGGATGTGTATGAAGCAGTTTCGAAGAGTAATATCAATGTAGGAGGAGATGTTGTAGCAAAAGGAGATCAGGCTTATGTGGTGCGGGGGATTGGTCTTTTAGAGAAGAAGGAGGATATTGAAAATATTCAGATTGAAGTAAAAGGTTCTACCCCTATCCTGGTGAAACACGTTGCTGAAGTTAAAGTGTCGGCAAAACCAAGATTAGGACAAGTAGGATATAACAAAGAGAATGATGTAGTAGAAGGAATTGTTATAATGCTTCGTGGAGAAAATCCAAGTGAAGTAATTGCAAAGCTTAAGGATAGAATAGAACAGTTAAATGGAGGTGAATTACCGGGAGATGTTCAGATTGTTCCGATCATTGACCGCACAGAATTAGTCAATACAACTGTTCATACAGTTTCCAAAAACCTGGTTGAAGGAGTTATTCTGGTTTCCATTATTGTATTTATCTTCCTTTATAACTGGCGAACGACCTTTATTGTGGCATCAGTGATTCCGCTGGCTTTCCTTTTTGCGATTATTATGCTGAAAATTCAGGGACTTCCGGCCAATCTGATTTCCATGGGAGCGCTGGATTTCGGATTACTTCTGGAGGGAACACTCGTCATTGTTGAACATGTATTTGTTGCCCTCGAGCTGAAAGCGAAGAAGATTGGGTTAAAGAGGTTTAATAAAATTTCCAAGCTGGGAATTATCAAAAAAAGCGCAGGAAGTGTGGCAAGTTATATTTTCTTTGCCCTATTAATCCTTATTGTAGCTTTGATGCCGATCTTCTCTTTCCAGAAAGTGGAAGGGAAAATGTTCTCTCCTTTAGCATTTACCTTAGGGTATGCTCTGTTAGGTTCATTGATTCTAAGTTTGACCTATGTTCCGGCAATGTGTAAACTTTTATTAACCAAAAATATTGAGGAGAAAGAAAACTTTATTTCAAGATTCTTCAGGGTGAATATCTATAGAATTTATGAATTCAGTGTTCGTTATAAAAAAGGGTTTATAGTTGGCTTTGTTGCTTTGCTTGCACTTTGTGGATGGAGGTTTTCAAACTATGGTTCAGAATTTTTACCTAAGCTGAATGAAGGAGCCATTTATGTACGTGCCACTCTTCCGAATAGTGTGAATCTGGATGAATCTGTACGTTTGACCAAAGAAATGAAAGAGATTCTCATGAAGTATGATGAAGTGAAATTTGTGATGACCCAAACAGGCCGTCCGAATGACGGAACAGATCCTACCGGATTCTTTAATATTGAATTTAATATCCAGCTGAAACCGGAAAATGAATGGAAGAAAAAAATATCCAAAGATGAACTTCTTGAAGAAATGAGAGTTTCCCTTGAAAAATATCCGGGAATTAATTTTGGATTCAGCCAGCCGATTCAGGATAATGTGGAAGAATATGTGGCAGGAGTGAAAGCTCCGTTGGTTATTAAAATATTCGGGAATGATTTATTTCAACTTGAAAATTATGCCAACCAGGTAGCCAATTCTATTAGAACGGTTCCTGGGATTTCTGATGTGAATGTTTTTAAAAATATTGGTCTCCCAGAACTCAGAATACAGCTTCACGATTCTAAAATGGCAAAATACGGAGTTTCTACAGCAGATGCCCAGGCGGTTATTGAAATGACAATCGGAGGACAGGCCGCTACCAAGTTTTATGAAGAAGAAAGAATGTTTGATGTGATGCTCAGGTTCGAAAAAGAATACCGTGACACTCCGGAAAAGATGGGAAATATCCTGATCCCGACTCAGGATAATAAGAAAGTACCATTGAAGGAAATTGCCACCATTGATTATCATACCGGTCCATCATTTATTTATCGTGAAGGAAATAGCAGATATATTGGTGTAGGATTTAATATTGAAGGTAGAGACCTGGGAAGTACCATTAAAGAAGCAAAAGAAAAAGTAGACAAAGAAGTAAAGCTTCCTAAGAATCATAAAATGACATGGGCTGGTGAATTTGAAAGCAAAGAAAGAGCAGCAAAGCAATTGGCGATGGTGGTTCCTATTTCGCTGGTGCTTATTCTGATGCTCTTATATTTCAACTTTGGAAACGTAAAAGATACCCTGATCTCTTCCATTACCTTAGCTTTTGCATTCATTGGTGGTTTTTTATCCCTGTGGTTTACGGGAACAATCTTTGGAATCTCGGCAGGAATTGGTTTTATTATCCTTTTTGGGGTGGCTACTATTGATGGGATTGTGTTAATTGGAGTGATGAAAGAAAACCTCCAGAACAGAATGTCCCTGAAAGAATCTATTTCAGAAGGAGTAAAAAGCAGAATTCGTCCGGTAGTGATGATTGCATTGATGGGATCTATGGGACTTCTTCCGGCAGCTATGTCTAACGGGATGGGATCTGAAATTCAAAAACCATTAGCGATTATGATTGTAGGCGGATTGATCATCTGTATGCTGCTGTCATTTACCATATTACCAATTGTGTTCTATTATGCTTATCGTAAAAAGCATAAGGAAACAATGTAGTTTCTTTTTATTTGTTCATTATGAGGCCGGGATCCGTGAGGAAGATCCCGGCCTTTTTATTTTGACCTTAAACCGTTTTCGTTGATTCCAGAATTTCAATATTCTTCAAAACATCATTGCTTTCACATTTCTTGAGTTCTTTAAGTAGAGTAGGAGTAAGAATCTTTGGATTCAAGATTTGGGTAGCAACTTTAGCAGCAGCATAATCTACAATATTGATAACAGATTCCTTTAAGAAATTAGGAGTATTTGAAGAAATAACTGCAGTAGCCCAAGAAGTATCTCTGGCTCTGGATATAGCGAAATCCAATACAGTATTGTCTTTCCCATTAGAAAGTTGATCGATGAGGTTCACAGGATAACATATTTTATTCAGAGAATCCTGAACTTTCTGATTAATGGAAGCAATCACATTATTGATATTCTCAAAGTCTTTTTTTAACGGATTAATCTTCCGGTAGGGCATAATGGAAGCTGCGGAAATTCCCAGATCCAGATTGATGTGGGCATTCATCCCTAGAAAAATATGCTGTAGGATAAGAAGATTTTTATTTTTGGAGGCTTCAAAAGCAATATACCAGGAGTTGGTACATTTTTTCCCGTTGCTGTAGTTTTCCCATGCTGTAAGATACCGTTCTGCAAAAGCTAAATCAAGCACAACCATTCTGGGATTATCCTCAAACTTCTTTTGTTGGATTCCTTTTAAAACCTGTGCCGTCATAATCCGGTAAGTACAGGCAAAATATCCGGCTGAGCTTTTGTTTTCTTTGCACCAAAGGATAATTTCATCAAGTTTTTTCAAGACTTCTTCAATGGTTTTCATGGTAGGTTTTATTTACTTAAAGATACAAAAAAAGTGAGCCGGAATGACTCACTGTATACTTTAAACACTAAGGTATTAAAATGGGTTCAGGATCAATAGGATCAATTGGACCAATCACTATAGGCTTGCATCTTGCAGCGGGTTCACATCTTCCTCCCATACATACAAAATTAGTCATAGTAGTTGAGCCATCAGGGCATCTGATCATACCTTCACCAGGGCAGCCCCCAGGACACTCTGGTAGATGTAAATATCCTCCGAATACATCTTTCAGTTCAATTCTTGAAAGTTTTGATACGTTCATTTTTTTCATGGAATTATTTTTTTTGTTAATGGTAAGTTTTTTCTTTTTATTTGACTAAAATAATGAAAATATTTCTTTTTTTTAATCATAGTTGTTTGAGATGTAAATATTTAAGCAAATAAATTGTATATTTATTTCCAATTAATGAGAAATAAAGAGGGATCCGAAAATCTTAAAGAGTAGGAAATTAAAACTAAACTAAATAACTATGAAAAATTTAAAAAACTTAAACAGAAATGAGTTGAAAACTGTTTTAGGAGGCGCAGCAGCTGCGTGCCTAGTACCAGTGGACGGTGGTGGCTGCCCGGCTGGCTATACATTCTGTAGCAATCCTTATTGTTGCTATCCACCAAGAAAACCATTTATTTGTTTCGACTAACAATAAAAAATCCCTCAACTGAGGGATTTTGCTTTATTCTTTAAGGGTTTTCTTTTGAAATTTCATCATGATGTTTCAGGTATAGTGGTAAGGCTGCTGAGCCATACCATGGGAATATCTCATAACTGAAAATTCCTGCCTGAACTGCAGGATCCGTTTTTACCCATTGTTCCGCTTCTTCCTTAGATTTTGTATTGAAAATAAACATTCCACGGTAATTTTCTTTATTCTTTTCCAGGAAAGGACCTGCTACCACAATTTTACCATTATTGGCCAGTTTAGCAATATTTTCCATATGCCCTTTCATTAGAGAGCTCATCTTGGTTTTGTCTTCAATTTTTGCAGTACCTGTTGTTAGCATAACGATGGTATAAGCTTTCATGCCATATTGATCTGCTCCTAATGACATTGCAAGTTCCTGATTGTATTTAGGTTTTTCTGCTTTCTTTTCCTGAGCAGTAGAAAATGCAAAGGCAATTAGAGAGATTATGAATAATGCTTTAGATCCCATAATATTTATTTTTATAAAGATATTAAAACCATAGAATTTTGGGTCAAAAAAATAAAAGCGGCAGTAAAACTGCCGCTTTATTCAAATATTTTGAGAGGTATTACTTCTTAACTGCTTTCAAAGTTTTTACACTTCCATCTTCCATTTGAAGACCAATCAGGTAAAGACCTGAACCTAGATCAGAAAGATTAATTTCATTGCTTGCTTTAAGTGTTTTCAATTGTCTGCCCGCAACATCCGTTACAGTAATTGATTTCACTCCTTTTATGTCAGAAATTTGTAAAATATCTTTAAATGGATTAGGATAGATAGAAATTTCTGCTTTCTTGTTTGCCCCTACTTCAGAAGTTGCTAATGAAGCATCAGTCACAGTAATAGTATAATCTTCTACCTGCCCCTCACTTACGTCAGCACAAGGGTTTGATAATTCTGTCCTTACAGAAGTAGTTGAACTGTTAAATTGATATTTAACCCTCATTCTGGTATTGCCTAAAGCAGCAGTAGCGGGTACAGGAATGTTTTTATTGACCGTAATAGTGCCACCTGTTGCAGCTGCACCCCCTGCAAAATCTGAAGTTACAAAATAAGCTTCTCCCGCATCAGTAAAGCTTCCGTTCTGATTCCAATCTATAAATACCGTAAATCCAAAACGGTTATTGGTTCCTAAACCAGCTCCCTGAAGGGTAATTGGATAAGAAGTTCCTCTGTTAACCGTGGCTACTTTATTGGTGAAATCCTCATGAGCAACTGTTGTTGATGTAGATGCATTGGTCATATTACTTAGTTGAATATTGGATATTGAATATACTCCCATTTTAGCAGCAAGAGGACCACAGTATGGTGCAATAGGATTACTTCCTGTAGTAAAAGATATTTCCTGGCATCCTGTAGCATCACCTAAAGTATTAGTTGGAGTAACTGATGCATAAAGAGTAGTATTTATTGGTAAAAGACTCGAAGATGTTGGCATGAAGGAAGTATTAGCAACAGTTCCTGAATAGATATTTGAACTTCCTGGTGTAGTGCCAATTTTTATTTTATACGATTCAGCACCTGCAACAGCACCCCATGTAATTTGTGGACGAACGGAAACACCTGTTGCCCCGTTTGTAGGGCTACTTATTGTGGTACAGGCTGGAGCCGCAGTTACTTCTTGTTTAATACGTATATTATCTATAAAGCTGAAAAAATCAACAGTACTTCCAGTACTTCCTATAGTTTGTATCCTTAGCATAAAGTTTCCATTTACATTGGCGCTCTCAGGAATTGTTCCGGAAAATGTTGCGCATGTTACTGGAGTGCTGCTAAGTGTAATTGTACTCCCCACAGGAGTGTAAGTGGAACCTCCATCTGTAGAATAAGCTACGGCAATAGTACCTCCTACTGTGCTTGTATTATCATAAGGATCAGTAGTATATGAAAAATCAATATCAATTTTTTTACCATTAGCAGTTATACTGGCTGGTTTAGTGTATACTAAATTAATGGTTCTGCCTGCAAGAGAGGAACCATTCCATGCTTCAGCTCCCATAAATGCTGTGCCATCACATGCCGCTGTGCCTGTATAAACACCTGCTGTACCGGTATACCCTCCAGTAATTGCAAACCCCGGGTAAGTGGGATTTTCAAAGCTTTCCGTAACTAAAATCTGAGCGCTGCCCATTATTGACAATGCTGTGAAACTCAAGAATAGTAATTTTTTCATAAAATAAAGTTTTTGTTTTTCCGAATGTAACAATATTTTATGTAATTAACAAATAATTAAGGATTTTAATAATTGATAATCAGTTGTTTGTTAAATTTGTGCTTTTGTTTAAGAGTTTTTAATACTTTATGTGTAGTTGTGAAAGTATCAAAAATAGTAATAGTGCAGGTGCTTTTTGCTTTACCTGCACTAATGTAATCGAGAGATTATATTTTATTTTTGTATAAGTATCAGAGAAATAGAATGATGATGAGATTTATTCACTATTTTATTTGTATGCTAATCTTTTATTCTTAAAAATTCTTTAGCCAGCTCAATCATCTTGGGATCACCTGTGTATTTTCCATGCTCATCAGAAAGTTTTACGGTTGGGATCCATTCCTTATTAGGAGCTTGTACACCAATCAATTTCATCACAATGTTCATTGGCTTTAATCCTACATCATTGGTCAGATTGGTACCTATTCCAAAAGAGATTCCTATTTTTCCCCTGCAGTAGTTTGTAATTTCCTCTACCTTTTCAAGATTTAAAGCGTCAGAGAAAATAATATATTTAAACATAGGATTGATACCGTTTTTCTGATAATGAGCAATGGTTTTATCTGCAAATTCCAAAGCATCACCACTGTCATGACGTACGCCGTCAAAAAGCTTTGCAAATTTTTTATCAAATTGCTGGAAGAAAACATCTGTTGTATAAGTATCGGAAAGAGCTACTCCAAGGTCTCCTCTGTATACATCCACCCAATGCTCCAACGCCAGTTCATTAGCCATTTTGAAACCGTATTCAGCCGCATGAAACATAAACCATTCGTGAGCATGGGTTCCTATAGGTTTTACACCATACTTCATAGCAAAATGTACATTAGAACTTCCAATAAATGTAGAATCTTTTTTCTGTGTTAAAGCTTCCATAACCAGATTTTGTACCTTATAAGAATGTCTTCTTCTGGTTCCGAACTCTGCAAATGTTACCCCTAATCTGCCTAAAGAATCTGCTTTCTCAAGGGTTTTACTCATCACTACTTCATTAGAGTCTCTTTCCATGTGGTTCATTTCATAATGCAGCTCACTGATTAATGCCAATAAAGGAACCTCCCAAAGGATCGTTCTGTACCAAAGTCCTTCAACAGTCACTGAAAGATCTCCACCTTCCTGACGAATTTTTACTTCAGACGGGTCATAATGATATCCTTCCAGGAAATCCAGATAAGGAAGATCAATATAAGGACATGTTCTAGCCATGAATTTCTTTTCATCCTTAGTAAGCTTTAGTTCAGCCATTTTATTAACAGCCTCTCTTAATGCTGTATCAAAACCTTCCGGGAAATGATGCTTCCCTCTATTGATGAATTCATATTTTACAATAGAACTTGGAAAAAGTTTTACCACAGCATTTTGCATGGTTATTTTATAGAAGTCATTATCCAGAATAGAGTTTAGTCTTACGTCGTTCATAATATGTGTAATTTTAACGCAAATATAAAAATTAAAAATAAAATCGCCTAAATGTAAGGCGATTTTTTTGAAATATTTTGATGATTGTATCCGTTATTTCCCTAAATAGGAATTGTACATCCAAACTTCTTTCTCCTGTTCGGTGATGTAGTCGCTCATCTGAGAGTTGGTACCTTCATCACCAGCCTTATCCGTAATGTCTAAAAGTTCTCTCTGAAGATCAATCACTACTTTGAATGAACTTAGAATTTGTTCAACACTTTTAGTTCCGTCGGTTACTTCTTTGCTTTCTTTGATAGTAGCTACTTTTAAATAGTCCGAGTAGTTGTGTGCAGGTGTTGCACCTAATGTAAGAATCCTCTCTGCAATTTCATCAATTTTTAAAACTAAGCTATTATAAAGCTCTTCAAACTTTGGATGAAGTGTAAAAAACTGATCTCCTTTAATATTCCAGTGAGAACCTCTTGTGTTCTGATAGAATACAGAATAGTTAGCTAAAAGTACATTTAATTTTTCTGCGATTTTCTTACAGTCGGCTTCTTTTAGCCCTATAATACTAGCGTTTTTCATAAATTTATCTTTTTATATATCTCAAAGTTACGAAATATCGTGCCGAAAAGTCCGGGATATCAATAGATGATAACTATAAGAAAATTATTTAAAATAGTTTGGAAGTATCAATATGGGTTATTGTAAAATGATCACAATAATAAAGAGGTAAAGATAATTTTCTGGTTAGATTATTTCATATACTCTATACTTTTTTCAGATCATCGTTTTATGGCAGAGGATGCTTATCTTTGGCACTTTATATTTATTTAAGATGGAAGGGGTCCGAAATATAAGTTTGCGTAGTTTTTTGCTGTCTTCAGCTTTTTTCTTTTCGGTTTGTTTGTTCTATTATATCAATTCCGTTTTGAAAACAGATGGACACTATGTTTATCTCCTGGATGATGCCTATATCCATCTTGCAATGGCCAAGAATTTTGCCTTGTATGATGTCTGGGGAATGACAAGATATCAGTTTTCTTCTACGTCCTCTTCTCCATTGTTCACTTATATATTGAGTGTATTGATTAAGATTTTTGGGAATGATGATCAGATTCCATTGTATTTTAATAGTATTTTTGCTGTCGGAATTCTTTATATTTTCTCCACCTATTATGCTGGTATTTTTAAAGAAGTTAAAAAAACAGTCTTAGCGGTACTTTTTACTGTATTCTTTATTGTACTCCCTATAAATATTCTTTCAGGAATGGAACATGTTTTCCAGATCTTCCTGTTTGCTGTTAATATTTTTTGCTTTTCCCGTTTTAATCAGAATAAACTTGCTGTCTTTGGCTTCTATTTCAGTCTACTGTTAATGGGGGTCGTCCGTTTTGAAAGTATGTTTTATTTTGTAATTCTGGCCTTTATGTTTACCCTTATCAGAAAATGGAAAGAAACATTTTTTGTTTTATTATTGGGTTTCATCCCTATCATAGCATTTTGTATTTTTAATTATCAGCAGGACGGCTATTTTTTTCCTAACTCAGTAGTGGTAAAAGGAACAAAATTGAGTCTTGATTCTCATATTTTAGGACAGCTTAAAGTTATTTTACTGGATAATCTTCTGTTGAATATCAGTTTTTATAAAATAGGAATTTTTCCTATTTTACTATGCATAGTGTTTATTTGCAGAGATCTGAGAACGAAAACGTTAAAAGAAGTATTAAATAGTAATTTCCTGTTAATTGTATTTTCCTTGGTAATGCTGTGTCATGCTATGTTCGCTGATTTAAAAGGACATTTACGATATGAAGCTTATATTCTTACAGGCTTTTGTATGGTGTTAATACCTAGATGTAAAGAGTTGTTCTATAATTTTACGGATTATATTAAAAAAGAAAAGTTAGTGAGTCTATTAATTACTGCTAATGTTTTTCTGATGATCTATAAATGTTGGGCCGCTCATCCTATTATGAACAATGGGGGTAAGAATATTTATGAACAGCAGGTACAGTCTGCGAAATTTTTGAATCAGTTTTATAATACTTCCAAAGTAGTAGCCAATGATATTGGAGCGGTTTGTTATTATACGGATATTCATTTACTGGATATCGCTGGTCTTGGATCTGTAGAAACCATCCAATTTAATGAAAATAAAAGATCGTTTGACCAAAAGTTTGGTGACTTTTTGAGTAAATATTGTCTTGATCACCAATATGATATTGCTGTTGTATATGAAGGATGGCTGCAAGGCTATGTTCCTTCTTATTGGAAAAAAGCAGGGACTTTAAAGATTGAAGATAAGGTAACAGTTGCAAGACTGGAGGTTTCTATATATTCTATCAATGGGAAAAACCTGGAAGAATTGAAACAAAATATTAAAAAGTTTAATTGGAATAAAAATGTTACTGTTACAGTTATAGAATAGGTGTTGTTATGATATTTTTACAATAGTTTTATTTCCCGTTTTATTGATTTCTGTTTCAGATTATTAAAAAATAGATAACAATTTGTTAATGAATCCGGAGATTGCGTTTTCTAGCTTTGCACTCGAAATATAATCTAAAGTAAAAAGCGATGAAGAAGTTTTTCCTGTATTCTATGCTGTTATTATGTATGTTTTCATGCAATAATAATGATGTGGATGCACAAACACAGACACCAACCCTTCCCACAAAACCTGATGCAAAGTACCAAACAAAAAATGTTGTACTTCTGGTAGTTGATGGTCCACGTATTTCTGAAACCTGGGAAGCCGCAAATAAAGAAAATATTCCTAACAGAGTAAGTTTACTGAATCAAGGTGTTTTTATCAGCAATTTTAAAAACAATGGAACTACCAATACAAACCCGGGACATAGTGCGATGTGCTCAGGAGTATATGAGAATATTAAAAACAATGGAACCGAATTACCAGGATTTCCATCCATAATGCAGCAGTGGCTGAAATTCACAGGAGCAGATAAGACAAAAGCATGGGTCATAGCTTCTAAAGATAAACTTGAAGTTTTAAATGATTGTAAACTGGCAGATTGGAAAGGAAAGTTCCAGCCAAGTGTTGACTGTGGAGTAAGCGGAAACGGATCCGGATATCGTGATGATCTTGTTACCATGACGAAAACCAAAGAGGTAATGGCAAAATACAGCCCGAATGTTATGGTCATCAATCTTAAAGATGTAGATTCTTATGGCCATGCTAATAAGTGGACTGAATACATCAAAGCCATTAAAACTACAGACGCTTCCATTAAAGAAATCTGGGATTATATCCAGTCGCTTCCTGCTTATAAAGATAAAACAACATTAATAGTTTCTAACGACCACGGCAGACATATAGATGCTAACGGAGGTTTTGCAGAACATGGAGACGACTGTGCAGGATGCAGACATATTGAGTTCTTTGCAATAGGACCGGATTTTAAAAAGAATGCAATCATCAGCACAGGAAATTATGAGCAAATTGATATTGCAAGTACGATGGCGGAACTTTTAGGAGTTCCTGCACAGTACATGAAAGGAAAAATAATAAAGGATGCCTTTAAATAAAACTTTGATTTTTTGATCCTAACCTCCATTACTTAAAATGTTTCAATAACATAAAAGTAATGGAGGTTTTCGGTGGTTTTGAATGTAAATGAAGAAAAATTCTTGTAAAATAAAATATCATAACTGCTTGTCAATTAAAAAAATATTATTATTTTTGCACCCTAAAATAAAAAGCAATTAAATGCCTACTATTCAACAATTAGTAAGAAAAGGAAGAGCCACGCTTGCCAAGAAGAGCAAATCGGCTGCCCTTGATTCTTGTCCACAAAGACGTGGAGTATGTACGAGAGTATATACTACTACACCTAAGAAACCTAACTCTGCACTTAGAAAAGTAGCAAGGGTAAGACTTTCTAACGGTAAAGAAGTTAACGCCTATATCCCGGGCGAAGGACATAATCTTCAAGAGCACTCGATAGTATTGGTTAGAGGCGGAAGGGTGAAAGACCTACCGGGAGTACGTTACCACATCGTAAGAGGTGCATTAGACACAGCTGGTGTAAATGGAAGAACACAGAGAAGATCTAAGTACGGAGCTAAGAGACCTAAACCAGGACAAGCAGCTGCTGCTCCTGCAAAAGGAAAGAAAAAATAATCATTAAATAAGGTACAGAAGCAATGAGAAAGACAAAAGCGAAAAAAAGACCGTTGTTACCAGATCCGAAATTTAATGATCAATTGGTAACGAGATTCGTAAACAATTTAATGCTAGACGGTAAGAAGTCTATCGCATTCAAAATTTTCTATGATGCATTAGATATCGTAGAAACTAAAAAAGGAGAAACTGAGAAAACAGCCCTTGAAATCTGGAAAGATGCATTAACAAACGTTATGCCTCACGTAGAAGTACGTTCTAGAAGAGTAGGTGGAGCTAACTTCCAGATTCCTATGCCAATCAGAGCTGATAGAAAAATTTCTATGGCAATGAAATGGTTAATTAGCTACTCTAAAAAGAGAAATGATAAGTCTATGGCTTTGAAATTAGCTAATGAAGTGGTAGCTGCTTCAAGAGAAGAAGGTGCTGCTTTCAAAAAGAAATCTGATACTCACAAAATGGCGGAAGCTAACAAAGCTTTCTCACACTTTAAATTCTAATCTGAAATGGGTAGAGATCTTAAATTTACAAGAAACATTGGTATTGCTGCTCACATTGATGCGGGTAAGACTACCACTACTGAAAGGATTTTATTCTATACAGGTGTAAACCACAAAATTGGAGAGGTTCACGATGGTGCTTCTACAATGGACTGGATGGAGCAGGAAGCAGAAAGAGGTATTACTATTACTTCTGCTGCAACTACTTGTTCTTGGAACTTTCCAACAGACCAAGGAAAGCCTCTTGCAGATACTAAGCCTTACCACTTCAACATCATTGATACACCGGGACACGTTGACTTCACTGTAGAAGTAAACAGATCTTTAAGAGTATTAGATGGATTGGTATTCTTATTCTCAGCAGTAGATGGAGTAGAGCCTCAGTCTGAAACAAACTGGAGACTTGCTGACAACTACAAAGTTGCTAGAATGGGATTCGTAAACAAAATGGACAGACAAGGTGCTGACTTCCTTAACGTGGTAAACCAGGTTAAAGAAATGTTAGGATCTAACGCAGTTCCAATCGTTTTACCAATCGGTGCTGAAGAAGATTTCAAAGGAGTTGTAGACTTAATTAAAAACAGAGCGATCATCTGGGATGAAGCTGGACAAGGTGCTACTTTCGAGGTAGTTCCAATTCCTGAAGACATGAAAGATGAAGTTCTTGAATATAGAGAGAAATTAGTAGAAGCTGTTTCTGAATATGACGAAACTTTGATGGAGAAATTCTTCGAAGATCCGGATTCAATTACAGAAGAAGAAATCAATGCTGCATTGAGAGCTGCTACTATCGATTTATCTATTATCCCAATGACTTGTGGTTCTTCATTCAAGAATAAAGGAGTACAGTTTATGTTGGATGCAGTATGTAAATACTTGCCTTCTCCATTGGATAAAGATGATATCAAAGGTACTGACCCAAGAACAGACGCTGAAATTACAAGAAAGCCATCTGTAGATGAGCCTTTCTCTGCTCTAGCATTTAAGATTGCTACTGACCCATTCGTGGGAAGATTAGCATTCTTCAGAGCATACTCTGGAAGACTAGATGCTGGTTCTTATATCTTGAACACTCGTTCAGGAGATAAAGAAAGAATCTCTAGAATCTATCAGATGCACGCTAACAAGCAAAACCCAGTAGAATATATTGAAGCTGGTGATATTGGTGCAGCGGTAGGATTCAAGTCTATCAAAACTGGTGATACAATGTGTGACGAGAAAAACCCAATCGTTCTTGAATCGATGGTTTTCCCTGATCCGGTAATTGGTATCGCTGTTGAGCCTAAAACTAAAGCTGACCAGGATAAAATGGGTAACGCTCTAGCTAAATTGGCTGAAGAAGATCCAACGTTTACAGTAAGAACTGACGAGGCTTCTGGACAAACGATCATCTCTGGTATGGGTGAGCTTCACTTAGATATCATTGTAGACCGTATGAAGAGAGAGTTCAAAGTTGAAGTAAACCAAGGACAACCTCAGGTAGAGTACAAAGAAAACTTAACAAAAGTTGCTCAACACAGAGAAGTTTACAAAAAACAATCTGGTGGTAAAGGTAAATTTGCTGACATTGTATTTGAACTAGGACCTGCAGACGA
Source organism: Chryseobacterium sp. II3a (assembly GCF_057815135.1). Classification (NCBI taxonomy): domain Bacteria; kingdom Pseudomonadati; phylum Bacteroidota; class Flavobacteriia; order Flavobacteriales; family Weeksellaceae; genus Chryseobacterium; species Chryseobacterium sp. II3a. Next base: position 95,678 of record NZ_JBYPZJ010000002.1, on the reverse strand, counting down.
AGGTAAAGTTGGTTTAGAATTCATCAATGAGATCAAAGGTGGTAACGTTCCTAGAGAATTTGTTCCTGCTATTGAAAAAGGATTTAAAGCTGCAATGAAGAACGGTCCATTGGCTGGTTTCGAAGTTGAAGGTATTAAAGTTACTCTTAAAGATGGATCTTTCCACGCAGTGGATTCTGATGCTCTTTCATTTGAAATGGCTGCTAAATTAGGATTTAAAGAAGCGGGACGTGCTGCTAAGCCAGTAATTATGGAGCCTATTATGAAACTGGAAGTTGTAACTCCGGAAGAATATATGGGTAACATCATTGGTGACCTTAACAAAAGAAGAGGTACAATCAGTGGTCAGGAAGAAAAGAACGGTGCTGTTGTAATCAAAGGTTCAGTTCCACTTTCTGAAATGTTTGGATATGTTACTACTCTAAGAACACTTTCATCAGGAAGAGCTACTTCTTCTATGGAATTAGAGAAGTACCAAGCTACTCCACAAAACGTTGCTGAAGAAATCATAGCTAAAGCAAAAGGTTAATTTTTAAATTAAAGAAATGTCACAAAGAATCAGAATAAAACTAAAATCTTACGATTACAACTTGGTAGACAAGTCTGCTGAGAAAATCGTAAAAACGGTAAAGGCTACTGGTGCTGTTGTAAACGGTCCAATTCCATTACCAACGAATAAGAGAATCTTCACAGTGTTGAGATCTCCGCACGTAAACAAGAAAGCAAGAGAGCAGTTCCAATTATCAGCTCACAAGAGACTAATGGATATCTACTCTTCTTCTTCTAAAACTGTTGATGCTCTAATGAAATTAGAACTTCCTTCAGGTGTAGACGTTGAAATTAAAGTGTGATAACTGCATACTTTGCAATGATTATACAATCCGTTCCTTTTTAGGAACGGATTTTTTTATTTCTATTAATCAATCCTTTCTAATATACATTTGATGTTTGCTTTTTATTATTGATAATGATAGGATAACCGTAAGAACCTATCCTCAATAATCGTATAGCTGTGTTGGAATATTTTTATCAGAATTATAATGATATTGTTGATCTCACATCAAGGGTATTTATAAGGTGACATATCTCACCTTAGTTTATTTATTTAGAATTATTAAAAATAATAATTTTGCAAAAAATTCTTGATGTTTAGAACAGTATCTTTTTCCTTGCTTGTTTTAGGATCAGCTTTCATGAGCGGTCAGAAAACTAAGGACACGTTAAAAAGTAACCATATTAGTGAAGTAGTAATAACGGGTTCCGGGTATGCTCAGAAAATCAAAGACACACCAGCTACGATTTCTGTAATTTCTCAGGCTGATCTTAAAAAAAGAGCGTATAGAGACATTACCGATGCATTGCAGGATGTTCCGGGTGTTTTTGTTACAGGAGGAGGAAGTACAAGTGATTTCTCAATAAGAGGTGCAGAATCTGGCCAGACATTGATCTTAATTGACGGAAAAAGAATCAATACAAGAGAAACAAGACCCAATTCTGACGGTCCAGGTATCGAACAAGGATGGATGCCGCCATTGGAAACTATTGAAAGAATTGAAGTTGTAAAAGGACCCATGTCTTCATTATATGGTTCTGATGCGATGGGTGGCGTAATCAATATTATCACAAAAAAACTTAGTAACGGCTGGAGAGGATCTGTTGGAACAAGTTTAATACAACAGGTACATAAAGAATCTGGAAATACCTACCAGATTGATGGATATGCTGCCGGCTCTTTAGTAAAAAACCTTCTTCAGATGAAAGTGACCGGAAGCTATTCCGACAGAAATGAAGATAAGTTTGTAGGTGGATTTACAGAAAGAGTTATTAAAGCTTTTGGTACAGAATTCAGCCTTACTCCCAACACAAAAAATACCTTTAAGCTAAGCTATGATTATAACCGCCAGGAAAGAAATCAGAATCCTGGTTATTCATTAGGCCCTACAGCAAAAAGTTCACGCAATAATTACGAAAGAAATGTATTGGCATTAAGCCACAAAGGAGATTATTCAAACTTCCATACAAATTCTTATATCCAGTATGATAATACCAACAACCCGAACAGGGATATGAGGTATGAGACTTTAGCAGCGTACAGTCTTAATAATTTCAATATTAAAGAACATGTGATCAGCTTTGGAGCAGAATATAGATATGAGAGACTGAATGATTTGGGTAACAAAATGAAGTCTGAAAATGGAGAAGTGGTAACCCAACTTACCCGTTGGAACTGGTCTGCTTTTGCAGAAGGAAACTGGAGGTTAGTCAATAAACTACATCTGGTTACAGGAGCACGTCTGGATAATGATGAGAATTATGGTTCCAACTTTACACCAAGAGGTTACTTGGTATGGAGTGCTACTGATAACTTTACCTTTAAAGGAGGGGCTTCTTGGGGATATAAAGCTCCAGGTCTAAGAGCTGTAAATCCAGGATGGGGACAGGTAACAGGTGGTGGAACTCAGGATGGAGTAATCATTGGAAATAAAGATCTTAAACCAGAGAAAAGCTTTAACCAGGAGCTAACCGTAATGTTTGAAGATAATAAGAAAGTGATTAACGTAAGTGTAACAGGGTTCAATACAGACTTTAAAAACAAGCTGGTTGAAGTTAGAAAATGTAACAATACCGAAGAATGTAAACAGTTTGAAGCCCTATACAATCATATTTACGATTTTATCTCAACACGAGAAAATCTTGGTAAGGCAAACAGCATGGGGCTCGAAGCCAACCTTGGGGTAAATGTAACAAAGGATATTGTATTAAAAGGTAACTATACCTATACCGATACAAAGATTAAATCTGATGAAATTCCTGCACTTTACAATAAACCCTACGCTAGAATCCCTAAGCATATGGCCAATGTAAACCTATCATGGAAAGCTAATGACAGCTTCGAATTCTGGTCCAGAGGTAACTACAGAAGTGAAAGCCAGCCGGGAGTAAACAGAGGAAAAGCACAGGAATATCCAATTCCATCTTATTTCCTATTAGATTTAGGAACTGTATACAGACTGAATAAACATGTTCGTTTCACATTTGGAGTATATAACCTATTAGATAAAGATATCCGTAATGATACCAGTGATCCTGCTACCAATTTTGGTTTCAGAATTGATGGAATCAGATATCAGTTCGGAGCAAACTATTTCTTTTAAATTCCATGGAAGAGTAAAAAAATGTTGATGAAATATAATAAAGAATGTTCTTACTAAAGAATATGGGAAATGATTTTAGATTTGCAGAGAAAAGCACCTAAGGAGTATTTGTTCAGATTCAAAGTAAGAAATAACGATATTAATACTGGTTTAGAAAGGAGGAATTACTACAGATTCCTTTCTCAAATTTGTATTAACTTTTAATTTATTCATATCAAATTAATTTTGTAAACATTAAGATGGATCAATCATCTTAATGTTTTTTTGTAATATACTCTTCTATCTTTATTTCAATATTTCTTTCCCATGTTCAGGTTAATTTTATACATTTAATATAAAATAATCTGGACTATGGATCATAAGAATAATAATCTCTTTGAAAAATTTTCAAACTGGGCAGTAAAATTTACAGGAAGTCAATATGCTTTTATTGGAGCAACATTTGTAGTAGTGGCTTGGGCAGTGACAGGACCTTTCTTTGATTATTCAGAAACCTGGCAGCTGGTCATTAATACCGGAACTACCATTATTACCTTTCTTATGGTTTTCCTCATTCAAAAAGCTCAGAATAAAGATTCAAAAGCTATACAGATCAAGTTAAATGAAATTATCGCTGCTCATGAGAAAGCCAGCAACAGGATTGTAGATATTGAAGATCTTACGGAGGCAGAATTGGATCAGCTTCACCATTATTATGAAAACCTGGCTCTGTTTGCGAAGAAAGATACAGACATCCATACTTCCCACTCCATAGATGCAGCACAAAGAAATCAGGATTACAAATATGAGTTCTTCAAAAGAAAACATGAAGAATGGCTGCAAAGGCAGGGACAACAAAAAAAGGAATCATAGCGATTCCTTTTTTATTTGAAGTTAATAACATTTTATATAGCTGTTATCTCATAAAATAGCTAAAGTAACTACAGCTTCCCATCAGGCCTTTAGTAGTTTCAGCATCTGAATACTGTGCCTTTAGCTGAGCAAAATAGGTCCTGTATTTTTGATTTTTAAGATTGTCCATCTGCTTTTGGCGGGTATCTTCTTTTTCAGACCATTTCGGATCAGAATAATCAAAATCTTTCGGAGCTTTAGCTTCATACTGGTAATATTTACCTTGCTCGGCACTTGCCATCTGGAACAGGATTCTTGCTTTCTGTTCTTTGTTGTTGGAAAGCGTAAGTGCTTTTTGATAATAATTGATTGCCAGATCAAAATTATCAGGTTCAATATAAGACGTATCTAGGAAGTTTTTATAATAATACTTGTAAGGATTCCCTTTATCATTATTCCAGAAGTAGTATTTCCCACCATTACTATTGTCAATATCCATCACAAACAGCTGGCGGTAATATCCTAGAATGGAAGTATTATACAACAGATTCCCGATAAGCTGGTTTGCTTTTGCTGCCTTTTCATCTTTACCATTTCCAATCTTCTTAAGTTGGATCAGAGCATCAGCTAAGTCCAGTTTATTCATATTGTCTTTGATGAAAGGAAACTCGGTATAGCCCTCAGACTTCATAGATTCAGCATCCGGACTTTGGTAACTTTCCCAAACATTGTGGCCGAAAACTAGACTTGAAATATTATTAAAGCCATTATATTCAGAAGAGGCATATTGTTTTTGGGTAATGGTTTGGCCGCTTTTTTCATTCCAGTCATAGTTTTCTCTTGGAATTCCACCAAACTTCTGTGCCTTTTCATAATATGATTTAGCTTTTTCGAAATCAGCAAGCCTCATGGCTCTATCTCCATAGATGGTACTGAAGAACGCATCAATGTTTCCTACACTATCCATATTTTTGGAAATGATCTGCTGTTCAAACTGAGTTTTATTGGGCTTTCTGTAGAACTCTTCAACACTTTTTACCAGACTTGAGTTTGGATTATATTGAAGGTCAGAAAGCTTATTATTCATCAGGAATGATTTTCCGTCTTCTCCCTGAAGGAAATAGCGGTTGGCCATTACATCTTTTAAGAAATCTGCAGTGGAAGGTGCACTGCCATAATAATCATAATCATTATTGACATTGGCAGTATCTTTTTTTACTTCTTTTTCCACAAAATATTCAGCATAATCCTTCATGAGATGATCTTCAAAAGCGGCATCAACTTTTGGCTGGGAAACAATGTCATTAAGAACTTTCATCCTTTTGATTTCTTCCAAATATTCCGGATTGGTTGTCTTAATGTCATTCAGAATTTCAGTACTTTCCTTATAATCTTTCTTTAAAAACTTAAGATAAGCATCTGCAATCTGCCAGTATTCGTCTTTAGATTTTTCTTTTGCCTTCGAAGTAAATTTTTCAAGGTCATCAAGATAATCTTTGGTATTATCATCATACCCGCTATATCCGGTAGTATAAAAAGGGATTCTATTCGGATTGTTCAGCAGTTCATCATCACTCTGATTAGCTTTTCCATTGCCGGATGCTTCAGATTTTGAACCTCCGAAAAGATTTTTGAAGAACCTTACAATTTTCTGCCAGAAAGATATCTTTTCTTCTTTTACCTCTGTTGTTTGTGTTGCAGATTTATCTTTGGTAGCATCCTTTGAAGTATGGGTTTCAGTATTTCCTCTGTAGACAGATACTCTGCCATAGGCATCAGAAGTGTAATAATAGATAGGAAGGTAGCTTCTTTCCAGTTCATTGATACTTCTTACTGCCATTACTTTTAAGATTTCAGAATCCGGGTTGATGTCAAACATCTTTTCCATAATGGGAATCGGGTTGTTGAAATCTTCATATCCTAAAAGGAAATAGGCCATGTTTTTTTCTTCATTCGTGTTGGCTCTTTTCATAATATTACTGAAAGAAGCAGTATCTGAAAGTTTCATAGAAACAAAAGAAGATTCTTTACGATCTTTACTGTTCATGAATACCTGAAAGAAATTCCAGTTGGCATCACTATTCATTTCCAATCCTCGTTGAGCACCTGCCAATTGGTCTAAAGCCATATAATATACAGTACCCTTTAATTTGATAGGTTCAATATAGCTTTTGAAAGCCTGAAGTGCAGAATCATAGTTTCTGGTATAGTGATTCAAGCGAACCAGTTGGTATCCATAGCGTTGTTTGATCTCAGGATTTCTGGCTGCATTATACAAAGATGTTAAAGCTGCAATTGTTTTATTATAATCAAGAGATGTAGCATTTTTTCTGTTTTCATCCCTATTATAGTAAAACGAATTTTCATTTTCAATATAATTGATACTCATGAAAGGTTCCAGGTACTTAGCCTCAATCAAATAATCAATTCCTTCTTTATATTTCTGGTAAAATCCTGTTCCTAGCTTTTGTAAAAGAGGATGGGTAGGTGATCCATTTTTAAGAGCGTTGAGATCATTCATGCTTAGTTTATAGACTAAGTTTTGAGTTTCGGCATAATTAAGCTGATTATTAAAATATTTCTTCCATGTTTCAATATTATCATCAGGAATCAGTGAGGGATTGTATTCACCGTAGAATCTTGAAGAATAGGTGTGAAGGAAAGGAAGGTAAGACTTGTCCTTAATGATGCTCTGCGTAAAAAGATTGAAGTATTCATAATCCGGATCCGACCACGCACAGGCGTTGGAATTCGTATAGAAAAGAGATACAACCGCAAGTGAAAGAATATACTTTTTCATAGGGTTTGTAGTGTGTTTGAGTTTTTATAGAGTTGTTTTTGTAATTAATGGTGCTGACAGAAAATAGCATAAGTGATTGAATAACTATTCTTTGTCCTAATCTATAGTAGATTTAAAATTTTCGATCTAACACAAATTTACTATCTAATTGATAATAAATGATATTAAAATGCGGTATTTTTTTCTGAAGGAAAACAACCACATCAGTTAATTGTTCTTCCGAGATTTCTTCCACTTTTATTTTGAAACCTTTGTTGAGATAGCTGCCAAAGTAGAACCCGTCTTTCAGTACTTCAGCTTCATGATCGGAGATCTTTTTAAAGTTGGGATTTTCAAGGTCTTTCTTAGACAAAGCATTGATGAGTTTATGCTTGCCGAGATGATTCGTTATAATTCCCCATGAATAGATAGGCAGGGCAACTTCTATTTTCTTAATAGGATAGTCTTCCAGTTTCGAAAGATAGCTTTTCAGAATATTCACATCCAGGATAGAATTTTTGTCTGACTTTTCCAATGGAGAAGAGGTGGAGTAGCACATTAGATACACCTTATTTACAGGTGGAATACCTGTTTGCTTTTTATCCTTGACCTGATGAAGCCGTAAAGTACAGGTAACTTCCTTTCCTGAAATTCTTTTGAGTTCTTTTAAAAATTTAAAATAATCATCCCTTGTGCCAGAAGTCCAGTCACAGTCAATTTGAATTTCATTGTTGATTTTTAAATGATATTCCTCTGCTTTTTTCTGAACCAAATGATGGATGCTCTCCGCGAGGAACTTGATTTCTTCCTGAGTAATCCCAAGTAAAGTTGAATTTGTGATAAAAACCGTAGGGACAATTTGCTTATCGGTCTGAAAACTCTGGTCTTTTGTAATGGCAGCAACAGGCAGAAATTTTTCCCCCGTTTTATCTACATCAAAAAATCTTGTATATAAGTAAGGAACAGTTGCCTGATCTAAAGTTTTCTTCTCTTCCTGATCCAGTTTTAGATTTGTTTTCCAGTAATAAAAGGTGTAAGGGTGGTTCTCTCTCTTACTGCATGAGACAATGAAAAGGAAAACCCATAATATATTTAGTACTTTCATACTTTGGTGCTGTATAATTGATTCATCAAAAGTAAAGATATTTACAGAAAACATTCATCGCGAAATCCCGGGATTTTTTATCCATAAACAAAAACCATTCCCAAAGGAATGGCTGTATTAATATCGTGTTATTCATAGAACTCACTTTCACAAGAACAGGTCTCTTTATCTATACTCTCTCTGGCAGAACAGCAGCCTTCAAGATTTTGAACATTTCCCTTTTCATCTGTAAGGTAGATTTTATTTTTATCAAATTTCACAAAGAAAGTTTCATCATATTTTTTGAACTGTACCTTCATTACCTTATTTGGGGCATATTTCCCAGCATTAATTTCTTCTGTAGTTTCTTTTCCGTTCGCTTGGTTTACCTGAACATACCCAAAGAATACATCACCATTCTTTTTAACATCCAAGTAATAATGAGGAGTACCCGTACCGCTGTATCCCTCCAGAATATCAAAACTTCTATGCCCGGTAAAAGGAACCTTTGCCTGGGCAAGAGTGAAAATGCTGATACATAAGACCACTAAACTGAAAATGTTTTTCATATTTTTTTTCTTCAAATTTAAAAATATATCCTCAATCCTTAAACCGTAAAATCCCGGTAATCGAGTAAGCAATCATCATTAGAATTATCCAACCTTTTTTACTCCTCATTCGTATAGCCATTCCCCTCCACTGGAGGGGTGTCGAAAATTCAAACAATTTTTGACGGGGAGGCTTATTCAATAAACGAAAAACCACTCCAAAAGGAGTGGCTTATCTATAATTTAGGTAATTATTAGCATTAGAAAACAGTAGCAGCCAACTGAATTCTTGCATATTTATTGGAAGGATTCCACATAGCCATCATAGAAACAGGTAAACTGTAATGTTCTGTAATCTTAAGAACTTTTCCTGCTTTTACACCTACGTTGACAATATCGAAGTTGTTTTTTCCATTCCCATACAAAAAGGTGTTGCCATTCAATGAGAATCCTGCCCCTACAAAAGCATCCAGATTTACTTTCTGTCCGCTGATTACTGGGTAACTAGCCTGAATATAGGTAGAGTATCTGTTCTTTTTATAAGTTCCATCAGGTTCCAGAATCACTTCCCCTGCATTAGCCCCTCCATATAACATGATGTCTGCTTCAATATTGATCGGAAATGCGGGTCCAAAAGTATAATTAGTTCTTAAATCAATAATATGAGCTGTTCTTCTTTGTGAATAACTGAAGATGTCATCCGCAGCAACAGCAGTATTGATGTTTCTTGAATTATAAAGATCCCATAATCCAATATAAAAACGTCCGTTAGAATACTGAACGTAATAATTGATCTCTTTGTAATGGGTGTTGTCTTTATCATCTGCAAGAGCAGAGGCTCCCCAGATACCCACCTTCCATTTCTTTTCCGCATCCAAAGCATAAGAAAGATTTCCCATCACAACAGGTTTGTCTGTAATAATCAATCCTCTCCACAAGTGGTTGTTTTGAATGTTTGCGGTAAAATCCAGCCTTCCTTCTTTGGTTTCCTTAGCCTCACTGCTTTCCTGAGAAAATAACCTTCCTGTACCTAATGTAAGCAGGAGGATTCCTTTTAGTATTTTCATCATCTGTATTTTTATTTTAATGTTATGAATAATAACGCAGCAATAACAGCACCTATCACAGGGCCTATCACAGGAATCCACGTATAACTCCAATCACTGCTTCCTTTTACCGGAAGAATAGCATGCATAATTCTTGGAGCAAGATCTCTGGCAGGATTGATGGCATAACCGGTAGTTCCTCCTAGCGAAAGTCCGATTACCCATACTAGGAAAGTTACAGGAATAGCTCCTACGGAACCTAATCCTACTTTTGCACCAGGATCTGCCTGTAGATTAATGCTTGGATCTGAAAAGTGGAAAATAACAAATACCAGTACAAATGTTCCGATAATTTCACTGATAAGGTTCGATGAAACTTTTCGGATAGCAGGACCTGTACTGAAACAAGCCAGTTTTGCTCCTTCGTCTTCCGTAATAGCAAAATGATCCTTATGAAAAAGCCAAACTAAGAATGCTCCCAACATACCTCCAATCATCTGAGCCGCAATATAAGACGGAACCAGATCCCAGGAAAATTTTCCTGCAACAGCTAACCCAATGGTAACAGCCGGATTCAAATGAGCGCCACTTACAGGCCCCGCAACAGTTACCCCTACAAAAACGGCTAATGCCCAGGCAGTGGTAATAACAATCCAACCGGAATTATTTCCTTTGGTATCCTTCAAGACAACATTGGCTACAACACCGTTGCCTAACAAAATTAGAAGCATCGTTCCGATCACTTCTGCGATAAATGGAGTCATATGTGTATTTTTAAGGTCAGTGAATTAATCTTCTATCCAGCTTTGAGCACGGGATACCGCTTTGTTCCATGAATGAACCATGGCGTCTACTTTTTCCTTTTCCAATTGAGGATGGAAATCTTTGTCTACAATCCATTGTTCCTGGATTTCGTCAATATTTTTCCAATATCCTACAGCAAGGCCTGCTAAATAAGCTGCTCCTAATGCTGTTGTTTCTAGTGTTTTTGGTCTTGTGATTTTAAATCCGAAAAGGTCAGACTGTATCTGCATCAACAAGTTGCTTGCTGAAGCACCACCATCTACTCTCAGCTCAAGACTCGCTCTTCCGGAATCTGCTTCCATAGATTTTACAATATCATATACCTGGAATGCAATGCCTTCCAAAGTAGCTCTTGCAATATGGGCGTCAGTCGTACCACGGGTAATTCCTACGATAGTTCCACGAGCGTATTGATCCCAGTGTGGAGCACCTAAACCTGTAAGGGCAGGTACAAAGTAAACACCGCCGTTATCTTCAACAGATGCAGCCAGATTATTCACTTCATCAGAAGAATGAATAAGTTTAAGGCCGTCTCTCAGCCATTGAATAGCAGCACCTCCTACAAATACACTTCCTTCTAAGGCATAGTTAACCTCTCCATTGATTTTCCAGGCAACAGTTGTTAAAAGATTGTTCTTTGAAGAAACAGCTTCTTTACCTGTATTCATTAATAGGAAGCATCCTGTTCCGTAAGTATTTTTTACCATTCCCGGATTGATACACATTTGCCCGAATAAGGCTGCCTGCTGATCTCCTGCAATTCCCGCAATCGGAATTTTGGTAGAAAATAAGGTAGTAGCTGTTTCACCATACACTTCACTGCTTTGCTTTACTTCAGGAAGAATAGCTTTTGGAATATTGAAAAGTTCCAACAGGTCATGATCCCATTCCAATGTATGGATATTCAACAGCATGGTTCTGCTGGCATTTGAAACATCCGTGATAAACATTTTTCCACGGGTTAACTTCCATACAAGCCATGTGTCAACTGTTCCAAAACATAGTTTTCCAGCTTCTGCTTTTTCTCTTGCTCCGTCTACATTGTCAAGAATCCATTTTAATTTGGTTGCAGAGAAATAAGCATCTAATACAAGACCTGTTTTTTCTCTGATGATTTCAGCGTGACCTTGTTCTTTCAGTTCGTCACAATATTTGGAGGTCCTTCTGTCCTGCCATACAATAGCATTATAAATAGGTTCTCCGGTTTCTTTATCCCAAACAATGGTGGTTTCACGTTGGTTGGTAATCCCGATAGCGGCTACTTCCAGACCAGAAATACCTGCTTTAGCAATAATTTCTGCAGCCACGGAGATTTGTGATGACCAAATTTCGTTCGGATCATGTTCTACCCAGCCTGGAATAGGGAAGATCTGTCTGAAGTCTTTTTGAGATAGATATTTGATCTCTCCGCTATGGTTGAATAGAATCGCTCTGGAGGAAGTAGTTCCTTGATCCAAAGCGAGGATTAACTTTTCATTCATATGGTGATTAATTAAGGTTGATAACTTTAGGTGAATAAGGCGTTAGTAAATATCCTTTTGCTAATTCGATGAATTCATTTTCCTGTTGCTGAGCCCATTCTTCAGTATATCCTTTCTCTTCAGCAATAATTCTTGCTACATTATGGGCGCTGTCTATAGCTGCTCTTGCATCCAGGAATAACAGGCGTGCTCTTCTTGCCAGTACATCTTCAATGGTTTCCGCCATTTCGTTTCTCGCTGCCCAAACCACTTCCGCTACGGTGAATGGATGGTCTGGATGTATTTTCTGCGAAAAACGTGGATTGCTTTCTTGTAAAGCTTTTATAGCCGGGATGTCAGATCCGTATACATATAAATGATTGGTTCTGTCTACTTGCTCTGGTTTTACATTTCCATGAATAGACATATTTTCTGTCTTAGAAGTGGTATTGCCCAGTTTGTGCACCTGCATAGCTTTGTCAATAGTATCTTCAGCCATTTTACGGTAAGTAGTCCACTTTCCGCCAATGATGGAAACCAATCCTGTATCGGAAGCAATCACTTTATGGCTTCGGGAAACTTCCTTGGTGTTCTTACTTCCATCCTTCGGAGCAGCAAGAGGACGGAGCCCGGCAAAAACAGATTTTACATCTTCGCGGGTTGGTTTTTTAGACAAGTATTGTCTTGCTGTATTTAAAACGAAACTGATTTCCTCTTCTAAAGCACGAGGTTCAAAGCTCTCACTTTCCAAAAGAGTGTCTGTAGTTCCTACCAATGCTCTGTCATGCCAAGGCACAACAAATAAAACCCTTCCATCAGAAGTTTTTGGGATCATAATAGCATCATCACTTTTCAGGAACGATTTATCTAATACAAGGTGAATTCCCTGGCTTGGTACTACCATTTTGCCATGTTTAGGATTGTTCATGTTAAGGATGTCATTTGTGAAAACACCGGTTGCATTGATGACTACTTTTCCATGAATTTGGTATTGCTGCTTAGTGAACTGATCTTCAGCGACTACACCAATGATTTTATTCTTACCATCTTTTAGAAGATTAACAACCTTTACATAGTTGACAGCACTTCCTCCTTTTTCAATAATGGTCTGGGTTAAGTTGATCGCAAGTCTCGCGTCATCAAACTGTCCGTCTTGGTAAACAACTCCACTTGCTAAGCGATTTTGTTCAATAGTAGGAAGTTTTTCAATGGTTTTTGACTTACTGATATATTTCGTTTTACCCAAACTTAATTTTCCGGCAAGGAAATCATATACCGATAAACCTATTTTATAATAGATTCCGCCCCACCAGGTATAATTAGGGATGATGAAAGATTGATTTTTTACAATATGTGCTGCATTTTTGGCCAACAGACCTCTTTCCTTTAATGCTTCTTTCACTAAGCCTACATCTCCTTGTGCTAAATATCTTACTCCGCCATGTACCAGTTTGGTACTTCTGCTGGAAGTTGCTTTCGCGAAGTCATGAGATTCAAGTAATAAAGTTTTGAATCCTCTGCTTACTGCGTCTAATGCTGAACCTAAACCACTGGCTCCTCCTCCTATGACTATAAAGTCCCATTCTTTTACATTGGTTAATTTACTGAGTTCTTCGTTTCGTTTCATAAATGTTTCGTTTATGTTTCGTTTTCAAATATATAAATTAAAAATGAAAGCAAAAAGAAAATAAATGAAATTTTATAATATCGTATTATTATGATTTATAAGTACCTTTGTTCTTGAAGATGAAATAATTGTATATAGCCTTCTAACAACAATAAAGACCCATATGTGAAAAAAAATCGGTAATTTTGATGAAACCTCTGTGGTAAAAATATAATCTTATATTTAACAGTGATGGAGGGTGCTGGAAGCAATAAAGAAAAAATAAGAAAACAATTGAAGAAACGAATAAAATGGAGAAGCTAATTCCAAGGCAGGATGAAATATTGAAAGAACTGGACGAAAAAGGACATGTTCTTGTTCAGGATCTATGCGAAAAACTGAATGTTTCTTCAGTTACGATACGAAAGGATTTGAACTATCTCGAAAGTTTAGGTCTTCTCTTTAGAAATCACGGAGGAGCAAGTAAGCAGGTAAGGTATGCTTATGAAAAAAATGTGGGAGAGAAAGAAAATATTAATGTAGAAGCAAAACAGGCTATTGCTAAAGCAGCACTTTCATTGATTCAGGAAAACGATTGTATTATTTTGGCATCCGGAACTACCATGCACTACCTGGCAAGAATGTTGCAGAACTTCGGTCCGCTTACGGTCTTAACTTCCTCTTTGAGGGTAGCTATTGAACTTTGTAATAATCCTAATATTAATGTAATTCAGTTAGGAGGTGAGGTGAGAAAAAGCTCAACTTCAATTGTAGGATCTATTTCAGAAGGGATCCTTAAGCAATTTTCCTGTAATAAACTTTTTCTTGGAGTGGATGGCATAGATCCTGAATTTGGGATCAGTACTTCCAATGCTGCAGAAGCCCATCTTAACCAGGTGATGATTGAATGCGCTGATCAGACTGTTATCCTTGCGGATTCATCAAAGCTTAACAAGAAGGGGTTTGGTAAAATAGCTCCATTGGATAAGATAGATTACCTCATAACTGATAATGCTATAACGGATGAAGATAAAACTATATTAGAAGAAGCAGGAGTTAGGGTGCTTAATGGTTGATTATTGTTTCTCAGGCTCATTCATTTCAAGTTCTTTTGCTTTTTTCATATCAGTATTTGCGAGACTGTCTTTTTTTAATACTTTATACAATTCTGCTCTGCTATAATAAGCTTTTTTATATTCCGGGTCAATTTCTATGGCCTTGTTGAAATCTGCTAATGCCTCTTTATGCATTTTTAATTTCATATAAGAACTTCCGCGAAAAAAATAGCTTCCAGTGTTTTGACTATTATCAGCAAGATCCTTATTGAAATCCTGAATTGCCTTTTTGTATTCTCCATTGTGATAATAAAGACCTCCTCTGTTGTTATAAATTCCCGGATCTTTTGGATTCATCTCTATAACTTTGGAAATATCACTAATAGCGTTGCTTAAATCCTTTTTAAGAAAATAAAGATAGCCTCTTACTTTATAGGCTTCTACGTTATCATTATGTGGATTCAATTCTATGGATTTGGATAGGTCTTTAAAAGCTTCATCAAAACGGTTCAGTGCTGTATAAATAGTTCCGCGTCCATAATAGGCTGAGCTATCCTTACCGTTGAGTTCAATTGCTTTATTAATGTCTGCTAGAGCATTCTCTGGTTGGTTTATGGTCATATAATAAGTGCTCCTGTCAATATAGGCTTCTGTATATTGTGGGTTTGCTTCTATAGCCTTCGAAAAATTTTTAAATACTTCTTCCTGATTTTGTTTTTTTTGTATAAACCAGGCCTTTTCCACGGTATGCACTGGCGTATTTGGGATTCATTTCAATGGCTTTGTCATAAGCAATTATACTCTTGTCATATTCTTCATTGTAAGCATAGGCAGTTCCTAAAAGATTATAAATACTATCCGTTGGCTTTAATTGTGTTGCTTCTATCAAACTTTTTATGGAGGCTTTGTAATCCTGTTTCTGAAATGTTTGCCATGCAGATAAGAAAAGCTGTCTTTCTTTTTCATCTTTTGTATCTCCCTGTCCATACATGAATGGAGTAAGGAGAATGTATCCAATAATGATTAATAATTTTTTATTCATGTTTTTGTTTTTTAGGTTGAATATTAAAAAGATTTATACATTCTTTTCATTTTAAAAATATAAAAAAATAATAGATTGAGAATAAAAAATGATAAGTGTTTTCTTTATTTTGAAAATATGAAAATGTCTAAATGATTAAAAATCAAAATATTTTACTCAAAATATTTGTCGGTTACAAAATTATTCATAAATTTGCACACTCATTTTAGGAGCGTAGTGTGCCTATATCAAAAGTAGAAATCACTTCAGACTTCCGGAAAATGAAAAAAAATAAAGGATAAATTTTATTATAATATAAACAATGTCAGGTATTATTGGTAAAAAAATCGGTATGACATCTTTGTTTAACGAAGAAGGGAAAAATATTCCTTGTACAGTTATTCAAGCTGGTCCATGCTCGATTTTACAGGTCAGAACCTTAGAAAACGACGGTTATACAGCTGTGCAGTTAGGTTTCGATGACAAGAGTGAGAAGAACGTTGGTAAAGCGTTAGCTGGCCATTTTAAAAAGGCTGGTTCTGCTCCTAAAGCTAAATTGGTAGAATTCCACGATGGATTCACAGATGCTAAAGTAGGAGAGGAAGTAAATGTTCAACTATTCATCGAAGGTGAATATGTAGACGTAACAGGAACTTCAAAAGGTAAAGGTTTCCAAGGTGTTGTTAAAAGACACGGATTTGGAGGTGTAATGCAGGCAACTCATGGTCAGCACAACAGACTTAGAGCTCCAGGTTCTATCGGTGCTGGATCTGACCCTTCAAGAGTATTCAAAGGGATGAGAATGGCTGGAAGAATGGGAGGTAAGCAGGTAACTGTTCAAAACCTTCAAGTGTTAAAAGTTGATCAAGAACAAAATCTTTTAGTAGTAAAAGGTGCTGTTCCGGGAGCTAAAAATTCTTATGTAATTATCAGAAAATGGAACTAGTAGTATTAAATACATCAGGAAAAGAGACCGGAAGAAAAGTAACTCTAGACGAAACAGTATTCGGAATTGAGCCAAATCAGCACGCGGTTTACTTAGAAGTTAAACAGTACCTTGCTGCACAAAGACAAGGAACTCATAAAGCAAAAGAAAGAAGCGAAATTACTGCTTCTACTAAAAAGCTTAAGAAGCAAAAAGGATCTGGATCTGCTAGATATGGTGATATTAAATCTCCAACTTTCAGAGGTGGAGGTAGAGTATTCGGACCAAAACCAAGAGACTACAGATTCAAATTGAACAAAGCTCTTAAGAGATTAGCTAAAAAATCTGTTTTATCTCAGAAAATGAGAGACAACAGCATCAAAGTTTTAGAAGATATGAGCTTCGCAGCTCCTAAGACTAAAGATTTTATCAATGTATTAAACGCATTGGAACTTAACGGTAAAAAATCTTTATTCGTTCTTCCTGAAGCTAACAAGAATGTGTATTTATCTTCAAGAAACTTACCTAAAGCTAAAGTAATGAACTTCAACGAAATTAGTTCTTACGATTTAGTGAATGCTGGTGAGATCATTTTCTTCGAAGGTGCAGTTGAAAAATTCCAGGAAAATTTAAAGAAATAAGTCATGTCAGTTATTATTAAACCAGTTATTTCAGAAAAGGCTAACTACCTTACAGATTTAAGAGGTACTTATTCTTTCTTAGTGAACCCTAAGGCGAATAAGATCGAGATCAAAAAGGCTGTTGAAGCAGCTTACGGTGTAAAAGTAGCAGACGTTAATACAATGATTTATGCTCCGAAGGTTTCTTCAAAGTACACTAAAAAAGGTCTTCAAGTAGGAAAGACAAACAAATTGAAAAAAGCGGTAATCAAACTTGCTGAAGGTGAGGTTATCGATATTTTTGCTGTAAATTAATTATTAATTATAAATAATAGTAATGTCTGTTAGAAAATTAAAACCTATCACCCCGGGACAGAGATTCAGAATTGTAAACAATTTTGAGGAAATTACTACCAACAAACCAGAGAAGTCTCTAACAGTTGGTATTAAAAAGTCAGGTGGACGTAACCAAACAGGTAAAATGACCATGCGTTACACCGGAGGTGGACACAAAAAGAAATACAGAATTATTGACTTCAAAAGAAACAAAGCAAACGTTGAAGCAACTGTAAAATCTGTAGAATACGATCCAAACAGAACTGCATTTATCGCATTACTTGAGTATGCTGACGGAGAGAAGAGATATATCATCGCTCCAAACGGTATCAAAGTTGATCAGAAAGTAATTTCTGGTGAAAGCGTAGAACCAAATGTAGGGAACGCAATGAAGTTGAAAAACATTCCTTTAGGTACTGTTATTTCTTGTGTTGAAATGAAGCCTGGTCAAGGTGCAATTTTAGCAAGAAGTGCTGGTTCTTCAGCTCAATTAACTTCTAGAGATGGAAAATATGCAATCATCAAATTGCCTTCAGGAGAATCAAGAATGATCCTTACTGAATGTTATGCAATGATTGGATCAGTTTCTAACTCAGACCACCAGTTAACTGTATCAGGTAAGGCTGGTAGAAGCAGATGGTTAGGTAGAAGACCAAGAACAAGAGCGGTTGTAATGAACCCAGTAGATCACCCAATGGGTGGTGGTGAAGGACGTTCTTCAGGAGGTCACCCAAGATCTAGAAACGGTAAACCAGCTAAAGGTTACAAAACTAGAAAGAAAAACAAAGTGTCTAACCGTTACATCGTATCTAAAAGAAAATAATTATGGCAAGATCACTTAAAAAAGGACCGTTCATTCATCATACTTTAGATAAGAAGGTTCAGGCAAATATAGAGTCTGGTAAGAAGACAGTTATCAAAACTTGGTCTAGAGCATCGATGATCTCTCCGGACTTCGTAGGACAAACTATTGCAGTACACAACGGGAAATCTTTTATCCCAGTTTATGTTACAGAAAACATGGTTGGTCACAAGTTAGGCGAATTTTCTCCAACAAGATCTTTCAGAGGTCATGGTGGTAACAAAAACAAAGGAAGCAGATAATCATGGGATCAAGAAAACAAGATAGTTCAATCGCAAGAAAAGAAGCTAACAAAGACGTTGTAAAAGCTTCATTAAATAATTGCCCGTCTTCTCCAAGAAAAATGAGATTAGTTGCTGATATCATTAGAGGAGAGCAGGTAGATAAAGCTCTTTATATCCTAAAATATTCTAAGAAGGATGCATCTAACAAGTTAGAGAAATTACTTCTTTCTGCTATGGCAAACTGGCAGACTAAAAACGAAGGTGCGGATATTGAAGAAGCTAACCTTATCGTTAAAGAAATCTTCGTGGATAGCGCAAGACAATTGAAGAGACTAAGACCAGCTCCACAAGGTAGAGGGTATAGAATCAGAAAAAGATCTAACCACGTTACATTAATCTTAGGTAATAAAGAAAATTAATCAAGGTATGGGACAGAAGACAAATCCAATTGGTAATAGATTAGGTATCATCAGAGGATGGGATTCTAACTGGTTTGGTGGAAACGATTATGGAGACAGAATCGCTGAAGACTACAAAATCAGAAGATACCTTGAGGCTAGATTATCTAAAGGTGGTATTTCAAAAATCTATATTGAAAGAACCCTTAAATTAGTAACAGTTACAATCACTACTGCTAGACCGGGACTTATCATCGGTAAAGGAGGTCAGGAAGTTGATAAATTGAAAGAAGAATTGAAGAAACTTACAGGTAAGGATATTCAAATCAACATCTTCGAAATCAAAAGACCTGAATTAGATGCTGTACTAGTTGCTGATAGTATTTCTAAGCAAATTGAAAACAGAATTTCTTACAGAAGAGCTGTTAAAATGGCAATGGCAAGTACTATGAGAATGGGTGCTGAAGGTATCAAAGTTCAAATCTCTGGTAGATTGAACGGAGCTGAAATGGCAAGATCAGAATCTTTCAAAGAAGGAAGAATTCCATTGTCAACTTTCAGAGCTGATATCGATTACCACTGGGCAGAAGCTCACACTACTTACGGTAGATTAGGAGTGAAAGTTTGGATCATGAAAGGTGAAGTTTACGGTAAAAGAGAACTTTCTCCACTAGTGGGACAACAGAAAAAAGGAGGTCAGTCAGACAGAGGAAACAGAGGAGGAGACAGAGACAACAGAAGACCTAGAAAAAACAACAACAATAACAATAATAATTAAAATTTTAGATTAGAAATTTTGAATTTTAAATTACCGTTACTTTTTTAAAATTAAAAAAAATCTAAAATCTAAAATCTAAAATCTAAAATTTAGAGATTATGTTACAACCAAAAAGAACCAAATTCCGTAGAGTTCACAAGATGAAGATGAAGGGGAATGCCCAAAGAGGTAGTCAACTTGCTTACGGAACTTTTGGGATCAAAGCAACTGAGGGTGCTTGGATCACTGCAAGACAAATTGAAGCTGCTCGTATTGCTGCGACAAGATATATGAAGAGAGAAGGTCAACTATGGATCAAAATCTTCCCAGATAAGCCAATTACTAAGAAACCAGCGGAAGTACGTATGGGTAAAGGTAAAGGTGCTGTTGAATACTGGGTAGCTGTAGTAAAACCAGGTAAAATTATGTTTGAAGTAGGTGGAGTTCCTTACGAAGTTGCGAAAGAAGCTCTTAGACTTGCTGCACAAAAATTACCAGTAGTTACTAAATTCATCGTTGCTAACGATTTTGTTAAACCTTTATAATCTTTGAGTACAATGAAAAATGCTGATATTAAAAATTTAAGCGCGGGTGATATTCAAGCTCAATTAACTGAAGCAAAAGCTCAATATTCTAAATTGAAATTGGCTCATGCAATCAGCCCAATTGAAAACCCGATTCAAATCAAAGATTTGAGAAGAACAATCGCTAGACTAAATACTGAGTTAACTAACAAACAATAATTTCATTTTACAATGGATAGAAATTTAAGAAAAGAAAGAATCGGAGTGGTTTCCAGCAATAAAATGGAAAAAACTATTGTTGTTAGCGAAACTACAAGAGTAAAGCACCCGATGTACGGTAAATTCGTTTTGAAAACGAAAAAATATACTGCACACGACGAGAACAACGAATGCACAGAAGGTGATACAGTTTTGATCCAAGAAACTAGACCTTTGAGCAAAAGCAAGAGATGGAGATTAGTAAGAATCATTGAAAAAGCTAAGTAATAATGTTACAAACAGAATCAAGATTAAAAGTTGCTGATAACACAGGTGCTAAAGAAGTACTAGTTATTAGAGTTCTGGGAGGAACCAGAAGAAGATATGCTTCAGTTGGTGATAAAATCGTTGTTACGATCAAAGATTCTACACCATCAGGAAACGCAAAAAAAGGTCAGGTATCTAAAGCTGTAGTAGTAAGAACTAAAAAAGCAGTAAGAAGAAAAGATGGTTCATACATCAAATTCGACGATAATGCTTGTGTATTACTAAACGCAGCGGGAGAAATGAGAGGAACACGTGTTTTCGGACCGGTTGCTCGTGAGTTGAGAGACAAAGAATATATGAAAATCATTTCATTAGCTCCTGAAGTACTTTAATTTTTAAAATTTTTTAAAGAAATGTCAAAGTTAAAAATAAAAAGAGGAGATAACGTAATCATTACTACTGGTAAGAAAGATATCAAAGGTAAGACTGGTGAAGTTATTGAAGTGATCAAAAAAGAAGGAAGAGACCCAAGAGTAATTGTTGCAGGACTTAACATCATCAAAAAGCACGTTAAGCCTTCAGCTTCAAACCCTCAAGGAGGAATCGTTGAAAGAGAAGCTTCTATCCACATCTCAAACGTAGCTTTAGTTGGTAAAGACGGAAAAGCTATCAAAATCGGTTACAAAATCGAAGGAGATAAGAAAGTAAGAATCAACAAAAAAACGGGTGAAACTTTATAATTTTAAATAACACATGGAATATATAGCAAGACCCAAAAAAGCATATAAAGAGACAATTGTTCCTGCAATGATGGAAGAATTCGGGTATAAGTCAGTAATGCAAGTACCTAAATTAGAGAAAATCGTTGTATCACAAGGTTTAGGTGATGCTACTGCAGACAAAAAAATCATTGATTATGCTGTAGAAGAGCTTACGAATATCACAGGTCAAAAAGCTGTTGGTACGATCTCTAAGAAAGACGAAGCTGCTTTCAAATTGAGAAAAGGTATGCCTGTAGGTGCGAAAGTTACCCTAAGAGGAAACCAAATGTATGAATTCTTAGACAGACTTACTGCTTCTGCTTTGCCTCGTATCAGAGATTTCTCTGGAATCAAAGCTGATGGTTTCGATGGTAGAGGTAACTACAACTTAGGTATTACTGAGCAAATTATCTTCCCTGAAATCGTAATCGACAAAGTGAAAAAAATCCAAGGGATGGACATCACTTTCGTAACTACTGCGAAAACAGATAAAGAAGCTAAAGCATTATTAACTCACTTCGGTTTACCATTTAAAAAGAACTAAGAAATGGCTAAAGAATCAATGAAAGCGCGTGAGCGCAAAAGAGAAGCACTAGTTGCTAAATACGCTGCTAAAAGACAAGCTCTTAAAGAAGCTGGTGATTACGAAGGACTTCAAAAATTGCCTAAAAATGCTTCTCCTGTAAGATTACACAACAGATGTAAATTAACAGGTAGACCAAGAGGATACATGAGAACGTTTGGTATTTCCAGAGTAACTTTCAGAGAAATGGCTAACAACGGTCTTATCCCAGGTGTAAGAAAAGCTAGCTGGTAATAATCACTAGATAAAAAATCGGGACAATTAAGTTGTCAAGATACTAAAGAATAAATATCAGACCGAAGTTTTCTGAAGTCTGATATTTTTCTCTTCAAGTCTTTTCAAAACTGATTGTTCTTTAACCAATAATTTATAAAAGAAAAATGGTAACAGATCCAATTTCAGATTTCCTAACAAGAGTAAGGAACGCACAAAGCGCAGGCCACAAAGTGGTGGAAATTCCTGCATCGAAAATCAAAAAGGAGATTACTAAGATCCTATTTGATCAAGGGTATATCTTAAACTACAAGTTTGAAGATAACGCTGTTCAAGGAGTGATCAAAATCGCTTTAAAGTACGATAAGCAAACTAACAAACCTGCTATTAAGTCTATCCAAAGAGCTTCAAGACCAGGTTTAAGACAGTACAAAGGTTCTACTGAACTTCCAAGAGTACTAAACGGTTTGGGTATTTCTATCATCTCTACTTCTAAAGGAGTAATGACTGACAAGAAAGCTAGAGAAGAGAAAGTAGGCGGTGAAGTAATCTGCTATGTTTATTAATTTTTAATCAGAGGAAAATGTCAAGAATTGGTAAAGCAATTATAACAATTCCAGCTGGAGTTACAATCACTGAAAACAACGGTGTAGTAACTGTAAAAGGAGCAAAAGGAGAACTTTCTCAGGAGCTTACAGCAGGAATTACTATAGAACAAAAAGATGGGGAACTGAACGTAAACAGACCATCTGATACTAAACAACACAAAGCGCTTCACGGTTTATACAGAGCGTTAATCAACAACATGATTGTTGGTGTTAGTGCAGGTTTCGAAAAGAAACTAGAACTAGTAGGGGTAGGATATAGAGCTTCACACGCAGGTCAAAAACTTGAGTTAGCTTTAGGATTCTCTCACGGTATCGTATTAGAACTTCCTAGCGAAGTAAAAGTTGATACATTGACTGAAAAAGGTAAAAACCCAATTATTACTTTAACGTCTCACGACAACCAACTTCTAGGAATGGTAGCTGCAAAGATCCGTTCTTTCAGAAAGCCTGAGCCATACAAAGGAAAAGGTGTAAGATTCGTAGGAGAAATTGTTAGACGTAAAGCTGGTAAATCTGCTTAATAAATTATAAGTATTATGGCATTAAGTAAATTAGAAAAAAGAATAAGAATCAAAAGAAGAGTAAGAGGGAAAATCTCTGGATCTTCTGAATTGCCAAGATTATCTGTATACAAAAGTAATAAGGAAATTTACGCTCAGTTAATCGACGATAAAAATGGTAAAACTTTAGCATCAGCTTCTTCAAGAGAGAAAGGTGTAGACGCTAAAGGTACTAAGACTGAAGTTTCTGCTGCTGTTGGTAAAGCTATTGCTGCTAAAGCTATCGCTGCAGGAATCGAAAGTATTGTATTTGACAGAAACGGTTTCGTTTATCACGGTAGAGTAAAAGCTCTAGCTGATGGAGCGAGAGAAGGTGGACTTAAATTCTAATCATTAAATTTCGGAAAATATGTTAGGACTAGATAATATAGAAAGAGTAAAACCGGGAGGATTAGAATTAAAAGATCGTCTCGTAGCTGTTAACAGAGTAACAAAAGTAACTAAAGGAGGTAGAGCTTTCGGATTTTCTGCTATTGTTGTAGTAGGAAACGAAGAAGGTGTTATCGGTTTTGGTTTAGGAAAATCTAAAGAGGTTGCTTCTGCAATTGCTAAAGCAGTGGAAGACGCTAAGAAAAACCTTGTTAAAGTTCCAGTAATGAACCACACAATTCCTCACCAAACTACTGCTAGATACGGTGGTGCAGATATCTTCTTAAGACCTGCTTCTCACGGTACAGGACTTATTGCAGGTGGTGCGGTAAGAGCGGTATTGGAATCAGCTGGTATTCACGATATCCTTTCAAAATCTAAAGGATCTTCTAACCCTCACAACGTGGTGAAAGCTACTTTCAAAGCGTTATTGGATATCAGAAGACCTGAAGAAATTGCTAGAATGAGAGGAATTTCTCTAAGTAAAGTGTTTAACGGTTAATAATTAAAACAATGGCAACAATTAAAGTAAAGCAAGTAAGAAGCGCTATTGGTAGAACAAAAACCCAAAAGAGAACGCTTGAAGCATTAGGATTAAAAAAACTTCACCAAGTTGTAGAGCACGAAGCTACTCCTTCTATCTTAGGAATGATCGCTGCTGTAGGTCACTTACTTGAAGTTCAAAAATAATTTTATAAAAGAGAAATTAAAATGAATTTAAATAACATACAACCAGCTGCAGGATCTACTTTCAACTCAAAAAGAATTGGTAGAGGTCAGGGTTCTGGAAAAGGAGGTACTTCAACAAAAGGACACAAAGGTCAAAAAGCTAGAGCTGGTTATTCTCAGAAAATCGGTTTCGAAGGTGGACAGATGCCTTTACAAAGAAGACTACCTAAATTCGGATTCAAAAACGTAAACAGAAAAGAGTTTAGAGGTGTGAACCTTGATACTATCCAAACTTTAATCGAGAACAAATCCATCACTGGAGAAATCACGAAAGAAGTTTTAGTAGCAAACGGTATCGTTTCTAAAAACGAATTAGTGAAAATTATGGGTAGAGGAGAATTGAAATCTGCGGTTTCAATCTCTGCTGATAAATTCACGAAATCTGCTGAAGAGCTTATTGCTAAAGCAGGTGGAAAAGCAATTACCTTATAATACTTACTAATGAAAGAATTTATACAAACACTTAAAAATATTTGGAGTCTTAAAGAATTAAGAGATAAAATTCTCTTCACTTTAGGGATTATCCTTGTGTATAGATTCGCATCTTATATCTCACTTCCCGCAATTAACCTTGCAGAGGTGGGAGATCTCTTAGAGCATTATAAAAATCAAGGCGGTAACAAGCAAGGAGCAGGTCTCCTTGGCTTGCTTTCGTCGTTTACGGGGGGGGCTTTCAGCCACGCTTCCGTAATGGCGTTGGGAATCATGCCTTACATTTCTGCTTCTATTATTGTTCAGTTGATGGGGATGGCTATTCCTTATCTTCAGAAGCTTCAGAAAGATGGAGAGTCAGGTAGAAATACATTGAACCAAATTACAAGATGGTTAACGATCGGGGTTTGTCTGGTACAGGCACCTTCTTACTTAACTTCTATTACTCAATTATTCTTACCATATGCTCAGTTCCAATCTGCATATTTTGTAGAACCAAATTCAATCATGTTCTGGTTGCCAAGTATTGTGATCTTGGTAGGTGGTTCAGTGTTTGCAATGTGGTTAGGTGAAAAGATTACCGATAAGGGAATCGGAAATGGTATCTCTATTCTTATTATGGTGGGGATTCTTTCAAGATTACCTGAGGCATTCGTACAGGAGATGGCCGTGCAGAACGGAAAAGGAGGAATGGGATCTATCATGATCCTTATCGAAGTATTATTCTGGATGTTGGTAGTTCTTTTAGCAGTGATTTTATCAGTTGCTGTTAGAAAAATTCCTATTCAGTATGTAAGCAGAGCTCAAGCAAGAGGAGGTGTAAACAAGAATCTTATGCAGGGCGCAAGACAATGGATTCCATTGAAAGTAAATGCTGCTGGTGTAATGCCAATTATCTTTGCTCAGGCATTGATGTTCGTACCAGGATTATTAACAAAATTCGATGAGTCCAACACTTTTCTTGCAGGTTTCAAGAATGTTTTTAGCTGGCAGTACAATGTATTGTTTGCGCTATTAATTATTATCTTCTCGTTTTTCTATACTGCAATTACAATTCCGGTAAACCAAATGGCTGATGATCTAAAGAGAAATGGAGGTTTAGTACCGAAAGTAAGACCCGGAAAAGAGACAGCAGATTACTTAGATGATATTTTATCAAAAATTACCTTGCCAGGTGCAATTTTTTTATCTATCTTTGCAGTCCTTCCAGCAATTGTGCATGGAAGCTTTGTTCAGACAGATGCGTTTGCCCTATTTTTCGGGGGAACGTCACTATTAATTATGGTAGGTGTAATTTTAGATACAGTTCAACAGATTAATACATATCTGCTGAATCATCATTATGATGGCTTAATGCAGTCTAAACTGTCTAGAACGACTGGATATTAATTTATGGCAAAACAAAAACATATTGAACAAGACGGCGTTATAACGGAAGCACTTTCGAACGCTCAGTTCCGCGTAGAACTTGAAAATGGGCATATTCTTATTGCTCATATTTCTGGTAAAATGCGAATGCACTATATTAAACTTTTACCTGGTGATAAGGTAAAACTAGAAATGTCTCCCTATGATTTAACGAAAGGGAGAATCACATTTAGATATTAAAAACATTTAGCCAAATGGAATTCTCATTCCATTTGGCATTTGTAAAAAATAAATACTATCAAAATGAAAGTAAGAGCATCAATTAAAAAAAGAAGCGCTGATTGCAAAATCGTACGCAGAAAAGGTGTACTGTTCGTAATCAACAAGAAGAACCCAAAATTTAAACAAAGACAAGGTTAATTAAATTATGGCGAGAATTGCAGGTATTGATTTACCAAAAAACAAAAGAGGAGTTATCGGTTTAACTTACATCTACGGAGTTGGAAGAAGTACTTCTTCTGAAATCCTTAAAGCTGCCGGTATCAGCGAAGACAAAAAAGTCAACGAATGGAATGACGATGAATTGGCTGCCATCAGAACTTATATCTTAGAAAACGTAAAAGTTGAAGGAGAATTAAGATCTGAAGTGCAATTGAACATCAAGAGATTGATGGACATAGGATGCCAACGAGGAATACGTCACAGACTTGGATTACCTTTAAGAGGCCAGAGAACGAAAAACAACTCTAGAACCCGAAAAGGAAAGAGAAAAACTGTTGCTAACAAGAAAAAAGCTAGTAAATAATCGTTAGGAATTATGGCAAAACAAACTAAAGTAGTTAAGAAAAGAAAAGTAAAAGTTGAAGCTATTGGTGAAGCACATATTCAAGCTTCTTTCAATAACATCATCATTTCTTTAACAAATAAAAACGGAGAGGTTATCTCTTGGGCTTCTGCCGGTAAAATGGGTTTCAGAGGTTCTAAAAAGAATACTCCATTTGCTGCTCAGATGGCAGCTGAAAATTGCTCTGCTGTAGCTCACGAAGCTGGTTTAAGAAGAGTAAAGGTGTTTGTGAAAGGTCCAGGTGCAGGTAGAGAATCTGCTATCAGATCTATCCACAATTCAGGAATTGAAGTTTCAGAAATCGTTGACGTGACGCCTATGCCACACAACGGATGTAGACCACCAAAAAGAAGAAGAGTTTAATTTTTAGAATTTACCCATTATGGCAAGATATATTGGACCTAAAACTAAGATTGCTAGAAAGTTTGGTGCTGCAATCTACGGAGATGATAAGAACTTCGAAAAAAGAAAAAACCAACCGCCAGGACAACACGGTCCTAACAAAAGAAGAGGTGCTAAAAAATCAGAATACGCAGTTCAGTTAGCTGAAAAACAAAAAGCTAAATATACTTACGGTATCTTAGAAAGACAGTTTGCTAACTTATTTGAAAAAGCACACAGAAGCAAAGGAGTAACAGGTGAAGTTCTATTACAACTTTGTGAATCAAGATTGGATAACGTTGTTTTCAGATTAGGTTTTGCTAAAACTAGATCTGGAGCAAGACAATTAGTTTCTCACAGACACATCACTGTGAACGGAGAAATTCTTAATATCCCTTCTTACTTGGTAAAAGCTGGTGATGTAATCGCTGTAAGAGAAAAGTCTAAGTCTCTTGAAGTTGTTACCAATGCATTGGCTTCTAAGTCAAACTATGAGTGGTTACAATTCAACGATGAGAAGAAAGAAGGTACCTTCATTTCTGCTCCTGAAAGAATCCAAATTCCGGAGGACATTAAGGAGAACCTTATCGTCGAACTTTACTCTAAATAATTTTTTAATCAAATTTTTGCTCAACCCAATAATATGGCAATTTTACAATTCATAAAACCCGATAAAGTAATTTTACTTAACTCTGATGAATTTAAAGGTCAATTTGAATTCAGACCTTTAGAACCAGGTTTCGGGCTTACAATCGGTAATGCTTTGAGAAGAGTGTTGCTTTCTTCTCTGGAAGGATACGCTATTTCATCTATCAAAATAGAAGGTGTAGAGCACGAATTTTCAACTATTCCAGGAGTAATCGAAGACGTTACCGAAATTATTCTTAACCTAAAGCAGGTTAGATTAAAAGCTGCAGCAGAAGGCCAGGCTAACGAGCAGGTTGTTGCTAAAGTTTCAGGTCAAACGATTATTACTGCTGGTGATTTAGGAAAATCGATCAACGGATTCGAGGTTTTAAACCCGGATTTAGTGATTTGTAACCTAAATACTGATGTAACTTTCGAAATTACTTTCAATATTGAAAAAGGTAGAGGATATGTTCCTTCAGAACAAAATAAGTCAAACAATGCACCTGTAGGTACTATTGCAATTGACTCTATTTTCACGCCGATCAAGAAAGTACAGTATAGCATTGAAAATTATCGTGTAGAGCAAAAAACAGACTACGAAAAACTTGTATTAGATATAGAAACTGATGGGTCTATCAGCCCTCAGAATGCTTTAACAGAAGCTTCTAAGATATTAATTTATCACTTCATGTTATTCTCTGATGAGAGAATCACTCTTGAAACTGAAGCTGTAAAAGCATCTATCCAATATGACGAAGAGACACTTCATACAAGACAACTACTTAAGTCTAAATTAGCAGATATGGATCTTTCTGTAAGAGCCCTTAACTGTCTGAAAGCAGCTGAAGTAGAAACTCTTGGAGAGCTTGTTTCTTACAGTAAGTCTGATTTGATGAAATTCAGAAATTTTGGTAAAAAATCTTTGACAGAACTAGAAGAATTAGTGCATTCAAAAGGTCTTAACTTCGGTTTCGACGTTGCAAAATATAAGTTAGACGCTGATAAATAATTAATAATGAGACACGGTAAAAAATTCAATCACTTAGGAAGAACAGCTTCTCACAGAAGTGCTTTACTTTCTAATATGGCTTGTTCTCTAATTGAGCATAAAAGAATCAACACTACTGTAGCTAAAGCTAAAGCTTTAAGAGTATATGTTGAGCCTCTATTAACAAAAGCAAAAGAAGATACTACACATAACAGAAGAGTAGTATTCTCTTACCTTCAAAATAAATTTGCGGTTGCTGAATTATTCAGAACTGTAGCTCCTAAAATCGCTGAAAGAAACGGTGGTTATACAAGAATCATTAAGACAGGTTTCAGACCAGGTGATGCTGCTGATATGGCTCTTATCGAATTGGTAGATTTCAACGAGCTTTACAACCCGAATGCAGAGGAGAAAAAAGCTACAAGAAGAAGCAGAAGATCAACTGCTGCACCTAAAAAAGCTGAAGCTGTAGTAGCTGATGCTCCTGCAGTAGAAGAGAAAGTAGAAGAAGCTAAAGCTGACACTACTGAAGAAAAAACTGAAGAATAATATTCATTCAGATATAAATGAAAGCCATCCGGATACGGGTGGCTTTTTTATTGTTTAAAAGCGGATATTAGGTGAAATGAAAACCCTCATTCAAGTTGAGGGTTTTATTGTTTTAGATTTTAGTTCTTTTGAGCGGAATGATATTATTTCCTTGTTCCAGGTGAAGGCTGTCACCTTTTACTTTTGCAGTCATATCATCTTTCTTATAAACAGTTTCATCTCCTTTGGTCTCTGCCTTAGTAAGAACAAATGTTTTTTTATTGCTGGTAATGGTTAGAGTATTTTCTTTCGGATCGTTTTTAAATACTACTTTTACCAATGTTCCATCCATTGCTTTATAGACGAAATCGGTTTTTGCAGTTTTCTGTCCATTAACGTCAACTGTTGATGAACTTTGGCTTACAGAATCAATCTTTCCGCTATGATCAGTAACTACTGTTTCTGTACTATCTGTTTTAATGATACTTTTGTTCCCGCTTTCACTTTTTTTGCAGCTGATTACCGTTAATGTAAGGACAGCGCCAAGGGCTAAAAGACTTTTTTTCATGATTATATTATTTGATATTCAATATGATTTTTACTCTTTAATTTTACAAAAATCATGCCTTACAATATGGTGAATTTTTGTTGTTTTTTACAAAATTAAACCCATTTCTCATTTAATTATACAGAAATTATTTCCGGTTATTAGTAACGGAATCATTACCAATGTACTGCCTGCTTAGATTTGTTAAAATTTATTAAAAAAATAAGGTTTTGAAATAGAAAAATAATTAATTTTAATAGGAATAAAAAACTAACCATAACTCTAAATTCAAACTTTTAATATTACACAAAGGTGTAATTGATTCTCATTTGTTTTCTGTTGAAATTTGTTTCAAATAAAAAAGACATGAGCATTTCTATCGCCATAGTAGAAGACGAAAAGAACTACAACAATGCGTTGAAGAAGGTGATCAATTATCAGCAGGATATGAAAGTTGTTGCTCAGTTCTTTGATGGTAATGATGCCTTAAAAAACCTTCCAGATATTTCTCCCAATGTTGTTATGATGGATATCCAGCTGCAGGATATGCTGGGTATTGAAATCATTGAAAAGCTCAAAAAAGATATGCCCGAAACCCAGTTCATCATGTGTACCAGTTTTGAAGATGATGAAAAGATCTTTAATTCTTTAAAAGCCGGTGCAATGGGATATCTTGTGAAAGGAGAAAGCATGGATAAAATACTTTCTTCTATCAGGGATGTGTATAACGGTGGTGCTCCTATGAGTTTTTCCATTGCCCGGAGAGTCCTTCAGCACTTTGAAAAAAAACTTCCTGAAATTAAAGGCTTCGATGAACTTACATACCGGGAAAAGGAAATTCTTGAATTGCTTTCACAAGGGCTTCTTTACAAAGAAATTGCTGATAAAAAATGTATCAGCATAGATACTGTAAAAAAACATGTTGGAAATATTTACAGAAAACTCCATGTCAATAATAAAGTGGAGGCTATTAATAAATTTAACCATTTTAAAAACTAAGAAATCATGGAAAAGAAACTATTTATTACTCCAAAAATTGGAGAGATATTTAATCAATTTTTAACCAGCTCATTAGAAAGCGACTTTTTTCAAAAGTATGGATTGTTAGACATATTCTTTAATTTTCAAATAGATGAAGAGACAAAAGGAGTGCAAGCAACTAATATTTCAAAATTTGCAGGTTACCCTAGGGATTTTGTCATTAGCAACCTTGATGAAATTGTTAGGAAGAACTTATGGACTTTCAAATTTTTACATATCTATTTCATTTATGAGAATGGAAAAATATCATTGTTATTCATCTTCAATTTTAATGAGAAAAATAAAGTTCCTTTGCAACAAGGTGAAAAAGTTTACGTACTTAGAAATAATATGCTTGAGCCAGTGAAGGATTCAGACTTTGAACAATATAGAAAATGTATTTTAGAGTATTATGTATACTTTAATCAAACTTTTTCTAAACAGGAAATAACAACTTATATTACCTATTCAATGGAAAGAATTTATAAAAATTTTTCAAGTTTAGTTGGTGGAGTACTTCTTATTGGTGGAAGTTCTGATGATGAAATTTTTTATCGCCCTAACATTATGCTAAAAATTGATAAAGCTTGCTGTAAAACAACACTCCAATATTCACCTGATGATCAAGATATGGTTTATTTTGATATAGGAAATATGCATCCATAATGTATTCTTTTCTCTCATTGTTATATCTGATTGTATTATCTCTTGTTGCTTTTTTTTCAATTCTACTATTAATAAAGAAAGGAGGAAAGCAACAGGATTTTCTGTATGCATATCTTTGTATTAGCTTTTCCCTTGAATGTTTGATGTTTTTGATACAGGAATTCTTGAATGATAATTCTGATTTTGGTGTTTTATATAATATTTATATTCTCTTTTGCTGTTACTTTTTTCTGAAGTATTTTAATATGATGCAGAAAAAAGAGTTTATTATATTGAACAAAATCATTTTCTTCTCTTTCCTCATTATTTACATTGTTTTCTTTTACAAAAGTTATAAAGAGGTTAACCAGGTCATAGGGATTTCGTTTGCTTTGGCTTATATTGTATATAGCTTAATATGGCTGTATGGAAAACTAAAATATCCAGATTCAAAAAGTATAACCAGTGATCCCAAATTTTGGATTTCTTGTGCTTTATTATTTTGGGGAGTATTTTTTCTTTTAAGAATTATTCCAAGATATTTATTTGATAAGATGGATGAACAAGTGCTTATTATTTCCCAATCATTTTTTTTTGTAATAAATATTCTTTTTTATTTACTATTTTTTATTAGCCTTATTAAATATTCAAAAAAGCATGAATGAATTACATGAAATAAGACTTACCTACATTATCATCACCATTGTCATGTTGGTATTTGTGATCTTTATTGTTTTTGTTGTTCTTATGTATAATAGAAAGCAACTTTTATATATTAAAGAGCAGCAACTCAAAGAAGCTGAACACCAAAATCAACTGCTCCAAAAAGAACTCGAACAGCAAAGATCTATTGAAAAAGAACGTGAACGTATTTCCCATGATATGCACGACGATCTGGGTGCAGGTATTTCGGCACTGAAACTTCAAGCTGAATTTCTAAAATATAAAATTGAAGACAATGAACTTCAGAATGACATAGATGAATTACTGAAGACCTCAGAGGAAATGAATATTTCTATGCGGGAAATGCTCTGGAGTCTGAACTCGGGAAATGATACATTGGGAAGCTTCACTGATTATGCCATACAGTATACCAGTAATTTTTTAAAGAAAACAAAAATTGTCCTTCATTCAGAATGTGAAGATATTCTTTCTGATACTCCCATTTCTACAGAGTTGAGACGTAATCTTTTTTTATGCTTAAAAGAAGCGGTTAATAATGTGTATAAGCATAGTCAGGCAAATAATTTAAAACTTTCATTTTCTCAAAATCAGAATAATTTTTTTATGAAGATTCAGGATAATGGAATCGGTATTCCCGATAATCAATCAGAAGGAAACGGACTCCGGAATATGAAACGAAGAATGAATGAAGCAGAAGGAGTATGTAAAATTCTATCTAAAAGCTCAGGAACTTGCCTGACTTTTGAAGTAAGACTTTAATTATTATCCAATTTTTATAAACAGCACCATTTTTAATGGTGCTGTTTTGCTTGTATAATCACCCTTTTGTGTAATTGACACATGTGTTTTTTTAGAGTGAACTTTGATGTAATAAAACTTGACTGATATGAAAACTTTAATTAACGACAGTATTGAAGATTTACAGGAAGCTTTAAAGAACAATGCAGATCTTCAGGAGAAGTTTAGAAGCAATCCTGTGGAGGCCATTAAAAATGTAGAAATAAGAAATCCAAAAGAAACAGACTATTGGATTTACAGGATTATTGTGATTATGCTTGGATTGGCTATTATAGCCATTATTGCAGGGCTCATCCTTCTTTCCTTTTGGAGTGACAAACCAGACAGTCAGCTGGTAACCATCTTTGCTACCATTTCATTAGGAGCCATTGGTGCTTTAGCAGGTCTTTTATCTCCTTCCCTTAGAAAATAACCATTAAAAATAATTATCATGCAAACCATTATTGAATATTACATTTTAGATTGGAATATTACATCCTCAAGAGGTAAGATTGTTTTAAAACTCGAAGATGGAGAGCCTAAAGTTTTGGAAAACTTAAATTTTAACGCTTTTACAGCGATTGCACTTGTATTGGCTCATGGGAGCTCAAAATTCGATTCAACTAACCTATCAGTATTTAATTATAAAACATCATGAAAACAATTATTTACCTACTCATTTTAAGTTTGCTTACTTCTTGTAATATCAAGCACCGAGCAACAGTGAAAGAGCTAAAGACCTCAAATTCTAATTATCAAATGTCATATGACGCGATGAGAAGAGGAGCTGTTTTAAATATTGACGAAAAAGGGAAAATTAATAAAATTTTATCTGAAGTACAGCCTGATGCAGCTATAGCAACCACTACTGACCTTACTAATAAACTAGCTGCTCAGATGCCGTCAGGGCAGAGTGTTTCTCTAGAGCAAATCACTAAAATTACAGAAACTCTATCTAAACTTGGCGAAAGAACAGCATCTGTTAATATGCTCAGAGATGCTTTATATAGAATGGAAGAACATTGTATCAATTTTGAGTCACAATGTAAAGGGGAATTGTATTGGCAAAGTTTCCAAGTTGTTGTAAAAGCTATCACAGAGTTACAGAAAGAAGCCGCGAAAACAGCCGAAAGTGAAGCTAAAGAAGAGATGGCAAAAACGCTAAGGGTTCTCACTCCAGAGGAAAGAGCAAAGTATAATATTAATAAATAGTTATTGAGAAATATAAGCTCCAGTATTTTATAGTACTTGGAGCTTTTTATATCATTTTTTTTATGGGAAATATTCAAAGGAGAAGAAAGAAAGTTCTCGGTTTATCATAATATAAATTAACTAAAATTTAACGGCGAATTACTTCAAAAAAATCCAATGAAATACCCCTAAAAGTTAAATTTTGATTAAATTTGTCTAAACTAAAAAAAATAAAAAATGAGTGCAATTTCTTACATAGAAGCAAGACAAATTTTAGATTCCAGAGGTAATCCTACCATTGAAGTGGATGTATTTACAGAAAACGGTGCGATGGGTCGTGCAGCTGTTCCTTCAGGAGCATCTACAGGGGAACATGAAGCTGTAGAATTACGTGACGGAGGTTCAGAATACCAAGGGAAAGGAGTTTTGAAAGCTGTTGAAAATGTAAAAGAAGTAATTGCAGAGAATTTAGTTGGACAGCCTGTTTTTGAACAAAACTATATCGATCAGATTATGATTGAGCTGGATGGTACACCTAACAAAGGAAATTTAGGAGCTAATGCAATTCTAGGAGTTTCTTTAGCTGTAGCAAGAGCTGCTGCTGCTGAGCTTGGAATGCCTCTATACAAATATGTAGGTGGAGTAAATGCAAACACTCTTCCAGTTCCAATGATGAATGTAATTAATGGTGGGTCTCACTCAGATGCTCCTATCGCATTCCAGGAATTCATGATTATGCCGGTAAAAGCAGATTCTTTCTCTCACGCTTTGAGAAAAGGAACAGAAATTTTCCACAATCTTAAATCAATCCTTAAAGGAAGAGGTCTTTCTACTGCAGTAGGAGACGAAGGTGGTTTTGCTCCAACATTCAACGGAACTGAAGATGCGTTGGATACTTTGCTTCAGGCAATCGAAAAAGCAGGTTATAAGCCTGGTGACGACATTATGTTGGCATTAGACTGTGCTGCTTCAGAATTCTACAAAGACGGAACTTACGATTACAGAAAATTCGAAGGAGATAAAGGAGCTCACAGATCAAGAGAAGAGCAGGTTTCTTACCTTGCTGAATTAGCAGCTAAATATCCAATCATCTCTATCGAAGATGGTATGCAGGAAGATGACTGGGAAGGATGGAAAATGTTAACAGATAAAATCGGTGACAGAGTACAGTTAGTAGGAGATGATTTATTTGTAACCAACGTTGACAGATTATCAAGAGGAGTAAAAGAAGGAATTGCCAATTCAATCCTTGTAAAAGTAAACCAGATTGGTTCTCTTTCTGAAACAATGGCTGCTGTACAGATGGCTCAGAACAACAAGTTCACTTCAGTAATGTCTCACAGATCGGGAGAAACTGAAGATTCTACTATTGCTGATCTAGCTGTTGCTATGAACTGTGGTCAGATCAAAACAGGTTCTGCTTCAAGATCAGACAGAATGGCAAAATACAACCAATTGTTGAGAATTGAAGAAGCTCTTGGTGAAACTGCAATTTTCCCAGGATTAGAAGCATTTAAAATAAAAAGATAATTGAATTTATAAATAACGGCAAGCGATAATTTTTGTTTGCCGTATTTTATGGAAAGTGGTATATTTAAAAAAAATAAATAAATAATGTCAGACAACAAAGTAATATTGAATTACGACGGTAATTCATATGAATATCCAATCGTGGATAGTACTATCGGAGACAGAGGGATTGATATTTCGAAATTAAGAGACCAGACAGGTTTGATCACTCTGGATTTAGGTTACAAAAATACAGGAGCTACTATTAGCGACATCACTTACTTAGACGGAGATAAAGGAGAATTATTCTACAGAGGTTATCCAATCGAGCAGATTGCTGAGAAATCTAACTTCACAGAAGTAATGTATCTTTTATTACATGGAGAATTACCTACTCAGGATCAATTTACTTCTTTCGACAATAATATTAAAAAATATAACTTCATCGCAGATGAGATGAAAAAAATCATTGATGTTTTTCCTCGTTCTGCTCACCCTATGGGAGTTTTATCTTCTTTAACTTCTGCTTTGACAGCTTTCAACCCGAAAGCCGTTAACGTAAACTCTAAAGAAGAAATGGATCACGCTGCAGAGTTAATGATTGCTAAGTTCTCTCACCTTTGTGCTTGGACTTACAGAAAAACTCAAGGTTTACCATTAAACCATGGTGATAACAATCTAAACTACGTAGAGAACTTCTACAAAATGGCATTCAGATTACCAAACGCTGATTTCGAAATTGATCCAGTAGTAGTAAATGCTTTAGATAAATTATTAATTCTTCACGCTGACCACGAGCAAAACTGTTCTACTTCTACAGTAAGAATGGTGGGTTCTGCTCACACAGGTCTTTTTGCTTCTATCTCTGCTGGGGTATCTGCACTTTGGGGACCACTTCACGGTGGAGCCAACCAGGCTGTAATCGAAATGCTTGAGCTTATTGAAAAAGATGGTGGTGATGTATCTAAGTATGTTGCTAAGGCTAAAGATAAAGCTGATAACTTCCGTCTAATGGGATTCGGACACAGAGTGTACAAAAACTTCGATCCAAGAGCAAAAATCATCAAGAAAGCTGCTGACGATATCCTTAAAGCATTAGGTATCCAGGATAAAGCTCTAGACATTGCAATGCAGTTAGAAAGAGTAGCCCTTGAAGATGAGTACTTCGTAGAAAGAAAACTATATCCAAACGTAGATTTCTATTCAGGAATCATCTACAGAGCGTTAGGAATTCCTACAGAAATGTTTACAGTAATGTTCGCATTAGGAAGACTTCCAGGATGGATCTCTCAATGGAAAGAAATGAGATTGAAAGGAGACCCAATCGGAAGACCAAGACAGGTTTACCAAGGTGCTCAGGAAAGAAACTATATCGATATCGCAAGCAGATAATATTTGCTTATACAATATCAAAATCCCAAGGCTTGCTTTGGGATTTTTTGTTTTTTGTGATGAGGAGCTATTTCCCGCTATCCACTTTTACTCCTCGCGCCCATGCTGTCCAAAACTTGCTGCGGGGTAACCGTTTCTATCGGGGCTAAGGATATGGGGTATTATAATTACCCGAACAACGTTATCCACAATATTATCCACAACGCTTATTATTCAATAGAAACGGGCTTTAGCCCGTTTAGAAATAAAAGAAATCCATTGGCTTTAGCCAAAACCTAAAAAAAACATTCCATCTGTCTGAAATTCAATCCAATAATTTATTAAATTTACTCTTGTAAAAAGATAAGTTTCGGCTAAAGCCAAATGAATAATATTGATCGATTAAATGGACTTTAGTCGGTTTCTATTGATAGAACAATTGATATTAGAAAAATAAATAAGCCATGACCTTCGGACAACAGTTGCTTTTTTTCTTCAGTGCAGTAGGTGCCTTTAATGGGCTGTTGCTAGGTATTTATCTGCTGTTTGTTAAAAAACTGAAATATCTGCCCAACTTTTTCCTTGGGCTTCTTCTCCTTATGCTAAGTATAAGAGTAGGGATCTCGGTATGTATTTACTTTTATCCGGAATTGCCAAGGATCATTCCACATTTAGGACTCTCTGCATTATTTTTTGCTGGCCCGGCTTTATATTATTACATTAAATCTTCATTTCAGCAGGGAAATTTTGAGTTTAAGAATTGTCGTAAATTATTTGGAATCCTTACATTGATATTAGGAGGTGTTGGCCTATTATACCTATTCTTTCCTTTGACCTGGGATCATTATTTTGGAACCTTTATTTATGCTATCTGGTCTATATTTGTATTTCTTACTGTATACCAGTTTTATTTATATACAAAACATCATATCAGGAGTCCTAACAAATTTGTTCTCCCAGTTCTCATCAGTAATGTAATTATCTTTTTAACCTATCAGTTGGTTTCTACAGGTTGGTTACCGATCTATTGTGCAGGAGGAAGCCTGGTTTTTTCATTCGTTCTGTATGCTAACTTTTTAATTTTATTCAATAAAAAATATTATCAGCTTCCCGTAAAAGACAATAATGGGAGATATTCCAATAAGAAAATTTCAGAAGTGCAGGCGGATAACTTTGTGTCTAGATTAGAAAGATTGATGAATACTGAAGAACTTTATAAAAATCCGAATCTTAAGCTGAGTGATCTTGCCTTCAGAATGAATATTTCTGCCCATCAGCTTTCTCAACTGCTGAATGATAATTTGGGGAAAAGTTTTTCTATTTACATCAATGAGTACAGGATCAGCGAAGCCTGTGAAAAAATAGAAAATGGATCTTACCTGAAAATTGAAGAGATCGGTTATGAAGTAGGATTCAATTCTAAATCTACATTCTTTTCAACATTCAAGAAAATAAAGAATACTACCCCTCTTCTATACAAACAGTCGCAAACCCTTACTGAGCCTAGATTACAGAGTTCAAATTTATAATTTAGTACTGCGGAATTTTAATTCTAAAACCTGATTTTTATAACACGCTAATAATTTTGATCTCATAAAATTTAAAAATTATGATGATCAAATTATGGTTTTTCCTGCTGCTGTTTCTATCAGTTTTTGGAAAAGCACAGGAAGCCACAACGCAGAATGGATCTGATTCTTTAACTCAACAAAAATCTCCAACGACAAATATTTCAGAAGTTGTTATCCAATCTGCACCACGCAGTATTAAATTGAATGATGGAAATTTGACAATGGCTGTTTCTGGAAACAAAGACTTTAAAACTTCAACCCATCTCCTCGACGTATTGAGAAAAACATCTGGAGTTACAGTTGATCTGGAAGGTGGGATTTTTATTGGAGGAAGAGTGTCCCCTGCAATATTCATTGATGGTAAACCTATTGTAATGAGTAATCAGGAGCTGCAAGCTTATTTGAGGTCTTTATCACCGGAAATGGTAGAATCTATTGACGTAAATACCAATCCATCTTCAAAATATGATGCTGAATTTAAAGGGATTATTGATATTAGGCTGAAAAAGAATACCAATTTGGGTTGGAAAGGCAGTTATAATGGAAATTTGTATGCATATAAGTTTAGTTACCGGGAGAATACACTTAACCTTACTTATAACACAGAAAAAGCAGCATACAGCTTGCAGGCAGGATATAACGATGGGATCTCAGTTTACCGATACAATGCATTACAACAGTTGGCTAATACCAATGTTATGAGGACCAGAACGTATCAGGAGGACCAAACAAAGGTCTACAACATTCAGACAGGAGTAGATTTCAGATTGAATGATAAAAATAGGATTGGTCTGAACCTCAGAGGGAATTTCAGAGATTCCGAGCGGATGCGCTCAGGTTCATTATATACTACTGATAAAAGTGAAACGCAGCTTGTTTTTAATACAGAAAATGAAAACCCAACGGATTATTATCAAAACAATTACGGGATTACCACTGATTATTCTTTTCAGGACAAAGGGTTTAAAATAAGTTATCTAGGCAATTATCTCTCAGTAAAAAACAAACAACAAGACGATTTTATTGATAGAGACAAGCCTTCTTCAAAGGTTTTGTCTTATTGGAAATCTGATCTGGTTAACGAGATCAATATTTATGCAGGACAGATTGATGCCTCCCAAAAAATAGGAGATGCGGAGGTAGAAGCGGGGCTTAAATATAGTCATTCAGAAACCCATAACAATATCCGGTATGATACTTTATCTGTGAATAACCAGTTTGTATTTGATCCCGAGAGAAGTAATCTGTTTTCCTACAAAGAGAAAATAATTGCAGGTTATCTGGCGTATAGAAAGAAATTTGGAAAGCTTCAGATCAATGCAGGACTAAGGCTTGAAAATACAAATAGTATTTCTGATGCTGTTACTATAGATTCTATTGTTTCAAGAAATTATCTGGAATGGTTACCATCCTTCAGTGCAAACTATACATTTAATAAATCTAATGAACTTTCGCTCTCCTATAGCAGAAAAATTACAAGACCTATTTTTTCACAGCTTAATCCGTTCCGGTATTACTTCAGTCCTTTGAATTATTGGATAGGTAATCCTTATCTGCAACCCTCTTTTACAAGTCAAATCAAGGCAACTTACCGGTATAAAAACTGGATCACAAGTTTTACGATAGGAAAAGAAAAAGATGTCATGACCCGCTATCCCCTATATAACCCAAAAACCAATGTGCTGGAATATCTGGGAACCAATCTTCCTTACCGTAATTTTGCTGTGCTGGAAACAAGTTTTCCTGTGAAAATTACAAAATGGTGGAGTATGACCAGCCAGATTACGGGGTATTACAATTATGAGTTCAGACCTTACCTTGATCAGGTTTTTACACTGGGTATTTATAACTATGAAATCAGGTCAAATCATGTGTTTACTTTGCCCAAAGGATATACTGTTAATCTATTTGCTAATTATGAATCTAAAACTGGTAACAGTCTTTATATTATCAAACCACGTTATAACATAGATCTATCCATTCAAAAATCCTGGCTGGATAATAAACTGAACACAAAGATCGGCTATAATAATATTTTTGATAGTTATGATCAGAAGTTAGAGTTCAGATATAAACAGATTATCGACAACCAGTTTAGGCATTGGTGGGATAATAGTCGGTTCTTTTTTTCATTAAGCTATAATTTTGGCAGCTCAAAATATCAGGTAAAAGAAGTACAGAGAACAGAAGAGGAGAGTAGAGCAAGATAAGAAAAACCTGCTTGGAAAAGCAGGTTTATTATTTTGATTAAGGACAAACGCAGTTACCACATGTCCAAATTCTGCAGCTTCCATCGTCATTCCACTCAC
Organism: Chryseobacterium sp. II3a; assembly: GCF_057815135.1. Taxonomy (NCBI): domain Bacteria; kingdom Pseudomonadati; phylum Bacteroidota; class Flavobacteriia; order Flavobacteriales; family Weeksellaceae; genus Chryseobacterium; species Chryseobacterium sp. II3a. The sequence goes on along the minus strand of NZ_JBYPZJ010000002.1, from coordinate 54,560 downwards.
AGCAGTATCTTGGTCTGTTGATACCAATTCCTCCGGTTACTGATTTTTGTTGCTCTCTTCCTAATTTCTGTGCGTTTTTAAGCACTGGATTGTTTTTGTTCATGATTTTGATTTTTTGATGTTAATAGTTAAGTTTTAAACAATATAATTTCATGGAAATTATATCACTAATATAGGAATTTATTTTATTCTAAAAAGAAATTTTTATCATTATGTGTGTGAAATATAATAAGTTGTGCTAAAATCCATTAAGACATATGAATGTTTTTAAATAGAATATGAAGAATCTATCATAGTTCTGTAGTATTAAAATGAAAAATTTTTAAACTGAATTAATTCGTGATCGCATAATAAAAAAAGCCGTTTCAAAATTCATAAAACGGCTTTCTTATTACTTTATGGGCAGCCACATTTGTTACACACCCAAAGGAAACAGGATCCGGTTACATCATCCCACTCACAACATTTTCTGGGGCCGGTAAATTCACCACCAATAATTGATTTTTGTTGGTCTCTTTCTAATTTTCGTGCGTTTTTCAGCACAGATTTTTTCTTGTCCATGACTTTGTTTTTTGATGTTAATAATAAAGTTTTAGCCTATATAATTTCGCGAAAATTATATCACTAATGTAGGATATTAAATTGTAAAAAAATCTATTTTTTTGTCCTTATGTAGATGAAATATAGTAGGTTGTAGACGTTTTTGTGTGCTTTATACTACGGTTTGTTGGATAGGGGGAGAATTTCGCTAAAAGAGGGTACCTAATATGGTTAAATTTGAGACATAAAATAATTCAAAAATTTTCTAGATAGAGACCTTTACTTATATTTGTAGTATTGCATAAATCTTTATGAGACTAAACATTAAAAACGAAACGGGTAGGCTGAAGTCAGTAGTTCTAGGCCAGCCTAATTCATTGGGAGCCATTCCCACGCTAGAGGAAAGTTATGACGCTAAGTCATATTACTCAATCGAACACAACATTTATCCTAAAGAAGAGGATATTATTAATGAAATGAACGCCTTTGAAGCAGTTCTAAAAAAATATGACGTTGAAGTACTGCGCCCAAGCATCATTGAAGATTACAACCAGGTATTTTCAAGAGATGTAGCTTTTGTAATCGATGATAAAATGATTATTTCCAATGTGATTGCAGACAGAGCAGATGAGCAGGAGGCATATAAAAGTGTTTTTGAAAAAGTAGCCTGGAGAAAAATTATTAATCTCCCGGAAACAGCACATATTGAAGGAGGAGATGTTATCGTATGGAATGATTTTATTTTCATCGGAACCTGCTTCAGTGAAGATTACAGAAATTATAAAACGGCAAGAACCAACGAGTATGCCATTGAAATTTTAAAAGAATATTTTCCTAAGAAAAGAATCATTGATCTTGAACTGAAGAAAAATGATAAAGTACCTTTTGAAGGAATTTTACACCTGGATTGTACTTTCAATCCGGTAGGAGAAGATAAATGTATCATCTACAAAAACGGATTCGTAGACGAAAGTGATTATCGCCTTATCATTGATATTTTCGGGGAAGAAAACTGTTTCCACATCAATGATGAAGAAATGTTTGAAATGTTCCCGAATATTTTCTCTATTTCTCCAGATGTTGTCGTTTCAGACAAAGCATTCACCAGAATGAACAATCACCTAAGAGATGTGTGGGGAATGACCGTAGAAGAAATTCCTTATAGAGAAATCTCTAAAATGGGGGGGCTGTTGAGATGCTCTACCATGCCGCTTGTAAGAGAATAGTTGAGTGGTAGAGTTATAGGGTAGGAGAGTTTTAGAGTGGGAGAGTTTTAGTACAATTTTTTAATCTTAAATAAGTAATTATGTCAACGATTAAATTTCATCAGGATCTAAAAGTGTATCAAAAATCTTTTGAGGTTGCACAGCAGATTTATGAACTCTCAAAAGTTTTTCCTAAAGAAGAACTCTATTCTCTTACAGATCAGATACGATGATCATCAAGATCGGTAACAGCTAATGTAAGTGAAGCTTGGGGAAAAAGAAGGTATGAAAAATCCTTTATAGCTAAACTTACAGACTCTGAAGGCGAGGCCGGGGAAACCCAAACATGGAATCAGTTTGCCTATGCCTGCAACTATATCAATGAAGAGCAATTTAACAATTTGCATAATCAGTATAATCAAATAATAAGGATGTTAGTGAATATGATTAATCAGTCAGAAAAATGGTGTTCATTTTCTTCATTCGATACCGAATAGAAGAATTGATAAAACGTACTGACAACTCTCAAACACTCATACACTAACAACCTCAAACTTAAAAGAAATGCAAACAACAGATACAGTATTAATGATAGAACCGATTGCATTCGGTTATAATGCAGAAACAGCAAAAAATAATTACTTTCAGGTAGAGCAGACAGGTTCTGATATTCAGTCAAAAGCTTTAGCAGAATTCAATACCTTCGTTGGAAAACTGAGAGAGAAAGGAATCAATGTGATTACTATAAAAGATACATTAGATCCTCATACCCCGGATTCCATTTTCCCAAATAACTGGGTAAGTTTCCACAAAGATGGAAAAGTGGTTTTATATCCCATGTTCGCATCCAACAGAAGAGTGGAAAGAAGAGATGATATTCTTGAAAGCATCAAAGATCAAGGTTTCGAAATTACTGAAATTGACGATTGGTCATTTCCGGAAACACAAGGTCATTTTCTGGAAGGAACAGGAAGTATGATCTTCGATCACGATAATAAGATTGCTTATGGTTCTGTTTCTTTGAGATTAGATGAAAATTTATTTAGAGAATTCTGTGATAAATATGGATTTACACCAGTAGTTTTTCACTCTTATCAAACTGTAGGTACAGAAAGGCTTCCGATTTACCACACCAATGTTATGATGTGTGTAGCTGATAAATTTGTAGTAATCTGCCTTGATTGTATTGATGATGAGCTGGAAAGAGAAAAAGTAATTGAAACCATCAAGAATTCAGGAAAAGAAATTGTTGAAATTTCAGAAGAGCAAATGCAGCAGTTTGCAGGTAATATGCTTCAGGTTCAAAATAAAGAGAATGAAAAATTCCTTGTAATGAGCCAAACAGCATATAAGTCTTTAAGACCAGAGCAAGTAGCTTCAATTGAAAAATACTGCGAAATTATTTATTCTGATTTAAATACCATTGAAGTAAATGGAGGCGGAAGTGCAAGATGTATGCTTGCAGAAGTTTTTCTTCCAAAAAAATAATATATTTACGAAAAAATTAATTGAACCCATTATCAAATAAAGGTTTACACATTCTTCTGACTTTGGAAACAGAGTCAGAAGATTTGTTATTGGACAGCAAAGGTTTTCTTGCGTTTACAGAAAGTATTCTGAAAACCAAAGAAGTAGAGATTGTAGGAATAACCAATCATATTTTTGAAAACCAGAGTTTTACTTCGGCAGTTTGCCTTAAAGAATCGCATCTCTGTATTCATACGTGGCCGGAATTTAAGCAGCTTACTTTCGATGTTTTTCTTTGTAATTATACCCAGGACAACACCGAAAAAGTAGAGCAGATTGCAGATGAGGTTATTCAATATTTTAAAGCTAATACCATTCAAAAACACAAAATTTACAGATAAAAAATGGATCACATTTGTCCCATTTGCCAAACCCATAATAACGATCTGGCAATAGATTTTGCCATTGAAGAATTTATCTGCAGCGACTGCGATAGCCTCGTTAAAGTAGGAGAGTCTACAAAAAAGAGGATTGTTAAAAAACCTGTGGAAAACGTTGTTTTAGCAGTAGGTCAGAAAGGTTTACTCTATGGTACAGAGTACTGGGTGATTAATATTGTTATTAAAAAATATGGCTCGGATACCTTTTGGCGGGAATACTCATTAAAAGATCCTGCAGGAAATAATGTTTATCTCAGCGAGAGTGATGGACACTGGGTTTTTCTTCGTCCTGTAGATTTTGCCTTTAAAGAGTTCAAATATTACGCTGAAGCAAATGGCAAAAATTACAGATGGTACGAAACCACACCTTGCACAATACATGCTGCCGCCGGTTTTTTTGAAGATAAGCTGTCATTTGGACTGGCTACTTACAAAGAATATGTAAACGGTACTGAAATGATTTCCCGTGAGGAATATGGAAAATCAGTGCAGTTTTTTAAAGGTACTCATATTTCAAGAGCTGAGATTAAAAAAGCATTTGGGGTCAAAGAATTGCCTTACCGTGCCGGAACAGGAATTGTTCAGCCTTTTCTTTTTAATGTAAAACAATGCACCAATATCATGGCTATTGTAGCTTTATTAATATGTATTCTACAATTATATGTGGTCACTTCAAGAAGTAATCAGACCGTCTTTGAACAAAGTATCAATTTCGCAGATGTTACTGATAAGGAAGTAGTGAGCAAAAGCTTTACCCTTTCTGGCGGATCGGCACCGTTAAAAGTACGTGCATTTTCTGCTGTGAATAACTCTTGGGCAAATGTAGGGATTAGTCTTGTGAATGAAAAAAACAACGAAGTAGTTTATGCTTCTAAAGATATTGAGCAATATTCCGGATATGAAGGGGGTGAAAGCTGGAGTGAAGGAAGCCAGACAGAAGATTTCAACTTATGTGGTATTCCCGGCGGAACTTATCATTTCCTGATTTCAGCAGAGAAAGAAGGAGGCACAAAAGATCCGTTCAAATCTGGCTATAGGCCGCAAAATGCTGACTTTTCAATTCTTAAAAATAATGAAGGAGGTTTCTCTCTCAAAAATGATAAAGATCAAACAATCAATACCTATAGTGATATAGAAATTTTGACAAGGGAGATCATACGAAGAACCGATCTTCAGAATACAATACAAGAGACTGGGAAATTAGATTCTATACTTCTCAATATGCCTCAGGAATATAATTATCCTGGAAATTACGACAAAAATCCATCCGTGAATATTAAAGCCACTTGGCTTCCGGTTTCATTCTGGAACTTTGGAATTATTCTGGTTTGTCTTATCATTTTTACCGTAGTGTGCCATTGGCTGAAACGTGTTTTCGAATCAGGCAAATGGAATAATAGTTCCAATTCACCTTATGCTAATCACTAAATCATGGAAAGAATAATCAATTATATCAAAAGCAACTGGCTGTTGTTGGCTATTGGAGGATTTTTTATGACCTGGTTTGTTTATCTTACGTTTACAGGAAACCAATTCTGCGACTGTGCCAAAACAGAAAATTACCGCGACGGAACTACCAGAAGTCATTCCAGGGCAGGATTCTACAGATACTATCACAAATAAAAATTAAAAAACTATGGACAACATTAATCTGATTCCAATATTCAATTCAGTTCTTTATTCATTCTTAGGAATTGCTATTTTATTAATATGCTATTTCATTATTGAAAAACTGACTCCGGAAAAAACATGGCATGAAATTGCTCAAAATAAAAATATAGCACTGGCTATTGTTTTTGGAGCTTTTATCATAGGAATTTCAATGATTATAAGCGCAGCAATTCATGGATAAGAAGAGGATTCCTCTTGAGCTGCTTTTATTGTTTTCTGTATTTGTCATTGCGACATGTGGATTGATCTATGAATTGGTAGCCGGAGCATTGGCAAGTTATCTTTTAGGTGACTCTGTAAAGCAGTTTTCCTTTATCATTGGAGTTTACCTGTTTTCTATGGGAGTAGGCTCCTATCTGGCCAAATTCATTAAGGGAAACCTTATCGACAAGTTTGTCGAAATTGAAATCCTGGTCGGAATTGTTGGCGGGGTAAGCTCAGTTGTACTTTTTGTTTTATTTAATACATTGGCGCATTTTGAAAGCGTTTTATACCTTTTTGTCTTTTTTACAGGATGTTTGGTAGGTGTGGAAATTCCTATCCTTATGAATATTTTGAAAGATAAAGTCCAGTTTAAAGATTTAGTTTCAAACGTATTTGCTTTTGATTATATCGGAGCGTTACTGGCATCTATTCTTTTTCCTTTGGTCTTAATTCCTCAGCTGGGAATTGTAAAGACTCCTTTATTCTTTGGACTCATCAATATTTCTATCGCTATATTTTTATGCTTTTATCTTAAAAAAGAATTATCGAAACCTTTCTCGTTAAAAATAAAATCAATCGCTGCATTTATTTTACTGGTTGGACTTTTCATTTTTTCGGATAAAATTTTGTCTTATTCTGAAGAGAAGCTGTATGGTGAAAATGTTGTTTACACAAAAAGTTCTCCTTACCAAAGAATCGTTCTAACCAGAAATAACCGGGAATTTAGGTTGTATCTGAATAATAACCTGCAGTTTTCCTCTACTGATGAATATCGCTATCACGAAGCTTTAGTGCATCCTGCAATGTCAATGTCAAAAAATGTTGATCATGTTCTTATTCTGGGGGGAGGTGATGGTTTCGCAGTCCGTGAAGTTTTGAAATATAAAGATGTGAAAAAGATCCAGCTTGTTGACCTGGATGGAGAAATGACAGATTTTTTCAAAACCAATGAAACGATGCGAAGGCTGAATCAGAGTTCTTTGTCTAATCCAAAGGTAGAAGTGATCAACAAAGATGCTTATATCTGGGTAAAAGAAAATAAGAAAAAATTTGATGTCATCATTATAGACTTTCCGGATCCGTCCAATTACAGCTTAGGAAAGCTGTATTCTTTGCAGTTTTATAAAGAACTTGAAAGATTGGCTACTCCTGATACTAAAATTGTAGTACAAACCACCTCTCCTTATTTTGCTCCGAAATCTTTCTGGTGCATAGAGAAAACCCTGAATCAGATTTTTCCTTTTACTTCGGCATATCATACCTATGTTCCGTCATTTGGAGAATGGGGTTTTTCAATGGCTTCCTTTGAACCAGTCAATAATAAGGTGTATAGAAGACTTCCTAATCTGAAATATTATGATTATGATTTTTCAAAAATATCATATTTCAGCAAAGACATGAAGGTGAATGAGGTAGAAGTTAACCGTCTGGACAACCAGATACTAGTCCGTTATTTCGATGAAGAGTGGGGAAAAGTTCAGTAGAAAAGATTTCCTGAAAACAGTATTGTTAGGCAGTCTGATGTTACCTTTTCTGCAATATTGCGGAAAGAAGGTAAAGTCTCTAATGCTGAAGATCACGGGAACCAATCATGTCTTAGGACATAAACTATGGGCGAAGGATTTTCCACAATTTACAGAAGTTATCCACACGAAGTACCTTGTGGTGGGCGGGGGAATCTCCGGGCTTTCTGCCTGCAGATTTTTCAGCCAGCATGGAGAGAATGATTATCTTGTGCTTGAAATGGAAGACCATCTGGGAGGAAATTCTTCCAATGGTCAGAACAAGTTTTCAAAATTCCCATTAGGAGCTCATTATCTGCCCTTACCCAATAAAGAAAATAAAGAAATTATAGAATTCCTTACAGAATGTGGTATCTGCCAGGGAATAGAGGAAAATGGAGAACCTATTTTGGATGAATATCAGATGACTTTTCCACAGCAGGAAAGACTGTTCTATAAAAACGCATGGCAGAATGATATTATACCCCAAAAAGGAATTACAACAGAAGTACAAAAAGAGTTTGAACGTTTTTTCAAAATGATGGATGACTTTCGTCAAAAGAAAGATATTCAGGGAAACTATTGGTTTGCCATTCCGGTTCATGATTCCAGCAGAGAAGATGAAGTGATTCAATTGGAAAAAATTCTCTTTAAAGACTGGCTGCAGAAATATGATTTCAAATCTGAAGAACTTCTTTGGGTATTGGACTATTCTTGCAGAGATGATTACGGTTTAGGAATTGACTATGTTTCCACATGGGCTGGAATCCATTATTTTGCAGGCAGGAAAAACAATTGGAGCAAAAAATATGGGGATCAGGTATTCACATGGCCGGAAGGAAATGCAAAGTTAACTCATTATTTATCAAAGTATACAAAAGAAAAATTATTAACTAAGAATTTAGTTTTTGATATTAAAATAGATGATAAGGTCGAAGTTTTAAGTTTTGATAATCTTCAGAAGAAGACCATAAAAACCATTGCAGATAAAGTATTGTTGGCAACCCCACAATTTGTTAATGAAAGAATTTTTAACAACAGAAAGGCTTCATCATTCCATTATGTACCATGGCTTTTGACTACGATTACTCTGAAGAATGAATTTGGAGGAGATGAAGAGCTTGCTTGGGATAATGTAATTTACGGATCATCTGGCTTAGGATATATTTTTGACCAGCATCAGAATGTCAATCAGATTATGGGCGAAAAAGTAATTACTTACTATAAAAGTTTTTCTACCAATGACTGTAAAAAGGCAAGGAAGAAACTGTATTCCATGAAAGAAACTGTACTTAAAAGTTTAGTTTTAGAGGATTTGAAAAAAGCTCATCCGTTAATCGAGGATTTTATCCTTGAAATGCAGTTTCACAAAATAGGACATGCCATGATTGCCCCTACTCCTGATCAGATTTTTGGAGACCATACAAAAGTTGCAAAAGAGCCTATTGATGGTAAAGTTTTCTTCGCTCATTCTGACCTTTCAGGAATCTCTATTTTTGAAGAAGCTTTTTATCAGGGAATGCGAACCGCAGAACAAATGATATAAAATGTAACGGATCAATAGTTCCTATAAATATCCACTTATGAAACAACCTTGGATACATAATGCAAAAACAGACTGGTGGTTTATTTTATCTCCACCGTTTCTGGTGCTGCTGATCATTTTTCTTTTTCAGAAACAGATTCAGAACCTGGAGAACCATTATTCCTTTTATACGTGGCTTTTCCTGATTGTTTTCGTAGATGTAGCACATGTGTATTCCACTTTGTTTAAAACCTATTTTGTAAAGACCGAAGTACAGAAGAGAAAACTGCTGTATTTTGGAGTTCCTACCATAAGTTGGTGCTTGGGAATTGCTTTATTTCAGATGGGCAGCCTTACCTTTTGGTCTGTACTGGCATTGATTGCAGTATTTCATTTTATCCGCCAACAGTACGGTTTTATGAGGATCTATGCTCGTTTTGAGCCGGATAACTGGAGCAAGAAAATAGATGAGGTTGCCGTATATGCTGCCACTGTTTTTCCAATGCTGTATTGGTTTCAGACCCCGCGTGCTTTTACCTGGTTTGTAAATAATGAATTTGACTGGCTTAAAAATTTACCAGATTATATTGGTTTTATCACGGTTTTGTATGTTTTAATTTTAGCAGTTTGGATGATAAAAACTGTGGTTGAATTCATTAAAACCAAGGCGATCAATATTCCTAAAACAGCATTGATCACAGGAACTTATTTGTCCTGGTATTTCGGAATTGTATATTTTAATAATGATCTGCTTTTTACCTTTCTGAATGTAGTTTCTCATGGAATTCCCTATATCGCTTTGATTTATATCCGTGAGATTAAACAAAAAGATGACCGCCAGTTGAACTGGATGCAGGTTTTTAAGCCGTTTTCAGGAATCTTTTTATTTGTAGCTATCATTTTATGTTTAGCCTTACTTGAAGAATTTCTATGGGAAACCTTGGTATGGAATGAACACTTTTCAATGAATCTGAATGTATCAGAAAGCCTGCTTCAGTTTTTAATTCCTTTATTGGTTGTTCCGCAGCTTACTCATTATCTTTTGGATGGATTTATCTGGAGAAGACCGAAAAAAGTTAATTAACTTTGTCTGGAATGTTTAAAATCTAAAAATGAGACAATACTTTTTATCTTTAGCAATACTCCTCGGAATATTAGTAGGTGGGCAGCAGAAAACGTTCTGCAATCCTATCAATATAGATTATGGATATACCCCTTTTGAAGTTTTTTCAAAACAAGGGAAACACCGTGCTACAGCAGACCCTGTAATTGTCAATTTTAAAAATAAATTGTTCCTTTTTTCTACCAATCAGGAAGGATACTGGTATAGTGATAACATGCTGGACTGGAAGTTTATCAAAAGAAAATTTCTCAGAGATAATAAGTATATCCACGATCTCAACGCTCCAGCAGTATGGGCAATGAAAGATACGCTGTATGTGTATGGTTCTACCTGGGAACAGGATTTTCCTATCTGGAAAAGTACAGATCCTACCAAAGACGACTGGAAAATTGCCGTGGATACTTTAAAGGTAGGGGCTTGGGATCCTGCATTCCATTATGATGAAGATAAAAATAAACTCTATTTGTACTGGGGATCCAGCAACGAATGGCCTTTACTGGGAACAGAAGTAAAAGTTAAAACCCTTCAATCCGAAGGCTTTGTAAAACCAATCATCAAACTGAAGCCCGAAGACCATGGATGGGAAAGATTTGGGGAATACAATGATAATGTTTTTCTTCAGCCTTTTGTAGAAGGAGCCTGGATGACCAAACATAATGGAAAATATTATATGCAGTATGGTGCACCGGCGACAGAGTTCAGCGGGTACTCAGACGGAGTATATGTTAGTAAAAACCCTTTAGAAGGCTTCGAATACCAACAGCATAATCCATTCTCTTATAAACCTGGAGGATTTGCAAGAGGAGCCGGGCATGGGGCTACTTTTGAAGATAATTATAAGAACTGGTGGCATGTTTCAACCATTTTTATTTCCACAAAAAATAATTTTGAAAGAAGATTGGGAATATGGCCGGCAGGATTCGATAAAGACGATGTGATGTATACCAATACGGCTTATGGAGATTACCCAACTTATCTTCCGCAGTATGCACAGGGAAAAGATTTTTCAAAAGGCCTTTTTGCCGGATGGATGCTGCTGAATTATAATAAGCCTGTTCAGGTTTCATCCACGTTGGGGAGCTATCAGCCCAACTTTGTCGTAGATGAAGATATTAAGACCTACTGGAGTGCCAAAACTGGGAATTCAGGGGAGTGGTTTCAAACTGATCTTGGGGAAGTATCCACCATCAATGCCATTCAGATTAACTATGCGGATCAGGATGCTGAGTTTATGGGGAAAACCTTAGGAAAAATGCATCAGTACAAAATCTATGGTTCCAATGATGGGAAAAATTGGAAGGTCATTGTGGATAAAAGCAAAAATACAAAAGATGTTCCTCATGATTATATAGAGTTTGAAAAACCATCAACGGCAAGATTCCTTAAAATGGAAAACCTTAAAATGCCTACAGGAAAATTTGCATTGAGCGGTTTCAGGGTATTCGGAAAAGGAGCAGGGGAGAAGCCTAAAAAAGTACAGGGATTTGTACCTCTAAGAGCTGATGCTAAGAAATATGGGGAAAGAAGAAGTATTTGGATGAAGTGGCAGCAAAATCCTGAAGCAGATGGCTATGTAATCTATTGGGGAAAATCTCCTGATAAATTGTACGGAAGCATTATGGTATACGGGAAGAATGAATATTTCTTTACAGGTGCAGACAGAGCAGATGCTTATTATTTTCAGATTGAAGCTTTCAATGCTAATGGAATGTCTGAAAGAACGGAAGTTGTAAAATCTGAATAAGATAATATTTATTTGAGCTTGTAAGATATTGTAAGGAAGTAGGAAGCAGGGAGAGGGAAGTTATTGATGTATAAGAGTAGGGTTATCAACTATTTTTATTAGTTTTATATTTTAGCAATAAGGAATCATTTTCTTTTTCATACAATTAAAGATAAAAAACCTGTTGAAGAATCAACAGGTTTCTGTACAAAATAATTTGATTGAATATGAAGAAAGATAGTTTTATCTGGTTCTGCTTTTGATAGAATCGGATGCCCCTTCAATATCTCTTACCTTTTTCAGCTTTTTATTTCCGAAATTGTAAGTAAGGCTCACTGTTAAGTTTCTTTTATACTGATTCTGGTGGATATAGTTATAGTTCCCGTTGCTTTGGTAATCATCAATTACTACAATATTGGTTCTTAAAACATCATTTACATTCAATGCAAACGTCCAGTCGTTCCAGTTTTTCTTGATGCTAAGATCCAAACTTGATAACCCTCGTAACATACCCAATTCTATCTGCTGTTTATCTATGTAGAAGAAATTTACCCCAAGAAACCACGTTTTCGCTTTATCAAGACGAATGGTATTGTTGGTCTGAATCAAAAGACTGGTAGAATTGATATCATTGACATAAGTTACATAGTTTCCAAACTCATCTTTGAATCGGTCTCCTGTAGTAGGATCCATATCCAGGCTTCCGTTGTTTCTGTTATGTTGAACACCAATGCTGAAGTTGGTTGTCCAGTATTGTTTAAAGAATGATTTTTGAATTCCCACCATAGCAGACATTTCCTGTCGGTCTCCAAAATTCGTTCTGATGTATCTTAAGGCAAGATCTTGGCCCACATCTCCATTTGGTTTCACAGGATATCCCTGTAAAGGAACCTGAGTAATGGCATCTTTAATATAAGAATGGTTTAAAACAACAAAATATGAATTATTATACATATACATCAGCTCCTGATTATAAGTAGAGGAAGCTTTTACAAAAGGATTGTTTTGAGTATAATTATTATCTGTCAGTTTATTTTTTACTGGATTTAATTCCCAAAAGCTGGGTCTTCTCATTCTGCTTGAAAATGAATAGGAGATATTATTCTTATCATTGATTGCATAATTAAGGCTTAGGTAAGGAAGTAGGTTATTGTAATTTCTTTCAATCCTTTTAAGAGCTTCAGCATCTGAAGGTGGATTATCTGATGTTCCTAAACTGTTGGTAATCTCATACCTTGTTCCCAGTTTTCCTGAGAATTTATCCGAGAACTTTTTCTCAGCCGTAATATAAAATCCATAAATGTTTTCATTATAGACAAAATGATTAGGCTTGGGTTCAAATACTGGTGGTGTACCAAAAATATAGGTATCGTTTTTAGTATCGTTATCTGTTTTTGTTTTATTATAATTCCCACCCACAGATATGGTCAGATCATTCTTGAATTTCTGAATGTAATCTACCATTCCTGAGAAATTATTGATGACCTGCGGCAGATCCTGTATCAATTGTGTACTCCATCCTAATACCTCTCTATTGATGTTAGAATTGTACGTCATATTATTGATATATTGGAATTTTTTATAGTTCAGATAAGATGCATTTACATTCAGCTTACTCCCTAAAGAATCAGTTTTTAATTCATAATTTAAGTTCAGTGAGTTATTGTAACTTCTTGCATCCTCTTTGTTTTTAGACCAGGTATATTTGGGATCTTTTTGAGGAGTAATAATCGTATTGAAAAGGTTTACCGTAGAATTATAACTCTTATTGGCCCATGTATTCCATGATAATGCTAAGTTGCTTTTATCATTTAATTGATAGTCTATATTCAGATAGCCTCCAATGTTCTTATTTGGGTCATCAATATCACCAGTAGATTCATTGGATGAACTATCGCTGCTATTTCTAAGAGTATAGGTTTGAGCTTCAATATTCTCACCACCACTGAGGCTGGCACTTATTCCCAGTTTATCTTTTCTGTAATTAGCAGAGAAGCTTGCCTGGCTTGCATTGTATTTGCCTTGAGTATTGGAGAACCTCATGTTTCCGTTAAGACCGTCACTCATTTTTTTCTTTAAAACGATATTGATGATCCCATCCGAAGATTCTACTTGATATTCACTTCCGGGAACTGTAATTACCTCAATTTTCTGAATGTTTTCTGCTGGAGTATTTTTCAGGAACTGAGCCAGCGATTCTGCATCCATATTGGATTTTCTTCCATTGATATAGATAAGGACATTGTTTTTCCCTGCAATCTTTAATGTTTTATCATCAGTAGAAGACAACAGTGGAGTTTGCTTGAGAATATCGAAGGTTGTATTTCCTTTTGCTATAGGCGAAGAAGCAACATCATATACCAGACGGTCACTTTGTTTTTTGAAAACCTGTTTGGTAATGGTAATCCCTTCTATATTTTTAGTTTTTGTCGTGTCAGATTTTTTTTCCTGAGCAAAAGCACAAGTCCCGAATATGACAGCTATTGACAAAAGTATACGTTTCATGTTATTTTTTTTAAGAGTGGTTAAGTGAAATAAGTTTTTATTGATTAGGTTCTTGATCTTACAGCATCGTTGGCTGATTTCATTTCCCTTGCTTTTTTTAGTTTCTGATTTCCGAAATTGTAGGTTACTCCAATACTTATTAATCGTGGATAATTAAAGTTGGTGATATTATTGTATTTCCCGTTAGGCTGTACCCCATTGACTCTGTAGAAACTCTGGTTAAATAAATCGTTACCTTCCGCAACAATAGTCCAGTCACCAATAATTTTCTTCACACTGATATCAAAGCTTTGTCTTACCCCAATTGTACCTCCTTCCATGGCTACTTTGCTTCCGAAAAAGTAATTAACACCCAGAAACCAGTCCTTTTTAGAAGAAAGACGAATAATATTGTTGATGGTTGCAGACATATTGTAGTTTTTAACGTCTACGATATAAGGCTCCAGTTCTTCACTTTCATAAGGTCCAAGTTGAGAAGTTGGATCTTGCCATACTCCGCCGGTGTAAGTAATATATCCTAGATTCACAGAATAGTTGGTGGTCCAGATATCTTTAAACCAGGACTTGTTCATTCCAAGCGTTAGACTGATTTCTCTGTTCTTACCATAATTGGTTCTGATGTATCTCAGGAATCTTATTTTATCCATAAGCATATTACCTGCTTCATCATATATGTAATTACCATTTTCATCCTTTTGCGGAGTAGTTAAAATTCCCTGTAAAGGAAGCAGGTCAGAAGCTGCAGCATCATCTACCATTGTATAACTCAGGTTAGCATAGAATGCATTTTTGTACATATAATTCAATTCCTGATTATAGAACTTAGCTGCAAGTACAAACGGATTATTCTGAGTATAATTGGTAGGAGTGAAATAGGTTCTGGAGGGATTCAGTTCCCAGAATCTTGGTCTTCTGATTCTACTGGAGAATGTGTAACTTAAATTATGATCAGAATTGATAGCATAGTTTAAATTCAGATAAGGAAGCAGGTTATTATAATTTCTCTCAAACCCTGTTTTTCCAAGAATATCTCCGGTACTTCTGGTCATTTCGTAGCGGGCTCCTACTTTCCCGGACAATTTTTCGGTAAGTTTTCTTTCGTAGTTTAAATAAATACCTAGAATATTTTCTTTATAGATGAAATGATTGGTCTGTTTTGGATCCATTACAAACTCATCACCAATTAATTTGTCTTGTCTGGTATCATTATCTGTATTGGTATAATTATAACTCACTCCCATTAACCAGGTTGCTCCTTTAGCTGTTTTTTTCAAATAATCTATATTAGCAGCATAATTATTGATAATTTGAGGGACTGACTGTTGTAAAGCAGAGTATCTCTTTTTATAGGCTTCACTAGAAGGGTCAAGATTAAATGGAATACTTTCATTAAAACTTACTTTATCTCTGTTAAACCACAAATAAGAAACATTGGTAGTAAGTTTGCTGCCTATAGAATCTGTCTTAATCTCATAATTTAAATTGAAAGAATGGTTTCTGGTTTGGGCATCTTCATGATTAACCGTTCTGTCCATCAATACTCCGTTTTGCCAATTCGTCATATCCAGAATAGAATTGAAACTCTTATTATATCTCATATTATAAGAAAGTCCCAGGCTTTGTTTCTTACTGATCTCATAATCAATATTAAACCCGCCGCCAAAGTTTTTATTCGGATCATCATTGGAACCATAAGATTCATTTCTGAAGGTAGGGTCTCCGTTGGAAAGCGTATATCTTTGTCTTTCAGTCCAGCTTCCCATTCTAAAATTAGAATTTCCTGACCATTTTCCCTGTCTGAAGTTGAAAGATCCTCCTGCATTAGGATTGTTGTAATAAGCCTGCTCATTCTGCATTTTCAAAGTCCCGTTATAACCATTGTTTTTGTTCTTCTTCATCACAATATTGATAACCCCTTCTTTAGATTCCACCTGAAATTCACTGCCAGGAACCGTAATCACTTCGATTTTCTGAATATCTTCAGATGGAGTAGACTTTAGCATCTCAATCAATGCCTCAGCATCCATATTACTTTTTTTATTGTTGATGTAAATAACAGCATCAGATTTACCAAGGATTTTAAGCGTTTTGCCATCAATACTGGAAATCATTGGAGTTTGTTTTAAAAGGTTAAAAGTATTAGTACCTTTTGCAATAGGAGAAGCTGCTACATCATACACAAGACGGTCTCCCTGTTTTTTGAAAACTTGTTTCTTGATATTGACTGACTCAATAGCATTTACTTTCAAACTATCTTTTTTCTGTTGAGCGGAGACAAGTCCGCTGAAGAATAGAGCTGCAATGAGAATTTGAGTTTTCATGATTATTATTTTTTAATTAATAGCTTGTATGGTTTGTTATTTTACATTACAAAGATATATAATAAATTCAGTATCATGCAATACAAAGTACTTAAAAATATTTATTATAATATATAACATGTTGATTTACAGTTGGTAAAAATTTAAATTAAAATATTGATTGCTTGACCTTTCTGTATAATAAGACAACTGTAACAATAATTTTGTTACAGTAAAACATGAAATTTTATGAAAAAATAATTTATTCTCTGTCGAATTTCGCCAGTTTTTTATCTACCCATACCGTAGCAAAAGGAAAAAAAGCAGATAATAGGGCGAATACAAAATCTTCATCATCCCAGTTGTAAATCTTTCTGGCAGGAAGACAGAGTAAAAGATAAAGGGTAAAAAATAATCCGTGTAAACTACCAATTACACTAATGAAAATAATAGAATACAGGTTTTCATCATATCGAATCCAGATCATCGCCACACCATATAATAGGACACATGAAATGGCCTCTGCAAGACAAATCTGTTTAAACCATTTAATAAGTTTTTCCTGAGAATATTTTGAGAAGAATTTTTCGATGAAGTCCATTTTTATAAGCATATTTTGAAAGCTAAAAAGTAAGAGACTTTCTCGAACTTCTCATTTTTGCCCTCTAATTTTCTGGTATTGCAAAATTACTTATAAAAGTTACTTCCATCCAAATATTCAAAAACTTCAGGTGGCAGCATAGGCCTTACATTCTTATCATCTTTGATCATATTACGAATTTCTGTAGCAGAAAGTTCGATCACCGGAGCTTTGATCAGAGAGATGTTTTCATGCTGAAGATATTCAGAATCCTTCTTTTCTCCTTCAAATACCCTTGGATAAACAATAATATGATGATTTTTAATCAAAGCATCAGAATTCTTCCACTTGTGAAGGCTGTCCAGATTATCTTCTCCCATAATCAGGCTGAAAGAATACTCCGGATGTTTTTCATGCAGATAAGTAAGCGTATCAATAGTATAACTCGGTTTCGGAAGCGAAAACTCCACATTGGAAGCACGCATATTCGGATAATTTTTCACTGCCAGCTGTACCATATCCAATCGGTTGTGATCCTTCAACAAAGACTTTTTGTCTTTGAACGGATTCTGTGGGCTTACTACAAACCACAGCTCATCCATATCTGAATTTTCCAGAATATAATTAGCCAAAATAAGATGTCCGATATGAATCGGATTAAAAGATCCGAAGAATAGACCGATTTTTTTCATATTTGTTAGACAGGCAGGATAGTATTACAAATGAAACTATCTAATCCCTAAACTTTACGTCTTTAATATTAAGATAATGAGTAACATTGCCTTTCCAGTGATTTTCTTCCAAAGTAAAGGCAAGATCAAAATTTTTATTTTTAAAATCTTCTACAAACTGTCCGAGCTTAAAGCCTACACATTCAATATTTCTTCCTGTAGATTCCTGCTTGATATAGAATTTCAGGTGATTGTTATCTTTACCCATTGTTTTTACATAACCAGAAAGCTTTTGGTTAGATAAAGTAAAAATGGGTTTCATATTGTGAGGCCCAAAAGGAGCTAGTTTTCTATGGAAATTGATGAACTCCCTGTTAATTTCGTCAACGGTAATTTCAGTGTCAATTGAGATAGAAGGTTCTTTTTGATGATCCTGAATTTTTTCAGAAACAATTTGTTCAAATTTTACTTTAAATGCTTCAAACTTATCTTTCTCCATTGAAAGTCCGGCAGCAGCATGATGCCCTCCGAATTTAAGGAAATATTCAGAACATAAATCAAGTGCTTCATGAACATCAAAATCTGAAACAGATCGTGCAGAAGCTACCATTTCCCCATTATTTCCGTCTGTAAATACCAGCGTCGGTTTATAGTAGGTTTCAATAAGTCTTGATGCTACAATTCCAATGACTCCCTTGTTCCATTCAGGATGGTAAACAATGGTGGTATGTTTTGTCTCCTGCTGAGATTCTATAATTTGATTCAGAGCAGAAAGGGTAGAGTTCATGTCCAGTTCACGCCTTTCATCGTTGAGGTTCATGATATCGCTCACAATCTGGTTGGCATGTTTCAGGTTTTCAGAAACCATAAGTTCTACCGCTGCTTTTCCATGGGAAATTCTTCCGGCAGCATTTATTTTAGGAGCAATTTCAAAAACAATATTTGAAATTTCAAAATGAGACAGTTTATCTTCCGGGATTAATAATCTTAATCCAAGGTTTCTTGTTTTTCTAAGGGTTTTCAATCCCATTTTAGCAAGAACTCTGTTTTCTCCGGTCATTGAAACAATATCAGCGGCAATGGAAATAGCCAGAAGATCTGTGAGTTCAAATAGCTCGGCATCCGGAAGTTTATAAATTGTATTAAGTCCCTGGCAAAGCTTAAAACCAACGCCGCAACCGGAAAGTTCCTTGAACGGATAACGGCAGTCACTTCTTTTAGGGTCAAGAACTGCAGCAGCATTAGGAATTTCTTCACCAGGAAGGTGGTGATCACAGATAATAAAATCTATTCCCAGGCTGGAAGCATAATTAATCATATCGAGAGCCTTAATTCCGCAGTCTAAAGCAATGATTAATGAAAAACCATTCTCTTTGGCAAAATCAATTCCCTCTGTAGAAATTCCGTATCCTTCAGAATTTCTGTCCGGAATATAATAATCCAGATATTTTTTCTCAACAATTTTGCTGAGGTAAAGGTACATTAAGGCAACTGCGGTAGTTCCATCCACATCATAGTCACCATATACCAATATCTTTTCACCATTTTCAATTGCAGTGGCAATACGCTCTACAGCTTTTTGCATATCTGCCATTAAAAACGGGTTGTGTATATCGTTAAGGTTTGGTTTGAAAAATTCTCTCGCCTTCTGATAATTGTCAATTCCTCTTAGAACGAGAAGTTTAGATTCAAAAGTACCAAAACCAAGTGACGAACTCAGTCCGTCCACAATTTCCTCATCGGGTTCGGGCTTGTAAATCCATTTTTGACTCATGTTCACAAAAATAAGGAAAAAAAATAGCATTTTGATGGGATAGGGATCTAAGTTTTGACTTAATAATTGTTAAAAATTGATTACCTTCGTGCTCCAAATTTAAATGACTATGAAAAAAATTATCGTATGCCTTACTTTTTTAGGCGCAATGAATTCAATGAATGCACAATTTAATCTCGGAAAAGCTGCCGGGGTTGTTTCAAAAGGTGCAAAAGCTTTAACGTTTACGAACGAAGATGCTATTAAATTGTCCAAAGAATCTGTAGATTGGATGGATAAAAACAATCCTGTAGCAGGACCAAAAGATCCTTATACAGTACGATTGAATAAACTGTTTGGAAAACACAAATCACAAGATGGTCTGAATTTGAACTATAAAGTTTATAAAGTAAAAGATATTAATGCTTTTGCCTGTGCAGACGGAAGTGTACGTGTATTTTCTTCTTTAATGGATATTATGACAGATAACGAATTATTGGCTGTGATTGGCCACGAAATCGGTCACGTTAAAAATGAAGATACAAAAGATGCCATGAAATCTGCCTACTTAAAAGCAGCAGCATTAGATGCAGCATCATCAGCATCCGGTACAGTAGCTACTCTTAATGATAGCCAGATCGGAAAAATGGCAAACGAATTTTTAGATGCTACTCACAGTAAAAAGCAGGAATCTGAAGCAGATACCTATTCTTATGACTTTATGAAAGCTAATAAATATGATGTAGTGGGAGCTTATACCGCTTTCAAGAAATTAGCTTTATTATCGGGAGGAAGTACACAATCTGGTTTTGAAAAAATGTTTAATTCTCACCCGGACAGTGAAAAAAGAGCTCAGGCTATTAAAAAGAGAGCAGAAAAAGACGGATTATGGAAAGATCCGGGAACGGTTGCTCTTCCAACAACGAAACTTACAAAATAATTATTTTATTTATTGTTTAAACGAAAATACCTCAAAGCATTGCTTTGAGGTATTTTTATATTCATTTGATGTATCAGATTAAGAATACATTTTTTCTCTTAATTCTTTTACTTTTTTATCAGCAAGATATTCATCATAAGTCATTTCTCTGTCAATAATTCCGTTAGGAGTCAGTTCAATGATTCTGTTACAGACAGTTGACAACATTTCGTGGTCATGAGATGCCAATAAAAGGTTTCCTTTGAAGTTAGACAATGAGTTGTTCAATGTTGTGATACTTTCAAGGTCTAAGTGGTTGGTAGGCTCATCCAATAAAAGAACGTTAGCTTTCTGAAGCATCATTCTACTGAACATACATCTCATTTTTTCACCTCCAGAAAGTACTTTACAAGATTTCAAAGCTTCATCGCCAGAGAAAAGCATTCTTCCTAGGAATCCTCTTACGAATTCTTCGTGACGCTCTTCATCATTCTTAGTGAATTGTCTCAACCAATCAACCAGGCTTAAATCCTCCTGGAAGAAATTAGTATTATCTAAAGGCATGTGAGACTGGTTTGTCGTAACTCCCCAAGCTACAGTTCCTTTGTCTGCTTCAACATTTCCAGCTAGAATTTCAAAGAATTCAGTGATTGCTAAAGAGTTTTTAGAAAGTACAGCTACTTTATCTCCTTTTTTAAGGTTTAGGTCAATATTAGAGAATAATAACTCGCCGTCTTTTGTTTTTTCAAGACCTTTTACATCAAGAATTTGATCTCCCGCTTCTCTTTCCATTTCAAAAATGATTGCCGGATATCTTCTTGAAGAAGGCTTAATGTCGTCAATGTTTAATTTGTCGATCATTTTCTTTCTTGCAGTAGCCTGTTTAGCTTTAGCAACGTTAGAACTGAATCTAGCGATGAAGTCCTGAAGTTCTTTCTTCTTTTCTTCAGCTTTTTTGTTAGCCTGTGCTCTTTGTCTTGTTGCTAATTGAGATGCCTGATACCAGAAAGAGTAGTTACCTGTATAAAGGTTAAGTTTAGAGTAATCTAAGTCACCAATGTGAGTACATACTGTATCCAAGAAGTGACGGTCGTGAGATACTACAATTACTGTATTTTCGTAATCAGCAAGGAAATCCTCTAACCAAGAAATTGTATCAATGTCAAGGTCGTTGGTAGGCTCATCCAGAATCAATACATCAGGATTACCGAAAAGTGCCTGAGCCAAAAGAACCTTTACTTTGTCTTTGTTCTCAAGTTCACTCATCATCTGCCAGTGCATATCATCACTGATTCCTACGTTAGATAACATGGTTTGTGCATCAGATTCTGCAGTCCATCCACCCATTTCATCATAGATTACACCTAATTCACCTGCTTTAATTCCATCTTCATCGGAGAAATCTTCTTTTGCATATAGCGCATCCATTTCCTCCTTTATCTCAAATAATTTTTTATTACCTCTTAATACAGCCTCAAGAACAGTAAATTGATCGTAAGCAAAGTGGTCCTGCTCTAAAACTGACATTCTTTTCCCTGGTTCCAGAGATACGTGACCTGTTGTAGGATCTTGCTTTCCCGTTAATATTTTAAGGAATGTAGACTTTCCCGCCCCGTTTGCTCCGATGATCCCGTAGCAGTTTCCTTTGGTAAACATAATATTTACCTCGTCAAAAAGAACTCTTTTCCCGAATTGTAAAGATAAGTTAGATACTGTTAACATATAGTTTTGTAAATTTGGCGCAAAAATACGAAAAGAATTTGGGTATTTTGTAATAATATAATAGTCAAGTTTTTAAATGTATGGTATTTTTTATATATTTCATTAACGAAATTTTAAAATAATGAAGATTGAGAAAACAGTTAATATATTAAATAAAAGGGCCCGATTTGAATATGAAATTCTTGAAGAATACGAAGCCGGGATGGTTTTAACAGGTACAGAAATAAAATCTTTACGCTCTTCCAAAGCATCTATCACAGAATCGTTCTGTCAGTTTATTGATGGGGAATTATACATCATCAACATGATGATTGATGAGTATAAATTAGGAACTTTTTACAATCATAAAACAAAAAGGGAACGGAAATTGCTCTTGCACAAAAAAGAATTGCAAAAACTTGAAAAAAAGTTAAAAGATGCAGGGAACACGATTATACCTTTGAAATTATATATCACTGATCGAGGTAAAGCAAAAGTGCTGATAGCGCTGGGTAGAGGGAAAAAGCTTTTCGATAAAAGAGAGGCCATTAAAGATAGAGAAAATAAGCGGAACCTGGACAGAATATTAAAGAAAAGTTAAAAATCATTTGAAAAACTTTGTATATAAAGAAAAATTATATTTATTTTGCATTATCAATTATTTAATCATTTAATTCTATGAAAAATCTAAAATTAGGAATTTCAGCATTGGCGCTTACTGTTGCCTCTACTGTCTTTGCCCAGACTACCAACAATCCGTGGTTGATCGGAGTTGGTGCTCATGCGGAAAACCACAAGGCAGCACAGACAAGTTTCAGTAATACGTTCTCTGCTAATAATCTAACGAAGAGAATGTTCAATTTGAACAACTTCTCTATTACACCTCCATTATCTAAGTTAACAGTTGCTAGAAACGTTGGTAAAGGTTTAGTTATTGACTGGCAGACTTCTGTTGGGAATGTTGAAAACAAAAGATTCAACATGGGGAAAGAATTTTTCCTAATGACAGGTCTTGGTTTCCAAGCTCACGGTGCTGGTCTTTTATGGAACGAAGAGTCTTGGTTTGACCCTTACTTAAGAGTAGGTGCAAACTATTTAAGACATGATTACACTTCTCTTTCTTTCCCAAGAAATGACTACAAAGGTGAATCTGTTCCAAATGGTAAGGATGGTAACGAAAACGGTAAAGCTAACCACTTTACAGTAGCTACAGGTGCTGGTGCTAACTTCTGGGTAACTAAAAACTTCGGTCTTGGTATCCAAGGAGATTATGTATCAACTCCAGGTGATAAATCTACTGTTGCTAACTTCTGGCAAGCTTCTGCTTCTATCTTATTCAGATTCGGAAACAGAGACAGAGATAAGGATGGTATCCTAGACAAAGACGATCTTTGTCCAGATACTCCAGGTTTACCAGAATTCCAAGGATGTCCTGATACTGACGGTGACGGAGTTCCAGATAAAGACGATCAATGTCCAGATGTAGCTGGTCCAGTTGAAAACAACGGTTGTCCTTGGCCAGATACAGACGGTGATGGTGTTATCGACAAAGATGATGCTTGTCCTACTGTTGCAGGTCCTGCTGAAAACAAAGGTTGTCCTTGGCCAGATACAGACGGTGACGGTATCTTAGATAAAGATGATGCTTGTCCTACTGTTCCAGGTCTTCCAGAATACAACGGATGTCCTAAACCTACAAAAGTTATCGCTGATGAAGCTACAGGAGCTCTTAAAGATATCTTGTTCAACTTCAACAAAGCGACTATCAGACCAGAATCTAACGGTAAATTAGATCAAGCTGCTACAATCATTAAGCAATCTAACGACGGTACTTTCTTAGTAACAGGTCACACAGATGCTAAAGGTGCTGCTGCTTACAACTTGAAACTTTCAAGAGAAAGAGCTGCTGCTGTAGTTGCTGCTCTTGAAACAAGAGGTGTTAGCGGAACTCAATTGAAATCTACAGGTGTAGGTTCAAGAGATGCTCAAGTTCCTGCAAAAGCTTCTGACGCTGACAGAATGGTTGACAGAAAAGTAGTTGTTGAAGCTATCAACGGTGCTGCTTGGGATGCACTTAAGAAATCTGATCTAGAAGTAGTAGAGAAGAAGGCTGTAGTGAAAAAAGCTAAAAAAGCTCCAGCTAAGAAAAAAGCTCCAGCTAAAAAGAAAAAATAATTAATTTTTCTAAATAATGAATACCTCCAATTTATTTTGGAGGTATTTTTTTTTTGTAGACTTTTAAGTAATTTTGTTGAAAATTTAAAAATTAAAAATGGGAAGAGCATTTGAATATAGAAAAGCTTCTAAAATGGCCAGATGGGATAAAATGGCCAAAACTTTCTCTAAAATAGGTAAAGATATTGCATTGGCAGTAAAAGCGGGAGGAACAGATCCTGAAGCTAATCCGGCATTGAGAAGATGTATCCAAAATGCTAAAGGGGCAAACATGCCTAAGGATAACGTAGAAAGAGCTATTAAAAAAGCAAGCGGTGCAGATGCTGAAAACTATGAAGAAGTTACATATGAAGGATATGGACAAGGAGGTGTTGCTTTCTTTGTAGAGTGTACTACAAACAATACAACCAGAACGGTAGCGAACGTAAGGGCTATTTTCAATAAGTTTGACGGAAACCTGGGTAAAAATGGTGAGCTTGCATTTATCTTTGATAGAAAAGGTATTTTTACAATCGATTTAGCTCAAGTAAAAATGGAGTGGGATGATTTCGAAATGGAAATGATTGATGGTGGAGCGGAAGATGTAGAAAAGGATGAAGAAGAAGTAATGATTACTACGGCTTTTGAAGATTTTGGATCTTTATCTCACAAATTGGATGAACTTGGAATTGAGGCGAAAAGTGCAGAACTACAAAGAATTCCAAACAATACCAAGGAGGTTAATCTAGAGCAGTTCAAAGCCAATATGAAAATGCTTGAGCGTTTCGAAGATGATGATGATGTGCAAAACGTTTACCACAATATGGAAATCACTGAAGAGTTGATGGACTCTTTATAAAAAATAATATAGCATTCATATACAGTTAACTTTCAATTAGTTTCTTTGTAAAAAACTATGAAACGTCTTAACATGTTTTTGATATCAAAAATAATAGGCGTTCCGTGCGGCAAATATAAAAGCTGAAAAATATACGGATGAAAAGAAACGTTGAGTTAGTTGTCATATCGGATGTTCATTTGGGAACTTATGGATGTAAGGCTAAGGAATTGCTGAGATACCTCAATTCTATCCAGCCTAAAACTTTGGTTTTGAATGGTGATATCATTGATATCTGGCAATTCAAAAAGTCTTACTTCCCTAAACCTCATTTGAAGGTGATCCGAAAGATCCTTTCATTTGCTACCAAGAATACGGATGTTTATTATATTACAGGCAATCACGATGAGATGTTCCGTAAGTTTACCGATTTTGAATTGGGAAAACTTAAAGTCTGTAATAAAATCTGTTTGACTGTTGATCAGAAGAAAACCTGGATTTTTCATGGTGATGTTTTCGATGCATCCGTCCAGCATTCCAAATGGATCGCCAAACTTGGCGGAAAAGGATACGATCTTTTAATTATCATCAATAATGTAGTAAATTGGTTTTTGGAGAAAATGGGTAAAGAAAAATATTCATTTTCAAAAAAGATTAAAAATAATGTGAAGAAAGCGGTAAAGTACATTGGAGATTTTGAACTCACCGCTTCCGAACTGGCCATTGATAACCAATATGACTATGTGGTTTGCGGACATATTCATCAGCCGCAGATTCGGGAAGTTGTTAATAAAAAAGGATCTTGTACTTATCTGAACTCAGGAGATTGGATTGAAAATCTATCCGCTTTAGAATATCATGATAAGGAATGGAAAATTTTTTATTATGATGATCATAAGCATTTGCTGAAAGATGATGAAATTGAGGAAATTCATGAGATAGATAATTCTGAGCTTTTAAAAATCGTAACCAATTTTACCTAATGAAGATCTTGTATGCATTTCAGGGTACCGGCAATGGGCATGTGGCCAGAGCACAGGAGATTATTCCGATACTCAAAAAGTATGCTTCGGTAGATACACTCATTAGTGGTCATCAATCACAGTTAAAGGCTGATTTTGACATTAATTTTCAATATAGGGGTATTTCCCTTCTGTATAATAAAACAGGTGGTTTATCTTATCGAAAAACATTTACCGACAATAAATTCATTGATGCAGCAAAAACTATAAGAAATTTAGAACTTTCTCAATATGATCTTATCATCAATGATTATGAACCTTTAACAGGATGGGCTTCTAAATTGAAGAACCTGCCTATGATTGAGCTTAGTCATCAGGCCTCTATGAGTTTCCCGGAAACACCTAAACCTGAAAAGAAAGATTTTCTGGGAGAAATGATTTTGAAATATTATGTTCCCAGTGAAAGGAAGATCGGCTTCCATTTTGAAAATTATCATCCACAAATCAAAAAACCAGTCATTCGAAAAAAGATCAGAAATCTGAATCCTTACAAAAAAGGATATTATTTGGTTTATCTTCCAAGCTTTGCAGATGAAAATATTATTAAGGTTCTTAGGAAAATTCCGGTAGAGTGGAAAGTATTTTCAAAATATAGTAAAGTACAGGTAAAAGTAAAAAATGTCGAAGTATTCCCTATTGATGAAATTCAATATCTGAAATATTTTGAAGGGTGTGAAGGAATCCTATGCAACGCCGGTTTCGAAACTCCTGCTGAAGCTCTTTTTATGGATAAAAAACTCTTTGTAATTCCAATTCATAACCAGTATGAGCAGGAATGCAATGCTTGTGCTCTGGACAAAATGGGAATTCCTAACTCTAAAGTTTTAAATCTGCAGGAAATTATGGAGTGGGTGGCTTCAGACCATCATTTGGTCGTAGATTATCCGGATAATATTGAAGAAATCCTGGTGAAGGATGTTTTAGCTCTTTAAGAAAATATCATCCACATCATTCATTCTCATCATAACGGCTCTGGCATACGAGCAGTGAGGGTAAACATTCCAGTTGTTTTCTCTTGCAAATTTGATGGCTTCTTCTACTAAATATTTCCCCATTCCCCTTCCTTCAAATTCAGGATGAACCAAAACAAAAGAAATAATCAGTTTTTGATCTTCGGGAAAAATGGTATAGGTTAATCTTCCAACTTCTTTTATTTCATTATTCAGGGTAAGAACTCCGCCGTTTCCGGATCTGTTGTTTTCAAATTTCATGATAAAGGACTTAATTGCTAATAAAGATACGAAAAATTATGAGGACAGCTAAAATGAATTCATTTCAATAGTCTTATCATTCACTATTTACTTGCAAAGCAAAATTGACTATTAATAGTGTATTAATTATCCTTCCCAGTGTAATAATTATAGTCTTTAATAATAACATTAATAAACTGCTTTTCTGTCATTTTTGTAGGATCTATTTCCAGTTTCAGGATGCTTTTGATCTTGTCGGAAAGTTTACTAATGATCTGACGGTCACCAGATTTCACAGCTTTAGTATAATTATCTTTGATGATTCTCATATCATTGTCACTTAATGCAATCACCTGAGGAAATGAAGGTACATAATCATCATTGATATTTTCAAGGATAGTATGAGAAATATTGATATTGTTTTTTAGAGAAATTACTGCTGTTCCGGAAGCAATATCTCCCAAACGCTGATTATTTTTGGAAACAATCATTGAAATTAAGCCTACCACTCCGGCAAAGGATACATCAATGAGTCTGAATACCCAACGGATCATATAATCTCCAAAACTAGCCTGATATCCATCAATCTTTACCACCCTGATTTTCATGAGTTTTTTTCCGGGAGTCTGTCCTTCCATTAAACTTTCCAAAACAAGAGGGTAAATATAGGTAGGGAATGTAAGAATGATATAAATGGCCATTACAGACCAATTATCCAGATTATTCAGCAAATACCCCAAATCCAGTATATTGAAAAACAAATAAAGAATAATGACAATGTAAGCAACCCTTATCAGGAGATCAATGATAAATGCAAGCATTCTTTCTCCAACACTTGCCGTATTGAAGTTAATATTTACATTTTGTGAGGTATTTATCGCGATCTGAGACATATTTTTTATTATTTTAGCCTTACAGTTATGAGAGAAGTTTATTTCATTAAACAAAATAAAGAAAAATGGTTGGGAATAGAACAGGTTATTGATGGGAAAATAAAAAAAAATCCTGATGACCTGTCTTCGTTGTATATTAACCTGATCAACGATCTTTCTTTTGCACAGACTTACTATCCTAAAAGCAATACTACTGTTTATCTGAATCACTTATCTTCCCAGATCTTTCAAAAGATTTATAAAACGAAAAGAGTAGAGGAGAACAGACTCGTGTATTTCTTTAAAACAGAAGTGCCGCTATTGGTGTATCAGTATCGGAGATATCTGTTGTATGCTTTTCTGTTTTTTGTTCTTTTTACTTCGATAGGAGTACTTTCTGCTATTTATGATAAAGATTTTGTGAATATCATTCTTGGAGAAAGCTATGTAAACGAAACCATCGAAAATATCAAAAAGAATAATGCAGTTGGAGTTTACCAGAGCGGAACAACCTGGGGGACAACCATTGGCATCATTTTCAATAATATTCAGGTAGGAGCCAAATTATATATTTACGGAATTGCAGGCGGCGTGGGAACTTTATTTGCACTGCTTTCGAACAGTGTTATGCTGGGCTCTTTCCAGTACTTTTTCTATGATTACGGAGCGTTGAAACAGAGTGCAAGAGGAATCTGGCTCCATGGAGTCTTTGAAATCTTTGCGATGGTAGTAGAAGCGATGTGCGGATTGATTTTAGGAGCCTCTATTCTGTTTCCAAGAACATTTTCAAGATTTAATTCTTTTAAAAAAGGATTTAAAGATTCTTTTAAAATATTTTTAAGTACTGTTCCTTTCACTATTTGTGCCGGAATTATCGAAGGTTATGTGACAAGACATGCTTTAACAATGCCTCTGATCCTGAATCTTATTATTATTCTGGGGTCATTGGCCATTATAGGATTTTACTATTTTGTATATCCTTCAATAGTTAATAAAAAAACTAACAAACACATCCATGATACAATTTTATAAAAAAAGAGATTTTGGAACTTTCATTAGTGATAGTTTCAACTTTTTCAAATTATACGGAAAAAATTATTTTAAAAACTATATCCTGATTAACGGTTTGCTGTTGATTTTAATGGTAACTGTTTTTATTTTCGGATATAAAGAACTTTTTTCTCAGATTTTTGGCTCCAATTTAAATGGAGATTCCTATTATTTTGAACGTTATTTTTCAGAGAATGGCGGGATGCTGATTGGAGTAGGAGTTCTTACCTTTCTGCTTTTTATGATTTTGGCGATTATCAATTATTTGTATCCTGTCTTTTATCTGAAAAGAATTGCGGGTGGAGCAAACAATATAAAGACCGATGAAATTTTAGGTGATTTCAAAAAAAATGCCGGACGAATTGCTAAACTATGCCTGGGAATAACATTTATTGTAGCTCCTTTGTCTTTATTTGTAATAGGATTTTCATACCTTCTGATATTTGTACTTATTGGGATCTTTCTTGTCATGATAGTATATCCTACATTGTTTAATGTGATAACATTTCTGATGTATGATTATTTTAATTCTGACAGAGGCTTCATGGAAAGCTTAAGTTATTCTATTCGTTCCCAGTTTTCCTATCCTAATGGAAGCGAAAAGTCTCCTTATTGGAAATACTGGGGTGGAGCATTTGTAATATTCATCATTACAACCATTGCCAGCTCTGTCTTTACCTATATTCCGATGATTTTTTTCTATGGCTCGGTACTTACCACTTCTCCGGATGGAAATTTTGAGCAAAATCCTTTTACAGGAGCTTTTGGGATTGCTTTTTTTGTATTTTATGGAATTTCAATGCTGCTTTCATTCTTCCTTTCCAACCTTTTGTATGTGAATGCCGGATTGATGTATTATGACAGCAGGACAGATCTTCATCAGAAAATTGAACTTGAAGAAATAGATACGATTGGGATCAATGAATAAGGCTCTTTTTTTCATATTATTTGTATTCTCCTTAAGCTTTATGAAGGCTCAAGATGAAGATTATATGGAAGATTCGCTGTATACAACAGGCCATTATCACAATATGCTGCCGGCAGATTCTGTATTGAAGAAGAATCCAGTTTCAGAAAATGAACTCTACTCCAAAGAATTTAAGAAAGATATTCCGTCGAGATACAAAGGAAATGAGTATGATTATTCGGTATCAAAGCCCAGAGAATCCTTTTGGCAAAAGCTGTTGAGAAAAGTAGACCGTATTTTAAGAAGTATTTTTGGAGAAACGGTTTTTGCAAAATCTTCAGAACTAACAGGGACGCTTATTCGTCTTTTTGCGATTATTCTGGTTGGTTTTCTTCTTTATTTTATCATCAAATATATTCTTGGGAAAGATGGGAACTTTATATTCGGTAAAAAGAATAAAAAGCTGGCTCTGAATGTAGAGGAACTGCATGAAAATATCCATGAAATTAATTTCCCTGAGAGTATTGCGAAATTTGAACTTACAGGAGATTACCGCTCAGCTGTCCGTTATCAGTTCCTATTCATTCTAAAAAAATTAAGTGATAAAAAACTAATTAACTGGAACCCTGAAAAAACCAATAAAGATTATGTAGCAGAAGTAAAAGCTACTCACCTTAAGAGCGAATTCTCTGATCTTTCCTACATTTTCGATTATGTATGGTATGGAGAGTTCAAAATTGATGAACAGAGTTACCAGAAATTTAAAAATCAATACCAGGCATTTAAACCATAACCCGATTAACCATGAATAAGACTTTCAGAATATATGCTGTGATCTTCATCGTTGTGATGGTTATTTTGGCGTTGCTTGAAGTAAATAAAAAAGAGACTACAGATTGGCGTAAAAACTTTGATATTAATGAGAAGTCTCCATTTGGTCTTTTTGTTTTTAATAATGAAGCTAAAGATCTTTTTAAAACACATCTCAAGAAAATTGATCGTGCTCCTTACGAATACTATAGCCAGCAACAAAAAGAAGCTCATAATATTGTCATCATTGAAACGGATATTGATTCCGAGTCCTGGAAGAAAATCATGGATCAGGTATCTAAAGGTTCTGATGCTATGCTGATTATGCATCGTATGCCTAAGGAAGTTGCGGATAGTATTGGGTTTCATAGTTCAGAAATTTCTTTTGAAGAGGAAAATGTGCTGAAGCTTACTGATAAGAAATATCAGAATGATTTTATTCAATTGGATAAATTTCCTTCGGGAAGAGGTTTTTCATTTATCAAACCGGGAATAGAAGTTCTAGGGAAAACAGTAGAAAAGAAAAACACGGACCAGGCTAACTTTATTAAAGTGAAATTTGGAAAAGGAAAATTTTTCATACATAATGAGCCGCTTTTTCTTACTAATTACTATCTATTGAAGCCCGGAAATGTAAAATATGTACAGGATGTATTTTCTTATCTTCAGGATAGAGAAACCATTTGGTTTGTGGATAATAATACCAAAACTTCACGTTTCTTCATGAGGTTTGTATTAGGAAACCCGGCGTTAAAGTATGCATGGTGGATATTCCTAGGTGGGCTCATACTTTTTATTTTCTTTAATGCCAGAAGAAAACAAAGAATTGTACCTGTTATAGAGCCATTGAGAAATACATCATTGGATTTTGTAAAAAGCATTGGAAATCTTTATCTTCAGGAAGGTGATTTTCATGATATGATGGCTAAAAAAGCTCAGTATTTTCTGAATAAAGTAAGAATAGATCTTCTGATTGATACTCAAAACTTAGATGAAGAATTTGCCAAGAAGCTACAGTTGAAAACAGGAAAGCCTACAGACATGATTAATGAAGCCATTAGTCTTATCAAAAGAGCGCAGGATCCATATGCCAGTGTGATGAAAGAAGACCTGACGAGAATCAATAAATTATTAGACGAGATATTAAAATAAGAGTCCCGAAGGGACGATTTAGCCAAAGATAGAACGAAGTCCTATCAAACCCAAAATAAAAAATTATGGAAAATCTTGATAACCCAAACATAGAAAATCAATCTTCTATAAACCTTAATAAAAACGAAGATCAGTTCCAGTCAAGAATTGATATGATTGAGCTTCGTGCAAGTCTTGATAAAGTAAAAGCAGAAATAGGAAAAGTTATTGTAGGACAGGAGAAGATGATAGAACATCTTCTGGCGGCATTACTTTCAAACGGACATGTTCTCATAGAGGGGGTTCCGGGAGTTGCAAAAACAATTACCGCAAAGCTATTAGCAAAAACCATTGATGTAGGTTTCAGCAGAATTCAGTTTACACCGGATTTGATGCCTTCAGATATCCTGGGTACTTCAGTTTTTAGTGTAAAAAACTCTGAATTTGAATTTAAAAAAGGACCTATTTTCTCCAACTTTATATTAATTGATGAGATCAACAGATCGCCTGCGAAAACCCAGGCAGCATTATTTGAAGTAATGGAAGAAAGGCAGATTACGATGGATGGTATCCGTTACATTATGGAAGAGCCGTTCCTTGTAGTAGCTACGCAAAACCCGATAGAGCATGAAGGAACATATAGACTTCCGGAAGCACAGCTAGATCGTTTCTTATTCAAAATTAATGTAGGATATCCAAACCTTGAAGAGGAGATTACGATCATTAAAAATCAGCATGAAAGCAAAAAAGAAGATAAAACAGAAGGTGTAAATCGTGTGATCACAGCAGAGCAGCTGAAAGGATATCAGCATCTGGTAAAGGAAATCATCGTAGAATCCCAGTTGATGGAATATATTGCGAAAATTATTATCAATACCAGAGAAAACCAATTCCTGTATCTGGGAGCATCACCAAGAGCTTCATTGGCACTTCTTACGGCTTCCAAAGCGTTTGCTGCATTGAGAGGAAGAGATTTTGTAACTCCGGAAGATATCAAAGAGGCAAGTTATGCCGTATTAAGACACAGAGTGATCGTTTCTCCTGAAAGAGAAATGGAAGGACTTACTGCCGATGAAATTATCCGTCAAATCTTAGAAGGAATAGAAATTCCGAGATAGGTAGCAGATAATAGGTAGCAGGTGGCAGTCGATAGAGCATAAAGTTTAATTGAAGTACAAAATATTATATATGGCAAATTTTAAAGATCTTTTAGTTTGGCAGAAGTCTATTGATTTTGTTACTGAAATTTATAGAGCAACAGAAACTTTTCCCAAGAACGAATTCTATGGACTAATGTCACAAATAAGAAGAGCAGCAGTTTCTATACCATCCAATATTGCTGAAGGAAATTCAAGAAGAAGTAAGCCTGATTATCTACAATTTTTAAAAATATCAAGAGGAAGTTGTGCAGAAGTGGAAACAGAATTAATAATTTCAAAAAATCTCGAATTTTTAAATGAAGAAGATTATTTAAAATTAAATCAGGAAATTATTGAAATAACCAAAATGTTGAATGGCTTAATTAATTCCCTACAATAATAATGATTTACATAAAGTGAATGAACACCTACCTAAAACCTATAATCTGCAACCTGCCACCTAAACAATGAAAAACTTATACATCAATACCCGTTTCTTCTTTACACTCATTGGAGTGGGGATTCTGTATGTTCTGGCATTTTTCTTTCCGGTGCTGATGTGGGTAGGCCACATTGCATTATTACTCTGCTTTCTTGCAGTGATGGTTGACTATTTGTTGATTTTTAATCAAAAAAATGCTGTGCAGGCACAAAGAATATTACCGGAAAAATTGTCCAATGGCGATGAAAACTTTGTAAAGATTGATATTAAAAATAACTACAGCTTTACAATCAATACTAAGATTATTGATGAAATCCCGTTTCAGTTTCAGAAAAGAGATTTTCTAATTGAAAAGCCAATTAATGCGGGTGCCAACACATTCTTTCAATATAGTTTAGAACCCAAAGAAAGAGGAGAATATCATTTCGGAAGTCTTAATGTGTATGCTTCATCACCTTTAGGGTTTGTTTCGAAAAGATTTAATTTCCAGAAAGATGCAATGCTGCCGTCTTATCCGTCTTTTATCCATCTCAGAAAATATGAGTTGATGGCTTTACAGAGTGAGTTTCTTCTGGGTGGAATCAAAAAGGTAAGAAAACTAGGGCATACTATGGAATTTGAGCAAATCAAAGAGTATGTTCCGGGAGATGATATTAGAACGATTAACTGGAAAGCGACTTCTAAAGCCAATCGCCTGATGGTAAATCAATTTCAGGATGAAAAATCACAGCGTATTTTTATGCTGATTGATAAAGGAAGAACGATGAAGATGCCTTTTAAAGGTCTAAGTCTTTTAGATTATTCAATCAATGCAACCATGGCTCTGTCTCATATTATTCTAAGAAAAGGAGATAGAGCAGGAATGATGACTTTCTCGAAAAAGGCTGAGAATAAAATAGCCGCCGAAAATAAATCCGGGCAGCTTAAGAAAATATCAGAAGCCCTCTATAATATTAAAACAGATTTCTTTGAAAGCGATTTCAATAGATTATACCAGGATATAAAATATTCTATCAATCAGAGAAGTCTCATTCTTTTATTTACCAATTTCGAAACGTTGGACGGATTAAACCGTCAGCTAAAATATCTTCGCGGAATTGCCAAGAACCACTTGCTGGTTGTAGTCTTCTTCAAAAACTCCGAATTGCAGACTCTTATTAACAAGAACCCTGAAAGCATGCAGGAAATCTATGATGAAATTGTAGCTGAAAAATTTGAATTTGAAAAGAAGTTGATTATTCAGGAACTCCGAAAGTATGGTATTTACACAGTATATACTCTTCCTGAGAATTTGAATATCGATGTTATCAATAAATATTTGGAGATAAAAGCCAGAGGAATTTTATAATTTTGCAATAAGCAATAAGCAATAAGCAATAAGCAATAAGCAATAAGCAATAAGCAATAAGCAACAATGAAAATAACACTTAATAGAATAAACGACGACTTTTTATTTGAATGTACAAACGGCCAGGGAAACTCGATCCTTTTAGATAATACCTCTCAGCCGGGTGCTAAAGGAGTTTCTCCAATGGAAAGTGTGCTGATGGCAGTAGCAGGATGCAGTGGAATAGATGTAGTTTCTATTTTAAAGAAGCAGCGTCAGGAAATCAAAAGTTTCCAGGCAGAAGTAGAGGGGGAGAGAGTTCAGGTAGATGATGCTAAACCTTTCAAATCAATTATGGTGAAGTTTCTTTTAGAAGGAGAAATTGATCCAAAGAAAGCTTTAAAGGCTGCAGAATTATCTTTTGAAAAATACTGTTCTGTATCAAAAACATTAGAACCTAATGTAGAAATAGGATACGAAGTATTTGTAAACGGAGAAAAAATTTAAAACTATAGTGAGGCCTTTAAGCCTCATTTTTTATTTGGCGGTGGATGCACGAATAAAATAATTGATGAGTAATATGTCCCCCAAGAGCTATGTACCTCCTATGTGGTTTAAAAATTCTTACGACATTGGCACATAGGCTTCATGCAAAAATATACATACAAAAAAACCGGATGAAATATCCCGGTTTTTTTATTACTCATTATTTATTATTCATTGCTCATTAAAAGGTAAGTCTTGGTTTTATAAGTTTCGCAACAGTAGCCGTCCATCCAGTCTGATGAGAAGCACCTACACCACGTCCATTATCTCCATGGAAGTATTCAAAGAAGGTAATATAGTCTCTGAAATGCTCATCATAATTGAACTTTGGATTTCCCCCATTAAAGGCTCGCTGTCCATGCTCATCTTTTAAGAAGATAGAACAAAGCCTTTTACTGATATTCTGAGCCACTTCATCCAGGTTTTTCTTTTCACCGCTTCCTGTTGGGAATTCTACTTTCAGGCTATTCCCGTAATAATAATGAAAGCGTTGTAAGCTTTCTACAATCAGGAAATTAATCGGGAACCATATAGGGCCACGCCAGTTACTGTTACCGCCAAACATTCTGCTGTCACTTTCCGCGGGAGTATAATACACTACATTTTCATGGCCGTGAACAGAGAATACAAATGGATTTTCCTCATATACTTTAGACATGGCGCGGATTCCGTAAGAGCTTAAGAACTCTTTTTCATCAAGCATTCTCGATAATACTTTTGTCAGCCTGTTCTTGCGAAGGATACTCATCAGGTGTTTTCTTCCCTGGCCTTCTTCATCCCAGTGAGAAACAAGTTTGGTGAGCTCAGGCTTATTTTTTAAAATCCACTCCATTCTGGTTTTGAAGTTCGGCATCTTTTCCAGAAGGCGGTGATCTACAATTTCTACAGCAAATAGAGGGATTAATCCAACAATACTTCTTAAACGTAAAGAAACGCTGTTTCCATTTCCAAGCTGAAGAACATCATAGAAAAAGCCATCTTCTTCATTCCATAGACCTTTCGTTCCTTCACCCAGATTTTCCATAGCTTCTGCGATATAAAGATAATGCTCAAAGAATTTAATGGCCATATCTTCATATACCTGGTAGTATTGGGCCAATTCCATGGCAATGCGCATCATATTCAGGGCATACATTGCCATCCAGCTTGTTCCGTCAGCTTGTTCCAGGTGTTGTCCATCCTCTAACACCATATTTCGGTCAAAGGCTCCGATGTTATCCAACCCAAGGAAACCGCCCCCGAAAATATTTTTTCCGTTTTTATCCTTTCGGTTCACCCACCAGGTAAAATTCAGAAGAAGTTTCTGGAAGACTTTTTCAAGGAATAATAAATCGGGTTTTCCATTATTTTTTTCATCAATCTTAAATACCCTGAAGCACGACCAAGCGTGTACTGGTGGATTTACATCACTCATATTCCATTCATAGGCTGGCAGCTGTCCGTTAGGGTGCATATACCATTCTTTGGTAAGGAGTAAAAGCTGTCCCTTGGCAAATTCAGCATCAATGATAGACAGAGGAACACAGTGAAAAGCGAGATCCCATGTTGCATACCAAGGATATTCCCATTTATCAGGCATGGAAATAATATCCTTATTGTGAAGATGGTTCCATTCTGTATTTCTTACATAGTTGTTAAAATTTCTCGGAGCCTCGAAATTCGGATCCCCTTTCAGCCATTTGCCAATATTGTAATGATAAAACTGCTTATTCCACAGAAGTCCTGCAAAAGCCTGTCTTTGAACATTCCTTTCGTCCTCATTGGTTGTATCATTTTGAACTTCATTATAAAATTCTTCTGCTTCAGCCTGTCTTGTGGTAAAAATCTCATCAAAATTTTCAAAAGGTTCAGCAGTGGCTTCAGGGCAAAGTCTGAATTCAAAGGTTTCACATTGTCCGGCATCAATGAGTTCATCAATTAAAAAAGAAGCTTTTGTTCCTCTTTTTTCAGGGTTTACTGTATTGCTGCGATGAATAATAAAATCATTGATCCCATCTTTGAAATAAGTGTTTTCTGCCTGTGGAGCTCCATACAGCTTTGGGGTATTGGTTTCATTTTCACAGAATACCCTTTGTATATTGTCTTTTCTTGAATAAAACTTCTTAATAGAAATACTGTCGTGCTCAATATTAATACTTCCGTCATAAGAAGCATGCATGTCAGCTTTATAGGTATTGTATCCCCATTTCCAGTTATTTCTGAACCAGACAGTAGGAGCTACTACTATGGGTGCATCTTGTTGGCTTCGGTTACAAACTGTTATTCTGACCAGAATATCATTGTGATCAGCTTTACAGTATTCAATGAAAATATCAAAATAAGCATCGTTATCAAAAATTCCGGTATCAAAAATCTCATATTCCGGTTCCTGTTTGCTGCGTTTTCCGTTTACTGCAACAAGCTCGTCATAAGGAAATTCATTGATTGGATATTTATAAACCATCTTCATATAACTATGAGTAGGTGTATTATCCAGATAATAGAAAATTTCCTTGATATCTTCACCATGGTTCCCTTGAGGATTACTCAAACCAAAGAACCGCTCCTTAACGATTTTATCTCTTTTATTCCAGAATGAAAGAGCAAAACAGAACAGCTGTTTTACATCAGAAATTCCAGCAATACCTTCTTCACCCCAACGGTAGGCATAGCTTTCTGCGTTATTATGATTGGTGTGGTTCCATGCATTCCCGTCCGGGCTATAATCTTCTCTTACATTTCCCCATTGCCGGTTGCTTACATAAGGTCCCCAGTTTTTCCATTTGGTATCTTGTAATCTTTCTTTTTCGGCGATCATATATCATCATTTTTCCATACGAAGGTAGTTTTTTTGAAAAATAATTCCAATTATTTTTGTCTGAAGAATAATTAATATACCCTTGAGATACTAGTATTTAAGGGCTTTTTTAAATATTAAATTAATTTTTTTTTGATTTTAAAAGAAAAGAACTACCTTTGCACCATTCGTTCATTCAAATATTGAAAATGTTATCAAGAAAGGTTGAGGGATTAGACCCTATGAAACCTTAGCAACCCTTTGCGCAAGCAAAGAAGGTGCTACGTTCTACCAAAATTATTTTGGACAGATAACTTACTGAAGTTCTTTTCAGCCATTTCCTGTGGCATTTTCAATTGTATTAAAATATATAATAGAATTGAAAACAGAACTAAACTATATTAATCTTTCGTATCAAACCCATTCCCAAAAGGAATACAATATCTCGTTAAGCTATGAGCTTTTCGGGAAAGACCTGTTTACAGCTCCTGTCATTTTAATCAACCATGCCCTTACCGGAAATTCGAATGTATCCGGAGAAAAAGGCTGGTGGAAACAACTGGTAGGAGAAAATCAAATCATTGATACCAATAAATATACAGTTCTGTGTTTTAATATTCCTGGAAATGGATACGATCATTTTTTAATTGAAGATTATGAAGACTTTACCCCTTCAGATATAGCCAATATCTTTCTGAAAGGGCTGGAAGCTTTACATATTACAAATCTATACGCCATTATTGGAGGCTCTTTGGGTGGGGGAATTGCATGGGAAATGTTAGCAAAACAACCAAAGCTGGCAGAAATTTTTATTCCCATTGCCTGCGATTACAGAACTCATGATTGGCTTCATGCACAATGTATGGTTCAGAAATTTTTATTGAATGATAAAGAAGAACCATTACAAAAAGCAAGAATCCATGCGATGTTGTGCTATAGAACTCCTGAATCACTTAACGACAGATTTCAAAATAAATACAATCAGGACAAGCAACGCCTGGAATCGGAAGACTGGCTGGTTTATCATGGTAACGCATTAAACGAAAGATTTAGTTTACAAGCGTATAAGCTGATGAATCATTTGCTGATGAATATCAATACTGATAAAACAGTTCTGGAGACCATAGAAGCACGAATGCACATGATCTCCGTAGATACAGATTTATTCTTCCCGGCTTCTGAAATCCGAATGTGTTTTGAGAATCTGAAAAAGAAAAAGGAGAATATCTCTTATCACGAGATCCAATCTATACACGGGCATGATGCCTTCCTAATGGAATATCAACAATTAAATAATATCATAAAAAACATTTTATAAGTAATGAAAAATGCTAAAGAAATAAAATTTTTGAAGAATAGATCAATTGTCAAATTTGAAGGAGAAGATTTCTTAGGGGAAATCGGAATTGATGGACGAATTTTTAAAGCGCTTACTTTAGCGCGTATCAGTGTGGGAGTCATTTCTCAGCAAGCTATTGAAAACGGAATCTCTATTCTGGTTCACGAAAATGATGCTGAAAAGGCAGTAGCTTGTCTGATTGATGAATTTGAAGCAGAAAGAAAATCAGGAAAAGTATCTCAAATATATAGTATCAATAATGTTTCTGTAATTGGCTTTGTAGCAGAAGACTCCAATAAGGTTTTTGCAGAACTAGCGAGAAACAATGTTTTCCCATTGCTTTTAAATCAGGTTGCCGGTGAAAATAGAGTAAACATCGTAGTAACTTCTTCACAGGATGAAAAAACAAGAAACATTATAGAATCTGAGATCTTCAAAAAACCGAAGACCGTTCATCTTGCAATTATTGGCCATGGAAATGTAGGAAAAACATTAATTCAGCAAGTCCTTGAATCTTCAGAAGAGATCAAAAGACGTAAAAAAGTAGATCTGAAAGTGGTTGCAGTAGCGAATTCAAAGAAAATAGCATTCAACAAAAAAGGATTCGATCATAATTGGTCTGATGAGGTTTTAACAGCAGAACATTCTTCAGACGTTGAGGAACTGATTAATTTTTCCAACGAAAATCAATTAGAGAATCTGATTGTAGTAGATAATACTGCAAGTAAGGATTTTGTAAAAAATTATCATGCATTAGCTGAAAATGGATTTGACCTTGTTTCTTCCAACAAAATCTTTAACACTCTTCCTATCGAAGAATATAGAAGACTAAGATATACGTTGAGTAAAAACAACAGACGTTATCTGTATGAAACCAATGTAGGAGCTGGTCTTCCGTTAATTGATACCATCAAATTATTACACCTTTCAGGAGAAAATATAACAAGAATCAAAGGAGTATTCTCTGGAACATTGAGCTATGTTTTCAACAACTTCTCTTTGAGAAATGATAAGTTTTCCACAATTATCAACGAAGCTCTTGAAAAAGGATACACAGAACCGGATCCAAGAGAAGATCTGTCAGGAAATGATGTAGCAAGAAAGCTATTGATTTTAGCAAGAGAACTAGACTTGATCAATGAATTCGAAGATATCAATATTCAGAATCTGGTTCCGGAAAGCTTACTTGAAGTTTCAAAATCTGAATTCCTTTCAAGATTAGATGAGCTGGATGAAGAATACCAGAAGATCAAGGAAAATCAGGAGCCTGGTCATGTGCTGAGATATGTAGGAGACTTACATGGAGATTTACAGAAAGACAAAGGCGAGTTGGATGTAAAATTGGTTTCTGTCCCTGCAACATCAGCTTTAGGACAGCTGAAAGGGTCAGATTCCATCTTTGAAATCTATACAGAAAGTTATGGTGAAAATCCAATTGTGATTATGGGAGCCGGAGCCGGAGCACAGGTAACAGCGAGAGGAGTATTCGGGGATATTTTAAGACTAAGTGAAACAAAATAAAATTAATGTAACAATCTAGCCATGTAACAGTTTACCAATGTTGGTTATTGTCATTCTGAGCAAATCGAAGAATCTCATTGTGAAACTGTTAGATTGATACATTGGTAAATTGACAAATTAAAACTATATGGAAAATTTCGAAACATCAGCAATAAGAACCCAGACAGAGAGATCTCAGTTTGATGAGCATTCCACACCATTATACCTTACCTCCAGCTTTATCTTTCAGGATGCTGAAGATATGAGAGCGAGCTTTGCTGAAGAAAAACCCAAAAACCTCTACAGTCGTTTCTCTAATCCGAACGTATCTGAGTTTACCGAAAAGATTGCAAAAATGGAAGGTGCAGAAGCAGGTTATGCCTTTGCAACAGGAATGGCGGCTATTTATTCAACATTTGCAGCTTTGTTAAGTGCCGGAGATCATATCGTAAGCTGTCAGTCGGTTTTCGGATCTACTCACACTTTATTCACAAAGTATTTTCCAAAATGGAATATTGAAACTACCTACTTCAAAGCAGAAGATGCAGAGAATGTAGAACAGTATATTAAACCGAATACAAAGATCTTATATCTTGAAACGCCTACCAATCCGGCAATTGAAATCCTGGATCTGGAGTTTTTCGGACAAATTGCTAAAAAGCATAACCTAATCTTTATTGTAGATAATTGTTTTGCAACACCTTATCTTCAACAGCCAATCAAATATGGTGCAGATGTTGTTGTACATTCTGCAACGAAGTTGATCGATGGACAGGGAAGAGTATTGGGAGGAATTGCAGTAGGAAAAGAAGACCTGATCAGAGAAATCTATCTTTTTGCGAGAAATACAGGACCTGCATTGTCTCCTTTTAACGCATGGGTATTATCAAAAAGTTTGGAGACATTAGCAATCCGTGTAGAAAAACAC
The DNA here is from genome assembly GCF_057815135.1 of Chryseobacterium sp. II3a. NCBI lineage: Bacteria > Pseudomonadati > Bacteroidota > Flavobacteriia > Flavobacteriales > Weeksellaceae > Chryseobacterium > Chryseobacterium sp. II3a. The sequence goes on along the minus strand of NZ_JBYPZJ010000002.1, from coordinate 12,760 downwards.
TGCGAAAATGCATTAAAGGTTGCAGAGTTTTTAGAAAGTCATCCTAATGTTGAATTGGTAAAATACCCATTCCTGAAATCCCATCCAAACTATGAAGTAGCTAAAAAACAGATGAAACTAGGAGGAAATATTGTTGCTTTTGAAATAAAAGGCGGAATAGAAGGCGGAAGAAACTTCCTGGATAAGATCCAAATGTGTTCACTTTCTGCCAACTTAGGGGATACAAGAACGATTGTTACCCATCCGGCATCTACAACCCACTCCAAACTGTCAGACGAAGAAAGAAACGAAGTAGGAATTACAGCAGGATTAGTTCGTTGTTCAGTAGGTTTAGAAAATGTAGACGACATCATCGCAGACTTAAAACAAGCCTTAGATTAATCACAAAGAGCCCCAACGGGGCGATTTAACCCAAGATAGAACGAAGTTCTATCAACCAACTATCAAATTATCATCCTCACTCAACAACTATAAAAGAGATGACAAATATAGAATCACTAAACAAAGCCCTCAAGGAACGCATCCTCGTCCTAGACGGAGCGATGGGAACCATGCTTCAGCGCTACAAGTTTGAAGAAGAAGACTATCGTGGTGAACGTTTCAAAGACTGGGAACATCCGGTAAAAGGAAATAATGACCTGCTTTCCCTTACACAGCCACAGGCGATTGAAGAAGTTCATAAGAAATACCTGGAAGCAGGAGCTGATATCATTGAAACCAATACATTCTCAGGAACTACCATTGCGATGGCAGATTATCACATGGAAGAGCTGGTATACGACCTGAACTATGAGTCTGCAAAAATTGCCAGAAAAGCGTGTGATGAATACACTGCTAAGACTCCGGATAAACCAAGATTCGTAGCAGGATCTATTGGCCCAACCAACAGAACGGCAAGTTTAAGCCCGGATGTGAATGACCCTGGTTACAGAGCCATAACGTTTGAAGAACTGAGAGTGGCTTACAAACAGCAATGTGAAGCATTATTAGACGGAGGTTCAGATATCCTGTTGGTAGAAACCATCTTTGATACTCTTAATGCTAAAGCAGCTTTGTTTGCGATTGATGAACTTCAGGAAGAAAGAGGAATTAAAATCCCAATCATGGTTTCAGGAACCATTACCGATGCTTCAGGAAGAACTTTGAGCGGACAGACTGCTGAAGCCTTTTTGATCTCTGTTTCTCATTTGAATTTGTTAAGTGTTGGTTTTAACTGCGCTTTAGGAGCAGATCAGTTAACACCTTACCTGGAAACATTGGCTCATAATTCAGAATTCTATGTTTCAGCTTACCCGAATGCAGGATTGCCGAATGCCTTCGGAAAATATGATGAAACGCCGGAAGATATGGCCAGACAGATCAAAGAATATGCAGAAAAAGGATTGATTAACATTATTGGCGGATGCTGCGGTACTACGCCCGAGCATATCAAAGCGATTGCGGAGCTGGTAGAAAAATATGAGCCAAGAAAATTGAAGGAATTTGTGTGATTAGATAGATTTTTTTAATTAAAATCAAGAATGAAGGCTGGGTTATAAATATTATCTTTAAATAAATCACAAAATTTAATATAATGGAAAAGCCGAGTTACTTAAAAGATTTAGATGATGCCAAGCTATTTAATGAACTGAGAAAGAAAGTGAACCAAAGGGTAGAAGCGATTCCTGAAAACAGGGATATCTATATTCGGATCAAAGCAGTTTTTCTCCCACTGATCTATATTGGTTTATATTTCTTCGCAGTGTTGAATGCCGAAAGACATTGGGTGTATATCCTGAGTTTTATTTTAATGGGAATTTCTCTGGTTTTAATTTATTTAAATCTGATCCATGAAGCCGCACACAATAATATCTTTAAAAGTAAAAAGCTGAATGGAGTGGTGTTGCACATTTTTGATTTCGTAGGAGCGAATTCCTATATCTGGAAGAAAAGGCATATCGCAAGTCATCATGCCTATCCGAATGTGGATGGTTGGGATACTGATATTGAGCAGAGTGGTTTGTTGTTAATAGTGCCTTGGATTAAGGCAAAAGGAGTTCAGAAGTATCAGCATAAGTTTTTCTTTTTAGTATATCCGTTGTATTTGTTCAATTGGATGTTCATAAGAGACTTTAGGGACTTCTTTGACAAGGAAAGAGTGATTTTGAAAACCCAGGGGAGAATACCTGTCGTTGAAAAAGTAAAAATGGTGAGTTATAAGCTGTTTTACTTTTTTTATCAAATCGTAGTTCCGATTGTGTTCTTTAAAGTATCAATTGGGCTGGCTTTAGGGGCTTGGTTTTTACAGGTGATTGCAGCAAGCATTTTTGCACTGTTTGTTTTATTACCGCTGCATCCGCTTCCAGACAACGCTTTTCCAAGGTTGAATAAAGATAATGGTCTCCCATTCAGCTGGCTTCATCACCAGTTTGAGGTGACCAATGATTTAAAAGAAAATAATTGGTTGGTAAGAAATGTATTAGGGAACTTTAATTTCCATGTGGCCCATCACCTTTTCCCCAATTACAGTTATATGTATTACAATGAGATCACAGAAGAGATAGAAGAATTTGCTAAAGAACATGGCTTGGCATATAAAAGGTTTCCTCTGTTCACGGCTTTAGGCAAGCACAGAGATCTATTGAGGCAGAATGCAAATAATGCCTACTATATTTTAGAAGAATAAAATGAAATATTTAAGATTATCAGGCCTTGAGCCTCTTATCATAACACCGGAAAGTAATTTCATCAATGTGGGTGAAAGAACTAATGTTGCCGGTTCCAAAAAGTTTTTAAGACTCATCAAAGAGGAAAAATTCTCTGAAGCATTAGATATTGCCCGCCACCAGGTAGAAGGAGGGGCACAAATTCTTGATGTCAACTTTGATGACGGTTTGATCGATGGAAAAGCATCGATGATTAAATTTCTGAACTTAATCGCATCAGAACCAGATATTGCAAGAATTCCAATCATGGTAGACTCTTCCAAATGGGAAATTCTGGAAGCAGGTCTTCAGGTAGCACAGGGAAAATGTGTGGTTAACTCTATCAGCTTAAAAGAAGGTGAAGAAGAATTTATCAAACACGCCAAAGCTATCAAAAGATATGGAGCTGCAGTTATTGTAATGGCATTTGATGAGGTAGGGCAGGCAGACAATCTTGAACGAAGAATTGAAATCTCAAAACGTTCTTATGATATCCTGGTTAACCAGATAGGATTCCCGGCAGAAGATATTATTTTCGACTTAAATATCTTTCCTGTAGCTACCGGAATGGATGAGCACAGAAAAAATGCCATCGATTTTATCGAAGCGACACGCTGGGTAAGACAAAATCTTCCTTATGCATCTGTGAGTGGGGGAGTGAGTAATGTATCCTTTTCATTCCGTGGAAATGATACCGTAAGAGAAGCAATGCACTCTGTATTTCTTTACCACGCCATTCAAGCTGGGATGAATATCGGTATTGTAAACCCTGCGATGCTGGAAGTTTACGATGAGATTAATAAGGAACTGCTGGAGCTTGTAGAAGATGTAATCCTTGACAGAAGAGAAGATGCTACAGAAAGGCTTCTGGATTATTCTGAAAAACATAAATCAGTCAAAAAAGAAAAGACTGAAGACCTTGAGTGGAGAAATAATCCGTTACAGGAAAGGATTACTTATGCTTTGGTAAAAGGAATTGACCGTTTTATTGAAGAAGACGTAGAAGAAGCAAGATTATTGGCAGAAAGACCACTTCATGTTATTGAAATTAATCTGATGACAGGAATGGGAGTAGTAGGAGACTTATTCGGAAGCGGAAAAATGTTCCTGCCACAGGTCGTAAAGTCTGCAAGGGTAATGAAAAAAGCAGTTGCCTATTTACAGCCCTTTATTGAAGCTGAAAAAGACGGATCAAGACCAGCTAACGGAAAAATTCTGATGGCAACTGTAAAAGGTGATGTTCATGATATTGGAAAAAACATCGTAAGTGTAGTTTTAGGGTGTAACAATTATGAAATTGTTGACCTGGGGGTGATGGTTCCAGCTGAAAAGATTATTCAGACTGCTATTGCTGAAAAAGTAGATGTCATCGGATTAAGCGGTTTGATTACACCGAGTTTGGACGAAATGGTATACATCGCATCGGAATTAGAAAGGCAAAATCTAGATTTTCCATTATTAATTGGTGGAGCAACGACTTCAAAGGCACACACCGCAGTGAAAATCGATTTAAAATATAAAAATGCAGTAGTTCACGTTAACGATGCTTCAAGAGCCGTAAACGTAGTAAGTTCATTATTGGGAGACCGAAATAAAGAATATGTTTCTGATCTGAAGAATGATTATTCTGATTTCAGAGAGAAATTCCTGAACAGACAAGTGGATAAAGATTATGTTTCTATTGAAGAAGCCAGAGAAAATCGCTTCAAAGTAGATTGGGAAAACGAAGAAATTTTCACACCAAATAATCTAGGAATAACGGTAATCGAAAATCAGGATTTGAGAGAATTGTTACCTTTCATCGACTGGTCACCATTCTTCAGAAGCTGGGATCTCCACGGAAAATATCCAAATATCTTAGAAGATAAGGTTGTGGGAGTACAAGCGAAGGAACTGTTCAAAGATGCACAGGTTATTTTAAAGAGAATTCTGGATGAAAAACTATTGACCGCAAAAGCAATATTCGGAATCTTCAAAGCGAACTCCAACGAATCAGATGATATTCTGATTTTTGATGAAAATAATAATGAACAGGCTAAGTTTTTAACCCTAAGACAGCAGGCTCAAAGGTCAAAAGGAAAAGATTATCTAGCATTAAGCGACTTCATTGCTCCACAAAGTTCGGGAAAGACAGACTATATGGGTGCATTTTGTGTAACCACAGGTTTCGGTACGGATGAGCTAGCTGAAGAATATGAAAAAGCCAATGATGATTACAATGCGATCATGGTAAAAGCACTGGCAGACCGTTTTGCAGAAGCTTATGCAGAATTTTTACATAAAAAAGTAAGAACAGAATATTGGGGATACGCCGTTCAGGAAGAATTAAGCAATGAAGAACTGATTGCTGAAAAATATAAAGGAATCCGTCCAGCTCCGGGATATCCTGCTTGTCCTGACCACTTGGAAAAGAAAACCATCTGGGATCTTTTAAAAGTAGAAGAAAATACAGGCGTTTTCCTTACTGAAAGCTTAGCCATGTTCCCGACAGCATCTGTTTCAGGATATTATTTCGGAAGCCCGCATGCCAAATATTTCGGATTAGGAAAAATTACAGAAGACCAGCTTAAGGATTATGCTGACAGAAGAAGCTGTAGCATCCAGGAAGCGAAAAAATGGTTGTCACCAAATTTAGCAGATTAAAATTGATATGAAGATAACAGAACACATTAAAAACGCAAATGGAAAAACCTTATTCTCCTTAGAAGTGGTTCCTCCACAAAAGGGAATTGGTATTGAGGATCTATACACAAATATAGATCCGTTGATGGAATTCAAGCCTCCATTCATTGATGTTACTACTTCAAGAGAAGAATATATTTATTTAGATAAGGGAAATGGACTAATGGAGCGCCGTATCACAAGAATGCGCCCTGGAACTCTTGGGATTTGTGCAGCCATTCAGCATAAATACAATGTAGATACCGTACCACACTTATTATGCGGAGGTTTTACCAAGGAAGAAACAGAATATCTTTTAGTAGACTGTATGTATCTTGGGATTGATAATGTGATGGCATTAAGAGGAGATGCAATGAAAGGACATCAGTATTTTGAACCTACTCAAGGCGGTCATACCAGTGCCATGGATCTTGTGAACCAAATTAATAATCTGGGAAGAGGAAAATACCTTCACAACGAAGAACAGATTTGTGATGAACTGAATAAATTCTGCATCGGAGTAGCAGGCTATCCTGAGAAACATATGGAAGCACCTTCTATGAATTATGACCTGAAATGGCTGAAACAAAAAGTAGATGCCGGAGCAGATTATATTGTAACTCAAATGTTCTTTGACAATAAGAAATACATTGAGTTTGTACAAAAGGCAAGAGAAATGGGAATTACAGTACCTATCATTCCAGGAATAAAACCGATTGCTACCAAAAAACATCTGAAAATTTTGCCACAGGTTTTCAAAATAGATCTTCCAGAAGAATTGATCAATGAAGTGGAGAACGCAAAAAATAATGATGCAGTTAAGCAGATCGGAATAGAATGGGCCATTGCCCAGTGCAAAGAACTTCTGGATTTCGGAGTTCCTGTTTTACACTTTTACTCTATGGGGAAAAGTGATAATATTAAAAAAATAGCAGGAGAATTATTTTAAAAAAAAATCTGAAAATTATACTAATGTTTGAATATTTAAAGGAATAGGATCAGAATAATTAATTAATATTGTTGTTTTTTTTATTTAACTAACTGATATTTAGTTAAATAGGTGAGGTGTTAGATAATTTAAAATATTATTTTTTATTGTATTTTCGTCACAAACATAAAAAAACAACAATATTATGAAAAAAATTTTCCTTTTATTTTGTATCCCATCATTGACTTGTACTGCATTTGGACAGGTTGGGATAGGAATAGCTAATCCTCAGGCCACATTAGACATTATCGCCAAAAACAGTACAGGGACTTCGTCTGGTGTAGATGGTCTTTTAATTCCAAGACTAGACCGTGCAAGAGCACAAAACATGACCGGAATTTCAACTTCTACTTTGGTTTATATAAACAATATAACCACAGGTATGCAAGTCGGAAAAACAGTAAATGTGGATGAAGAAGGCTATTATTACTATAATGGAACAATATGGGTAAAGCTGCATAATCCAGCAAATAATTCATTTGTTTCAACTAATATTTATAGTGCAAACGGAAGCCTTTCAGGAAATAGAATTGTCACACAAAATGCAAATACTCTGTCATTTACAGGAACAGCTGTAAATGCCTTTTCAGTGGATGGGACTACCTTTTCAGTAGATGCATCCAACAAAAGAGTGGGTATAGGAACCATTAGCCCACAGAGAATATTTCATGTCAATACAAATTCGGCACCGGTAAGATTAGAAAGCCTGGCAACTTTACCTGTGGGTACAGCTTCAACCGGCTTGGTGATTGATAATAATGGCGATGTTTTCAAGAACAATACAATTTCCGCAGAAGGGCAGATTTTGAGAATAGGACTCAATGCAAATACATATAATATAAATACAGAAGCCTCATTAAGATTCAATTCACATGATACCTCGGCTGAGATGGGCAATGCGCCTAATTCAGCTCCCAATTTCATTAATACAATTGTGGGGCTTAATATAAATGCAGGTGTTACTGTTGGAGCGGGGCAGGGAGCACCATCCAGGACCACAGATCAGATTTTACTTCAACCGGGAATTTATAAGGTGCAGGTTAGGCTTATAGGGACTTTTGGCTCTGTAAGTTCTTCAAATAGTGTCTTTCTAAAAAGTATTGTTAATAATAGTGAATATTCATTTACAAATTTTACAGTGAATTCCAACCAGATCACAACTTTCTTTTTTGATGATTACATTAATATAACAGGAACAGCACAGCCTCTTGACTTTACGATCTCTCCATCAGTAAATAATTTTACAACAATAGCGAGTGCCAGTCCAGGGACAGGAAATTCTTACCGAAGTCTGATCATGATACAAAGATTAAGATAATAATGAAATAATAAGCCCCTGTTAATAAACATAACCGGGGCTTTAATTTTTAGTACTTTCTTTGGAAGACAGACCTTTTTTTAGCTTCTCTTTATTTGTGGTTGAGAATATTAAATTTTTTATAGTAGGAATTTATAATATTTGATGCCTTTCAAACTCCCTATTCCGATCAAATAAATATCTATAGGTCGCCAGTTTTCTCGTCACAGTAGTATCAAGTGTTTCCGCAATCTTAATCATTTTTGGGTTAAAATCACCAATCCACTGAAGTTCAGTAATTGTAAAATCTGTATGCTTTCTCAAATGCTGAGTGCCTTCCCAGATCATATAGCCATCAATTCCTTTTCTTTGCCATTCAGGAACTACACCAAAAACAAGCCCAACCATTTTTTCATTCTTCTTAAATCGTTTTAAAAACAAAAATTTAAGTTTTTCCCAAACTCCAAACTTTCCGTTGAGGTATTTAAACCACTGGTTGAGGTCCGGAAGATTGATCCACATGGCAATAGGTTGATCATTCTCATAGACAAACCATGAGATATGTTCATTCATAATAGGTTTCATGGTATTGAACATTTTCAGAACCTTGCCTTCTTCCAATTGTTTTCCCTCCCCATGGGCGGCCCATGCTTTATTATAAACCTCCGTAAAGTCTTTAGCAAATTTAGGCAGGTTATTCTTTTTCATGGGTTGTGCAGAGATGGCCGGATTTCTCCTGTTTTTCTCATGAGCAATAGTGAAAATCCGTGAAACTTCCGCAAATATGGGTCTTGTAAAGCAAAGCTGTTCAAAGTAAATCTGAAACCCATAATTTTCAAAAAGATCTTTATAATAAGGAAAGTTATAGTTCATGCCATACAACGGTTCTATAAAACCCTCAATCAAAAGTCCCCAGAACTTATCCCTCTCTCCGAAATTGATAGGACCGTCCATCGCTTCCATCCCTCTTTTCTGAAGCCAGTTTTTACAATGATCAAAAATGAAATTAGCTGTTTCCTGGTCGTTTATACAGTCAAAAAAACCAATTCCTCCAGTTGGCTGTTTTTGTTCGTAACAGTTATTGACAAAAACAGCTACCTTTCCAACCATCTTATGGTCTTTTTTAAATAAAAATCTTTTACATTCACCATTCCTGAAGAACTTATTCTTTTCAGGATCAAAAATCTCCTCAATATGTTGATCTAATGGGCGGATATAATTCTTGTCGTGTTGGTAAAGCTGTGCGGGAAATTTCAGAAATTCCCTTTTGTGATGTTGGTTTTGTACTTCTTCGACAATAATCATATAGTTTTAATCAGAGCAGGTTATAAAAGATAATGATTTTCACTCCATTTGAAATAGATGAAACAATATTATCCGTATTTTTGCTGCAAAATAATAAAAATGGTTGATTTTACTGATAACGACGATGATATTTTCACTGGAAAAGAACATACGCCTATAAGGGAAGATGCTTTTGATAAATCGCCACAGGAAAAAATAGAAAAAATTACTGAGCTTTTTGGAGAGATTATGGAAACCCTAGGTCTTGATATGACTGATGATTCCCTGAAAGATTCCCCAAAGCGTGTTGCCAAAATGTATGTGAACGAAATTTTCGGAGGCCTTCTTCCGGAAAACAAACCGGGCATTTCTACATTCTCTAATAAATATAAATACCGCCAAATGTTGGTGGAAAAAGATATCACAGTATATTCTTTTTGTGAACACCACTTTTTACCCATTATAGGAAGAGCACACGTTGCATATATTTCCAATGGAGAAGTGATTGGTCTTTCAAAGATTAACAGAATTGTGGATTACTATGCAAAAAGACCACAAGTTCAAGAAAGACTGACCATGCAGATCGTAGAAGCTCTGAAAGAAGCACTGGGAACAAAAAATGTAGCATGTATCATTGATGCCAAACACCTTTGTGTAAACTGTAGAGGAATTAAAGATACTGCAAGTTCTACCATCACAGCAGAACTAAGCGGAATCTTCAGAACCAATCCAATTACAAGACAGGAATTCTTACATTATGTAGGAAGCCATGCAAAACTAGATTAATCAATGAACTACCAGATCCTTAAAAATATTATAGATGCAGAACTTCAGAGGTTCCAGGCAATTTCTGAAGAAGAATGGAATTACAAATCAACACCCGAAAAATGGTCAAAAAAAGAAATTATTGGCCATCTTTGTGACAGTGCTTTTACAAATATCCGTAGATTTGTAGTCACTCAATATAAAGAGAACGAGAATATCGTATACGATCAGAACGCTTGGGTAAAGGCTCAGAACTATCAGAATGTTCCCACAACAGAGTTAATTAACCTTTGGAAAGCTTTAAACTATCAGGTTGTTCACATTGTAGAAAATATTCCTGATGAAGCATTACAGAAAACTTGTGATACCACCAAAACAGAATCTCAGGTTTTCAGTCTGGAGTTTATCATTAAGGATTATGTAGACCATTTGCAGCATCATTTAGAATCGATTTAATTATGATAAAATTTAAAAAGGTTTCACATAAAATTTTTATCACAACAATTATTTGTTGTGACAGATTTTTATTTTAACTAATTTTTGAATCTTAAAACTATTGAATCTTTTAATAAAAAATAAATGCAACTAAAAATATACAACTCGCTTACAGCGGAAAAAGAAATATTCAAACCCATCTTAGAAGGAAATGTAGGAATGTATGTCTGCGGACCTACAGTGTACAGCAATGTGCATTTAGGGAATGTAAGAACTTTCCTTTCTTTTGATTTTATCTATCGTACCCTAATGCATTTAGGCTACAAAGTAAGATATGTAAGAAACATTACTGATGCCGGACACCTTACTGATGACGGAGATGTAAATAACGACAGATTTGTGAAGCAAACCAGACTGGAAAAACTGGAACCAATGGAAATCGTACAAAAGTACACTGTGGATTTCCATAAAGTCTTAGAAATGTTCAATCTGCTTCCTCCGAATATCGAACCTACAGCAACCGGTCACATTGTAGAACAGATCGAGCTTACTCAAAAATTAATTGATACAGGCTTCGCTTACGAAAGCAATGGTTCAGTATACTTCGATGTTTTAGAATACAATAAAAGAGGGTTAAACTACGGTGAACTTTCAAAACGTAATATAGAAGAGCTTTTTGCAAACACCCGTGATCTTGACGGACAAGGGGAGAAAAAGAATCCACAAGATTTTGCTCTTTGGAAAAAAGCATCTCCAGCGCACATTATGAGGTGGAACTCTCCTTGGGGAGAAGGTTTTCCAGGATGGCACCTTGAGTGTACTGCTATGAGTACTAAATATTTAGGTGAAACTTTTGACATCCACGGAGGAGGAATGGACTTGAAATTCCCACACCATGAATGTGAAATTGCTCAAGGAAAAGCCTGCAATGGAGCTGCACCGGTACATTATTGGATGCACGCCAACATGTTGACGATGAATTCTCAGCGTATGAGTAAATCTACAGGAAATTATATTCTTCCAATGCAATTGGTAACAGGTGATAATGATTTCTTTGAAAAGTCTTTCCATCCATCAATTGTTCGTTTCTGCTTCCTGCAGGCACATTACAGAAGTGTCTTAGATATTTCTAACGATGCAATGATCGCCAGCGAAAAAGGATTTATCAGATTGATGGAAGCTGTGAAAGTATTGAATTCTATTACTCCGGACGACACAAAACAATCTGCATTCAGCCTTACAGAATGGAAAAACAAATGTTATGAAGCATTAACAGATGATTTCAACTCTCCAATTCTGATCGCTCATTTGTTTGAAGCCGTAAAATACATTTTCGCTTTAAATGACAGCAAAGAAACAATCTCAACAGCAGATCTTGAAGATTTAAAGTCAACATTGAATGCCTTTATCTTTGACGTGCTAGGATTGCAGACTATAGAGGAAAACAATAATGAAAAATTGGATCAGACTCTAAAAGTTTTAATCGAATTGAGAAACCAGGCAAGAAAATCCAAAAACTTCGAACTTTCAGACCAGATCAGAGATAAACTGCTAGCTGAAGGTATAGAATTAAAAGACGGAAGAGACGGAACATCTTACGTTCTGAATTAAAAATATAAACTCCGGTTTTACAATCATTCCGTAAGGACCTTATTATAAAGGATTCTTACGGAATTTTTTTATTTCTTTTTTCTCCCTTTCCCTTTCCACTATTATTCACGGTTTATTTTTCCAATCTTTCCAATTTTTTAGGAGCTTTTTCCCGCTATCCACTCATACTCCTCACACTGAGCTGGCCACCCTCAAACCCTCCTCCTCTCCAACTCTTGTTGCGGGGTACCCGTTTCTATCGGGGCTAGGGTAGGGGACGGATTTATAAATGATGAGTAATAGGTAATAGGTAATAGGTAATAGGTAATAGGTAATAGGTAATAGGTTGGCATCAATTAATATGATCATGATTATCCATATGGGTCGGCTTCCATTATTCCCATCCTTTGGAGGGGGTGTCAAAAATTCTTTGAATTTTTGACGGGGTGGTAACCCTGTCATTTCTTCTCTATGAAAATCTGTGTCATTTGTGGGGAAAAATAATAAACACCAACTTTTAATCTTTATTTCTTTCCTGTACAGTCCTATTTAATACCACAGATTGTATTGTCGCTCTATTTCTAATACTTTACTATCCTGTATGGATCTCAACAAGGCTGCTCCATATAAATAAAGCATCCACCATAATCAATCTAGTTTTTATACTACAGCCAAAACCTATTCAAGCTTTTTTTCGAAAGCCACCATCATATTATATAATGTATAGCTTTCATTATTCATATATATAAAATGCATATTATACAGCGTTTAAAACGACATTCTACAGTATTCAAAAACAACTCTAATATTGTGGATAAGTATAAAATAGTACATAAATATAAATAAACCAATATGTTATCTATAATACTTATCCACAAATGTAATACTGATGTAAACTTTATGTTAAATAAAGTTGCGGGGGATGTAAGAAGTCTCTATCTTTGCCCCACTGAAAACGAGAGTATCAGTAAGCGCAGAAGGGCCTTTAGATGGGCAGAAACAGTAAGATCTACTAAGATAACAAACGAAAAAAAAACTTTTAATTTTTATCCAATA